>NZ_JBHJYK010000032.1:0-96694 GCF_042269865.1 Streptomyces sp. NPDC055966
CGGGGTTTCTTTTTCTCCCGTTTGTGCTGGGTGTGGGGCGGGCTGGGGTCGCGCGCCGGGGGGGGGCTCCGCCCTTTCTCTATGACTTCTAACACCCGGGGGGGGGGGTTTCTTTTTTTCCCGCCACCCCCACCCCGTGAATGTTTCCTTACCGGATGCCTTGACAGTATCTGCGGGCAACCCGCAGGATCGTCACTCGTGAACCTGTCAGACAGCCAGACAGGTGGTCGGAGCCCCCGGCGCGTGAGCGCCATGGAAGCTGTACTCGGCCACCTCCGCGGCGCCATCGAACGCGGCGACTACGCCATCGGCGACAAGCTCCCCTCCGAGGCCGAGCTGTGCCGCACCCTTGAGGTGTCGCGGCCCGTGCTGCGCGAGGCGCTGCGGGCCCTGCAGACGATGGGCCTCACGGTCTCCCGGACCGGCAAGGGCACCTTCGTCGTCGCGAACGCCGTCGAGGACCCCACCTTCGGCGACTACGCGGCCAGCGACCTGCTGGAGGTGCGCCGGCACATCGAGATCCCGGTCGCCGGGTACGCGGCCCTGCGCCGCACGCCCGAGAACCTGGACCACCTGGCGCACCTGCTCGACCGCATGGAGCGGGAGACGGACACCACCGCGTGGGTCGCGATGGACACCCTCTTCCACCTCGCCGTGGCCGAGGCCGCGCAGAACCCGGTCTTCCGCCGGGTCATCGAGGAGATCCGCGACGCACTGGCGCGTCAGTCGGCCTTCCTCAACGAGCTGGGCGGCCGCCGCGAGCAGTCCAACCGCGAGCACCGGGAGATCGTCGAAGCGCTGATCGACGGTTCCGAACCCGACGCGGTGGAGGCGATGAGCCACCACCTGGACCGCGTCGAGACGACCCTCACCGACATCGTGCGTCCCCAGCGGACGGACGACCTCCCCACGGAAGGCGGACCCGAGGCGTGAGCGAGCAGCACCTCAAAGACGAGACGCGCCCCTCGTCCGGCCATGTCGACGCCGGAGACGCCGGCTACAGCAAAGGCCTGAAGCACCGGCACGTCAACATGATCGCCATCGGCGGAGCCATCGGCACCGGCCTCTTCCTCGGCGCGGGCGGCAGGCTCGCCGACGCCGGACCCTCCCTGTTCATCGCGTACGCCGTCTGCGGCCTCTTCGCCTTCCTGGTCGTGCGCGCCCTCGGCGAGCTCGTCCTGTACCGCCCGTCCTCCGGCGCCTTCGTGTCGTACGCCCGGGAGTTCCTCGGGGAGAAGGGCGCGTACACCGCCGGTTGGATGTACTTCCTGAACTGGGCCACCACTGGTATCGCCGACATCACCGCGGTCGCCACGTACACCCACTACTGGGGCATGTTCTCGGACATCCCTCAATGGTTGATCGCATTGATCGCGCTGGCCGTTGTGTTGACCGTCAATCTGATCTCGGTCAAGATCTTCGGCGAACTGGAGTTCTGGTTCGCGATCGTCAAGGTCAGCGCGCTGGTGATCTTCATGTGCATCGGCATCTTCCTGCTGGTCACCCAGCACCCGGTCGACGGCCACCAGCCCGGCCCGTCCCTGATCACCGACAACGGCGGCATCTTCCCCAACGGCCTGCTGCCGATGCTGCTGATCATCCAGGGCGTCGTCTTCGCCTACGCCTCCGTCGAACTGGTCGGCGTGGCCGCCGGCGAGACCGAGAACCCCGAGAAGATCATGCCGAAGGCGATCAACTCGATCATGTGGCGCGTGGGCCTGTTCTACGTCGGCTCCGTCGTCCTGCTCTCGATGCTGCTGCCCTGGAACGTGTACAGGTCCGGCGAGAGCCCCTTCGTGACGGTCCTGTCCCACATCGGCGTCCCGGCGGCCGGCGGCGTGATGAACCTCGTCGTCCTCACCGCGGCCATGTCCTCGCTCAACTCCGGCCTGTACTCCACCGGCCGCATCCTGCGCTCCATGGCCATGAGCGGCTCGGCGCCGAAGTTCACCGGGAAGATGAGCAGCAGTCAGGTCCCGTACGGCGGGATCCTGCTCACCAGCGGTATCTGTGTCCTCGGTGTGGGCCTCAACTACGTCGTCCCCGCCGACGCGTTCGAGATCGTCCTCAACTTCGCGGCGATCGGCATCCTCGCGACCTGGGGCATGATCATGGTCTGTCACGCGCTCTTCTGGCGGAAGACCCAGAAGGGCGAGCTGACCCGGCCGTCCTACCGGCTGCCGGGCTCCCCCTGGACCGAGATCGTGACGCTGGCGTTCCTCGTCTCCGTCCTGGTCCTCATGTACGCCGACGGCGGCGCCGGACGCACCACCGTGCTGTGCCTCCCGCTGATCGTCGCAGCGCTGGTCGCGGGCTGGTACGCCATCCGCGGCCGCATAGCGCGCTCGTCCACCGGCGCCGACGCGTGACCCGCGAACCGGCCCGCACCGACCCACCGATACAGGCAGTGATGTACAGCAGTTCCCCCGCCGACGCACCCGTCGTCCGCGAACCCCTCCACGCTCCCGTCGCCCACCTCGTCCGCGGCGGGGTCGTCGAGGGCATCCACTACGGCTCCGTCGTCGTCCTCGGCGCCGACGGCCGGGTGGAGTTCCAGCTCGGCGACATCGAGGCCGCCTTCTACCCGCGCTCGGCCGTCAAGCCGCTGCAGGCCGTGGCCATGCTGCGGGCCGGGCTGCCCCTCGACGGCGACCTGCTCTCGCTGGCCGCCGCGAGCCACTCCGGCGAGGAGCGCCACCTCGCCGGCACCCGGCGCATCCTCGAACTCGCCGGACTCACCGAGGACGACCTGCGCAACGTCCCCGACATGCCGTTCGACCCGGTCGTCCGGGACGCCTGGGTCCGCGAGGGCCGGCTGCCCTCCCGGCTCGCGCAGAACTGCTCCGGCAAGCACGCGGCCATGCTGTGGACCGCCCGGCTCAACGGCTGGACGCTGGAGGACTACCTCGACCCGGCGCACCCGCTCCAGCAGGCGATCCAGGAGATCGTCGAGGACCTGACCGGCCAGCGCGTCGCCCGCGTCACCGTGGACGGCTGCGGGGCGCCGCTGTTCTCCATCTCCCTGCACGGACTCGCCCGCGCCCTCGCCCGGATCACCTCGGCCGCGCCCGGCACGCCGGAGGCCGAGGTCGCCGACGCGATGCGCGAGCACGCCGAGATGGCCTCCGGCTCCGGCCGTGACGTGGCCGCGCTGATGCGGGCCGTGCCGGGGCTGCTCGCCAAGGACGGCTTCGAGGGCGTGCAGGTCGCCGCGCTGCCCGACGGCCGGGCCATCGCCGTGAAGATCGCCGACGGGGCGAACCGGGCGCGGATCCCGGTCGCCGCGGCCGCGCTCGCGCGCGCGGGCGTCGATCCCGGGCTGCTCACCGAGTTCGCGGGCGAATCGCTGCTCGGCGGCGGGAAGCCGGTGGGGTGCGTGCGCGCTGTCCGCGCACTGGACCCGGTTTCGCAGCCCGCGTGTGCGTAGTCCGCCGTCACTGAACCCCGATCACCCTCACCCCCTCAGAAACAGAGGACCTGAACCCTCATGACCGCCGCCACCCGCAGCGAGCACGATCTGCTCGGCGACCGTGACGTACCCGCCGACGCCTACTGGGGTGTGCACACCCTTCGGGCCATCGAGAACTTCCCCATCACGGGTACGCCGATCTCCGCGTACCCGCATCTGATCGACGCCCTGGCCGCCGTCAAGGAGGCCGCCGCGCTCGCCAACCAGGAACTGGGGCTGCTGGCGCCCGAGAAGGCCGGGGCGATCGTCGCCGCCTGCCGGGAGATCCGGGCGGGCGCGCTGCACGACCAGTTCGTCGTCGACGTCATCCAGGGCGGCGCCGGTACGTCGACCAACATGAACGCCAACGAGGTCGTGGCGAACCGGGCGCTGGAGCTCCTCGGGCACGAGAAGGGGCAGTACGCGTATCTGCACCCCAATGAGGACGTCAACCTGGGGCAGTCAACCAATGACGTCTACCCGACCGCCGTCAAGGTAGCGACGGTGTTCGCGGTACGTGGACTGCTCAAGGCCATGGCTGTACTGCAGGACTCGTTCGCCCGCAAGGCCGTCGAGTTCCGTGACGTGCTCAAGATGGGCCGTACACAGTTGCAGGACGCCGTGCCGATGACGCTCGGCCAGGAGTTCTCGGCCTATGCCGTCATGATCGAGGAGGACCGCAGCCGTCTCGCCGAGGCCGTCGAGTTGATCCATGAGATCAACCTCGGCGCCACGGCCATCGGCACGGGACTCAACGCGTCCCCGGGCTACGCCGAGGCCGCCCGCGGGCACCTGTCGACGATCACCGGGCTGCCGCTGGTCACCGCGGCCAACCTGGTCGAGGCCACCCAGGACTGCGGTGCCTTCGTCCAGATGTCCGGCGTGCTCAAGCGGATCGCGGTCAAGCTGTCCAAGAGCTGCAACGACCTGCGGCTGCTCTCCTCCGGACCGCGCGCGGGCCTCGGCGAGATCAACCTGCCGCCCGTCCAGGCCGGTTCGTCGATCATGCCGGGCAAGGTCAACCCGGTCATCCCCGAGGTGGTCAACCAGGTCGCCTTCGAGGTGATCGGCAACGACGTCGCCATCACGATGGCCGCCGAGGCCGGACAGCTCCAGCTCAACGCCTTCGAGCCGATCATCCTGCACTCGCTGTCCGAGTCGATCACGCACCTCCAGAGCGCCTGCCTGACGCTGGCCGAGCGCTGCGTGAACGGCATCACCGCCAACACCGAGCGGCTGCGCGCGAGCGTCGAGAACTCCATCGGCCTGGTCACGGCGCTCAACCCGCACATCGGCTACACGGCGGCGACCGACATCGCCAAGGAGGCTCTCGTCACGGGCCGCGGCGTGGCCGAACTCGTGCTGGAGAAGGGCCTGCTGCCCGCTGAGCGGCTGGCCGACCTGCTGCGCCCCGAGGTCCTCGCGGGCAGCGGAGCACCGGTCGCCTGACCTGCGGCAACGCACGCTCGATTACGCTCCGGGACCGGCTGGGAGGCACAATGGCGATCATGACAACGACGTCGTCCCACACCTTCCTGCCGGTCCTGGAGCGCATCGCCGAGGAGATAGGCCACACCCCCGGCCGCGGCCGTCCCGCCGACTACATCCCGGCTCTCGCCGCCCGCGATCCGCGCAGCTTCGGCATGGCGGTCGCCGAGCTGGACGGCACCGTGTACGGGGTGGGGGAGTGGCGCGAACCGTTCTCCACGCAGTCGATCACCAAGGTCTTCACGCTCGCCCTCGACCTGGCCCGCGAGGGCGACGAACTCTGGGAGCACGTGGGCCGCGAACCCTCCGGCAACCCGTTCAACTCCCTGGTCCAGCTGGAGTACGAGAACGGCATCCCGCGCAATCCCTTCATCAACGCGGGCGCGCTCGTCGTCACCGACCGCCTCCAGACCCGTACCGAGGACGCCGCCGGACAGCTCCTGGACTTCCTGCGCGCCGAGAGCGGCAACCCGGCACTGGACTTCGACCACGAGGTCGCCGCCTCCGAGACCGCCTACGGTGACCGCAACGCCGCGCTCGCCCACTTCATGGCCTCCTACGGCAACATCGACAACGACGTGACGGTGCTGCTCGACCAGTACTTCCGGCAGTGCTCCGTCGCCGCCTCCTGCGCCGACCTGGCCCTCGCCACCGGCTTCCTCGCCCGGCACGGTATCCGCGCCGACGGCTCCCGGCTGCTCACCCGCAGCCAGGCCAAGCAGGTCAACGCGGTCATGCTGACCTGCGGGACGTACGACGCGGCCGGCGACTTCGCCTACCGCGTGGGCCTGCCCGGCAAGAGCGGAGTGGGCGGCGGCATCATCGCGGTCGTCCCGGGCCGCTGCACGCTGTGCGTGTGGAGCCCCGGCCTGGACGAGCGCGGCAACTCGGTGGCCGGAGTGGCGGCGTTGGACCGCTTCACGACGCTGACTGGTTTGTCGGTGTTCTGAGCGGTTCGGGAGGTTCGGTTCGGGAGATCCGCGCTGGGTGGGGCACTGTTCCTCACACGCCGGACACGTCCGGGCCGCCCTTCGGTGGTGGGACCGTAGTCTTCCGGCCACCCGACGTCGACACGCTGACTCAGTGTTGGCCATGGCATTCCCCGTCGATCTCCGCCGCTGTCAGCTGCTCGGGCTGGCCGGTACCGCCTTCCTCGCGTTGGGCGGTGAGACCGCCGGTGCGCTGCCCGTGCAGGATCTGCTGGCCCCCGCCTCGGCGCAGGCGGCGCTCGGGCTGGTCGGCGTGTACTTCGGTGTCGTCCTGCTGATAGCGGCCTGGGTGCTGCTCGGCCGCCTGGTGCGCGGACCCCGGCCGCCCAGCCCGCGCGCCCTGCTGCTCGTCCTGGCGGTGTGGACGGCCCCGCTGCTGCTCGCGCCGCCGCTGTTCAGCCGGGACGTCTACAGCTATCTCGCGCAGGGCGCCATGGTCGACGCCCACATGGACGTCTACGCCCATGGCCCGGCCCAGCTCGGCGGCCCGCTCGCCGACGAGGTCGCGCCCATGTGGCAGCACACCGGCGCCCCCTACGGCCCCGCCTTCCTCGGGCTGGCCTCCGCGCTGTCCGGGCTGACCCGCGGCGAACTGCCCGCGGGCCTGCTGGGCATGCGTCTGGTCGCGCTGCTCGGCGTGGCGCTCATGGCGCTCGCGCTGCCCCGGCTCGCCCGGCACAGCGGCGCCGACCCGGCCGCCGCCCTCTGGCTCGGCGCCCTCAACCCGCTGGTCCTGCTGCACCTGGTGGCGGGCGCCCACAACGACGCCCTGATGCTCGGTCTGCTGGGGCTCGGCCTGGTCGCCGCGCGCGGCCGCCGGCCGGCCGCCGGGATCCTCGCGGCCACTCTCGTCACACTGGCCGCCCTGGTCAAGGCGCCGGCGGCGCTCGGCCTGCTCGCGGTGCTCGCGCTCCAGCTCCGCTCCGGCCGCCGCCCGCTGCCCGCCGTCCTGACCACAGCCGGCGCCGCTGCCGCGACGACAGTCGCCGCCACGGCCGTCGCCGGCACCGGCTACGGCTGGATCGGCGCGCTGGCCACCCCGGTCTCCCCGCAGAACTGGGCCCTGACGAGCCTGCTCGGCCGGGCCACCGGCGCACTGCTCCACCACCTCGGCAGCGGTCTGGCCCCGCTCGCCGTCCCGGCCTGGCACCTGCTGGGCCTCGCGGTCACCGCCGTGGTCGTCGCGCTGATATGGCTCCGGCTGCGCCTGAAGCCCGTGTACGCGCTCGGTCTGAGCCTGCTGACCGTCGCCGTCTTCGGCCCGGCGATCCGCCCCTGGTACCTGCTGTGGGGGCTGTTCCTCATCGCCGCCGCCGCGCCCGAGACCTCGGTACGGCACCGGGTCGCGGCCCTGGCCGGCGTGCTCGCTCTCGCCGTCCTGCCCAGCGGCGGCCCCGCCGACCTGGGGCAGCTGGTGCTCGCCGTCTCCGGCGGGGTCCTCGGCGTCGTCGTGCTGTGGCAGGCCCACCAGGCGGCGCAGGCCCCGGCCCCGGGACGTCCCGCATGAGCGCGCTGACCGGTCCGATCGGGCCGCGTACCCGCAGGGGCCGGCTGCTCCTGGTCCTCGCCCTCGCCGCGGCGGTCACCGTCTTCACCGCGACCGTGCCGCTGCTGCGCGACTTCTTCGACCTGCGCGTCTACTACGGCACCGTGCACACCTGGGTCCGCCACGGCGGCCGTATCTACGACTACCACGTGCCCGGCACCGCGTACGGCTTCACCTATCCGCCGTTCGCCGCCCTCACCATGCTGCCGCTGGCCCCGCTGGGCCGGACCGCCGCGATCGCCTTGTCCCTCCTGATCAACCTGGCCGCGCTGGTGGCGGTCCTGCGGATCCTCGCCGGTGCCGGCTGGCGACGGCACGGCTGGTACCGCTGGGCGCTGCTGCTCTGTCTGCTCGCGCTGTTCGAGCCGCTGCGGGACACCTTCAGCTTCGGCCAGGTGAACCTGGTGCTCCTCGCCCTCGTCCTCGCCGACTGCTGGCTGCTGGCCACCGGCCGGGGGCGCTGGGCCGGTGCCGGGATCGGGCTGGCCGCCGCCGTGAAGCTGACGCCCGCCCTGTTCATCGGCCTGCTGCTGCTCGCCGGGCGCCGCCGCGCGGCCGCTGTCGCGACGGCTGTCGCCGCCGCGGCGACCGCGCTCGCGGCCTGGGCCGACCCGCGGGCGTCCCACTACTACTGGACCGAGGCCCTGTGGGACACCAGCCGGGTGGGGCGGCTCGACTACGTGTCGAACCAGTCGCTCCAGGGCGTGCTGGCCCGCCTCGGCGAGACCGGCCGCCCGCTGTGGGCGACGCTCGTCCTGCTGACGCTGTGCGTGTGGGCCTGGCGGACCCGGCGGGCGGTGACGGCCGGCGACTGGACGGCGGCCTTCGCGCTCACCGGGGCGGCGGCCTGCCTGGTCAGCCCGATCACCTGGGTGCACCACCTGGTGTGGCTGCTGCCGTCCTTCGCCGTGCTGGTCCGCGCAGGGCGCCCGCGGATCGCGGGCGCCCTGTACGCGGTGCTGTGCACGAGCGTGGTGTGGCTCTGGTACGACGGCGCCTCGGGCGTCGGCGGCTTCCTCGGCAGCAACGCCTACACGTGGATCACGCTGGGCCTGCTGCTGGGGTTGCCGACGGGTCAGCGGCGCGCGGCCTTGTTCCTGGCCCGCCGCTGGAGCACCAGGGTCAAGGCGCCCGCGCCGAGCCCGGAGAGCCCCGCGATGACCGCCGTGCGCGGCCAGTCCACGCCGTCGCCCGGTGCCTGCGACGCGGCGGCGGCCACCGGTGCGGCCGGGGGCTTGGCCGGGCGGGACGTGACACGCAATCCGTCCAGCGAGCCGACCGGATCCACCCGCCCGGCCGCGTCGAAGCCCCAGTCCAGCAGTTCGCGGGCCTCGTCGTACACCGTGAAGCCGCCGCCCTGAGGGTTCATCACGGTGACGACGAGCGTGCGTCCGCCCCGGGCGGCCGCGGCCACCAGGGTGTTGCCCGCGTTGCTGGTGTAGCCGTTCTTGATGCCGATCAGGCCCCGGTACGGCTGCACGCCGTTCGCGCCGGTCAGCAGGCGGTTGGTGTTCTGGATCCCGAACGACCAGCCGTCGGCCGGGAATGTGGCCTGGGCGGTGGAGCAGTAGCGGGCGAAGTCGGGGTTGCGCAGTCCCTCCCGGCCGAAGACCGCGAGGTCGTACGCCGAGGACACCTGGCCGTCCGCGTCGTAGCCGTCCGGGGAGACGACATGGGTGTCCAGGGCGCCGACCGAGCGGGCCTTGGCCTGCATCCGCGTGGCCGTGGCGTCCCAGCCGCCGGCCATCGAGGCGAGCACGTGGACGGCGTCGTTGCCGGAGCGGAGGAAGACCCCGCGCCACAGGTCGGCCACCTGATAGGTCTGGCCCTCCTTGATGCCGACCATGCTGCTGCCCGCGCCGATGCCCGCCAGGTCCTCGTTCCGCACGGTGTGCCGCATCCCGCTCGGCAGCGTCGGCAGCACCGTGAGGGCGAACAGGGTCTTCAGCGTGCTGGCGGGCGGCAGTCTGCGGTGGGCGCCGCTCGCGGCCAGCACGTCCCCGGTGCGGGCGTCGGCCACCACCCAGGACAGCGCCGACACGTTCGGCACCTCGGGCGCGTCGCGGTGCGGCCGGACCTGTGTGCCGGAGCCGTAGAGCAGGGACGGTCCGGGCATCCTCGCCCGCGGGCCGGCCGGGGCCGGCTCCCCGGGGGACGGGACGGGGGCCGCGGCATGGTGCCGGGCGGAGGCCGCGGCCGGTGTGAGCGTCAGGACCCCCGCCGCGCACAGGGCACAGGCCGTGACGGCCGCCCGTTGAGAAAGTCCGTTGAACATACAGATCAACGTACGAATGGGGCTGCCGCTCCTCGCGCGCTGCGGTCCGTTCGGCCCATGCGAGCAACCCGGACGAGGCACCCCGGGCGGGTTCAGCCGGCGGGCAGGGTGGGCCGGATCTGCCGCAGGAACGTGGCGTTGTCCGGTGTGGCGCGCAGCCGGTCCAGCAGGGTCTCCAGGCCGGACGGACCGCCCTCGCGACCGCGCAGCACCCGGCGCAGACCGTGCGTGGCCGTCAACTCGGCCGGGGCGAGCAGGAGTTCCTCGCGGCGGGTGCCGGTCGCGTCGATGTCGACGGCGGGGAAGTGGCGGCGGGCGGCCGCCTCCCGGTCGAGCCGCAGCTCCATGTTGCCGGTGCTCTTCAGCTCCTCGAAGTAGTACTGGTCGGCACGTGAGCCGGTGTCCACCAGCACGGTGGCGAGGATGGTGAGCGAGCCGCCCTCCTCGGCCTGGCGGGCGGCGCCGAAGAACCGCTTCGGACCGAGCAGCGCGCCCGCGTCGACACCGCCGCTCAGGGTGCGCCCGCCGGCAGCGGAGGCGTTGTTGTGGGCCCGGCACAGCCGGGTGAGCGAGTCCAGCAGGACGACGACGTCCTCACCGGCCTCGACCAGGCGCTTGGCCCGCTCGACGAGCAGCTCGGCCAGCGCGATGTGCTCCCTGGGGCTCCGGTCGAACGTGGAGGCGTACACCTCGCCGCGCACCGAGCGGCGCATCTCGGTGACCTCCTCGGGCCGCTCGTCCAGCAGCAGGACCATCAGCCGGCACTCCGGGTGGTTGCCGGCCACGGCCGCGGCGAGCTGCTGGAGCAGCACCGTCTTGCCGGTCTTCGGCGGGGCCACGACGAGTCCCCGCTGGCCCTTGCCGACCGGCGCGAGGAGATCGGTGACGCGGCCGGCCAGCCCGGCCGCGGGGTGTTCGAGGCGGATGCGGTCGTGCGGGTGGAGCGGGGTGAGGTCGCGGAAACGGCGCCGCTCGCGCACGTCCGCCGGGGCACGGCCCTCGACGCGAGAGACCTCGGTCAGCGCCCGCTTCTCGCCCCGGACGCCCTCGACGAGGTCGCCCTTGCGCAGTCCGTGGCGGCGGATCAGGGCCGCCGGGACCTGGGGGTCGGCGGGGGTGGCCAGGAGGTTCACGGGCCGCAGGTGCCCCTTCCCCTGCGCGTCGATGTCGAGGACACCGGTGACGAGCCGGGCGGCCGGGGCCTGCGGGGCCACGGGAGGGTGTTCGAGTGTGGTGGTCATGGTGCGGAGTCCTTTCGCGGACGGAAGAGAAAGCGTGGGAAGGGGGGAGAGGCCGCGAACGGGAGGCGCGTACGGCGGGTACGGCATGCCTCCGGGCGGCGGGAACGGCACCTCGGGTACGGCGGAAACGCCCTGGTCACGAGGTGGTGCTGAGAGGAAGCCCGGGCCGGTCGAACGCCATGGCCGAGGGGCTGGCGGAGAAGTGCGCGACACCGGTGTCCGTACGACGGGACACGCACATGCGCTGATCGCACTATACCCGTGCGTCCGCTTCGGTCAACATGATGGCGTCCGCGTTCATTCCCGGCCCGCCCGACCGTCAGGAGAATCCGTGGAGACCCCTCCCGCCCGGCCCCCGTACCGTCTGGACCCCTCCGGCGGCTGCCCGCACGCCGTCAACGCGCGGCTGCTGGCCGACGGAGCCGTGGCCCCGGTCGAACTGCCCGGCGGCATCGAGGGGATGGCCGTGCTCGGGCACGAGGCGCTGAAGGAGTTCCTCCAGCACCCAGAAGTCGCCAAGGACGCACGGCACTTCACGGCCCTGCGGGAGGGCCGGATCGGCCCCGGCTGGCCGATGCTGACCTTCGCGACCGTGCGGGGCATGACCACCGCGGACGGCGACGACCACCGCCGCCTGCGGTCCCTGGTCAGCCGGGCCTTCACGCCAGGCAGGGTGGCCGAAGTCCGGCCTCGGATCGAGGAGTTGACCGAACTTCTGCTCGACGATCTCGCCCGCGCCGCCGACGCCGGTGACGGTGTCGCCGATCTGCGGCGGCACTTCGCCCTGCCGCTGCCGATGGCAGTCATCAGCGAACTCCTGGGCGTGGACGCCGAGTTCCGCGACCGGCTGCACCACCTCAGCAGCCAGGTCGTCGCCACCGACATCACACCCGCCCGGGCCGTCGCCGCCAACCGCGAACTCGTCGCCGTACTGGACCGGATCGCGACGGCGAAGGCAGCGCACCCGGGCGACGACCTCACCAGCGCGCTGATCGCCGCCCGCGACGAGGGCGGCGACCGGCTCAGTGACCAGGAGCTGATCGGCACCCTCGTCCTGATGATCGTCGCCGGACACGAGACCACCCTCAACCTCGTCACCAACGCCGTACGCGCCCTGTGTGCCCATCGCGACCAGCTCGACCTCGTGCGCGCGGGCAGGGTGCGCTGGGCGGACGCGGTGGAGGAGACGCTGCGCTGGGACGCGCCGGTCAGCTACTTCCCGTTCCGCTATGCGGTGCGGGACCTCACCGTCGACGGCACCCGCATCCCCGCGGGCTTCCCCGTCCTCGCCGGCTACTCCGCCGCCGGCCGCGACCCGGCCGCGTACGGTCCCGACGCCGACCGCTTCGACGTCACCCGCCCCGCCCGGACCGACGCCGTGCGCCATCTCTCCCTCGGGCACGGCGCGCACTACTGCCTCGGCGCGCCGCTGGCCCGGCTGGAGGCCGCTGTCGCGCTGGAGCGGCTGTTCACCCGCTTCCCCGGCCTCGAAGTCGCCGCGGCCGAAGCCGATCTGCTGCCGCACTCCGGCTTCGTGGGCAACAGTGTGCGCACCCTGCCCGTCCGGCTCGCCCCCGCCGGCGCCCGAGGGTGACCTCTACAACGGCGTGCGCACGGGCGGGAACATGGTCCTGGCCTTCGAGAAGGCGACCGCCGAGGGCGTGCTCACGCCGACCGTGCCTCCGCCTCCGCCTCCTTCACGATCCGGTCGAACCGCGCCCCCATGGCCTCCGCGAGCGCATGGGCGCCGGACAGCGGACGGACCATGACCATGAAGTCGTCGATCAGCCCGTCCTCGTTCACGTGGATGAAGTCGCAGCCGGTCAGCTCGCGGTCGCCCACCCGGGCCCTGAAGACCAGCGCGTGGTCGGCGCCGTCCGGGGCGCCGATCTCGCGGACGTACCGGAAGTCCTCGAAGACCTGGGAGACCGTGCGCAGGATCGCCGCGGTGATCGCCTTGCCCGGGTACGGCTTGAAGACGACCGGGCTGCTGAAGACGACGTCCTCGGCCAGCAACGCCACGGCGGCGTCGATGTCCCCGGCCTCCACCGCCTCGCGGAACGCGCGCATCGGATCACCTCGCATAATCAATTAATTGAATAGGTGCGGATGAGATTAATCAACGGCTGCTAGCCTGTCCACATGTCGCTCAAGTACGCCGTCCTGGCCGCCCTGCTGGAGGGCGAGGCCTCGGGCTACGAGCTGTCGAAGGTGTTCGACGTCTCGCTCGCGAACTTCTGGCCCGCCACCCCGCAGCAGCTCTACCGGGAACTGGAGCGCCTCGCGCAGGACGGGCTCGTCGAGGCCCGCACCGTGCAGCAGGAACGGCGGCCCAACAAACGGATGTTCACGCTCACGTCGACCGGCCGGGCCGAGCTGGGCGCGTTCGCCGCCGAGCCGCCGAAGCGGCCCACGGCCGTCCGCGACGAGCTCCTCATCAAGATCCAGGCCATGGACGGCGGCGACCCCGAGGTCACCCGGGCGCTGATCGAGGAGCGCAGGGGCTGGGCGCGCGGAAAGCTCGACCGCTACCGGCGGGTGCGCGAGCGCCTGCTGGACGGGCGCGGCGAGGAGGAGTACCTGCGCACCGCCGAGCGCGTCGGGCCGTACCTCACCCTCATGGCCGGAATCTCCTTCGAGGAGGAGAACCTGCGCTGGTGCGAGCGGGCCCTCGCGGTCCTCACGCGGCGGGTGAGCCTAGGCTGAGACGATGTTCGGTCCCGAAGGCCCCACCCTGCGCGAACTCGCGGTCCAGGCACTGTCGTCCGTCGAGCGGGGCTACGACCTGCTCGCCCCGAAGTTCGACCGCACCCCCTTCCGGACACCGGACGCGGTGCTGGAGTCGGTCGCGACGGCGCTCGCCCCGCTCGGCCCGTTCGCGGACGGGCTCGATCTGTGCTGCGGCACGGGTGCGGGAGTGGAGGCGCTGACCGGACTGTGCGACCGGAGCGTCACCGGCGTCGACTTCAGCGCGGGCATGCTGGACGTGGCCCGGCACCGGGTACGGCCGCCCGCCGGCGGGCCCGGGGTCGCCTGGGTGCGCGGCGACGCCCGTGCCCTGCCGTTTGCGGCCGCCTTCGATCTCGTGGTCTCCTTCGGCGCGTTCGGCCACTTCCTGCCGAGCGAGCTGCCGGGGCTGTTCGCACGGGTCCACGCGGCCCTGCGGCCCGGCGGCCGGTTCGCCTTCCCGGTGCTCGCCCCGCCCCGCCCGACGGGGCCCGGCTACTGGGCCCTGCTCGGCTTCGACACGGTGATGCGGGTGCGCAACGCCCTGTGGCGGCCGCCGTTCGTCATGTACTACCGGTCCTTCCGACTCGGCGACGTCCTGCGGGAGTTGGGGGAGGCCGGCTTCGTGACCGAACTGCGGGCCCTGCCGGAGTTCGGGCGGCGCGGCGACGGCGGCCCGCGGGTCCGGCTGGTGGTGGCCCGCAGGCCTCAGCCCGCGGCGGGCAGCGTGAACTCGTAGACCAGCATGTCCTGTTCGTTCACGACCAGGTCGGTGATCTCCAGCGGCCGGGCGTACTGGTCGTGCACCCGGCGGGTCACCCGCACCGAGGAGGCGTCGCCGACCTGGCTGATGGCGTCCCGGTGGTGCAGGGTCAGACCGGCCCTGCGCATCCAGTCGTAGGCCCGTCGCAGTTGCGCCGGGGTGGCCCCGTCGGCCCGGCCCCGGTAGCGGGCCAGCTCCGCGACCTCGGCCAGTGCCACCGCTGAGAACGACGTCACCGCGGTGCGCAGCGACCGGCCGTCCGGGGTGGCCGACCGGTAGCGGTGCACCAGCGTCGGCCGCTGCGGGGCGAGGCCCAGCGCCCGCGCGTGCTCCGGCGGCGGCGCCTCCCAGGTCACCGTGGCCCGGTCGACCGCACACGGGTCCGCCGAGCGGGCGCCCAGCGGGAAGACCGGGGTCCCCGGCGCCTCGACCGGCCGGCCGGGCAGCGTGACATGGCTGCCGCGCCGGTCGGTGGCGACCAGACCGCCCCGGCGCAGCACCTCCAGCGCCTGCCGGACGGTCTCCCGGCTGACCTGGTAGTGGGCGGCCAGGTGCCGTTCGCCGGGCAGCCGTTCGCCGGGCGGAATGGTGCCGGCGCGCAGTTCGTCGAGCAGCAGAGCCGCGATCCGCCCGTACAGGGGCCGGTCGTCGAGCCGTGCGGGTTCGTGGCTCTGCTCGGGTTCGTGCGGGGTGGTGCGGGCCATGCCGCGCCCTCCTGTGGTGACAAGACGTAGCCGTGCGGGCTCATTGCGCGACCACCATTGCATTGGTCTAAACCACAAGGGAAGAGCGGTATGGCGGTTCGGCCGAAACCCGCCCCGCGCTGTCAGACGGACGACGCGCCGTCAGGCGTACGACCGCAGCCAGCGCACCTTCGCCGCCTCGTGGAACGGCCCGCCGCCCTCGTGGTCGTTGAAGTCGTACACCTCGATCGCCTTGTCCTCCTGCGCCCAGGAGTTGAAGGCCGCGAACACCGTCGACGGCGGGCAGGTCTGGTCCTCCAGGGCGGCGGAGAACAGTGCCGGCGCCCGGCCGCGGGCCGCGAAGTGCACACCGTCGAAGTACGACAGGGTGCGCTGCACCTCCGCCGAGCGGCCGCGGTGCGTCTTGAGGAACTGGCCGATCTCCCGGTAGGGGTGACGATCCGTCAGCGTCGTGGCGCGCGGGAAGTCGCACAGGAACGGCACGTCCGGCGCGACCGCGACCAGGTCCGGGACCAGGCCGCCGACCGCCAGCGCGATGCCGCCGCCCTGGCTGGCGCCGAGCGCCACCGTGCGCGCGGCGTCGGCCAGCGGGTGCGAGCGGGCGGCCTCGACCGCGCGTACGGCGTCCGTGAACACCCGCCGGTAGTAGTAGTTCTCGGGCGCGTCGATGCCGCGCGTCATGAAGCCCGGGTACGCCGGTGCCGCGCCGACCGGGTCCGCCGTGCCGCCGCCCGCGCCCCAGGCGCTGCCCTGGCCCCGGGTGTCCATCGTGAAGTGCGCGCGGCCCGTCGACGCCCACAGCAGGTTCTCGTGCGGGAGCCCGCGCCCGCCGCCGTACCCGATGAACTCCACGACCAGCGACAGGGGTTCGGTGGCGCCGGCCGGCAGCCGCAGCCAGCCCTTGACGGGGTGGCCGCCGAACCCGGCGAAGGTCACGTCGTACACCTCGACCGTCGACAGCCCGGTGTCCACCGGCTCGAAGCGGGCGTCCAGTTCGAGCTCGCGCGCCTGCTCCAGGGTCTTGTCCCAGAAGGCGTCGAAGTCCTCGGGCTCGGTGGACTCGCTTCGGTACGCGTGCAGTTCGTCGAGGGAAAGGTCGAACAGGGCCATCAACAACCGCCTTGGTGAAGGGACAGTGCGTCGACTCACCGTACGTGGATGATCGGAGGACCGGCCAGGCCCAAGGGGGCATGCCCTACGGTTTCCTGATGGGCGACACGCCTGCTCACGCGATGAGTAAGCGCTTGCTCCAGGGTGGTCACGGTACCCCGGCCGGACACAGTGGTCGGGTCGCTGTCACGTCCTGGGCTGGGTCCACTTCGGCCCGGTGCGCGCCCACCCGCGCTCCCACTCCGCCATCCGGTGCCGCAGCGCGATCCGGCGCTCGATCGCGTGCCCGAGGAGCACGACGGCGGCCGCGCCGCCCGCCGCGCACACGCCGACGGTCACCGAATGCTGCACGATCGCCGCGTCGTCCGGCGGCGGGGCGACGTCCCGGCCCCGCGTGTCGAGCCACACGGAGACCGTGTCGCCGGCCCGGGTCCCCGCCGGCACCCGGGTCCACGCCGTCCGGGTCCCCCTGCCGGGTTCGGTCCAGCGCACCTGGGCGCGGTAGGGTCGCTCACGGTCGCCCTCCACGGCGGACACCCGGCGCGGCGGTTCGCCGATCACCCGGGCGCGCACCTGGTGCCGTTCGGCACGGGCCGCCGCGGCGAGCGAGCCGGCCTGGTCGTACGCGCGCAGGCCCGCGGCCACTCCGGCCAGGGGCACCACCACGAACAGCAGGACGGAGACGACCAGCACCGTCCACGCCTCCACGACGTCCGAGCGGCGCCGCAGCGGATTGCGCTGCCAGCGCCAGCCATGAACCCGGGTCCGCATGTCCACCTCCTCGCCCCGTAGGAGCCGGAGCGCCGGACGGACCGCTTCACGGGCCCGCCGTCCCCCATCGCTCACGCACACGAGCGTCCACACCCGTCTCGTACCCCGTACGGTGCCCCTCGCTCACGCCGCGAACCGCGAGTTCAAGCCCGCTTGGAGCGCGGAACGAGCCATGCGCCCCACGGTCGCGCGCCCGGCCCCGGCGCGCGACCCGGACAGGTGTTCCAGGCCTGCTCCCGACGGTGTTCCGGAGGATGTCTCGGGCCACGTTCCGGACCGTGTTCCGGACGGGGGGTCAGCCGAAGCGCTCGATGCGGATCCGCTCCACCGGCTGCCCTGCCGCGACCAGCAGCCGGGAGGCGTGCTCGGCGAACGCGTTGGACCCGCACACATAGGCCTCCCACCCACCGGAAGGCCGCTCGGCCAGGAGCGGCGCCACATGTGCCGCCGCCATACGTCCCACCAGCACCCCCTGTGGGGCGCTCCGCGTGAACACGGGCGTCGTCTCCGCGCCCAGTTCGGACGCGTAGATCAGCTCCTCGGGGCTGCGCGCGGACACCAGCAGGCGCAGCGGCACGTCGAGGCCGCGCAGCCGGTGGTGGCGCACCATCGACATCAGCGGTACGACGCCGGAACCGGCGCCGACCAACAGCGCGGGCCGGTCGCCCGGCCAGGCGAAGAAGCCGCTCAGCGGCCCGCGCACCTCGACCGTGTCACCGGGGCGGGCCACCGTGTGGAACCAGCCGGAGACCTCGCCGCCCGGGACGTGGTCCAGGGTCAGCTCGATGTGCCCCGAGTCGTCGGGCGCCGACGCGAGGGAGTAGTGGCGCTGCGCGATGTAGCCGTCCGGCGCGGTCAGCCGCAGCATCAGGTGCTGGCCGGGCAGATGCCCCGCCCAGGCGGGCACGGCCAGCCGGAAGGTGGCCGTCCGCGGCGTCTCGCGCCGGATCTCGGTCAGCGTGGCCGTCTGCCACACCGCGGCCGCCGGGTCGCTCACCTCGATCCGCCCCGGCACGGCGAACCGTGTCGCGGGGACGAGGGGGCCGCCGGCCGTGGCCGTCGGGTTCGTCGTCGCCGTCTCAGTCACCGGAGTACCGCTGCTCCTCCCAGGGGTTGCCGCGCCCGTGGTAGCCGTTGCGCTCCCAGAAGCCGGGTTCGTCGTGGTCGAGCAGCGTGAGACCGGCGATCCACTTGGCGCTCTTCCAGAAGTACAGATGGGGCACGATCAGCCGCGCCGGGCCGCCGTGCTCGGACGGCAGCGGCTCGCCGCCGTACTCCCAGACGATCCAGGCGCGCCCGCCGGTGAGGTCCGCGAGGGGCAGGTTCGTGGTGTAGCCGGTGTGGGAGTAGGCCACGGCATGGGTGGCGGACCCCTGAGGCCGCACCACGTCGAAGAACGCGTCCAGACTGACGCCGCCGAAGCGCACGCCGAACTTCGACCAGCCGGTCACACAGTGGATGTCGCCGGCGTACGCCGACTCCGGCAGCCTGTGCGCCGCGTCCCAGTCCCAGCTGTGCGGCCGCTCGACCAGGCCGTCGATACGGAAGGACCAGTCGGCCGGCGCGAGGTCCGGGGTGACCTCGGCGGACAGGACGGGCCAGTCCTCGCCCGCGTCGTACTGCCCGGGCGGCAGCCCCGGGTTGTCGACGCGCGGACGGCCCGTGAAGCCTCGCGTGACGTTCATGGTTCAACCGTACGCCGTCGTTCCGGGTGCTCCGTCCCAGGTCACCGCGTGATCATTGCGCCCGCATGAACTCTTTCGGGCCCCGGGAATAGCTCTGCGGCGCTTCTCCTTTGCGCTCGATGCGGGTGCCGGTACACCGGTGGGAGCGCGAGAGAAGCGAGGAAGAGAACATGCCCAAGGCGTATGTCTACACGCGGCACGGCGGACCGGAGGCCGAGGCGCTGACCGAACTGGACCGTCCGAGCCCCGGCCCCGGCGAGATCCTGATCGCGGTGCGCGCGGCAGGGGTCAACCCCGTCGACTGGAAGCTGCGGAAGGGCTTCCGGCGCCCTGGTGAGAGCGAGCGCCCCTTCCCCCGGGTCTTCGGCAGCGAGGCCGCGGGTGTCGTGGCGGAGACCGGCCCGGGCGTGACCGGCTTCGCGGTGGGCGACGAGGTGTTCGGCAGCACCGCCAGCGGCGGGTACGCGGAGTTCGCCCTGCTCACCGCCGACGTGACCGTCCACAAGCCCGCCGCGCTGTCCTACGCCGACGCCGCCACCCTCCCGGTCGCCGCGGCCACCGCCTACGACGGCATCCGCCAGCTCGACCTGCCGGGCGGGACGACACTGCTGATCACGGGCGCCGGCGGCGGGGTCGGCAGCGCGGCCGTGCAGATCGCCCGGGCCTTCGGACTGCGGGCCGTGGGCGTGGCGAGCGAGGGCAAGAGGGAGTTCGTGGAGTCGCTCGGCGCCGTCCACGTCCCCTACAGCCCCTCCGGTCCCGGCCTCGTCGAGCGGGTGCGCGCCGCCGTGCCCGACGGGATCGACGGGGTGTACGACCTGGTGGGCGGGCCGGTGCTCGCCGAGGCCGCCGAACTGCTCAAGGACCGCAGCAAGCTGGTCACCGTCGGCTCCCCGCTGGAGACCGTGGCCGAGCTCGGCGGTGCGCAGGTCCAGCGCGCCCGCACCGCCGCCGTCCTGGAGGCGGTCGCCGACCTCGCCGTGCGCGGCGAGCTGAAGCCGTACGTCACCCGCACCTTCCCGCTGGAGCAGGCCGACCGGGCGCTGCGCGCCGTCGAGGACGGCCACACCCTCGGAAAGATCGTGATCGAGGTGGCCGCGTGAGCCTCATAGCCGGACCGGGCGGCGGCGACCGGACGTCCGCCGCCGCCCCGCACGTCCTCGACCGCCCCGCCCTGGCCGCGCTGACCGGCCCGCACGCGCGCTTCGCCGAGTGGCGCGGCCGGGTGGTGCGCTATCCCGTCGACGTCACCCCGTGGCTCGCCCTGCCCGACGAGCCGGACGCACGGGACTGGGCGGACCTCGCAGCGCTGGCGGGTCCCGGCGCGGAGGTTCCGCTGCTGGGCTACCGTGGCGAGGTCCCCGACGGCTGGGAGATCACCTTCCGCGTCGAGGGCGTGCAGCTCGTGGACGACGGTCTCGACGCCGCGCCGGACCCGGAGGCGGTTCCGCTCGGCCCGGCGGACGTGCCCGAGATGCTCGACCTCGTGGCACGCACCCGGCCCGGACCGTTCCTGCCGCGCACCATCGAACTCGGCACCTACCTCGGCGTCCGCCGCGGCGGGGCGCTGATCGCCATGGCGGGGGAGCGGCTGCACCCGCCGGGCTGGACCGAGATCAGCGCGGTCTGCACCGACCCGGCCCACCGCGGCGAGGGCCTCGCGACGCGGCTGATCCGCGCTGTCGCCCACGGCATCCGGGAGCGCGGCGAGACGCCGTTCCTGCACACGGGCGCCCAGAACACGAACGCGATCCGGCTGTACGAGTCCCTGGGCTTCCGGCTGCGCCGCCGCACCGCGTTCGGCGCGGCCCGTGTCCCCGAGCGCCTGGCCGAGGACGACCACGCGGCGGTGCCGGTGGCGTAGCCGTAGCCGTCGCGGGAAACCGGCGTGCACCGCGCCGCCGCACCCGGAGTCTCACTCGGCCCCGGAGTCGCCCCGCCCCGCGTTGTACCGCTCCAGATAGGCCGCGAAGCGGACCAGGTCCTCCTGAGGCCAGTCGGCGAGCCGCTCGTGGAAGGCGGCCCGGCGGCTGCGGGTCACCTGGGCGAGGATCTCCTCGCCCGCCTCCGTGAGATGGAGCACCTGGACCCGGTGGTCCTCCGGGTCCAGCCGGCGCTCGATCAGCCCGGCCCGCTCCAGCGCCGCCACCTGCCGGCTCACCGTGGACTTGTCGAGGGCGTAGTGCGCCGCGAGGTCCGTGGCCCGGCAGCCGCCCTGCTCCTCCAGGTGGCCGAGCAGGGTGTACGAGACCAGCGACAGCTCGGGGTGCATGCGGCCCGCCGAGGCGCGGGCCCGGCGGGCGAAGATCGTCATCTCGCGCTGGATCGTCTCGACGGCCGACTCCGCTGAGCTCACGGGAATACCTCCTCAGGCGTTCTAGTTGTATAGTACAACTTGAAGCTGAAGTTGTATAAGCCAACCATTGGAGGTCGCCCGATGAGGTCACCGGCACTGCGTCACGTGCTCACGCACCTGATCACCCCGCTGCTGATGTGCATCGGCATGGGGCTCGCGTACATGGGGGCCTTCGTCACCCCCGAGCCGCACCACCTGCCGGTCGCCGTCGTCGGCACCACCCCGCGGGCGAAGGTCTTCGCCCAGACGGTCAAGGACGCCGCGGGGGACAAGCTCGACGTCCGTACGGTCGCCACCCGCGCCGACGCCGTCGAACTGCTGAAGTCCCGGGACGTGACCGGCGCCTACGTGCCGAGCGCCAAGGCGCCCGAACTGCTCGTGGCCAGCGCCGCCTCGGACATGGGCGCGACCGCCGTCGAGAAGGTCTTCACCCCGGTCGCCGCCCGGCAGGGCCTCCCGCTGAAGATCACCGACGTGGCCGAGCCGGTCTCCGACGACCCCACCGGCCAGGGCCTGTTCTTCCTGCTGATCGCGGTCAGCATCGGCTCCTACGCCTCGGTCGCCGCCCTCGGCGCCGCGGGCGGCGCGCTCCCGATGCGGATACGGGCGCTGCTCGCGCTCGGCGTCTCCGCCGTCGTCGGCGGCATCGGCACCCTGCTCGCCGGGCCGGTGTTCCACCTCGCGCACCACGACCTCGCGAGCCTGTTCGGCATGGCGTGGCTGTACTCGGCGGGCATCCTCCTCATCGGCGTCGGTCTGCACACCTTCCTCAAGCGCTGGACCACGCTGGCCATGATGGTGCTGTTCGTGATGCTCAACTTCACGAGCTCCGGCGGGTTGTTCCGCCCCGAGCTCCAGAACGGCTTCTTCGGCACCCTGCACGCCTTCTGGAACGGCGCCGGCTTCGTCGAGGGCATCCGCAGCCTGCTGTACTTCGGCGACGACGGCCTCGGGCGCAACGTGTGGACCCTCGTGATCTGGCTGCTGGCCGGCCTCGTGGTGACCGGGATCGCGGCCCTGTACGAGCGCCCCCGGCACGCCCGGCACGCGGCCGGCCACGGCGAGACCACCGCGGTCCAGCCGGCCACGGCGCCCGCCGCCCCCACCGCCCTCGCCGGGCCCGCCGCGCCGCGGACGCCGGCGGACCAGGCGAAGGCACAGGCCGAGGAAGAGATCGAGGAAGAGGTCGAGGAGACGGTCGGCGTCTGATCCGGCACCGGCCGCCGACGACAGGGAGCCAACCGCCCGGCCGCGGGCGGTGCCCCTGCCGGCGCCTCATCCCGACGCCGAGCCGATCGTCACCACCCGCGCCCACGCGGGCGGTGTGTCCGGCCGGTAGCCGGGATCGTTCTCGTCGTACGACCCGCCGGCCCGCGGGAACAGGCCCACCACCGTCCGGCAGGGCGGCCGTGCCTCGGGCCACGGAGTCTGGCCGTCCGTCAGGACCACCACCACGTCGGGCCGCATGCGCAGCGCCCGGGCGAACCCGGTGCGCAGGTCCGTCCCGCCGCCGCCCACCAGCTCGATGCCCTCCGTGCGGTACAGCGGCTGCACCGTCTGGGCCGCCGCGTCGCAGGACAGCACGGAGACCAGGTCCCGCCGCCCGCCCGACGCCCGGCAGATCGCGGCGACTTCCAGCAGTGCGCTGCCCAGTTCGGCGTCGCTGACCGAGCCCGAGGTGTCCACCACCACACAGACCCGCGGCGGACTGCGCCGCAGACTCGGCAGCACCACTTCGGGCAGCCCGGCCGAGCGCCGCGCCGGACGCCCGTAGCGGTAGTCCTCGCCCACGCCCGACGCCGAGACGGCCGAGCGCAGCGCCGAGCCCAGCAACTGGCGCCAGGGCTGCGGCGGATGGAACACCTCCTCGGCCCAGCGCCGCCAGCCCTGCGGGGCATTGCCCGGTGCGCCCCTGATGCCCTGGGCCACCCGGAACCGGACCGCGTCCCGCTCCTGCTCGCTCAGCCCGTG
Source organism: Streptomyces sp. NPDC055966 (assembly GCF_042269865.1). Classification (NCBI taxonomy): domain Bacteria; kingdom Bacillati; phylum Actinomycetota; class Actinomycetes; order Kitasatosporales; family Streptomycetaceae; genus Streptomyces; species Streptomyces sp. NPDC055966. Next base: position 23,075 of record NZ_JBHJYK010000032.1, read on the forward strand.
CGCGCCGCCGGGCCCCAGCTCCCAGGGCCGCTCCAGCCCGTCGGCGCCGCTGCCGCAGTCCAGCCAGGCCTGCCGTGCCAGGCGCGGCCCGAGCCGGAACTGCCGCAGGTAGTCCTCCATCAACTCGCCCGGGCGCAGCCCCAGTTTCCCCGGTGTCACGGCGTCCTCGGGGCACACCAGACCGTCGCCGTACACGTCGTCGTTGATCTCGCAGTCCGCGGCGATGTTCATCCGCAGCCGCTCCGCCGGACCGGTCAGCCCGCGCTCGCGGGCCACCCGGTCACCGCGCCCGTGATGGTCGCGCAGCAGATGCGCCACCTCGTGCACCCACACCGCCGCCAACTCCGCCACCGGGGTGCGGTCCACGAACGCCGCGGAGACGTAGCACCGCCAGTACCGGTCGACGCCCATCGTCGGCACCTGCCGCGACTCCACCGGGCGCAGCGCGAACAACGCCGTCGCCAGATAGGGCCGGACCCGGGCCGCGTGCAGCCGGGCCGCGAACAGCTTGCCGAGGTCCAGCGCCCCGGGCGCGTCCGCCGTCATCGCCGGGTCCCCGCGGTCCGCGCGGGGCGCCGGGCGGCCTCGTCGGCCCGCCGGGACAGCGACACCACCCCGGCCAGCCGCTCGATCGCCGCCGGCACGTCCCAGTCCTCCCGGCGCAGCGCGGCCAGCGTGGCCGCCGGGACGACCACCACGTCCGGCGCGCCGGTCTCCATCGCCCGCACCAGCAGCGCCCAGGCCGCGTCCCAGCGGGCCCGCTCCGGCCGCGCCCGCACCGCGGCCACCACCCCGTCCAGCGCGGCCTGGCGCAGATCCCCGCGCTCGGGCAGCACGGCACCCGCCGGGTCGGCCAGCAGCGACTCCGGGTCGGGCAGGTCCATCCGGTCCAGGCTCGCCAGCAGCTCCAGCCCGGGTCCGTCCCCTACGGTGCCGCGGACCAGCAGCGACAGCACGTCCCGCGCGGAACCGGCGGCGGTCGCGAAGGCGATCAGCCGCAGCGTCGCCTCCCAGCTCCGGGGTGACGGCCACGCCCCGCCCCGCCGGCCCTCCCCGTTCGGCAGCTTGTGCACGAGCCCCGGCCGCGCGCCGAGGAACGCGCACACCGCGCGCCGGGCGAAGGCCACGGCCTCGGGCAGCCGCGCCGGGTCGAGCCGGGGCAGGGCCGCGCGCGGCCAGGTCCCGCCGAGACCGCGTACGACGACCTCGTGGTCGTGGGTCCACTGCAGGTGCACGAACCGGTTGGCCAGCGGCGGGCTCAGCTCCCAGCCGTCGGCCGCCGAGGAGCGCGGGTTGGCGGCGGCCACGATCCGCACCCCGGCCGGCAGCCGCAGGGCGCCGATCCGCCGCTCCAGCACGAGCCGCAGCAGCGCCGCCTGCACCGCCGGGGGAGCGGTGGACAGCTCGTCCAGGAACAGCAGCCCCCGCCCGGCGCGCACCAGCCGCACCGCCCAGTCCGGCGGGGCCATCGGGACGCCCTGCACGGCGGGGTCGTCTCCTACGACGGGCAGCCCCGAGAAGTCGGACGGCTCGTGCACGCTCGCGATCACGGTGGTCAGCGGCAGGTCCAGCGCCGTCGCGAGCTGGGTCAGCGCCGCCGTCTTGCCGATGCCGGGCTCACCCCACAGCAGGACCGGAAGGTCCGCGGCCACGGCCAGGGTGAGCGCCTCCAGCTGGATGTCGGCGCGCGGCTCGGTGGTGGTGTCCCGGAGCAGCGTCAACAGGGTTTCGGCGACGTCGAGTTGAGGGGCGGGGGAGACGGAGACAGACATGTGTCATCACCTTGAGGGTTGTGAAGTCGGCTGGAAGGCAAGGGATGTTCGCCAAGTGGGCGTGGTGGGTGGGCGGTTCAGCGCAGCCTGTGGTGGGACTTCCGGTGCCGGGTGTGCTTGCGGTACGGGTCGGCGGGGGCGTGCTCCGGGCCGGTCAGGCTCGCGCGGTACAGGCCGTAGGCGATGCGCCGCTCGGCCGCGGCCGTCAGCTCGTCCCGCAGGGGACCGTCGCGCAGCACCGCGCCCGGACCGAGCAGCGCCTCGACCACGGCCAGGGCCCCGGCGCTGTCGCCGTGGTCCAGCCGTTCCCGGACGCCGGTGAGACAGTCCGGGCGCCGGTGCGCCTCGTCGATGGCCCGCAGACACGGCAGCACCGGGCCGCCGAGCGAGGCCAGCAGCTCCTCGCGCCGGATCTCGTCCGGTCCGTGGTCCAGCGGGACCAGGACGCCGTCGACCAGACCGATCCGGTGCCGTGCACCCCGGCAGTCCACGGCGGGTGCCTCCGCCACCGGATCGGCGCCGGGCGGCGGCCCGTCCGGCCGGTGCCCGGGGACCAGCGCGGCGGCCACCAGCGGATGCAGCCCGTCCGGCGTGAGCAGCCCGGCGCGGAGCAGCTCCAGGTCGGGCGGGATCCAGGTCGCCGCGTCGGGCAGCACCGGCACGGCCGAGAGGCCGCCCGGTACACGCCCGGTGACGATCCGCAGGTCCGCCCCGCCGACGTCGTCCACGACGGAGTACGGCCGGTCCCGGGGCCCGCGCCCGGACGGACCAGGGGGCCCGTCGGTCCGGTCGGCCGCGCGCAGGTGGCCGGCCGGACCGGGGACGTCGCCCCCGTCCGCGGCCACCGCCAGGACCAGCCGGCGCCCGCCGCCGAGCCGTACGGCGAAGGCACCGGCCGGCCGCCCCTCGGCCGCCAGCAGGAGGCGTGCCTCGGCCGCCCACCGGCCGACGGCACAGCCGTGCCCCGGCGGGGCCAGTCCCAGCGGATCGGCGTCCGGCGGCGCAGGCCCGCCGGCCCCCGAGCGGTCGCGCAGCTCGGCCGACCTGCGGGCGTCCCACAGATGCCGGTGCAGATCGAGCCGGTACCGCCGGCTCGGGCGCGGGTGCGGATGGCGGCTGGTCATGGCCCCGGCCGGATCCCACAGGGCGAGGCCGATCCGCTGGCCGGCATCCGCCCAGGCCGGCGGCGTGCGGACCACGAGGTGCAGCGGACCGGCCCGGCCGGACCCGTCGTACCGGGCCAGTGTGAGGGTCAGCCCGGGGCGCAGCAGGCCGTCGGGCGCGATCCTCGGCATGTGCCAGCGCAGCAGGTCGGGGGCGAGATGCCGGAGGTCGGCGCGGAGCCGGGCCGCGAGGTCGTGGCCGTGGGCGCGGGCGACGCGGCGCAGATCGAGGTCGACGTCGATCCGGGCGGCGGCACAGGCCCCCGCCCAGTCCCCGGCGGCACGCCGGGCGGTGGCCGGCTCGATCATGGACGGTGGCACGGCGTACGCACGCACGCGCTGCCACAGGGAAAGACGGGAATTCCCGTACGCGGTCGACGTGAGCATCAGCGCTCACCTTGCGCGGACGGGACCCCCAATCGCAGAGTCGGGTGAGTCGTCATCGCGGGGATCGTAACCACGGCCCGGGCGGCGCGTCACCCGCTTTTCCGCAGGGTCCGCCGGGGCGGCGCCGCGCGGCCGTTGGGGTAGGGTGGCCGTCCGGTCGCGAACGGTCGCGGCCCCGACGGACGAGGAGGTGGGACCCATCACCGCTGTGTCAGCCGGGGTGCTCTCTCCTCAGGACGGCGCGGTGCACCGCTAGCGGTGACCGCGGGGAGCGCCCACCGGTCAAGCGCTCCCGAAAGGCTCACGCCCTCCGTGCACTCTCCTTTTCCTCCTGACGCCGTTTCTCCCGATGCCGTTCCTCCTGAAGCCGTCGTCTCGGCGCTGCGCGCCGCCGGGTGCGTGTTCGCCGAGGACGAGGCGGAGTTGATCCTCGCCACCGCCCGGACCGACGCGGAACTGACCTCGATGGTGGACCGGCGCGTCGCGGGGCTCCCGCTCGAACAGGTCCTCGGCTGGGCCGAGTTCCACGGGCTGCGCATCGGCGTGGCACCGGGGGTGTTCGTCCCCCGCCGCCGCACCGAGTTCCTGGTCGACCAGGCGCTGGTCCTGGCGCCGCACGCGTCCGTCGTCGTGGACCTGTGCTGCGGCTCCGGCGCGCTCGGCGCGGCCCTGGCCGCCGCCCTGGACGGCGCCGAGGTGCACGCCGCCGACATCGCCCCGGCCGCCGTCCGCTGCGCCCGCCGCAACCTCGCCCCCTTCGGCGGCCGGGCCCACGAGGGCGACCTCTACGACGCCCTTCCCGCCGGACTGCGCGGTCGCGTCGACGTCCTGCTGGCCAACGTGCCCTACGTCCCCACCGCCGAGGTGCCGCTGCTGCCGGCCGAGGCCCGCGACCACGAGCCACTGGTCGCCCTGGACGGCGGTGCGGACGGCCTCGACGTGCTGCGCCGGGTGGCCGCCGAGGCGCCCGCGTGGCTCGCACCGGGCGGCCGCCTGCTGTCCGAGACCGGCGAACGCCAGGTCCCGGCCGCCCTGCGCGCCTTCGCCGACGCGGGTCTGACGGCCCGTCTGGCGGAGTCGGAGGAGCTGTACGCGCACGTCGTCATCGGCGAACGGCCGTAACGTCCGCCTCCGTTATGGCAGTTCCTGGGCCCGGGCGATGAGCAGGGCGACGTCGTCGTGGTTGTCGGGGTGGTGCAGGGTGCGCAGGAGGAGGTCGCAGGTCTCCTCCAAGGGGCGGGCGGGGTCGTCGAGCAGGGACAGCAGGAAGTCCAGGCGCTCGTCCAGCGAGTGGCAGCGGGTCTCCACCAACCCGTCGGTGTAGAAGACGAGTTCGTCGCCGGGCGCGAAGTCGACGGTGACGGTGGAGAACTCGATCCCGCCCACTCCCAGCGGTACCCCGGTCGGCAGGTCCAGCAGCTCCGGCGGCCGGCCGGGGCGGACCCGGGCGGGGGGCAGATGACCGGCGTTGGCGATCTGGCACTGCCGCAGATGCGGGTCGTGGACGGCGTACACACAGGTCGCGATGGAGTGGTCCAGGGCGGACGTCGTCTTGTCCAGGTGTTCCAGCAGCAGCGCCGGGTCCAGGCCGAGGGGGGCGAGCGTGGTGGTCGCCGTGCGCAGCCGGCCCATCGTCGCGGCGGCGCTGATCCCGCTGCCCATCACGTCGCCGACCACGAGCGCGGTCCTGCCGCCCTCCAGCGGGATGACGTCGAACCAGTCGCCGCCGACCTCGCTCGTCGCCCCGGCCGGCTGGTAGCGCGAGGCCACCTCCAGGCCGGTGGTGACCGGCGGATGGCTGGGCAGCAGGCTGCGCTGGAGCGTGAGGGCGGTGTTGCGGGCGTTCTGGTACCAGCGCGCGTTGTCGATCTGCACCGCCGCGCGGGCGGCCAGCTCGCGGGCGAGCAGGACGTCTTCCTCGTCGAACGGCGCGGGATTGCGGGTGCGTTTGAGGTCCAGGGCGCCGAGTACCTCGCCGCGGGCGATCAACGGGACCGCGAGATACGAGTGCAGGCCCGCCCGGCCCAGGAGCCCGGCGGCCTCGGGGGAGCGGGCGATGCGCGGCAGGTCCTCGTCCTTCACGTGCGGCACCAGGACCGCCTCGGCCGAGCGCACGCACTCGGTGACCAGCCGGTCGGGCTCGTACCGGGCGGTCGCGCCGGGCAAGTCCGCGGCCCGTACGGCCTCCGAGTCGTCCTGGGGGCGCACCGCGAGGGCCCGGATCACCGCCGGCTCCGTCGGGCCCAGCGTGCTGCGCCGGCCCTCCACCACCGTGTCCAGCAGGTCCACGGCGGCCACGTCGGCCAGCTCAGGCACCGCGACATCGGCCAACTCGCAGGCGGTGCGGTCCAGTTCGAGAGTCGTACCGATCCGGGCGGAGGCGTCGGCGATGACCGCGAGGCGGCGCCGCGCCGTCTCCGCCTCCACGGAGGCCCGGTGCTGCTCGGTGATGTCCATCACGGAGGCCGCGACGCCCAGCACGTTGCCCAGCGCGTCCTCCAGGCGGTACAGCGACATCGACCAGGTGTGGTCCTGCTCCGGGTCGGCCGACGTACGGCCGACCACGGGCCGGTCGATCACCGGCACCCCGGTCCGCAGCACCTGCCGGGCCTCCGCCTCCAGGGGCTCGGTCGCCAGCAGGGGCAGGACCTCGGCCAGCGGGCGCCCCACGTGGTCGGCGGCGGGCAGTCCGTTGATCCGCTCCAGCGCCGGGTTCACCGAGACGAACCGCAGCTGCGGGTCCAGGACGGCGAGGCCGCTCGGCGACTGCTCGACCATCCGCTCGGAGAGGGCGACGTCCTGTTCGAGGCGCCGCACGGTCGACTGGTCGGCGGCGAGACCGAGCGCGTACACGTCACCTCGGTCGTCCAGCAGCCGCATGTTGCGGAACTCCACCAGGCGGGTGCTGCCGTCCTTGTGCTTGATCGGGAAACCGCCGGCCCAGCTCTGCCCGGTGCGCATCACATCGGCGAAGAGCTTGCCGACCAGCTCGATGTGGCGCTCGTGGACCATCAGCCGGGCGGCGTACTGGCCGAGGGCCTCGTGCGCGCTGTACCCGAACAGCTCCTCCGCCTGCGGGCTCCACAGCACGATCCGGCCGGTGGTGTCCAGCACCACCGACGCCACGCCCAGCACGTCGAGCAGGCCGCCCGGCCGTACCGGCCCGCGGGCGGCATCGCCGCCCTGCGTCACCGGAGCCTCGGCTGCACTCATGCACTGCACCGCCTTCGCCCGTCGGCTCGGCACGTGGTCCCCCGTGCCGGCTGCCCTTGGTCCACCGCGTCACACCCGACTCCCCGGCGCGTTCGCCGGCTACCTCCACCATCTCTCACCGCGGCGGCACGCGTCCGCCGAAGCCGCCGTACCGGGTGCCTCCGCCGCGGCGGTGCGGCCTCCCGGACATCCTGCACGCGTTGTGCGCGCACCGGGAGTGTTCACGCTCATGTTGCTCGATTGGCCTGTACATGACTACGTGGCCGGGTCAGACTGTCCGCCGACCGAGTGCCCCCGTACGCAGCCCCCACCCCACCCGAGGAGTCGGCCATGCCCGTGTCCGCCTGGCAACGTTGTCACACAGTCCTCGCCGGACTCGTCACCCTGGCCACCGCCGCCGTGGTGTCCCTGGCCGCACCCGTGCCCGCCTCCGCGGCCGACACCTGGACCGAGACCGGTTCCGACCGCGCCGACCCGCTGACCGAGAGCCAGGGGCTGACCTCGGTGGAGGTGCCGGCGAACAGCCCCAACCACTACACCGGTATCGGCACCATCCCCCTCAGTGTCTCCGTTCGTGGCTGGAACCACGTCGGCGACCCCGACGCCTCGTACAACGGCTACTACGTCGAGCCCTACCAGCAGGACTCCGGCAACTCGAAGATGTACCGCGTGCAGGCGCCCGACGGCACCTGGTCGGAGTACGTGCACACGCTCAGCTCCGGCGAGGCCCTGAACAACTCGTGGGACGCGATCTCCCCCGACGGCCAGTGGATGCTCTCGGGCGAGTGGGGCACGATGAACCGCCTGCTGGTCTTCCCGACCCCCGGCGTCAACGCGAGCACCTCGCCCTCGGCCGACCTCCCGCTGGCCTCGAAGGTCGACCTGGACCACCCGGTCCGTGACGTCCAGGGCTGCGACTTCTCCGGCCCCACCACCCTGCTGTGCTCCTCGGACGACCCCGACGGCAGCCTGTTCGGCATGACCAAGCCGCTGCTCCAGATCGACCTGTCGGCCACCCCCGGCTCCTCGGACGTCACCGGCCACGTCACCGCCCTGCGCCAGCTGCCGCTGCGCAGCTCCTGCTCGGGCACCTTCGAGGTGGAGGGCATCGACTACGACCGGCGCACCGGCATCCTGCGCGTGATCGTGATGTCGCCCGGCTTCTGCATCCTCACGGACAGCAAGACGTACAAGTTCACGCGCGGCTGAACCCCGGCTGGGGGTGTGCTCACGGGCCCGTGGTGCTTTCCTGAGGGGGGACGGGGATGGGCGGGGCTCGGCGGGGTACCCCGTTCCACCGCAGCGCGGCCACGAAAGGAGCGATCAATGGCACACACGGAGCGGTCGCATCCGGAAACCGTCACGGTGGAGATCAGCGGCTCCAAGGAGGACGCCCGCATCGTCTTCGACGCCCTGAGGTCCTGCTTCGCGTCCGACCGGGGCGCCGAGGAGGTACCCCAGCAGTTGCACGAGGTCCGGCCGATGGTGTGGCTCGGCACCTACGACATCGCGGACGAGCATGTGCCGCACTGTGCGCCGGTCCACCTCGGCTCGCCCGTCCAGGCGGACGTCCAGGGCGGCTACTGGGCCGTGGACCGGTTCCGGCACACCCTGGACTCGATCTTCACCGTCCAGGAGACCTGCACGGCCTCCGGCGACCAGGAGCGGGATCTGCACCTGCGCCTGGAGAGCGCCTGACACCGATCGCGCAGCGTCACCGCAGCGCCCCGGCCGGCCCCTCGCCGTCCGGGGCGTACTGCGCCACGCCGTTCCCGAAGGACCAGTCGACGGACGCGTTCTCGGTGAGGGTGACGAGCACGTTCGCCGGGTCCGTGCCCGTGCGCTCGTGCACCAGCTCGGCGATCCGCCGGTACAGCGCGCGCTTGCGGTCCGGGGCGCGCCCGGCGCGCAGGGTGATCGCGACGAACACCACCGAGTCGTCCTTGGGCACGCCGAGGTGGGCGTCGTAGCGGAGCGTGCCGGTCACGCCGTCGTGGCCGGTCAGCACCTGGAAGCGGTCCTCGGGCGGGACGCCGAGCGTCTCCCCCAGGGCGTCCTGGACGGCCTGGCCGAGCGCGTCGAGCCGGGCGGGGTCGGTGCCGAGCGTGTCGATCCGGACGAAGGGCATGGCGGTCCTCTCGGAGGCGGGTGGCGGTCCGTGCTGTGCCGTGCGACTGTACATACTAGTAGGTACAGAGTGGTCGGTGTCACCCTCCCCCAGTTGTGCAACTAGTTGCACAAAGGCTCGGGTGTCCTCTACAACAAGGAGTGACGACACCCGTGCACGGAGGGCCCGATGAGCCGTTACCCGCATCTGATGACCCCGCTCGACCTGGGCTTCACCACCCTGCCCAACCGCGTGCTGATGGGCTCCATGCACGTCGGCCTGGAGGAGGCCGAGCGCGGCTTCGAGCGGATGGCGGCGTTCTACGCGGCCCGCGCGCGCGGCGGCGTCGGCCTCATCGTCACCGGCGGCATCGCGCCCAACGACGAGGGCCGGCCGTACGAGGGCGGCGCCAAGCTCACCACCGAGGCCGAGGCCGAGCAGCACCGGACCGTCACGGAGGCCGTGCACCGCGAGGGCGGCCGGATCGCGATGCAGATCCTGCACTTCGGCCGGTACGCCTACCACCAGGACCTCGTCGCGCCGAGCCCGCTCCAGGCGCCCATCAGCCCCTTCGTGCCGCGCGAGCTGAGCGACGCCGACATCGAGCGGACCATCGACGACTACGCCCGCGCCGCCCGCCTCGCCCGGCAGGCCGGCTACGACGGCGTGGAGATCATGGGCTCCGAGGGCTACCTCATCAACGAGTTCATCGCCCTGCAGACCAACCGGCGCACCGACCGCTGGGGCGGCTCCTACGAGAACCGGACGCGCTTCCCCGTCGAGATCGTCAAGCGGGTGCGCGAGGCCGTCGGCGAGGACTTCATCGTCATCTACCGGCTGTCCATGCTGGACCTGGTTCCGGGCGGTTCCTCGCTGCCGGAGGTCGTCACCCTCGCCAAGGAGATCGAGGCCGCCGGGGCGACGATCATCAACACCGGCATCGGCTGGCACGAGGCCCGCATCCCCACCATCGCCACCTCGGTGCCGCGCGGCGCCTACACCTGGGTCACCAAGAAGCTGATGGGCGAGGTGTCCGTCCCCCTGGTGACCACCAACCGCATCAACACCCCCGAGGTCGCCGAGGAGTTGCTGGCCGGCGGCTTCGCCGACATGGTCTCCATGGCCCGCCCGATGCTCGCCGACCCCAACTTCGTCGCCAAGGCCGCCGCCGGCACGCCCGAGGCCATCAACACCTGCATCGGCTGCAACCAGGCCTGCCTCGACCACACCTTCAGCGGCAAGATCACCTCCTGCCTGGTCAACCCGCGCGCCTGCCACGAGACCGAGCTGGTGCTCGCGCCGACCCGGCTGAAGAAGCGCGTCGCCGTCGTCGGCGCGGGACCGGCGGGCCTCGCCTGCGCCGTGAGCGCCGCCGAACGCGGACACGCGGTCACGCTCTTCGACGCCGCGAGCGAGGTCGGCGGTCAGCTCAACGTCGCCCGCAAGGTCCCCGGCAAGCAGGAGTTCGACGAGACCCTGCGCTACTTCCGCCACCAGCTCGACGCGCACGGCGTCGACGTACGCCTCGACACCTGGGTCACCGCCGAGACCGTCACCGGCTACGACGAGGTCGTCGTGGCGACCGGCGTCACCCCGCGCACCCCCGACATCCCGGGCGTCGACCACCCCCGCGTCCTCGGTTACCTCGACGTGCTGCAGGGCGGCGCCGCCGTCGGCGACCGGGTCGCCGTCCTCGGCGCCGGCGGCATCGGCTTCGACGTCGCCGAGTACCTCACCGACGGCGGCGACAAGGCGAGCGAGGACCCCGCGACGTACTTCCGCGGCTGGGGCGTCGACATGGACTACCGGACGCCGGGCGGCCTCGCCGCACCCGAGCGGCCCGCCCCGCCCCGCCAGGTCCACCTGCTCCAGCGCAAGACCAGCAAGGTCGGCGCCGGGCTCGGCAAGACCACCGGCTGGATCCACCGCACCGAGCTGAAGCACCGGGGCGTGACCATGGTCCCGGGCGTGCGCTACGACCGCATCGACGACGCCGGACTGCACATCACCGTCGGCGAGGAGAGCACGGTCCTGGAGGTCGACACGGTCGTCCTGTGCACCGGCCAGGAGCCGCGCCGCGACCTGTACGACGAGCTCGCCGCCGCCGGGCGCAGCGTCCATCTGATCGGCGGCGCGGACGTCGCGGCCGAACTGGACGCCAAGCGGGCGATCAAGCAGGGCACGGAGCTGGCGGCGGCGCTGTAGGGCGCCTGCCGCACCTGCCCGCCTCCCTAGGATGAGCCCATGTCACTCCCGCACGCGATCCTCACCGCCCTGCTGGAAAAGCCGTCGTCGGGACTGGAACTGACCCGCCGCTTCGACAAGTCGATCGGCTACTTCTGGTCCGCGACGCACCAGCAGATCTATCGCGAGCTGGGGAAGCTGGAGGCCGACGGGCTCATCCGCGCGCTGCCGGCGCAGGCGCCGGCCCGCGGGCAGAAGAAGAGCTACGAGGTCCTGCCCGCCGGCCGCGCCGAGCTGGCCCGCTGGACCGCGGCCGCGCAGGACCCCAAACCGCAGCGGGACGTGCTCCTGCTGCGGCTGCGGGCCGCCGCGGTGGTCGGCACGGCGGGTCTGGAGGCGGACCTGCGCCGCCATCTGGAGCTGCACCGGTGGCAGTTGGCCGAGTACCGGGGGATCGAGCAGCGGGACTTCCCGCCGGACCGGGACGCCCCCGAGGACCGGCTGCGCCACCTCGTGCTGCGGGCCGGCATCGACCTGGAGACCTTCTGGACCCAGTGGCTCACCCACGCGCTGAGCGAGCTCGCCGACCTGCCGGACGGCGCCTGAGCCCCGCGCGGGGCGGGCGCGCTGGTACGGCAGTGTCGAACCGGAACGGCGTCAACGGCGGCGCAGGTACCGGCCCGTGGCGGCCACCCCGCTGCCGACCAGGGCCGCGCCGATGCCCAGCGTCAGCGGGCCGTAGTCCCGGGCGGCGCCGCCGAGGCCGCCCATGATGCCGAGGGACGGCGCGGCCGAGGACGACGGGACGCGCACCGACCGGGTGCCCGCCGTGCTGCCGCCGGAGCAGACCACGACCACGGTGTACGTCCCCGGGCGCACGCCCGACCAGGTCGCGGACTGGCCGGCGGCCGTGCCCGCCAGGGCGCTCCGCCTGCCCGCCGAGACGTTCGTCTGCCGCCCGGTCAGCAGGGCGGCGCTGCCCCAGCTGCCGTCGGTCCGCGTGCACGCGCTCGTGACCACCGAGACGGTGGACCCGACGGCGCTGACGGAGATGCCCGGCTCCGCGACGGCCTGCCCGCCGGGAAGCGCGAGGGCGGCCGCCAGGACCGGTCCGGAGCGGAGCAGAAGACGCGTGCAGCACATGGCCGGCCTCCGGCGGCACGGTCGGCGGTGCGTCCCATGGGCCGCCGAGGGTCGGGTACGTCCGTGCGCCTGGGCAGCAGCCAAGGCGCCGGCGCGGGGGCCTGCATGCGGGAGGCGGCCGGTCAGGTGACGGTTTCCTCCGTGCGGCGCAGCATCGCCCGCTCGTCCGCCCCGATCACCGGTGTCAGGTGGTCACCGTTCGTTCCTGTGACCAGCCGCCCCAGGTGCCGTCCGGCAGCCGGGCCCGTAGCCGTACCCGGTGTTCCGCGCCGGGGCCGGTGCCGGAGCCGCCGTAGAAGCTGTAGCTCGACCGCCCGGTCGGCGGTGTGCCGCCCCACACCAGCGAGGTGGCCGCCCTGCCGTCGAGCTCGATCTGGTACTCGGTGATCACCCCGTCCGCGGCCGGCGGGTCCCAGGACAGATCGATGTAGGAGGCCCCGCCGGACCGGTGGGTCCCGGCGGTGAAGCCGGTGGGCGCGGTGGCGCGGCCGTCGTCGGTACCCGGCGTGGTGAGGCGGACCGGGCCGCTCGCGGGGGAGAGGTTGTCGGCCGCGTCCCGGGCCCGGACCGTGAAGACGTAGGCGGTGCCCGGGCGCAGCCCGGTGACCACGGTCGCCGTCCGGCCGCCGCCGACGGTGTGGATCCTCGCCCCGCCCTGGTAGACGTCGTACGAGACCACGCCCCGGTCGTCCCGGGAGGCGCCCCAGGACAGCTGGACCGCGCGGCTGCCCACGACCCGCCCGACGGGCGCCGACGGCCGGGTCGGGGCCGAGCGGTCGGCCGCCACCCGGGCCGGGGTCCGCGCCGGCACCGCGCGGCTCGGCGGACCGAGGCGGCCCTGGTCGTCCCGGGCCCGCACGGTGAAGGCGTACCGGGTGGACGGCCTGAGCCTGACGACGTCCACCATGTGCTGCGAACCCGGCACTTCGGCCGCCTTCGTGGTGCCGCGGTACACCTCGTAGATGCGGATGCCGGGACCGCCGGTCACCGCGTTCCACATCACGTGCACGCTCGTGGCGCTGCCCGCCAGCGCGGTGACCCCGGTCGGCGCGCCGGGGGCCCGGCCGTCGTCGGCGTCGTCGGCCCGGCTCCAGCCGCAGGACGCGACCAGCAGCAGGGCTCCGCAGACCAGAACGAGCGGCAGGGGTGCGCGTCGCACGGCTCTGCCTCCCCTCTGCCTCCCCGGGGACGGCATCGGCATCGACCTCAAAGGTCCGGACCAATATGCCCGGCGGGCGCGGCGGCGGCAAGAGGGTCGTACGGGGTGACCGGCGGGCGGGACCCGTGTTGGTGACCATCCGGGAGAGTTACGTATGCTGAGGCTCCCTGCGGCTGAACTGACCGAGAGGACACGGGAGTTCACGCCGCCGGCGCGGACACGCTGTCGTCGCCGGAGCCGCGCCGACGCGGGCGGCCGGGGGATCCGGGCCGGCTTCGTGCCCGGATCCCCGGCCCCCTGTGGTCACAGATAATCCTCTTGTCCCTCACGGGGCGTCAGAAGCGTGCTCCATACGGCCCCTTCGGAGCGGCCCGAACGGTCGCGGGCACGAACCCGCAGCACAGTGGCGCGGGTCCGCCCGTCCTCGACGAGAGGGTCCCCCATCGTGCGTGTCCAGTCGCTGACGCTGGCCGCGGCCGGCGTAGCCCTGCTCGCCCCGGCCGCGGTGCCCGCGGCCGCTGTAGCCGTCCCGCCGCGGGAGCGCCCCCAGGCCCGGAGCGAGGGCGCCGTCGCCGCCACCGAACTGCTGTCCCGGGTGGGCGAATGCCACCAGATCTCCCGGGGCCGCTATCGCACCGACGCCGACCGCCCCGCGACCGTACCCGTGTGCGGGACACGGGACGCCGTGTTCTGGAAGGCCGACCTGGACATCGACTGCGACGGCCAGAGCACCGCCCACTGCAACCGCGGCACCGACCCGGGGTTCGCCGCCACCACCGCCTACCCGCAGTCCAACGGCCGCGGCCTGAACGCCGAGACACTGCCCTACATCGTGATTCCGGCACCGAGCCGGATCTGGGACCACCGCGACGACGGCGTGCGCGGCGGCGCCGTCGCCGCCGTCGTCTACCGCGACCGGGTGCAGTACGCGGTGGTCGGCGACATCGGCCCGCGCGACCTCATCGGCGAGGCCTCCTACGCCACCGCCCGGGGTCTCGGCATCAGCACCGACCCGAACGACGGCGGCGCGCCCTCCGGCGTCACCTACATCGTGTTCAAGGACTCCCGCGTGAAGCCCGTCGAGGACCACGCGGCGGCGGTGGCGACGGGAGAGCGGCTGGCCCGCCTGTTCGCGACCGGCCAGTGACCGCCCCGCCCCTCCGCCCCCCGCCGCCCGCGCGGCCGTCATGCCTTGCGGTAGGTGTACGCCTCCGCCGCCGCGGCCTCCACCGCGTCCAGGCCCGCTCCCGCGGCGGCGGTGACCACCGCGGCCACCGCGCCCTCGACGAACGGCGCGTCCACCAGGCGGGTGCCGTCCGGCAGTTCGTCGCCCTCGGCGAGCAGTGCCTTCACGGTCAGCACCGCGCTGCCGAGGTCGCCGAGCACCGCGACCCCGGCGCCCCGGTCGACGGCGGCAGCCGCGGCGGAGATCAACTCGGCGCTGGTGCCGAGCCCGCCGTCCTCGGTGCCGCCGGCCGGGGCCACGAGCACCTCCTCGGCCCCGCCCGCGAGACCCTTCGCCAACTGCGCGACCGACGCGGCCACCTCCGCGCTGTGCGACACGAGCACGATCCCGACCAGCTTCTCGTCGCTCACGACCGGCCCCCCGCCGGCGAAGCGGCTGTTTCGAGTGCGGCGATCAGCAGCGCCGACGAGGTCGCGCCCGGGTCCTGGTGGCCGATGCTGCGCTCGCCGAGGTAGCTCGCCCGGCCCTTGCGGGCCTGCAGCGGTGTGGTCGCCTCGGCGCCCTGCTCGGCGGCGGTCCGCGCGGCGGCGAAGCCGTCCCCGAGCGCGGCCACGGCCGGCTCCAGGGCGTCGATCATGGTCTTGTCGCCGACCATCGCCCCGCCGAGCTGCTTCACCCCCTCCACCCCCGAACCCAGCGCCGCGGCCAGCTGCTCCACGCCGACCTCGGCGGCCTCGCCGAGCGCCTTGCCGGTCCGGCGCAGCAGCGTGCCGTACAGCGGCCCGGACGCGCCGCCGACCGTCGAGATGAGCTGCCGTCCGGCGAGCGTCAGGACCGCGCCCGGCGTGGCGGGCTCCTCCTTCTCCAGGGCGGCCGCCACGGCCCGGAAGCCGCGTTGCAGATTGCTGCCGTGGTCGGCGTCCCCGATGGCCGAGTCGAGTTCGGTGAGCCGCTCCGCCTCATGGTCGACGGACGCGGCGGTCACCGCCATCCAGCGGCGGAAGAAGTCGGCGTCGAGCACTGGATCTCCTTGCGTGGTGAGGGGGTTGAGCAGTGGAAGCCGGGGGTGGGAGGCGCTCACATGCCCCAGCGCAGCGCCGGGGTGCACACCGGTGCGTCCCACAACCGCAGGAGCTCTTCGTTGATCTGACACAGCGTCACCGAGGCGCCCGCCATGTCCAGGGAGGTGACGTAGTTGCCGACCAGCGTACGGGCCACCGCGACCCCGCGCTCCGTGAGCACCCGCTGCACCTCGGCGTGGAAGCCGTACAGCTCCAGCAGCGGGGTGGCGCCCATGCCGTTGACCAGCAACAGCACCGGGTTGTGCGGCGGCATGTCCTCCAGGATCGCGTTCACCGCGAAGTCGGCGATCTCCCCGGAGGTCATCATCGGCCGCCGCTCGCGGCCCGGCTCGCCGTGGATGCCGACGCCCAACTCCAGCTCGCCGTCCGGGAGATCGAAGGTCGGGGTGCCCTTCGCCGGGGTCGTGCAGGCGCTCAGGGCCACGCCGAAGCTGCGGGAGTTCTCGTTCACCCGGCGGCCGATGGCCTCCACGCGCTCCAGCGGCTGCCCCTCGGCCGCGGCGGCGCCCGCGATCTTCTCCACGAACAAGGTCGCGCCGGTGCCGCGCCGGCCGGCGGTGTAGAGGCTGTCGGTCACGGCCACGTCGTCGTTCACGAGCACCTTGGCGACCTGGATGCCCTCGTCCTCGGCCAGTTCGGCCGCCATGTCGAAGTTCAGCACGTCGCCGGTGTAGTTCTTCACGACGAACAGCACCCCGGCGCCGCTGTCCACGGCGGCCGCGGCACGCGCCATCTGGTCCGGCACCGGCGAGGTGAACACCTCCCCGGGGCAGGCGGCGGACAGCATGCCGTGGCCGACGAACCCGCCGTGCAGCGGCTCGTGCCCCGACCCGCCGCCCGACACCAGCGCGACCTGCCCGGCAACGGGAGCGTCCCGGCGGACGATCACCCGGTTCTCCACGTCCACGGTCAGATCGGGATACGCCGCCGCCATCCCGCGCAGCGCGTCCGCCACGACGGTCTCCGGCACGTTGATCAGCATCCTCATCGGTATCTCCTAGTGCGCCTTGCGGGTGGGCTCGGGACCTGCGGTTTCCGCCGCCGGGCCGGGTTCACTGGTGGTGCTGGAGGGATCATTCGGATGGAGCTAAGGGCAGTATCGACCTTGGACCGGACGAGGTCACGCGATCCGGGCGCACCCCGCGGCGGCGGGAGAGGCCGGCGCGGGAACTCCGGGTGCGCGCACCGCCCTTCGGAGCCTCCCTGCGGCCGCTGCCGGCCGGGTCCGCGCGGGGTGCGACACGCCTGGGGAAAATCGTTGCATCGGCGGCACGGGCGGAGCACAGTGAAGCCCCGGTCAAGACGCGGCTGGCTGATCCTTCTCCACCCAGGAAGCCCGATCCCATGGAAAACGGCCGGCCGTCCCGTGCCCGCGCCCGCCCTCGCGGCTCGGCCCCGCTGCTCGTGCAGACCGTGCACGAGCGACGCCCCGAGGTGGGCGGGATCAGCGTCCTGAAGGCCCGGGGCACGGTCGACGTCACCAACGCCGTGGAGTTCTCCGAGGCGCTCGCCGAACACATCGCCCACGCCGACCGGACGGCGGAACACCCCTTGCTGGACATGACCGAGATGTACCTCGCCTGCCCGGCCGCCGTGCGCTCCCTGGACCGGGCCACCGGTGCCCTCGCCTTCTCCGGCCGCGCCCTGCCCGTCGTACAGCCCCGCCCGCACGCCCGCGACGCGCTGCGCACCGCGGGACTGCCGGGCATCCGCGTGCACGCCACGATGGCGTCCGCGCTGGAAGCACTGGGAGCGCGGGGAGCAGGGGAAGCGCCGGGGACCCGTGCGGCGCCGGAGGCCCGCGGGGACGCGGTGGAGGTTCGCGACGACCGCGAGAGGGCCGGGAGCGGGCGGGACGCCCCGGCGACGCGCCGACGGGCCGGGCCATGAAGCCCGCCTCGGATTCCGACGCCGATTCCGACGCCGGCCCGTCCGCCCCGACGGGCTCGTCCGCCGACCCCGCCGTCTCCTCTCCTTCCGCCGCCGCGTCCGCCGCTGCCGGTCCCTCTGCCGTCCTGCCCGCCTCCGCCGTTCCGTCCGCCCCGGTCGTCCCGTCCGTCCCGGCCGTTCCCGTCGGCAGGCCGGCCCCGCTCCTGATCGAGTCGTCCGTCGTCGAGGGGCTGCCCGCCGAGGGGGCGGTGCTGCTGCGTATGTCCGGCAGCCTGGACACCGAGGGCGCCCAGGCCTGGTCGGCGCAGCTGCGCGGGCATCTGGAACAGGCGGATCTCGCGGGGCTGCGGCCCGTCCTCGACATGGCCCATGTGCAGCTCGGCGGCGCCGCCGTACTGCGCGCGCTCAGCGAGACGACCCGGGCCCGCACCGGCCGTCCGGACCTGGTCATCGTCCGGGCCCGGCCCGGGCTGCGCGAGGCCGTGCATCTCGCGCGTCTCGACGGCGTCCGGCTCTACGCCACCCTCGACGACGCCCTGCGCGAGCTGGCCCGGGCGGCCACCCACGGGGCGGACCTGCCCGCCTGGCGGTCGCAGATCTCCGATCCGCTGCGGCCCAGTTACGAGGACCTGCGCAAGGAGGTCCGCGCGCTGCGGGCCCGGGTGCGCTCCGCTCCCGTCATCGGTATGGCGCAGGGTGTGGTCATGGTCCGCTACGGCCTGCCGGACTCCGCCGGCGCCTTCCGGGTGCTGCGCGAGGTCTCGCAGCGGTTCAACGTGCCGCTGCGGGTGCTCGTCTCCGCCGTCGTCGTGGCCCGGCCGCCGGACGGCGCGGTCTGGTTCCCGGGGCGCCGGTCGCTGCCCGTGCCGCAGCTGCGGATCCTGGCCCGGGAGGGACGGGACCCGCGCTACCGACGGCAGATGATCGACGCCGTGCTGCACGAGGCGCTCGCCGCCGGGCGGGCCTGTGCCGGATACGTGCGGTGTGTCGACCCGGCCGTGAACGCGCTCGTGCTGGAGTCCGACCACGGCTGTGCGGATACGTTTCTGGACCACCTGGTGCGCGGCTGGGACGAGGGCACGCCGGACACGGTCGCCCGGCTGCTCGGCCGCCGGGTGAGCGTGCCCGACGTGGCCGCCGACACACTCCTGTCCGAGGAGTCCCGGCGGGTCCTGCTGGGCACCGGCACCCGCGCCGTGGACAGCGTCCCCGTACTGTCGCGGTCCGGGTCGTGCACCGGCGTGATCACGTTGCACTGGCCCGAGGCCGGGCACCGCCCGACCGGCGACCAGAGCCAGGCCCTCGCCCTGCTGGCCTCCGACACGGCGGCGTGGCTGAGCTGGTACCACCGCTCGGTGCTCCTCGACGCCCTGGAGGAGCTGCACCGGGAGCTGACCGGCCTGGCCGCGCGGCCCGACGACGCGCGCGGAGCACGGCACTCCCAGCACTCCTAGGCGGGCGTCACGCGCTTCCGGTGGAGCCGCTACGCTCGCCGGTATGCGGATCTCCGTCTCCTCCGACATGGACGAACCCGTCGCCCGGCTGCTCCTCGCCGAGCTGGCACGACGCGGCCACGAGGTGCGGGCGCACGGCGCGCTGCGCCCGGGGGCCGACCCGCAGTGGGCGGTCTGCTCGGAGGCGGCCGCCCGGGAGGTCGCCGAGGGCACGGCCGACCAGGCGGTGGTGTGCTGCTGGACCGGCACGGGCGCGTCCATCGCGGCCAACAAGGTGCCCGGCGTCCGCGCGGCCCTGTGCACGGACGCCGTGACGGCGGACGGCGCCCGCCGCTGGAACGACGCCAACGTGCTCGCGCTCAGCCTCCGTCTGACCTCCGCACCGTTGCTGAAGGAGATCCTCGACGCGTGGTTCGCCGCCGAGCCCAGCCAGGACGCCGAGGACCGGCAGAACGTGGCCCGCGTCGGCCGCCTGGACGCCGCCCGGAGGGACTCCTAGGGGCGTAGGGCGACCCGGCGCGGGCCGGGACTGCTGTGCGGGGTGGTGGCGGTGTGGTCCGGTCGGCGGGGTCGTTCGGGTCGGGGGTCAGTGGGCGCCGAGTCCGCCGCCGCCGAACGAGCCGCTGGACCCCCGGCTCCAGCGCGGACGTTCCTTCGACGCGCTCGGCCTGGTGTCCTGGTTGCTCAGCTCGTACGGGGTGAGCGGGCGACCGCCCTTGGGGATCACGGGGACGTCCTGGGATTCCCTGTTCTCCCGGACTTCCCGCACCGGTCCCTCCGGCGGCAGCGTGGGCTGCTCCTCGGGGCGGGGGCGGGGGGACTCGCGGTACTTGACTCGGGAGTTCATCCAGAATCCGCCGGCGAGCAGCGCGAGGACACCCATGGCCACGATGAACAGGACGAGGCTCATGAGGCCGCTCGCTGCGGCCAGCTGCGTCGATGCGGTACTCATAGGACAGGGATACCCCACTCAAACCCGGGCGAACCGGACACAATGCGTGACCGGTGATGGACGGACGGCGATGCCGCCGGCGCCGGGCCGCCGCCGGAATTCGTCCCGAGCGCGTCATTCCCTATTTCTGAAACACGTTCTACGGTGTGCGCCGTCAGGACCGCCCTTGGGGAGCCTGGAGGCGCCGTGCATCTCGACCACACGCCCGAGCAGCAGCGACTGCGCACCGAGCTGCGCGCCTACTTCGCGCAACTGGTGCCGGACAACGCCTACGCCCGGTACGCCGACCCGGCCGCGCAGAAGCGGTTCTACCGCGACACCGTCCGCCGGCTCGGCACCGACGGCTGGCTCGGCGTGGGCTGGCCGAAGGAGTACGGCGGGCGCGGCATGACGGCGATGGAGCAGTTCATCTTCTTCGACGAGGCCGCCCAGGCCGGCGTACCGCTGCCGCTCATGGCGCTGAACACCGTCGGCCCCACGCTGATGCGCTTCGGCACCGAGGAGCAGAAGGCGTACTTCCTGCCGCGCATCCTCTCCGGCGAGATCGACTTCGCGATCGGCTACAGCGAGCCCGACGCCGGCACCGACCTGGCCGCGCTGAAGACCAGGGCCGTACGCGACGGGGACGCGTACGTCGTCAACGGGCAGAAGATCTGGACGACGAACGGCGACACCGCGGACTGGGTGTGGCTCGCCACCCGCACCGACCCCGCCGCCCCGCCGCACAAGGGCATCACCATGCTGCTGGTGCCGACCTCCGACCCCGGCTACTCCTGCACCGTCATCAACACCCTCGCCTCGCACGACACCACCGCCAGCTACTACGAGAACATCCGCGTCCCGGTCTCCCGCCGCGTCGGCGAGGAGAACCAGGGCTGGCGGCTGATCACCAACCAGCTCAACCACGAGCGCGTCACCCTCGCCGCCCACGGCACGATGGCCATCCGCGCCCTGTACGACGTCCAGCGCTGGGCGCGCGAGACCAAGCTCGCCGACGGCCGCCGGGTCGCCGACCTGGCCTGGGTGCGCCGGCTGCTGGCCCGCACCCACACCCGGCTCGACGCGATGAAGCTCATGAACTGGCAGATGGTCACGGCCGTCCAGGAGGGCACGCTCACCCCGCAGGACGCCTCCGCCGTCAAGGTCTACGGCTCCGAGGCCCGCCGGGACGCGTACGCCTGGCTCATGGAGATCATCGCGGCGGCCGGACCCCTCAAGGAGGGCTCCGCGGGCGCCGTCCTGCACGGCGAACTGGAGCGCGGCTACCGCTCGGCGGTCATCTTCACTTTCGGCGGCGGCAACAACGAGATCCAGCGCGAGATCATCTCCTGGATCGGTCTGGGGATGCCGAGGGTGCGGCGTTAGCCTGCGGACATGGGCGATCCCGGGCTGTTCACGCCGAACTCCGTGACCTGGCAGATGCACGGCGACCCCATGATGTGGGTCGCCGGCGTCCGTGCGCTGTACCTCCAGGCGCTGCACCCGCGTGCGGTGCGCGGCGTGCTCCAGAACTCCACGGCGTTCGATCGTCAAAAGGGTGGCCGGCACGACGCCTGGGGCCGGCTCATGCGCACCGCCGGCTTCGTCGGCACGACGACGTACGGCACGACCGAGGCGGCGGAGCGGGCCGGCGCCCGCGTCCGGAGGATCCACGGCATGCTCGGGGCGACCGACCCGGACACCGGCGAGCGCTACGGCGTGGACGAACCCGCGCTGCTGCTGTGGGTCCACTGTGCGGAGATCGACTCGTATCTGCACGTCCTGCGCCGCTCCGGCTTCCCTCTCACCGACGCCCACGCCGACCGCTACATCGCCGAACACCGCGTCAGCGCACGCCTGGTGGGCCTCGACCCCGGGACCGTACCGGCGAGCCGCGCGGAACTGGCCGCGTACTTCGAGAAGGTGCGCCCGGAACTGGCCGCGGGACCCGAGGCGCATGTGGTGGACGACTTCCTCCTCCGCCCGCCGACGCATCCCCTCCTCGTACCGGCGCGTGACGTGCTCTGGCGGCGCGTGGCGCACCTGGCGTACGCCGCTCTGCCTCCGTACGCCCATGAGCTGTACGGCAGACCGGCCCCCGCACCTGCGGTCGTCACCCGCCGGCTGCGGGCCACGGGCAGGCTGTTGCGCGCCGTTCCCGCACGTCTGCGCTGGCAGTTGCCGCCCAAACACGTCCTGCGCGCGATGGCGAGGCTCGGCCCGGACGCGCGTCCGGCACCGTACAAACTTGGACGATAGGCCGCCATACTGGACGAGCAGGGGGGGTGTGGCGCGGATCGGGCCGGCGCGGTGCGGCCGGATGCGGTCCGGGCCGGTCTCCGGGGGGCGGGGGCGGACGGCGACGGGGCGGCGGATCGCGATGGGGGAGAACAGGCTCGTTCAGGGCCGGTACCGGCTGCTCGAACTGCTCGGGCGGGGCGGGATGGGCGAGGTGTGGCGGGCCCGGGACGAGTCCCTGGGCCGGCAGGTCGCGGTGAAGTGCCTCAAACCGCTGGGGCCTTACCACGATGCGGCCCTCTCCGGAGTGCTGCGGGAGCGGTTCCGCCGCGAGGCCCGGGTGGCCGCCGCGCTCTCGCACCGCGGGGTGACCGTCGTCCACGACTTCGGCGAGTGCGACGGTATGCCGTACCTGGTGATGGAGCTGCTGGACGGCCGCGACCTGAGCCGCATGCTGGAGGAGAACAAGGGGCATCCGCTGCCCGTGGACGAGGTGGCGGACATCGCCGACCAGATCGCCGCCGCCCTCGCCTACACCCATCAACGCGGCATCGTCCACCGGGACCTGAAGCCCGCGAACATCGTGCGGCTGGCCGACGGCACCGTGAAGATCTGTGACTTCGGCATCGCCCGCCTCGGCCAGGACATCGGCCTCACGGCCCGGCTGACCGGCACCGGCGTCGCCCTGGGCACCCCGCACTACATGTCCCCGGAACAGATCGGCGGCGGCGAGGTGGACCGGCGCAGCGACCTGTACTCGCTGGGCTGCGTGCTGTACGAAATCGCCACCGGGGCGCCGCCGTTCGACCTGCCGGACGCCTGGGCGATCCTCATCGGGCACCGGGACACCCCGCCGCGGCCGCTGCGCGAACTGCGTCCCGAACTGCCCGCCCACCTGGAGGAGATCATCCTCGACCTGCTCGCCAAACGACCGGAGGAACGGCCGTACGACGCCGGGGAGTTGGTCCGCCGGATCAGGGCGGGGCGCGTACCGGCCCGGGCCGGCGCACCGGAGGCGCCCGGAACGAGCGCGCGGTCGCGCCCGGCGAGCGGCGACCGACGCGTGGGCGCGACCGGCCCCGACGTCCCCGGCGGCCCCGACGCGCCCGTGGACGATCGACGGTCCACGACCACGACCCTCGCCGCGGAGCGCCTCGTTCGCGGCGGCCGTTTCACCGACGCGCTGGCGGCCTACACGGACGTCGCCGAGGCGAGAGCGCGCGTGTTCGGCGCCGACCACCCCGACACGCTCGCCGCCCGCCAGGAGACCGCCTACGTCCTCGGTCGGCTGGGCCGCCACTTCGAGGCCCACCAGGTGTACGCCGCCGTGCTGGCCGCACGGGTGCGGGCCATGGGCCCCGATCACCCGGACACGCTGCGCTGCGGGCACAATCTCGCCTGCACCCTCGGCAGACTGGGCCGCCTGGACGACGCGCTGCGCACGGCCCTCGACGTGGCGGCGGCGCGGGCGCGCGTGCTCGGTGCGGACCATCCGGACACCTTGGTCTCGCACTGCGAAGTCGCCTATGCGCAGGGGCAGTTGGGACGCTGGGAGAAGGCTCTCGCGCTGTACCGAGAGGTCGCCGCGACCCGGGCGCGGGTACTCGGTCCGGACCACGCCGACACCCTCGCCGCCCGCTACGAGACGGCGCTCAGCCTCGGCCGGCTGGGCCGCAGCACGGACGCCCTGCGGCTGTACCGCGAACTGATCGAGGACCGCACCCGCGTCCTGGGGCCGGACCACCCCGACACCCTGCGTGCCCGGCACGGCCTCGGGGTCAACCTCGGCCGGCTCGGCCGCTGGGAGGAGGCCCTGGCCGAGGCCCGCGACGTGTGCCTGCTGCGCGAGCAGGCCCTCGGGCCCGCCCACCCGGACGCGCTCGTCAGCCACCGGGAGGTCGCGGTGGCCCTGGGCTGGCTGGGCCGGTGGGGCGAGGCCCTCGCCGGGTACCGCCGGGTCGCCGCCGCCCGTGAGCGCGTCCTCGGCCCCGACCACCCCGACACCCTCGCCAGTCGCAACGACGAGGCCCACTGCCTGGAGCGCCTCGGCCGGGGCACCGAGGCGGGCGAGCTGTACCGCCGGGTCGCAGTGCTCCGCCAACGGCTCGCGCCCGGCAGTGCTTGACCTTCGACGACGCTTGGTTCCCGGGACGCTTGGGCTCTGACGGTGCCACCGGTTCGCGGGGAGTGCGTGGCTCCTGGCGGTGCTTGGTCTCCGGGGGGCTTGGTCTCCGCGAGTGCTTGGGCCCGGGTGGTGCCTGGCCTCCGGGGGGCCCGGGCTCTGGTGGTGCCCGGGCTCTGGTGGTGCTTGGCCTCCGCGGCGCCTGGTCTCCGGCGGTGCCGGAGCTCCGGGAGCGCGCGGTCTCCGGGGGAGCGTGGCTGTGGCGGCGCCTGGCTTGTGGCGGTGCCCGGTTTCTGGTGGTGTCCGCCTCCGGCAGTGCCAGGTCTCAGGGAGCGCCCGGGCTCTGGCGATGCCTGGTCTCCGGCGGCGCTTGACCTCCGGCTGCATCTGGCCGCTGACGGTACCTCCTCCCGGCCGTGCTTGATCTCCGGCCGTACTTGATCTCCGGCGGTGCCCGGACTCCGCCGTGCCCGGCTTCCGCTGTGCCCGCCCTCCGCCGTGCCCGTCCTCCGCCGTGCCCGGCCCCGGTGCGGCCGCGTCAGCCGGGCCTGACCTCGGCCGGAGCGTGCCTCTGGTCGCCGTGGATCAGTACGTGTTACGAAGGACCATGCCTGCCACCGAGGGAACCCGCAGCTACGACGCCGTCATCGTCGGCGGCGGACACAATGGCCTGGTCGCCGCCGCCTACCTGGCCCGGGCGGGCCGCTCCGTCCTGGTGCTGGAGCGGCTGGGACACACCGGCGGTGCCGCCGTGTCCACCCGTGCCTTCACCGGCGTCGACGCCCGGCTGTCGCGCTACTCCTACCTGGTCAGCCTGCTGCCGCAGAAGATCGTGCGCGATCTCGGCCTCGACTTCCGGGTACGCTCGCGCACCATCTCCTCGTACACCCCCGCCGAACGGGACGGCCGGCCGACCGGACTCCTCGTCGGCGGGGGCGAGGAGCGCACCCGGGCGGCCTTCGCCCGGCTGACCGGCGGCGAGCGCGAGTACGCGGCCTGGCAGCGCTTCTACGGCAGGACCGCCCGCGTCGCCGAGCGCGTCTTCCCGACCCTCACCGAGCCCCTGCCCACCCGGGACGAACTGCGCCGACGCGTCGACGACGAGACCGCCTGGCGCGCGCTGTTCGAGGAGCCGATCGGTGTCGCCGTCGAGGAGAACTTCGCCGACGACCTGGTGCGGGGCGTGGTCCTCACCGACGCCCTCATCGGCACCTTCGCCGACGCCCACGACCCGTCCCTCGTGCAGAACCGCTGTTTCCTCTACCACGTCATCGGCGGCGGCACCGGCGCCTGGGACGTGCCCGTCGGTGGCATGGGCACCCTCACCGACGCGCTGGCCGCGGCGGCCCGCTCGGCGGGCGCCGAACTGCGCACCGGGCACGAGGCGGTGCGCATCGCCACCGACGGTGAGCGCGCCGAGGTCGCCTACCGCACCGCCGACGGCGAGGGAGTCGCCGCCGCCCGGCACGTCCTCGTGAACGCCTCCCCGCAGGAACTGGCCACGCTCACAGGGGACTTGGCACCCGATCCCGCCGAGGGCGCCCAGCTCAAGGTCAACATGCTGCTCACCCGGCTGCCGAAGCTACGCGACCCGGACACCGACCCGCGCGAGGCGTTCGCCGGCACCTTCCACGTCGCCGAGGGCTACCGGCAGCTCGCCACCGCCCACGACCAGGCAGCCGCCGGTGAACTCCCCGACGCGCCGCCCTCGGAGATCTACTGCCACTCGCTGACCGACCCCTCGATCCTCGGTCCCGAACTCGCCGAGCGCGGCTACCAGACGCTCACCCTGTTCGGCCTGCACACCCCGGCCCGGCTCTTCGACCGGGACAACGACGCCGTACGCGAGGAACTGCTGAAGTCCACCCTCGCCCAGCTCGACGCCCACCTCGCCGAGCCGTTGGCCGACTGCCTGGCCACCGACGCCGACGGCCGCCCCTGCATCGAGGCGAAGACCCCGCTCGACCTGGAACGGGACCTCGGGCTGCCCGGCGGCAACATCTTCCACCGCGCCCTGTCCTGGCCCTACACCCAGGAGGGCACGGGACGATGGGGCGTGGAGACCGGGCACGCGAACGTCCTGCTGTGCGGCGCGGGCGCGGTGCGCGGGGGAGGGGTGAGCGGGGTGCCGGGGCACAACGCGGCCATGGCGGTGCTGGAGGCCACCACCCCGTGACCGTCCGGCAGTGAAAAGAATCTGACGGAACGTCAGAAAGCTCTTCCGTCGGCACGGCGGCTGCGGCATCCTGCGCCCATGCAGACGGAGCTGAGCAAGAGACTGGGAGTCGAGCACGCCGTCTTCGGCTTCACGCCGTTCCCTGCCGTCGCCGCGGCCATCAGCCGGGCCGGCGGCTTCGGCGTGCTCGGCGCGGTTCGCTACACCGCCCCCGACGACCTCAAACGCGACCTCGACTGGATCGAGGCACACGTCGGCGACCGGCCGTACGGGCTGGACGTGGTGATGCCCGCGAAGAAGGTGGAGGGCGTCTCCGAGGCGGACGTCGAGGCGATGATCCCCGAGGGACACCGGCAGTTCGTGCGGGACACCCTCGCGGGGCACGGGGTGCCGGAGCTGGCCGAGGGCGAGGCCTCCGGGTGGCGCATCACCGGCTGGATGGAGCAGGTCGCCCGCACCCAGCTCGACGTCGCCTTCGACTATCCGATCAGACTGCTCGCCAACGCCCTGGGCTCCCCGCCCGCCGACGTCGTCGCCCGCGCCCACGACCGGGACGTCCTGGTCGCCGCGCTCGCCGGCAGCGCCCGGCACGCCCGCAAGCACCAGGAGGCGGGCATCGACGTCGTCGTCGCCCAGGGATACGAGGCCGGCGGCCACACGGGGGAGATCGCCACGATGGTGCTCACCCCCGAGATCGTGGACGCCGTCGACCCGCTGCCCGTCCTGGCCGCCGGCGGCATCGGCAGCGGACAGCAGGTGGCGGCCGCCCTCGCGCTCGGCGCCCAGGGCGTATGGCTGGGCTCCGTCTGGCTGACCACCACGGAAGCCGATCTGCACGCGCCCGCGCTGACCCGCAAACTGCTCGCCGCCGGGTCCGGGGACACCGTCCGCTCCCGTGCCCTGACGGGCAAGCCCGCGCGGCAGCTGCGCACCGAGTGGACCGACGCCTGGGACGACCCGGCCGGCCCCGGCACCCTGCCCATGCCGCTCCAGGGGCTGCTGGTGGCCGAGGCGGTCTCCCGGATCCAGAAGTACGAGGTCGAACCGCTGCTCGGCACGCCCGTCGGCCAGATCGTGGGCCGGATGAACAGCGAGCGCAGCGTCCAGGCCGTCTTCGACGACCTCACCCGCGGCTTCGAGCGGGCCGTGGACCGCATCAACCGCATCGCCGGAAGGAGCGGCCGGTGACCGGCACACCCCCCGCGGGATCCAGCACACCCCCCGCCGGATTCTGGGCCCAGGCCACGCACGACCCCGGCCGCACGGCCCTGATCGCACCCGACGGCGAGGAGTGGACCGCCGGACGTCTGCACGCCGCGGCCAACCGGCTCGTCCACGGCCTGCGCGCGGCCGGCCTGGAGCGCGGCGACGCCTTCGCCGTCGTTCTGCCCAACGGCGTCGAGTTCTTCACCGCCCACCTGGCCGCCACCCAGGCTGGCCTCTATCTGGTCCCGGTCAACCACCACCTCGTCGGCCCCGAGATCGCCTGGATCGTCGCCGACTCCGGGGCGAAGGTGCTCATCGCCCACGAGCGGTTCGCCGACGCGGCACGCGCCGCCGCCGACGAGGCGGGCCTGGCGCCGACCCACCGGTACGCGGTCGGCGCGATCGAGGGCTTCCGGCCGTACGCCGGGCTCCTGGACGGGCAGCCGGAGTCGGCGCCCGCCGGCCGCGAGCTCGGCTGGGTCATGAACTACACCTCCGGTACGACGGGACGCCCGCGCGGCATCCGCCGCCCGCTGTCCGGCAAGGCCCCCGAGGAGGCCTACCTGGGCGGATTCCTCGGCATATTCGGCATCCGGCCGTTCGACGACAACGTCCATCTCGTCTGCTCGCCGCTGTACCACACGGCCGTCCTCCAGTTCGCGGGCGCGTCGCTGCACATCGGCCACCGGCTGGTCCTGATGGACAAGTGGACTCCGCAGGAGATGCTCCGCGTCATCGACGCCCACCGGTGCACGCACACGCACATGGTCCCGACCCAGTTCCACCGGCTGCTGGCCCTCCCGGACGAGGTGAAGGCCCGCTACGACGTCTCGTCCATGCGGCACGCCATCCACGGCGCCGCGCCCTGCCCCGACCACGTCAAGCGAGCCATGATCGACTGGTGGGGGCACTGCGTGGAGGAGTACTACGCCGCCAGCGAGGGCGGGGGTGCCTTCGCCACCGCCGAGGACTGGCTGAAGAAGCCCGGCACGGTCGGCAAGGCCTGGCCGATCAGCGAACTCGCGGTCTTCGACGACGACGGCAAGCGGCTGCCGCCCGGTCAACTCGGCACCGTCTACATGAAGATGAGCACCGGCGGCTTCGCCTACCACAAGGACGAGGCCAAGACCCGCAAGAACCGCATCGGTGACTTCTTCACGGTGGGAGACCTGGGTGTCCTCGACGAGGACGGCTACCTCTTCCTCCGCGACCGCAAGATCGACATGATCATCTCCGGTGGGGTCAACATCTACCCGGCCGAGATCGAGTCCGTGCTCCTCGCCCACCCGGCCGTCGCCGACGCCGCCGCCTTCGGCATCCCGCACGACGACTGGGGCGAGGAGGTCAAGGCCGTCGTCGAACCGGCCCCGGGCCACGAGCCCGGCCCGGCGCTCGCCGCCGCCCTCCTCGATCACTGCGCCGAGCGGCTCGCCGGCTACAAGCGGCCCAAGAGCGTCGACTTCATCGCCGAGATGCCCCGCGACCCCAACGGCAAGCTCTACAAGCGGCGACTGCGGGATCCGTACTGGGAGGGCCGCACCCGCCCGGTGTGACAGCGGTGCGGTCCCGCCCGGAGACGTTCCCGAGCGGGACCGCACGGTCAGTGTTCGCTCACGCGGACCACCCGGAGCGCGGGCGAGGACAGCACGTCCCGCTCGCAGAACCGGGCCGTCACCCACTTCTCACCGGAGAACAGCCGGGTCTGGTCGCTGAAGTGGGACGAGTTCGGATTCGAGGACTGGGAGTACGTCAGCAGCGTACGGGCCACCGGGCACCCGCTGCCGTCCCAGCCGACGGCCTGGATGTGGCTGGAGCCCGTCGTCACCTCCGTGTAGCCGCCCTGCGCCGCGTTCCACACCCCCTCGACCTTGTTCCACACGCCGAGCCGCTCCGAGCCGCCGGGCACGGGGATGCGCTCGCCGCCGCGCACCACGAACTGGTGCTCCCCGAGCGGGGCGTCGAGGGCGATGCCCGCCGTCCGCAGCTCCCGCACCGTGTCCGCGAGCGCCGTGGCGAAGGCGGGCGCGGCGGTGTCCAGGGTGTTCGGGGTGTGCACCGGGTCCGCCGCCGAGAACGGCACCCTCCACAGCCGCTCGGCCGGCACCGCGGCCGTCAGCTTGCGCCAGAACCGGTCGAAGAGCAGGGCGCCCCGGATACCGGTGCTCATGGTCCGGTCCCAGGCGCCGAGCACCGGACAGGCCGCACCGACGTCGACCTTCGTGCCGTCGCTGGCCGTCGCGGTGCCGCCGGGCAGCGCGGCACAGGCCCGGGACGCGTCACCCGCGGCCAGGTCTCCCGCGGGCGCCCGGTTCGTGAACTCCTGGTCCTGGAGGTCACGGACGGTCAGCCCGCCCCGCTGCGCGAGCGCCGCCACCTGCTCGATCGCGCCGCGGGTGCGCAGCGAGCGCGCGGTCCCGACGTCGCCGAAGATCCGCTCGTACCCCGTCAGCGGCCGGTCGGCGTTCGCCAGCCAGGCGCTGTTGGTGGAGTTGTCCAAGGTAGGGAGCGTGGAGAAAGGCGCTAGTCAACCTGGCTGTTAACCCTGGATGTGTAGACCTCTCCGCACTACTCGCACCGCCGACGCAGCTGCCCATCCCAGACAAGATCAGCTCCAAGGAGATCCGCCAGCTACAGGACATCGCCGCCAGCCTGCAGAGTTGGGATAACACCCACGGCGGCGGCCTGATCGGACAGTTGGCCACGAACTTGATTCAGTGGGCCACCAGCCTTCTGTCGGCCGACTGCCCGCCGTGGGATCGCGTATACGCGTTCTTCCGCCGCTGGCGCGACCACGGCTTTGTCAAGGAGTTCCACGACCGGCTATGTACGCAGGTCCGCGAGGAGGCGGGCCGCGACGCGGAGCCGACGGCCGCAGTGATCGACTCGCAGTCGGTGAAGGCGGACGGGGTCGTCGGCTCCGACAGCCGCGGCTTCGAGGGCGGCAAGCTGATCAACGGCCGTTATCTTGAGCTGCCGCGACTTGCGGCCTGCTGACCTGGGGCGATGTGTGGTGGACGGTGTCCTCAAGGCTCCCGTCAGCAGGGCCCGATGACAGCGGAAGATTTCTTCTTCGGCGTGTCGCGGTGTCGGTCCGGCAGGTCGGCGGTGCGTCGTTCCCCGAGCGCGAGGGCGAGTGCCTCGCGCAACTCCCTGTTCTCGGCCTCCAGTTGCTGGTTGCGCTTGGTGGCCGCCTCCAGGCGTCGCAGCAGGGAAGCGTCGGAGGCTCGTTGCCGGTCAGGAACAGGCCGCGTTGCGGGGACGCGGTGGCGGGCTCGGAGGCGTTCGATCTCGGATCTCAGGTCTGGCTGGTTGTAGAGCCAGGAACGGGAGACGCCCGCTTCGCGGGCGACGGTCTCGAAGGTGATCGCGGCGCCGGTGGCGTCCATGCGACACAGGGCTGCGACCGCCCGTCGGCGGGTCGCCATGGACCGGCGACGGGCCGCGGCGACGATGAGGTGGGAGTTGTCAGCCGACATCCGCGGTCTCCTCTCCCTCGTCCCGGCCGTCTTCCAGCTCGCCGATCATGCGGTCGAGGTTGTCGGCGACCTGCTGGTTCATCTCGGCGACGCGGGTGTGCCCGCAGCCGGTGGCGTTGTCGATCAGCGTCAGGGTGCGGGTGCGCTGTTCCTTTAGTTCTGGCAGGAACTCGGGGCCAGTGAGGAAGACCGGGCAGGTCAGGCAGGCTTCTCTGAACTAGGAGGTCCGCCCGTTTGGGCTGTTGGGTAGCCTGCAGTCGTGGGGATAGAACCGAACACCGACGGCTGGCTGGAAGACACACGGACGTCTTACGACACCGTGGCTGCTGGTTATGCAGACCTGACGCGTCACCTCCTGGATGAAACACCCGAGGAGCGCGCTGTCCTGGCGTTGTTCGCCGACCTGGTGCGCGCCCAGGGTGGGGGGCCGGTTGCTGACGTGGGATGTGGGACGGGGAGGATCACTGCTCACCTGCATCAGCTGGGCGTGGACGTGTTCGGGATCGACATTTCGCCCGGGATGATCGAGGTGGCCCGGCGTGACTACCCCGGTCTCCGGTTCGATCTCGGCTCCATGACCGACCTCGCCCTCGCCGACGCCTCGATGACTGGCCTGGTCGCCTGGTACTCGCTGATCCACGTCCCCGACGACGAGATCAGCTCGGTCTTCGCGCACTTCCAGCGCGTGCTTCAGCCTGGTGGGCCGCTGCTACTCAGCTTCCACGTCGGTGATGAGTCGCAGTTGAAGACCCAGGGCTATGGCGGGCACCCGATGAAGGTCTATGTCCATCGGCGGCAGCACAGCCAACTGATTGCATGGCTCAACGATGCTGGCTTCGCCGTCGAGTCGCACAGAACTCTCACCTCAGCCGAAAGCAAGCTCGGGGGGATAATTCTCGCGCACCGCCAGGCTATCGACCCAGAGAAGTGAGTCGCTCGCTTGGAGAAACGGCACTCCTCTGAACTTCTTGCGTCAGGGCTCGTGTTGTCTGGTCATGGCGGTCAGTTCGGTTCTGGTGGAGGGAGTTGGCGGGGGGTGATGTTGGGGCCGGTGACCGCGGGAATGCCCAGGTCGACGGTGCCGTGGCTGGTGGGGCGACGGTCGAGCTGGGTGAGTTTCTCCACTGCTCCGGCGAGACTCACCTGGAGTCCTTCGACTTCGCCGAGCCAGCCTTCCCGCTCGGCCTCGCCAATGCGGGCGATGAGGTTGTCGCGGATGTCGACGAGCCGTGCCCGTTGGGCCGGATCTGGTCGGAGGAGTGAGCATCTGACACAAGCGTGCTCATGGACGCACGGGGTTCCGAAGGCGCGTGCGCAAGTGCCGATGGACACCTTTCGTTTCTCGAAGTGGGCCAGGAAAGCGTCCCATTCCTCGTCTGTCGGGGTTCGATACTCTTCGCTGGGGCGGGAGGTTCGTCGTCGGCTGATGAACGCGCGGTGGGCCTCGATCGTCTCGGCGGGATAAACCGCTTTGTACCCCATTGTCGTATCAATGCGCCTGTGCCCGCATATCACTTGGGCAATATGCGGCGGTAGTCCGTTCATGATGGCGTCCGTGACGAAGATCCTTCGGAAGTCATGGGGCGAGAAGGTGAGAACCTCGCCGTCGGCGTTGGTCAGGCCGGTGACGGCCAGGGCATTGATCAGCAGTTTTCGGATCGCGGTCGGTGTGAACGCGCGGTGCTCGGAGCCGATGTCGCGCTGGAACAGCAGCGGCATCGGTGGGTTCCAGACCTTCTCACGGACGTCGTAGGAGGCCACCAGCGGGAGCCCCCCGCTGGGTCCGCGCAGGCGGCTGATGATGCTGCTGAGGACGTCGGCGAGTTCCGGGCTGACCAGCAGGAGTCGTTCGGTGTCGGTCTTGGACGGGGCGATCTGCAGTAGTGGCACGACTTCGCCGGTGGACGGGAGCCGGTACTGGGTGACGCTGTGGTGCGTCAGCTCCAGGAGTTCCTCGTTGCGGATGCCGGTCAGGCGGAGGACCTCGATCGCAGCGAACGCCCAAAACGCTTCCTCTTCCTCGTAGGTCAGGTTCCGCCGCCGTCCGCCGGACGTCTCTTCGGCCCAGGTGAGGTGACCTGCAGCCTTGGGCGCGATGGCTCTGCGTAGTGCCCCGTCGGTGCCGGGGATCATGGCCCCGGGCTCAGTGCTCTTCGCCGCCCGGAGCAGGTTGGCGGCTGCGCGTCGCCGACGATCGGCGGTGCTGACCAGCACGGGTAGGACAGGCAGCCGCTCGCGTGTGCGCTGGTCCATCCGGGCCTTGCGCCGCTTGCGGTCCTTCGCCTTGTGGATCTCGTCATCGCGGATCGGGCAGGGCACGGCCCATGGCCCCCAGCGGGCTGGTTCCTCTGCCGCCCACTGCGCAATGTCGAGGTAGAACGCCCGGACTCGCATGAGCTCGTCCTTGGCATTGAGTCGCGGGCTGGAAACCTCGACGCTCTTCCCATCGAGCCCGGTGACGGTGCGCTTCTTGACCCTCAGCTCCGCTTTCCACTCGCGGACCACTGCCGGCGGCAGCCGCAGCGAATCGGTCCCCGGCGCCAGGGCTTCGATCCGGGCCCAGAACAAGCCCGCCAGAGTGCGTGAGATCGCGTCCAGGCTGGCGAAGTCCAGGGAGGGCTGCCGCTCTCGCAGGTAGTCGACGATCAGGTCTCGGACTGGCCGGCACTGGAGCCGGTAGCGGTCCACCAGTTCGTCGATGCTCAGCTGGCCCAGGGCAAGCCCGAAAGCCCGGATCGTGGCCGGGGCGTCCTCGGGGAAGATCCCCAGGGCCCGCAATCGCAGATAGAAATCGACCTTCTTCTGCCCGCCGCGGGCATGTACTTGGCGCTGGGCATCGACGAGTTCCACGCAGTCGCCGACCGTGATGTCGCGGATCAGCCCGCCCTTGCAGGCCAGCATGGTCGCGATGCGTGTCGCGGCGATCTGGGCGTCCTTGCGCGAGCTTGTCGGCCCGGACTCGGCCAGCTTGCGCAGTCGCGCAAACCCTTCGGGATCCCGCGCCTCGGCCATGACGGAGGCGAGATATCGATGCGTGCGGGTGAGCATCCACGGCAGACCAGGACGGATGACGTCTCCGCAGATCAGCATGAGCAGTCCCGAGGACAGGTCCTCACGGTCATACGACGGCGAGGTGCCGTGCTCGCGCAGCCAACGCAACGGAAGCTCCACCCAGGCGGCTCCAGGGAGCTCCTCCGCGCCGCTGGACGCCCACCGCTGTTGCCACGTCTCTCCAGGCTGATTCGACAGCCAGCGCAGCAGCTTGGCCACACCTCGTCGACGACCGGCTCGGGTGGCGTTGACCGTCGGAAGAAATGGCGGCGCCGTCAGGCGCCGCAGCGTCTCCTCCGATGGCCGTGCGGTGTGCGGCCACCGCGGCTCGGCCAGCCGGGCCGGAAAACGCGCCCGCAACTGGCTGTTCCTCGTCTGGGCCTGCTCCTCCGTCGCGTTCGAGACCTCCAACGGCTTGCGAGTCACGTGCTTGGCGACGGCGGTCACGACAGCCGGCCGAACAAGACGTCCAGCGACGCCGGGTTGTAGCCCGGCGCCGGAGGCGGCGGCACCGGCTGGCTGTACTCACGGGCCTGCCGCGCGTGGTGGGCCAATACTCCGGCCACGACCTCGTCCTTGCGTGGCGTCAGATACAGCTCCGTGGCGGACAAATGCGCATGTCCGAGGACCCATTGCACGTCGGCCAACGTCAGCTTCGGGTCGCGCACCATCCGGGCGGCCGCACTGTGTCGCAGGTCGTGAAGGGTCCAGTCAGCGCCGAGCGAGGCGTTGACCCGCTCGAACATCCGGTGGGCACCGTGATAGGTCAGCGGCCGTAGCGGACATCTCCGTGTCCACCACACCGGCTGCGTACGACCACGTGGCACCTGACCGTGTACCTCCTGCTGATAGAGGCGCAACCACACGAATGCGTCCGCCGACGCCGGCACTTGCTGCACCGCCCGCGTGCCCTTACGGACCACACTGATCAACTGCTGGCCGGGGTCGACATCACGTTGACGGACACCGATCAGTTCCGAGGCGCGTACCCCGGTGGAGATCCAGAACGCGATCAGGGCCCGATCGCGGTTCGAGGGCAGCGCGGCGAACAGCGCGTTGAACCACTCGTCGGGAATCGAGCGCGGGATCCGTCGCGGAATGCTGGGCCTGTAGCGCCCCACCCGCTCTGGCTTCCAGCCGTCCATCGGGTTGTGGTGGGCGTGTGGTCGGCCGGAGCGACGCGAGAGATCCAACGGGAACGGGTTGAGCAGCGGGCCGGACCCCGCGTCGCGGTGGATGTCGTAGAAGCGTCGTAACACCGTCTCGCTGTGCGCGACGGTGGCCGGCGCGTAACCGGGCCCGGCCGACGGCTTCCCCGTCACAGGGTTCGGCGCGTTGGCCGCCTGTACTGGCTGCTGAGTCGAAGTCTGCGCTCGCTTTGGCTTGACCGTCAGCTGAATCCAGCGGCTGAAGTCCCTGGCCTCTGCCCGGGTCGCTCGGTCCCAAGAAATGCCCACTGCCTGCAGGAACCGCCACCACCGGAGCACATCCATTCCGTAGGAACGGACCGTCGACGGGGCTTTCCCGGCTGCCAACAGCTCCTGGAAGTAGACAGTGACCGCTTCCTCGACCACACCATTGGGGTTAACGAGCCGATAGGGCTCGTACCGATCGCCGGTCTCCACCAGGCGGCCCCACCGAGGAACCACCAACGTCGCCAGATCCCGCTCGGGGACATCGTCCATCACGACCGGTGACCGTAGCGACCGCAGGCCGCATGTGCCCCCTGAACTGCTCAATCCCCACTGTTCGTTCAGTCAACGGGGCGTTCGCATGCGGGCAGGTCTTCTGGACGGGCAGCCCGCAGTAGCCGTTGGGCAGAGTTTGGGTGGCGACGCCGTAGCGGGTCTTGGCCCACTGGGCCTGACCGAGCGGCCCGTCGCCGTCGAGCGCGACGCGCTAGCCCTTGATGTTGACCTTCATCGCCGCTTCCCAGCGGCGCCGGACGGTCTGGTCGGTGATCCGCGCGTAATGGGCGGTCATCCGTGACGATTCGTGGTCGAGGAGAACGCGTACGACTTCCTGAGGGACGTCACGATTGATCAGTCGGCAGGCGAAGGTGTGCCGCCACTGATGGGGCGTCAAGTGGACGGGCCGGCCGTGCTCGTCGCGGATGTCGCAGGTGGCCAGCCAGCGGCGGAGCATCTGCCGGTAACTGCCGTCGGACATCCGCAGCCGTCCCGAGGCGTTCGCGTGCGGTCGGGGGAAGAGGACGCCGGTGCCCTGGGGCCAGCGTTGAAGCACGCGCTGCTGATGGTCACGGATGGCCTGCTCGAGCTCCTCGTCGATCGGAACGGCCGCCTCGCGCTTCATCTTGGTGTTGAAATACCGCAGGTAGGGGGCGCCTTGACCGTCGTGGAGGAGGCAGTCGAAGTCCAGGCAGATGACGCTGGAGATCCGCAGACCGCCGCGGATGAGGATGAGCGTGATCAGGCGACCGGACGGATTGTCCCAGCGATCCAGGTTCGCCTCGGACTCGACCTGGGCCATGACGTGCTCGGCCAGCCGTCGGGAGACCGTGGCGGCCGGCTCCGGTGGGATGTCGCCGGGATAGAACGCGGCGGTGCCCTGCAGGGAGTCGTCCCAGCGGTGTTGCCGGATGGCCTGGAAGAACAGGTTCAGGCTGCTGATCCGGCCCTTCTTCAGCCCGTGTCCGCCCGGTTGGGAGACGACGTGGGTGAGGTGACGCTCCAGCAGCGGACGGTCGATGTCGGCGAGACGGTCGACGCCGATGTGCGCCAGGAAGCCGCCGAAGCAGACCAGCGCGTCCAGTCCGGTATGCGCCGCGGTGGTGCTCAGCCCGCTGGTCAGCCTCAGCCGCAGCCACCGTTTGGCCAGGTCACGCAACCACGGCTGGTCGATCCGCTCGAAGTGCAGGCGAACGCGTGGTCGAGGGACGGTGGCGGTGGCCGGGGTGGTGATGCCCGGCAGTCGCTCCAGCCGCCACACATCCCGCGAATACTCGCTCTCCCAGCCCGCGCCGTCGCGCAGGACCTCGACGGCGTCGCGAACCTCGATCAGGAACAGCACCGGCTCCCGGACCCGGCCCGAAGCCGCGTCGTGCCGCCATGTCTCTTCGGCGAGGTCGAGCAGGGAGGAGACGCCAGCGGCTCGGGCGAGCCGGATGGCCTGCATGACGATGCGGGGCGGTGTCGTGCGGCGGTGGGCGTCGGCCCGGCACTGCAGCCCGTACTGAAATTCCAGCCTCAGCTGACGGGGCAGGTTACGCAGATCGATGTGCGCGGTGCCAGTCAACTCGCAGTCTGTGGCGAACCGTTCAGGATCTGGGCAGCCGGCGTTCGCCCACCGCTCGTGGTGGCTGCGGCAGAAGATCTTCTGCGGGCCCTCCGCCCACAGGGTGCAGAACGACAGTCGGCACTCGGCCGCTGTGGCACCAGGCGCGACCAGATTCGGCGCATCCCAGACGTCCGGACTGGGCCGTCCGGCCCGAACCCACCGGTCGTAGTGCTTGCCGCAAAACCCTTTCCCGAAGTTCCCGTAACGGCAACCGGCGATCGTGCAGACCATCAGGGCCTGGCGCCCACGAACGGGAAGTCCGGGATCGGCGAGGAACTCCTTCATGTCCGGACGGCCGCGGTGGCGCCAGCGGATCACGTGCCCGTTGCAGAGCCCCCGCATGCTGACGATGCGGTCGCAGTCGGCAACGGCGCAGGCCGGGGCGACGAACACCGGGTCGTCGGGGGCCGGACGGTAGATCTCGGTGCGGAACTCGGCCCGGACTGCGGCCAGGAGCTTCTCCAGCAGTCCGGCCCGGCCGTGCCCGGCAGGCAGGGCATGAGGTGTCACAGCCGCACCTCCCGTCCGGTGAACCAGCCCGCGTTCTCCAGGGCGCGCCGGGCGTCCTCGACGGTGAGGTGACCGTAGGTGTCGATCGTGGTGCTGATCGAGGCGTGTCCGAGGAGTTCCTTGACGTTCTCCATGCCGGCCCCGCGACGCAGCAGCCAGGTGGCATAGGTGTGGCGGTATTGGTGGGGCTCGAACTCGATGCCGGTGGTCTTCCGAAGCCGTCTGACCAGGTCATAGACGGCCGGGTAGGCCCAGGGGTGGCCGTGTGGCTCGGCGAAGAGGTTCACGAAGACGTAGTCGGAGTCCAGGGCGCCGTACTCGCGGTGCAAGTAGTCGGAGTGCAACCGCATCAATTCCGCGCTGGCCGGGATGGTTCGCGTTCGGCCAGCCTTGGCGCGGGCCCGGTTGTCGTTCTGCCGCGGCACCACGATCACCTGCTTCTCGGCGATCGCGATGTCGTCGTGCCGCAGGCCCAGGGCCTCGCCGATACGGACCCCGGTGTCGAGGAGCAGGGCGAACAGCAGCCGGTCTCGCAGGTGTTCGCAGCCATCGAGGATCTTCTGGGCCTGGGCGGCGGTCAGGACACGGGGACGCTTGCGGCCGGACTTGAGCTTGATGGTCCTGGTCCGCTCGGGCCTGCCGGAGGCGATGTGCTGCAAGAACGGCTTGTAGGAGGTGGCCGACGAGCGGTGCCGCCCGGCCGGACGCATCGTCACCAGCAGTTCGGCGACCTCGATGCCGCTGCGGGCATGGAACTCGTAGAACGTGCTGACCGCGGCGAGCTTGCGGTTCACGCTGGAGGCTGTGCAGTGGTGCTCGACCGTCGGTAGCACCGCCACTGCCCCGTTCCGGGCCATGGGCGGCAGCCGCAGCCAGGCCACGAAGGCGGCCACCGCCTCCAGATCGACCGCTTTCCAGTCCAGGTCGCGGCCGACGAGGTAGACCCACCAGTCCTTCAGGTCGTGGGCATACGCCTTGACGGTGTTCGGCGACCGCTCGATCGCCGTCAGGTAGGCCAGGAACGACTCCACCGGATCGACCGGCCGTAGATCATGCCCCAGCAGCGTCCACGACTCCGTCGTCGACCCGGATGTCAGCACCCTCTGTACGCGCATCGCGTATCCACCCCTTCCGTGTTGGACGGCGGCAGATAACCGCATCTACCACGGGAGTTGGGGGAACTTCAGAGTGCTTCACGCACATGAAGGACACGCTCGCGTGGGCTCAAGATAACGGCCTCGCACCTTCTTCCCACCGTCCCACCCGGACGTCGAGCGCGGAATGTTCGCCGCTGCCCGCAGTGACTGCGAGTCCACAACGGCGGCCGTCGGGTCCGGCGAACGGCCGTCCTTCTGACGCACCTGGTTGCGCAGCCGGTCGTGGAGCTCGGCAAGCAAGCCTGTCACCTGCCAGCGGCGGGTGAACGCGTGCACCCGCCGGTACGGCTGGACAGCTGGCAGCGGGTCGTCCGACGCCGGCACGCGCACGACGAGAAGGCCGGTCAGGTCCGCCGTCGCCGGCCCGCTGTCGAACCGGCGGTAGACGTCGACGTAGTCGCCCTCCTGGAACGGGTCCATGCCCGGTACTAGACGCTCCAGTGCCGAGGCATCCTCGTGCTTGTCTACGAAGCGGCGGAGGTTGGCCTTCCAGCCGGCGAACGCTCGGCTGTCATCGTGCGGTCATGGTGCAGGTGCGCGCCCGAGGCGGCGCGAGAGTAAGCCCATCGCGCACCGTGCCCGGCGAGCCGGTAGGCAAACTCCTGGTCCTCGAGGCCCCAGCCGACGAACGACTCGTCGAATCCGGTCGGCGCGGCCCGCTCCAAAAACCACCGGTCGACCGGATCGAATCTGGAGCCTGACCTGGGCGGACATGGGTGTGGCCGCCTGGAGAGCGCTTCTGCAGGCAGTGGGGTTCTGGCTGGTTAGTGGGGCGCGGGCTGGAGGTCGAGGCCCTGTTTGAGGTGGGGGAGACCGAGCTTGGCGAGCAGGTCTCGCCGGGGCTTGGTGAGGCCGGTGACCTGGTGGAAGGTGCCAGTGAAGGTCCTGGCGTGGAGGCGTTGGAGCTCGCGGTGGGTCTGGTCCAGGTCGTCCCGGCCTGGGTCGCGACGATGCGGATGAGGATGAGGGCGAGCCAGCAGAGGAATCCGTGGGCGCGGATGCGTTCTCCGAGCCGGTGGTAGACGCCGCTGGTCGGTCATCTGCTTCATGTCGCGCCAACCGCACTCGACTTCCAGGATCCGCTCGTACCCCAGGGCGATGGCCTCGGCGCTGAGGTGGGGGTCGGAGCAGCGCACGAGGTACTTGACGTCGAGGTTCTCCTCCGACTTGATCCTGGTGTTGTCGATGCGGAGCTTGCCAGGGGGACCCGGTTGCTTCGTCCGACTGCAGCCTGTCGAAGTGGGCACCCACCAGCCGAAGGAGTCTGTCGGGCTAGCTCCTGGGCAGACGACGCAACGGCCCGTGCAAGGCCCTGTTCGAGTGCGTCAAGAGCATGGCGAGCCCGCGATGCGCTCGAACAGGATCCTGCCGCACCAGCCGAGCACGATGAAGCAAGTAGTTACGACGATGCAATCTGATGCGCAGCTCGGCCGGGTGCGCCGGGCAGTTTCCGCGCCGATGGCAGAAGAATTCCCTGCTGATTGCCATGATGAGGCCGGGACCATGACAGGGCTGGCGCACTCTTGACGTACACCAAACACAGCAGAACTCTGCGACTTGAAAGGCTGTAGGTGCCTGGGATGAACCACCCCCACGACATGGCCGCTCCGCTCCTGGCCGGCGGAGGGCTCCGGATCGTTCTCGTCGTCGCGATCGTGGGCATCGCGGTGACCGCGGTGCTGTTGCTGCGCGGTTACCGCAAGTAGAGGTGTCTTCGCTCAGGCCCTGCATGGCAGAGCCTGCCCGTTCCCACCAACTGAGTTGCCGATGCCGTCCGACCTGTTGCCGACGCTCCAGCAGCCGGGAGACGGCTGAACTCGTTGCTCCCGCCGCCCGGTCCGGCGTGCGGCGGGAGCCGCTGGGGCGAGGGGTCAGCTCAGGCCGACGGCCTGCAGGGCGGTGGTCCAGTCGGTGGCGATGGCCTGCTGTGCCGGGGTGAGCTGGATCGTTCCTGCACAGACCGCCTTGTACAGCTTGTACTCGACGGTGTCCTTGTCAGCGGAGGTGTAGCCGCCGACGTCGTAGCGGGGTTCGGGCCACAGGTTCTGCTCGCTGGTCGGGTTGCCGCCCAGCGACAGGGGTATGAGGTGGTCTTCCTCGTAGTCGGCGGTGCTGGTGTCGCTGTAGCCGTACTCGGCGATCTGCTTCACCTTCAGGGCGTTGGTGTAGCTCGTGGGCGGGCGGATCGAGGAGCTGTAGCCCGAGACGCAGATCGTGGAGTCGATCGTGGACTGGCTGACCGCGGAGTTGAGCGCGCCGGGCTGGCAGGCGGCGTCCTGCAGCGGCAGGTAGGACTGCGAGCAGCTGGCTGCCTGGGCGGTGCCGGTAGTGGTGACGATCAAGCCACCGGTGGCCAGGGCCACGGACGATACGACGACGGCGAGTTGGCGCATGTGGGACATGGGGCCTCCCGAGTGGTCGAAGGGGCACTCCGGCGGATCGTCAAAGTGTCAATTACATGACAACACTGATTCATCTATGCGGGTAGATCCGTGAAGTGAACAGCCCATTGCCGACAGGTAACCCTGACGACCAGTTGACGACGAGTCACCTTGGAGTCCCGGCAGTCGACGCGCAGGCGGCGTTCTCCGTCGCCCGGCTCGGGCGCGATGACCGAGCTGAGCCGGCCGGACATCGAACACTTCGGCGTTCTCCAGCGGCAGTTCATGTTGAGGGCCTCGCCGACATCACAGGCCCGCAGGGGGCCACCGGCACCGTTGAA
This sequence comes from Streptomyces sp. NPDC055966, assembly GCF_042269865.1. Taxonomy (NCBI): domain Bacteria; kingdom Bacillati; phylum Actinomycetota; class Actinomycetes; order Kitasatosporales; family Streptomycetaceae; genus Streptomyces; species Streptomyces sp. NPDC055966. Next base: position 64,701 of record NZ_JBHJYK010000032.1, read on the forward strand.
GACGGCGCGGATGCGAGGACTTGCTGCAACACCCGCGGACGCCACTCCCGCCTTTCGGGCGTCAATGGCCGATGAGCAACGGTCAGTTATCATCACGTAAGCCGCAAAATGCGACAAAAGATGTCTGCCCTTCAGAGACAGGGCCCATCGTCGACACAGCACCAGTCAAGGGAGCAGCACGCCCATGCTCACTTCCCCTGCCCGTCACGTCGTCGTGGCCGCACTCGCTCTCGCCTCACTCGGTGCAACGAGCACACCCTCGGCCGCCTCGCACGCACAACCGCGCGCAGCCTTGGCCGCCGACAGATTGCCGTCCGCCCAGGACCTACTCGATGCAGCTCGGAGTTGCCGACGGGTGTCCCACGGAACATTCCGGGCCTCCCTGCCCGGCCATGCTGACGTGCCTGTCTGTCGGGCCGGCAACGCGTACATCTGGCGCTCCAGCATGAGCATCGACTGCGACGGGCGGACCGCCGCGCAATGCAACCGCAGCACCGACGGCGACGCCTTCGCCCCCGAGACCGCCTTTCACCAGTCCGACGGGCGTCCCTTCAACGCAGCAACTACGCCCTACGTGGTCCTTCCCCGACCGGACAACCCCACCTGGAGCTATCGTGACGCCGGCATTAGCCCGGGGGACGTGGCGGCCGTCATTTACAACGGACACGTCGAGTACGCCGTCTTCGCCGATGTCGGACCCCGACAGCAGATCGGAGAAGCGTCCTACGCCACCGCTGCGGCCCTGGGTATCGACCCCGACCCCGGTAACGGCGGCACCCGCGGCGACGTCACCTACGTCCTCTTCCCCCACACCCGGCCCAACCCCGTCGAAAGTCACTATCAGGCCGTCCAGAGGGGGCGAGCAGCCGCCGCGCAACTGGTCAGCCGTTGAAAGCAAGGCGCTGGCTCAGCTTCGCCGCGGCGGTGGGGCAGCCGAAAGAGCGGCCCCCTGCTGGGCTGGTGGTCGGAGCGGCACAGGCGAGTGAGCACAGAGAGCGCGGAATGCCAGGTGCCGGGGCGGAGTTCGCCGCTGCCGTCTCCCGGCGGCGGGCCACAGAACTGTCTCGCCCCGAGCCCGGGCGCGACTCCAGCCACGGTTTCACCGGAATCCTCGCGTCGGAGAGGGTGCAGGGCGGTTTACCACCCAGCCAGCGCCGAGCGCGACGGGCACGGCTGATGGGAGCAGGAGGACGAGTCGGTGGCCGCCGACCTCTGGTTTGGGCCACACTTGTTCTCCGGTATCCGCGTCGTCGCGAGTAAGGGCAAGCTTCCGGGCCGGGCCCGTCGGAGGTGAGCGGCATCGTGGCAACCGTACTTACGGCGGCGGGGCTGTTCGCCGGGACCAACATCGACGATCTGGTCGTGTTGGCGGTGCTGTTCTCATCGGGCCGGGCCACCGGCGCGCTCAAGCCGTGGCAGATCTGGGCTGGGCAGGCCACTGGATTCGCCGTCCTGGTCGGTGCCTCGGCGATCGCCGCGCTCGCCTTGGATGTTGTCCCCGGCACGTGGGCCGGCCTGCTCGGCCTCATCCCTCTGGGCATGGGTGCCCTGGGGCTGGTCAAGGCCGCACGGGCCCGCCAGTCCGGCGAGCAGGTCTCCGCGGCGCCAGCCACCGGGCTGGTGTCGGTCAGTGCCCTCACCCTCATCAACGGAGCCGACAACCTGACCGTCTACCCCCCGGTCTTCCGCACTGTCGGCACGGATCCGGCCCTGATCGCGATCACCGTGTTCGCTGCCGGGATAGTGGTTTGGTGCTTGGTCGGCTCGTGGCTCGGAGGCCACGAGAACGTCATCGAGATCATCCGCCACTGGGGACACTGGATCGTCCCGGCGGTCTTCGTCGCCATCGGTGTCACCATCCTGCTCGGTTCCGGCGCCCTCACCCATGTCCTCTGAACTCGTCCGGGCCTTGGCGGACCTGACGGGCCATCTGGTCGCGCTGCGGGCACTCACGATTACGACGGGAACTCCCCGAGCGCGAAAGCCGGTGTGAATCCGGGCCGACTCTGACTGGATTGACTGGATCGATCGGGTTGTGCGGCCTTGGCAACGGCTTCCATGGCTGCGGCCTCGTGGGGTGTGCGGGGTCGGGCGCCGAAGCCGAAGAAGCCGCCCTCATTGTTCGCGTCGGCGACAGCCGCGGCGATCTCCATCAGGAACGCGCGGAAGTCGGCCAGTTCCGCAGGCGCGGTCCGTGCGATGACGGCGGTGGCAGAGCGTATCGCGTGCAATGCCGGCGCCTCGTAGTCGGCGTACTTGGTGCCCGCCTTGAGTCCGGTGTCGAACGTCGAGGTCGCGGCGAGTTCGCGAATGAGGCGCCGGGGATAGGTGAAGCCGGCTTCCCGCAACAGATGGACCAGTGCGTCGATCTCCTCGGGGTCGACATCGCCCTCGGCGAGCGACACCAGTACCCCTGAGGCCATCAGCGCCCTCTGCAACAACGCCCATTCCTCAGCGGTGAAGTCCGACTCGCCCGCCCCGTCGATGCTTGTGCCGGTGCGGAGAATCTGGAAGCCGATGTCGGCCAGCACGGAAGGAAGGTACCTGACGGCTTCCACGGCCTGCGCCCGCTCCTGGTCGGACAGCTCATCCCACGGCACCAGGTCGCCCTGCTGGTCGTTGCAATGTTGCCCGTGCAGCTGGTGCTCGTACTCGAGCCGGGCCAACACCAGGGACTCCCGATCGTCGAAGGTGACGATCGGGGCTGAGTCCTGTTCCGTCCCGGAGGCCGGGAACATCAGGCAGCCGATCGCGGTCAGCCGCTCGCCGACCTGCCGCGCCCGGTGGCGGCCGGCATGCCTCAATTCCTCCGGCAGCTCGTTCCAGGCGCGCAACGGGGGGCGTCCGCCCGGCTCTTCGTGCCCGTCGGTGGGCGTCTGTGTCCTGCTGTGATGGAGGGCTTGCGCGAGGTGCTCCGTGACCTGGGCGGAGGTGTAGTTCGTGAGGCTGTCGATGATGCGGTCCTGCACCACCAGGCGCTCCTTCATCCGGCGGCACTCGTGCAGGATGGCCTCGGCGTCCAGGAACGTCTGCTCGGAGCGGCGGTCGGCAGCCAGGCCCAGCACTTTCTGCCCCACCATGATCACAATCATGAAGATGAGCTGGGCGAAAGTGGACAGGAAGGTCATGAAGGCGAAGGGGTACGGATCGAACCGTTGCAGGCCGGACTCGGCCATCCCGATCCAGACCATCTGTGTTCCGACAGCAAAGTAGAAAGCACCCATGCTGCCCAGCCGCTGCGTCAACCAGGCGGCGATCCGGCCGTTGAGGCCCACGACGTGGTCGATGGCCTGCGGCGCCGGCTGGACTCGATGCTTGTGGATCCAAGGGTGCGGACTCGATTCGAGCAGGCTCACCCCGCGGCCGAGCGCACGGTCGTGCCGGTCCAGATGCGCCTGCAGGTCCGCCACCCGCGCAAAGATCGCCTCGGCGCTCTCATACGTCTGCACCGCCCGGCGGTCAGCGGCCACACCCAGCACACGCTGACCCACCAGGATCACCGCACACAGGACAAGCTGCACCACGTTGTTCAGGAACAGCAAAAACCCGAACGGGTACGGGTCGACCCGGTGCAGCGGGCCCCAGGTCGCCAGGGCCATCCACCCGCCAGAGACGATCAGCGCGAGATACAGGGCGGGCATCGAGCCCACACCCCGCGTCAGCGCGGCCGCGATAGCCCCGTTGACCCCCACCCGCTCGTCGGCAACCGTGACCGGCTGGCGCGACATGCCGGCCCCCCTTCCGGCTTCACTCACAGGCGCTCCCCGAGACAGATCCAAAGCTTGCCGCCGAAGCCGTCACCTGACGACGCACCGCCTGCGGGGCCGACCGGCCTCTGGACGCACCAGCCCGAACAGACGTAAGCACCTCAGCACAGCCACACCTACCCATAATCACACCCGCATATGACTTACCGTCACCTGAAGCAGGCCTTCTCGACGGCGCGGCCCTGGCAGGCTTCACCGCCGCGACCTGCCGGGCCGGGTGAACTTCGGTGACTTCAGGCGGGAGTGCAGGCCGAGTTGCCGCATGTCCCCCCGAAGGCGGCCAGTGAGAGCCGAAGCTACGCGAGGCACCGCCTTCATCGGAGCAGCCGGCGGTAGCAGACGAGGGCGGCGGCTGCGCCGAGGCAGACCAGGCAGTTGCGGGGATGTCGCACATAGCGGAGTAACAGGCGGCGGTAGCCGGTCAGCCGACCATGCAGGACACAACAACAAGAAGGCATGACATGTCTCGAACAAAGTGACTAATCGTCACCGAAAACGTTGTCGCTTACCCAATGTCCCTCACCGCGCTAAACCGTCCGGCAGTGCGGCCCATTGTGTGGGCTGTTCAGCCGGATTGCAGTCACCGCTCCAGGAAGGAGCCTCGGGCATGGCACACGGCCCTCACAGACGTTTCGCGTTTGCGTTCATCTCGGCCGTCGGAGCACTGAGCACGATCATCGCGGGTGCAGCAGTCAGTTCGGCGGCCGCGGCTTCCCCAAGGGCCGCCCTGGTTGGGGATCCGGCGTCGCTGGTCAACCCACTCCTCGACACAGGTGATGGTGGTGCGGGCGGAAGCGTGAACAGCTTCCCGGGGCCGGATGTGCCCTTCGGGATGGTCCAGTTCGGTCCGGACACCTCCCCCCACCGGCAGGACGGCGGAGGCTACTACTACGGCGACAGTCAGATTCAGGGGTTCAGCCTGACCCACCTCGACGGTCCCGGATGCAAGGCGTTCGGCGATGTGCCGATCCTGCCGACGGTGGGCGCACTGCCGTCCCGTCCGGGCTCGGCGACCGTACCGTTCAGCCACTCAGCCGAATCCGCGTCGGCGGGATACTACGAGGTGCAGACCGGCTCACCGGCGGTGAAGACCGAGCTGACCACCTCCGCGCGCAGCGCGCTCGGCCGCTTCACCTTCCCTGCCACGACACAGGCGAATCTGCTGCTGAAGCTGGCTGGCTCGCAGGCGGGCAACTCGGCCACGGACGCCCAGGTGATCGGCGACAACGAGGTGCAAGGCACCGTCAGCAGCGGGCACTTCTGCGGCGGCCCGGACACCTACACCGTCAACGTCGACATCACCTTCGACCACTCCTTCACCGCGCACGGCACCTGGAGCGGCTCAACCATCACACCCGGCAGCCAGCAGGTGCGCGCCAAGGCCACCAAGCCCGCCGCCGTTCGCGACGGGAGCAAGGGTGGGGCCAGCCCCGCGCAGCCGCATCCGACCTACCCAGGTACGGCACCGACCGGGCGGTCTCTCAAGTCGGCCGTCTCGGGACCGGATGGCGTCTACCTGACGTTCGATACCACCCAGAACCAGAGGGTGCAGGCCAAGGTGGGTATCTCCTTCGTGAGCACGGCCAACGCCGCCCGCAACGCGCACACCACGCCCGGCTTCGGCTTCGACGCCATGCATGCCGCGGCGGTAGCCGACTGGAACAAGGAGCTGTCCAGGCTCCAGATCGGTGGAGGGTCGACAGACCGGCAGCAGGTGTTCTACACGGCCTTGTACCACTCCCTGCTGCACCCGAACATCTTCTCGGACGCCAACGGCCAGTACATGGGCTTCGACAACAAGGTCCACACCATCCAGCCCGGGCACGTGCAGATGGCCAACTACTCCGGCTGGGACATCTACCGCTCCCAGGCCCAGCTCGAAGCCCTGGTCGATCCGCAGGCGGCCTCCGATTCGGCGCAGTCGATGGTCAACGACGCCGCGCAGAACAACGGGATGCTGCCCAAGTGGGCGCTCGCGAACGGCGAGTCGTACGTGATGAACGGCGACCCTGCCGACGGCATCCTCGGCGGCTACTACGCCTTCGGCGCAAGGAAGTTCGATACCCGGAGCGCCCTGTCCTACGCGCTGGCCGAGGCCGACAAGCCGAGCCTCATCCGGCCAGGGCTGAACTACTACACCTCGCTCGGCTACCTGCCCTCCGACGGCACCTACGGCTGCTGCAACTTCTACGGCTCAGCCTCCACCACGCTCGAGTACGCGGGGGCCGATTTCGAGCTCGCCCACTTCGCCTCCGCCCTGGGCGACAGGGCGGACGCCGACAGGCTCACCCGGCGATCGCAGAACTGGCAGAACCTGTTCAACCCGGCCACCGGCCTGATCCAGCCCAAGACCGCCTCCGGCACGTGGGCGCCCGTCACCCCCACCACCCAGAGCAACTATGTCGAAGGCAACGCCTCCCAGTACCGGTGGGAGGTCGGCTGGAACGAGGCCGGGCTGTTCAACGCCCTGGGCGGCAACAAGGCCGTGAACCCGACCCTGGACACCTTCTGGACCCACCTCAACGACGGACCCGGCTCCCCCTACTCCTTCTGGGACAACCAGTTCGAGTACGCCTACCCCTGGAACTACGACTTCACCGGCCAGCCCTACAAGACGCAAGCCCTGGTCCACCGCATCCGCACCCAGCTGTACCTGGACTCGCCCCAGCACAGCGAAGGCGACAACGACGACCTCGGCGCCACCGCCTCCATGGGCGTGCTGACCATGCTCGGCTTCTTCCCCGAGTACACCTCCACCGCTGACGTCACCCTCAACAGCCCCGAATTCCCCCTGGAGATCATCCACCTGGCAGGCGGGCGCACCCTCACCTTCAACGCGCCCCATGCGTCCGCCAGCAACATCTACATCCAGTCCATGCAATTGAACGGTAAGGCGTACACCAAGCCGTGGCTGCCCGGCTCAATCTTCACCACCGGCGCCACCGTCGCCTTCACCCTCGGCTCCACCCCCAACACCAGCTGGGGGTCCCGCCCGCAGGACGCACCCCCCTCCTACAAGCAGGGTGAACTGCCCGCACTGGGATACGTCTCCAGCCAAGCGGAGGCCATCCCTACGAGCAGCAGCACCAGGGCCGCCCTCGGGGCCCGCGAGGTCACCGGCACCAGGCAGAGCGTCACCTGGAGCGCCACCGCATCCAGCGGGGTCACGGTCAGCCCCGACCACGGCACCCTGTCCACGGCTCCCGGATCGGACGGCACCGAGCCGATCACCCTCACCGCCGGCCCCGCCGAAGGCCGCTACCAGGTGACCTTCCACATGAAGACCGCAGGCGGCACGAAGCTGCCCGACGTCTCGATGAGCCTGGCAGTGGCCAGAAGGGGCGAGCTGTGGCCGTACGAGACCTACGAAGGCATCTACCCCGACGGAAGCACCTTCCGAAGCGGCTTCAACGGCGGCGCCTTCGCCTACTCCCAGGACGCACTCACCGCGGCCGGCTCACCAAGCGGGGGCACGGTGACCTCGCACGGCATCACCTACACCTGGCCCATCACCGCGGCGGGCCGACCCGACCACATCACCATGGCCGGCCAGACCATCCCGCTCGACGCCCCCGCAGGAGCCACGACGCTGGGACTGCTCGGCGCGGCCACCAACGCACGTGCAACAGGGGCCCACGGCCAACTCGTCATCCACTACACCGACGGCAGCACCTCCACCGCGACCATCGGCCTCGCCGACTGGACACTCGGCGCCGGAAAGTATCCGCCGATCCCCGGCGACACCGAGGCGATCACCACCCCGTACCGCGACACAAGCAGCGGCGGCAAGGACGCGACTGCCGCCCATGTCTACGCCATCACCGTCCCGCTCGATCCGGGCAAGCAGGTCGCATCGATCACTCTCCCGTCGATGACCGGGGGAACGGGCAGCCTGTTCGCCCTCGGCTACCAAAGCTGACCGCTCCGAAGCAAAATGCGATAGATCCACATAATTGGGCGACGGTGTCGGTTCCCGGTACGGCTTGCGTACCGGGAACCGAACAGAGATCCGTCCACCTATGCTCCGCCGGTGCGGGACAACCCGACCTCCTGCACCGGCAGCCCCGCTCCCTGTTCGTTGCGGCTGCCATCCCGTTCTGCTCGCTTGCGGCGGCCGCCTCAGGCTGTCCACCGCCCGCGGATGCCACCGCGCAAGGCGCCGCGCGCCCCTACCGCAACCAGCCCTCTCTTCCCATATGCCGCGTCAGTGGCGTCCCCTGCCGCCGCCGGAGCAGCCGATTCAGAGCCGCCGGGTTGTGCCTACCGCTGTGGCGAACGGGGCCCGACTACTGGCGTTCCGATCTGACGCCGTGCGGTCACCCGGAGGCGTATGCCGGCCGCGAGCCTGGGTGCAGCAACGTCTCTGCGGAGCGTGCGGCAAGTTGGCCGAACATCACGTGGATGACGGTGACGATCTCTGGGTCGTCGACGTAGTAGACCTGTCGCCGACCGTCACGCCGGGAGCGGACGAGGCCGGCGCGCCTCAGCCTCGACAGGTGTTGGCTGACCGCGGGCAGTGCTCCGCCCACCCGGGCGGCGAGATGGCTGACGTCGCTCTCACCCTGGGCCAGGACCCACATGATGTGCAGCCGGGCCGGTGAGGCGAGCAGCCAGGACGCCGCAGCGGCCGCCGCCAGCACTTCGGCAGGCGGGTCCTGAAAGCCCTCGGCGTTCGCCGCCACCGTTCTCTCCCTCTCACGCCCGCGTTGCAGCCGACGCATGCACGTTCACCCAGTGAAGGCGTCGAGGTCGGGACGACCGCGGCGCACTCGATGCATACCCCCTTGGGGTCGGCCTGAACAGCCCGCGGTGCTGCGTGGTGCTGCCGTCTCGCGTTGTCGTCGAAGTGCGGATCGGCCGGGGTGCTCAGTGCGGCACGGTGGCCAACGAGCGTGTCTCTTTCGCCAGGTGACTGCGACGGCACTGCGGGCCGACCGTCCGATCGGGGCCCGAAGACCGGCCGTACGACCAGGACACCGTCGGCAGCGGACGCGTCACCTCGCTCCGGGGTCGGTCGCTCCGTCGGCGAACTGGACCTCACTCCGGAAGCCATCGGCGCACCCGAACCCGCGAGGGTCGACCGCAGACTGCCGGAACAGACATGCGCCGTAGCGGAGTTGGCCGACTGCTTCGACGGCGCGACCTGACACAGCGCGCGGGCCGCACCCCGAAAAGCATCAACAGTTGCGCAATAATGAAATCGTCGCTTGAACGGAGCCAGGGGGAGAACCGGACCATGCGAGATACATCCACAGCTGAGCGCCTGCTCGAAGAACTGGCGAAGGGGTGCCCGCCACCTCCCCCGGACGACCAGGTCCAGCTCACCTACCGGCCGGTGGCCGTGGACGACCAGGCCGGATGGTCGTGCCCCGGCGCCATCACCGCATGGTGGACCAACCTGGACGGCGCCATCCTGTGCCGCCTGCGCCTGTCCGGTGTCCCGAGGCCACGCTGGGTGGTCTACGACCCCGACCGGATCGCCCTGCTGGTCCAGGACAGCACCTGACGGTCCCGGGCAGCAAAAACGTTGCCGCGTAACACAACAGCCGAAGTCAGCCTGAGGCGCGAGAAGCCTTCTGAGGGAGGAAGAACATCCATGGCGCACCGAGACGTTCAACGGCGCGACGCAAATCTCCGGCTGGGAGCCGCCGTAGCCGAGATCGAAGGGCTCTGTACGGCTCTGCTGAAGACCACGTCTCCCGGACGGGTCGGCGGCTGCGGGCCGAACTTGGTCACGGGACGCCGCCACTGCGAGGGAGACGTGGGGTCCCCTCGGCGGCATGGATGGGAAACGGGTCACGGCAAGCCGGCCGTGACCCGTTCTCCCGTCTCACGAGCACCCCTGATGGCAGGCAATCGAGGCGCAGCCAAAGGTCACCGACCTGCGTCGTGCTGCGCTTCCACTCCGCTACCCGTCGGGGAAAGCGAGGAGGCGTGGGCACCGCGTTTCCACCTCGTTCCGGTACCGGGCGGCGCGCGGCGGCTCATGCCTACACTGGGCGGACGCGGGTTGCGGGGCTGTGATGCGGCGGACGGGAGAGGACTGTGAAGCACGTCGTCGGGGGCTTGGAGGACCCGTCCGCCGAGGTACTGGCTGACGTGGCCGCCGCCTTCGGGCTGCTGGCGTCCCCGGCACGGCTGCACATCATGTGGGCCCTGTCCGAGGGCGAGAGCGATGTGAGCCATCTCGCCCATCGGGTGGGCGGCGCCCTGCCCGCGGTCAGTCAGCACCTGTCCAAGCTGAAGCTCGCGGGTCTCGTCCGCTCCCGCCGAGAGGGACGGCGGCAGGTCTACTACCTCGGAGACCCTGACGTCGTCACCGTCGTCCGCCTCATGGTCGGCCAGCTGGCCCTGCGCACCGAGGGCTCGCTCGTACCGGTGGGCCTGCGCCAGGGGACCAGTGCTTAGGACCGCAGACTGGGGAGAGGGCGCTGAGTCGTCGTTTTCCGGAGTGGCTCCAGGACCATGGGAGGCCGGTACTTCCGGAACGGATGTTCTGGAGCCGGACGCTGCGACCGCACTGCAGGTGCTGCGGCGGCTGGACAGCGGACCGCGCGGGTTGACGGAGGATGAGGCCACACTTCGCCTGGCCCGATTCGGGGCGAACACGCTTCCGGCCCGGAAGAACGCCTCCTGGCCACGCCTCGTTGTGGCCAGCCTGCGCGAACCGTTCACCGTGGTGCTGCTCTGCCTCGGCCTGGTCTCCGCCGCCATGTTCGCCTGGTCCACCGCCTCCGTGATCCTCGCGCTGGTCGCTGCCAGCAGCGTGCTCCGGGCTTCGGGCGAGCACCGCGCCGACCGGTCCATGGCCCAGCTGCGCGAGCTGGTCGCCACCACCTCCACGGTGCTGCGTCGTACTCACGACCACGCCGCACCGGTGGCCCATGAGATTCCGGTGGAGGACCTGGTCCCCGGCGACATCATCAGGCTTGGCGCGGGCGACCTGGTCCCGGCCGACGTACGGCTGCTGCGCGCGCGGGGGCTGACCGTGCACCAGGCGGTGCTGACCGGCGAGTCCGCCCCCGTCACGAAGTACGCGGCGGACCTCTCCCGACCGGCCGGGACCGCGGTGTTCGAGCAGCCGCAGATGTGTTTCCAGGGCAGCAGCGTCGCCTCCGGCAGCGGCACGGCGGTCGTCGTGGAGACGGGCGGGCGGACCCGGTTCGCGGCCGCACACGGACGTAGGGTCGGTCAGCGAGAGGCGAGTGCCTTCGACCGGTCGGTGCGCAGCATCTCGTGGATCCTGATCCGGTTCATGCTGCTGACCCCGCCGCTGGTGCTGATGGCCAACGCCGCGCTGCGCGACCGCGGCCTGGAGACACTGCCGTTCGCGGTCGCCGTGGCCGTGGGGCTGACACCGGAGATGCTGCCGGTCGTCGTCACCACCTGCCTGGCGCGCGGGGCGGCGCTGCTGGCGCGCGCCCACGGAGTGATCGTCAAACGGCTCCCGGCGCTGCACGACCTGGGCGCCGTCGACGTACTGTGCCTGGACAAGACGGGCACCCTCACCCAGGACCGGCCGGTCGTCGAACAGGGCCTGGACGCGGCCGGCGGCACCGATCCCGACGTGGTGCGCTGGGCGGCCGTCAACGCCTGGTGGACCCTCCAGCTCGCCGAACTGCCCGAGCCCGACGCCCTGGACGAGGCAGTCCTGGACGCGGTGGACGAGGACGACCTCATGGCGTACGACGGGGTGGCGGCGCTGCCCTTCGATCCCGTGCGCCGTCTGTCCACCGCTGTCGTCCGAATACCCGGCCGCCTCGGCACGCACACGCTCGTCGTCAAGGGAGCCGTCGAAGCCGTACTGGAACGCTGCGCCCTGGAGCCGGACGAGCACGAACGGCTGACAACACTCGCAGCCCGGGCGGCGCGCGCCGGCCTGCGGGTGCTGGCGGTCGCCACCGTCGAACGTCCGGTTCGCCTGCGCGACTACTCCCCGGCCGACGAGCGCGTACTGGAATTCCGCGGCTTCGTCACCCTGCGCGACGCCCTCGCGCCCACCGCCCCGCCCGCCCTCACCGCGCTCGCCGAACGCGGCGTCACGATCAAGATCCTCACGGGCGACCACCCCGGCACCGCCGCCCGCGCCTGCCACGACCTGGGTATCCCGCTCGCCCCGGACCAAGTCCTCACCACCGACCGCATCGACGGCCTGACCAACGCCGAACTGGCGGAACTGGCCGCCCGTACGACGGTCTTCGCCCGCTGCACCCCGGAGCACAAGGCGCGGATCACGGCCGCGCTTCGCACCGGCGGGCACACGGTGGGCTTCCTCGGGGACGGCGTCAACGACCTGTCCGCGCTGCGCGCCGCCGATGTCGGCATCGCCCCCCGCGACGCCGCCGACGTGGCCCGGGAGGGCGCCGACGTGGTACTCGCGGAGAAGGACCTCACCGCGATCGACCATGCCATCACCGCGGGCCGTCGGAGCGCCGGCAACATCGCCACCTATCTGCGCATCACCCTGTCGTCGAACCTCGGCAACGTGATCGCGATGCTCGCCGCGGGCCTGCTGCTGCCCTTCCTGCCGATGCTCCCGGCTCAGGTGCTGGTGCAGAACCTGTGCTTCGACACGGTGCAGCTCGCCTTCGCCTACGACCACCCCCACCCGTCGATGCTGCGCCGCCCGACGATGCTCGATCCCCGCTCGATCCTCCGTTTCATCATGGGGTTCGGCGTCCTCAACGCCACCGCCGACCTGGCGACATTCGCCATCCTGACCCTCGCCCTCCACCGCCCGGGAACGAGCGACGACGGGGCGGTCTTCCACTCCGGCTGGTTCACCGAGAACCTGATCACCCAGGGCCTGGCGATGGTGCTCCTGCGCGTCGGCCACCGCCTCTTTCAGGACCGTGCGCCCGGCCCGGTCGGCTGGACCGCGGCCGCCCTGGCGGTCATCGGCATAGTGCTCCCGCCGTCACCACTCGGCCCCCTGCTCGGTCTGACCGCCCTCCCGCTGGAGTACTACCTCCTCCTCGCGGCCGTCCTGGCGCTGTATACCGCCGCACTCCTGCCGACCCGGGCACGTTACGAGCGGAGGCTCGGCAGCCAGGGGTGAGCGTCTTGAGGTCTTGCCTGTCGCGGCGTCAGGTGGTGTCGGGATCGAATGCAGGATGTGAGACCGGATCGGACGGCGTCTCCTCGGACGGGGACACGCCGCTTCTCGTCGGCGGTTCCGATCGGCCGGCATTCCCCGCGTCGCGTACAGCGTCGGCGAGGTCCGACAGCTCCGCGCTCGGGTCCAGGGCGGCACGGATCTCGTCGATCCCGAGGTTGTCGCCGTCGAGGACGTGCTTGCGGATGAACGTCTTGGGGTGCAGGTCCTCGAACTCGAAGTCTTTCAGCTCCGGGCCGAGTTCGGAGCGGATCTCCTCCTTGGCGCTGTCGGAGAACTCCCGCACCTTGCGCAGGAATCCGACCATGCTCTGGATGACCTCGGGCAGCTTGTCCGGACCGAAGAGCAGAACTACGAGGATCGCCAGCGTGAGGAGGCCCATAGGGCTCACGTCGGGGAACATCCGATGCCCTCACCCCTTCGTCTCCGTCGGTCCGCCCCGCCGCGGAACCTCTGCGTAACACTTTAGAAGTTGCGCAGATGATGGAATCTCCGGGCTTCGGTGCGCTTTGAGCCGCCCTCTCGACGTGGCGTGCATCACGGGGGCTTGACGTCAGGACAGCCAGTCACTTTCCAAAGTCTTGATACTTTAGCGATTGCGCAAGTGAGCGAATGGCTGCCGCGGTGGCAGCCGCCCGCCCTCACTCTCCAAGGAGGTCGTCTTCATGCCTGCTTCGTCATGGGCCCGCCGTGCCGCCCGCCCTGTCCGCGGCCTGGTCGTGCTGGCCGCAGTCACGGTGCTGGGACTTTCGGTGTCGGTTCCCGGTGCTTCCGCAGCCACAGGTACCGGCACGGGGGTGGTGGCGGAGGCGTTCAGGAAGGGCCCGGTGTACGTCGACCCGCGGGCCCAGGACCAGTTGCCGAAGGCCGCGGCCGACAAGCTGGCCGCGAAGATCGAGGATGCCGACAAGCCGGTCTTCGTTGCCGTGCTGCCCGAGTCCGCCGATTACCCGCAGGCGTCCCTGATGCGGGATCTGCGGTCGCTGACCGGCATCACCGGCGTGTACGCCGTCCGCCTCGGGACGCTGTTCAACGCCAAGGCCGACCATCAGGTGATGTCACCGGGCGCCGTGGCCAATCTGAGCGGCGCGGTGCAGCGCGCCGACGCCTCGAACACGGAGGCGCAGCTGAACACCTTCGTCGACCAGGCCGTCCAGCAGGCCAGGGGACACGCCCCGGCCTCGTGGGCGCAGGCCGGCGGAGGTGGCTTTGGCAGTGGCGGGCTGCTGGCCGGCGGTTTGATCGCGGCCGGGGCGGCCGGGGGCGGGTACGCGCTGTACCGGCGGGTGAAGAAGCGCCGGCAGGCGGAGCGTGTGGAGCTGGAGGCTTTGCGGGTGGTGGTGGACGAGGACATCACCGCCTTCGGCGAGGAGCTGGACCGGCTGGACTTCTCCCCGTCCGAGCCCGGCGCCACGGATGAGATGCGTGCCGACTACGGCTTTGCCCTGGACGCCTATGAGCGGGCCAAGGAGCAGATGGCCGCTGCCGCCCGGCCGCAGGACGTGCGTTCTGTGACCGCCGCGCTGGCCGACGGCCGGTTCGCGCTGGCCACCCTCACCGCGCGCCGCACTGGGGCGCCGCTGCCGCAGAAGCGCCTGCCCTGCTTCTTCGACCCGCGGCACGGCCCGTCGGTCAGCGACGTCAACTGGTTCCCGCCCGGGGGCGGATTCCGTATGGTCCCGGCCTGCGCCGAGGACGCCGTCCGTGTCAGCCAGGGCCAGCAGCCCATGACCCGCATGGTCCACACCGATGCGGGCGCCCAGCCCTACTGGAACGCCGGCCCCGCCTATGCCCCGTGGGCGGGCGGCTATTTCGGCGGGGCAGGCGCGGTGGTCGGCGGGCTGCTCGCCGGGACCCTGCTGGGCAGCCTGCTCAGTGCATCCTCCGCCTACGCCGACTCCGGCGACGTCTTCTCGTCCGCTCCGGATCTGCCGGAGGGCGGCGACTTCTCCGGTGCGGACTTCAGCGCCTCCGACTTCTCGGGCGGCTTCGGCGGCGACTTCGGGTCGGACGGCGGGGGCGATTTCGGCGGCGGCGACTGGGGGTGACCCTGCACCCCACGCCGTCGTGAACCCTCCTTGACACCGCTCACCCTGTGAATCCGGGCAGGTTGGATGATGAACAGGCTATTCGTTTGCTAGGTTGCGCAACTATGCAACAGAGGTGAAGCCCTGCTTCGCCCGACGGATACGGCCGTGCTCGCCCGCCGCATGCCCGAGGGACGGATGGGCCCGACCGTTCGTGGGAGTGGGAGATGAGTGACCTGAGGGACGACTCCGTAGGCCGGGCCACGCGCAACCGCGCCGGCCGGGTGCCCCTACAGCGCGCGGGCGAACCCGCCCGCGGCCGCTCGTCCGGCGGACGAGCGGCTTCCCGCGCGCAGGGACGCGCCCAGGCGCGGGGCCGAGCCAGGCCGGCCTCGCGGGGCAGGCGCGTGCTGCGGATCAGCGGGATAGCCCTGGCGGTGATCCTTCTCGCTGCCGCCGGTGGCGGCTGGTGGCTGTACCAGCACCTCAACGGCAACATCCACAGCGTCTCGCTCGACGGCAAGGGCGGCAGCGAGAAGGCGGACGCCTTCGGCCGCACCCCGATCAACATCCTGGTCATCGGCTCGGACGGCCGCACCAGCGCGGAGGACTGCAAGCTCGGCGGCGGCTGTTCGCAGACCGGCGTGCAGTCTGGCAACGGGAACGCGGACGTGGAGATGATGGTGCACATAGCCGCCGATCGCTCCAACGCCACCGTGATGAGCATCCCCCGCGACACCATGACCAACGTCCCCGCCTGCACTGACCCCACGTCGAAGCAGAGCACGACTGGCTACTACGGCATGATCAACAGTGCCCTGTCGTACGGTCCGGCCTGCCAGGTCGCCACCATCCACCAGCTCACCGGCATCCCCATCGACCACTTCGTCAAGCTCGACTTCGCCGGCGTGGTCAGCATGTCCGACGCGGTCGGCGGGGTCTCGGTATGCGTCAGCGACAACGTCTACGACACCTACTCCCACCTGAAGCTGGCCAAGGGCACCCACACCCTCCAGGGCGTCGCCGCCCTGGAGTTCGTCCGCTCCCGGCATGGCTTCGGCGACGGCAGCGACCTGGGCCGCACGTACGCCCAGCACATGTTCCTCAGCTCGATGCTCCGCAAGTTCAAGAGCGCGGGCACGCTGACCGACCCTACTGCGGTCTACGGGCTCGCCGACGCCGCCACCAAGGCACTCACCGTCGACACGGGTCTCGGCAGTATCAGCAAACTGATCGGCCTGGCCTCGGACGTCGACAAGGTGCCCACCAAGCGGATCACCTTCACCACCATGCAGACAGGCCCGGATCCGAACAACAACGAGCGACTCGTCGTGGGGCAGGGCGCGAAGTCCCTGTTCGCGACGATCGCCAACGACCAGTCCCTGAGCGGCGGCTCGGACAGGAAGTCGACTACGGGCCCTGCCTCTCCGACGCCGGTCAACACCGCCCAGATCGCGGTGAAGGTCGAGAACGGCACCGGCATCGGCGGCCGTGCCTCCGACATCGCCACCGCCCTCACCGGCAAGGGCTTCGGCTCGGGCACGACGGCCAACGCACCCGGCGCGACGACTACCACCCTTACCTACGGCCCTGGCGAGAAGCCGCAGGCCCAGGCGGTGGCCGGCACGCTCGGCCTGCCCTCCTCACACCTCAAGCAGGGCACAGGCACCGGTCTGACCCTGGTGATCGGCAGTGACTGGCCCAGCGGCACCACCTACGGCTCCGGCTCATCCTCGCCAGCCCCGGCCGACACCCATGCCGCAGTCTCCAACGCCCACGCCCAAACCGCTGACCAGTCCAAGACCTGTGCTCAGGTCAGCCCGTACAGGACTGTCTCCCTCAACGGCGTCAGCATGACCCCGGCCCAGGCCTACGCAGCCGCGCGCAGCCAGCCCGACTCCGACGCGTGACCCGGGGCGAGCAGTTGACCCAGGAATTCGACGCGTCGGTACCGGCGGACTGGTTGCGGGAGTTCTTCGGGTGGTGGCGCTGGAAAACCGTCAGTGCGCTCTACGGGTACTTGAGAAGGCGCTTGGCCGTTCGCCTGGTGCGGAGTGCGCCCCATATGAGTGGGGAAAAGGATGTAACGGGGGCCAGTTGGCTACCCGGATGACGCCTGAAGGAGGCACGGGGGAGTGAGTGAGCGGGTCAGCGGTGTGGTCCGGTGGTTCAATCAGGTGAGGGGCTACGGCTACATCGACGGGGACGACGGCCGTGAGGCACGGGTGCGGCGCGAGGACATTGAAGGCGGCACGTTCGTTACCGAGGGCCTTCGCGTCACCTACGAGGTACGCGAGGGTGCCGCGGACGAACTGGAGGCCGTGCGTGTGCAGATAGCGGAGCATGTGCATTAAGGGGGTGATCCGCCTTGGCGCGCTTGCCGAGCCGGTGCTACTGGCGGCCGACTACGCGGACGGACGCCATTGACCGGACCCGGCTCCGATCCCACTCACCGTCGGGAGACTGCGAGCCTGATCTTGCGGAAGGGCGGCAGGTCGTCCATCTGGCGGAGCATTCCGCCTTCCGGCACAGGGGACCGACGGGCCGTGCGCCCCGGCGATACACGCACCGACGCCTACACTGGGTGTGTGTGCGTGTGTCGACTGTGACCTGTGAAGCGGCGGGAGAGGACCATGACGGTTGACGTCGGTGGCCTTCAGGCTCCTCCCGCCGAAGCGGTAGCGCAGGCGGTCACCGCGTTCGGGCTGCTTGCTTCACGTTCCAGACTGCACATCATGTGGGCTTTGTCCCAGGGTGAGAGCGATGTCACCGGCCTGGCCGGCCGGGTGGACATGGCGCTGCCCGCGGTCAGTCAGCACCTGGCGAAGCTCAAGCTCGCCGGTCTCGTCGCCGCCCGCCCCGAGGGCCGACGGCAGGTCTACTACGTTGATGACCCCGACATTGCCGCCACCATCGGCGCGATGGTCGCACTGCTCGCCGCGCGAGCAGAACAGAGGCCACTTCAGCCGTTGCCGCCGCTGGAATTCACCCTGGGGAGACCGGACCACAAGTCGGCATGACGTTCACCTGCGACGGCAGCGGACTGACGCTGGATGCTCGAACTTGACGTATGCCATGGGCGGCTGACGGAGTGCCTATTGTGTTGTTCAGAGTGCAGGCACCGTTGGCCGCCCAGCGGGTACCGCGGTCGGAGAAGACCTCCGTTCGGCAGGCGGATGGACCTCGACACCATGCGCCTGCTTGTTGTGGGGCCCGTTGCCGGGGGCGCGGGTCAGTTGACGCAGGGGATACCGCCCATTTTCACCGAGTCGCCCGCGAAGGCCGTCGACGGAACGGGCGAGGGCTCGCTCCCCGGTGTCGTGGCCTTGGTTCCGGAGGAGCCGGACGAGTTCGAGGCGGGCGGGGTGAAGTCCGTGCCGAGAGTGATCTGGACTCGGCCGGCGGGGACCGAGGGGCTGGCGACGGGCGCCGCGGTGCCCAGGCGGTCGGCGATCTGCCGGGCCGCCGCCTGCGCGCCGGAGCCGTAAACGATCGTGGTGCCGTGCCGAGTGGCAGCGTTGGACGTTCGCCCGGTGGTGTAGCCCAGAGCCGCAAGAGCTCGTAGTTCACCGGCTGCGGCGCCGGTTCTGCCGGAGCCGTTGAGGACATCCACGGTGGCGGGGGCGGCAGACACGGCAGGGGACGGCTTCCCGGCCCCCGCGCCGTCGCTGGGCGAGGCAGACGCATCATGACCGATCATCGCCTGCACGATCGACCTTATCCGCTCAGGGTCGACGAGGTTGACCTCCTCGTTGTTGCGGTGGGCGAAACCGGCGATCGGCAGGGTGTGGAACTCCACTTTCCCTCCGGTGAGGTTGGTGGCCTGCTGGGCGAAGTCCAGCACGTTCAGCTTGCTGTCGATGACCAGGTCCTTCTTCACGACGTCGAACAGGCCCTGCAGCTTGCCGAGATCGCCGAACACCCCGTCGGTCTTCAGCTTGTGCGTGACGGAGGACAAGAACGCCTGCTGGCGGTGGGTGCGGTCCAGGTCGCCCATGAGGAGCCCGTGGCGTTGGCGGACGAAGGCCAGGGCCTGTTTGGGGTTCAGCTCCTGGAGTCCGGCGGGGAAGTTGGCACCGGAGTAGCGGTCGTGCACCGGGTGCTGGAGGCAGACCTGGATCGGCTGGACCACCTTGGCGATGTCGTAGAAGCCCAGCAGGTTGACCTCGGCGAAGTGGTCGACCGGCACGTCGAGGAACTTCTGCACCGTGACCAGGGTGGCTTCCCGTCCGGCTTCCCTGCTCTGCGCTTCCAGGTCAGAGCCCTTGACGCCCTGCGCGCTCAGCCTGTCGTGCGCGCTGGTGTAGGCGTTGGCGTAGGCTCCCTTGATCTTGTAGTGGCCCTGGACGGTTCCGTCGCCGTTGAATGTCTGGACGTAGTCGTCGCGCGGGACGGAGAACGCTGTGACCTTCCCGCCGTCGGCGGGGATGTGCATCAGGATCAGGGTGTTGGTGTTGTAGTACCCGATGTCGCTCGATCCGGCGTGCAGCTGGTCCTGCACGAACTGCCTCGGTAGATCGTTGCCGTTCATGTCCTTGCGTGAGTCCAGGCCGATCAGCAGCAGGTTCACCGAGTTGTCCAGATGGCGTGGCGCCCCCTTGTTGGCTGCGTCCAGGGCGTCGGAGGTGTTCAGGCCTCCGTTGATCCAGGTGTAGGTGGCCCACGTGACCCCACTGGCCAGCAGAATTGCCGCCGAGGTCGCACTGACCGCGACCCGCCCGGCCTTCACCCACGGCGAGCGTCGGGCTGGCCTGTGGCCGCGCACCGTCCTGCCGTCCGTCGCGCCGTTGCGGCGCCGACCCGGCTCCGTCCTGCCCCGGCCCGCCCCGCTCCGGTGTACCTCAGGCACCGCTGCCCCTCCTGCTTCGCTGGGACCGGATCATGCGCACCACCAGCACAGCGATCACAGCAAGTTCAGCCCCTGCCATCGCCGGGAACGCGTCGATGCCCCAGTGCACCGCCGACGTGGTCAGCACCCTGCGGGCACTCACGCCCGCGACCTGCTCGGTGACGACGGTGACCGCCATCAACACCAGCGGCGGCGTACACAGCACCCACCAGGCGCCGGCCCGGGAACACATCCCCGCAGTCACGCTCCCCGCGATGACCGCAGTGAGCGCGAACGCCCCTCCGAGTCCTGATGCGAGCAGTTCGTCCACGCCGGCACCGACAACTGGCAGACCCCACACGAGGAGTCCCGCCCGGCGCGACCCTGCCGAGGGGACGCCGGATCTACGACGTGACGACGCTGCCCGACGCGCCCGCGGGCCTGGCCCACTGCGTGCTCCACGGGACGCCGCAGAAGACCTAACGTCGCTGCGGGAGAGATACGTGTCCTTGCCGACAGCGGCGATGCGCTGGCCTGTCATCCGCATTCCTCGTCCGAATCCGCTGACGGTCATGGTGGACCGGGTCCGACTCGCGTACGCAGCGCGCCGCGACTCACGCCCTCGGTTTCCAAGACGTTCCGCACCCAATGAAGGTTGCACAGTTGCGCAATATTGCAAGCATGGAGGTTACGTCATGCGAGCGAGCAGCAGCAATTCCTGCATGTCGGCGCCGCAGGAGACTTAGGGATGAGCATGCACAGCGGGGGTATGCAGCGATCCCCGCCAGGGACGAGGGAAGCCTGTGCAAGACAGGTGGTCCATCCCGGCGTCAGTCCTCCTTTAATGTGCTGTTATCACCCATCTGCATGCATATCGCGTAACTTCTGACACTACACGACAGGGTAGTCGGCAACATCTCAGCCAGGCTCAGCAACCCTGCGCCGACCGCTCGACAGGGTTGATCAAGCGGCTTCCGAGTTGACAGCTGAACAGGAAGCTGTTGCCGACACGGCAGGCGCCCCGGGCGGATCATCCGCCACACCTGAAGACGGCCGGCCGCCCGTCCGGTCGACCCTCACTTCGGACCGCGGTGGCCGCGCAACAGGAGCCGGGCAATGAGCGGGAGACCGACGAGCAGTGCGCCGAGGACGATCGACAGGAAGTGCGTGCCGAACGGCGCAGGGTCATGGCCGCCCGCAGCAACTGCGGAAAGGTGGTCTCGGTGGCGAATATCGCAGCAAGGCGCATGACGTCGACTTCCCGGCTTGCTACAGCACCTCCCGTGGGGCGCGCGTGCCCGGCAGATCGAGCGGAAACGCCGGCGCAGGGTCGAACGGCAGTGGTGCACAGGGATGGCGGGCCTGCGCGCCAACGCCCTGGTCGCCGCCTGCGCCACCCTGTGCGTGCTGTACAGCGCCGCGGTCATCCAGCGCTGGCTCGGCGACCTCGGCCAAGCGGCCTTCTACCGCCAGATCGCCCAGGCCGACCAGCTCTACACCGACGAAGTGCAAGACAGGTACGGGGAGATCGACTTCCCGACGCTGGTGTGCTGGGGCCAGGACGACACCTGGATCCCCGTGCTGGATTCCCCGTGCGTTCAACCGCGTTCGTCCTCCAATGCCGTGAGCAGCTCGGCGAGGGCAGGGAGCGCCTGATCGAGGGCCTGCCGGCTCTCCGGCGCCAGGTCGGCCAAGGCGCGGCGGAGCGCACCCGTGCTCACCCGGTCGTACCGATCGAGCAGGTCGAGGGCGTGGGGCGAGGCCGTGAGCTGGACGGTGCGCAGATCGGTGGATGACGGCGTGCGCTCGATCAGGCCGGAGGCGGTCATGGTGCGGACCAGGTTGCTGACCGTGGAGGGAGCGACCCGCAGGCGAGCAGCGGCCTCGCGCGGAGCGAGCGCGCCGGCTTCGGAGAGCACCCTCAACAGTTCGATCTGAGCCTCAGGGAGATCAGGCAGGGCCTCAGCCCGGCGGGTGCGCAGTACGGCCCGGCGAAGCGGGCCGATGAGCCGGCCGAACTCGGTCGCAGTGTCCATGGACTCATTGTGCCGCAATACACATTTTGCAGCAAAACTATTTTGTGACAAAATGAATGGGACGTCGCCGTGGCGACACAGCAAGGAGGCAACCACATGACCAGCAGCGCAACACACGAGACCACCGTCCACCACCCGGTCCCCCCGCAGGACCTCTCCGGAATCGTCGGCCACCGCTTCATCTACACCTACGCCAACGGCTGGCAGTACGAGATGTACGTGAAGAACGCCACCACCATCGACTACCGGATCCACTCCGGCATGGTCGGCGGGCGCTGGGTCAAGGACCAGAAGGTCGACCTCGTCCAACTGGACGACGACAGCTACAAGGTCTCCTGGAACGAGCCCACCGGCACCTCGGTCTCCGTCAACGTCATGCCCGCGAAGCGCCGCCTCCACGGCGTGATCTTCTTCCCGTACTGGGTCGAGGAGCACGGCGAACGCACCGTCTGCTATCAGAACGACCACCTCGACCAGATGCGCAAGTACCGCGACGAGGGCCCGACCTACCCGATCTACGTGGTCCCCGAATTCGCCAAGATCACCCTCTTCGAGTTCGTCGGCACCGACGACGACACCGTCGTGTCCACCGCCCCCGAAGCCCTCCCGGCAGGCTGGTCCGACCGCACCAACTGACCTCCGCAGAGCCATTGCGATCGCCCCTCCAGGGTACCGGGCGAAGGGCGCTCACCGCCTGCATGCCGTCCCGCTGCGACGGGACGACGGCGCGGGTCTCACACCCGCACGCGGATCATCAGCGCCTCGTGGCGCACAGTCCCACACCTCCACACGAAACACAGCGCCTCACGGCGCAACTCGAAGACCAGCCACGCACCGAGCTCCGCCCGTACGACGCCGGGTCAGGCGACCACCACGCCGCTGGGGCCCGTGGACAGTCCCAGTTCGATGCGGGCGAGCACTCGCAGGCTGGTGGTGTCGATCGCGTCCACCGTGGCGCTGGCATTCGTGCATACCCAGACGGTGTCGACGGTCGTCGTGATGCCGGTCGGGATGTGGCCGACCCGGACGGTGCCGACCGCCTTCGCGGTTGCCGTGTCGAGGATGGTGACGGTGTCGTCGTTGGCGCCGCTGACCCAGGCTCGTGTTCCGTCCGGGCTCAGCGAGACGTGCCACGGAGTGCGGCCCACCCGGACCCGGGCGACGACGCGCAGCGAGGCGGTGTCGAGAACCACGAGGGTGTCGCTTGACGAGCTGACCACGTAGACGCGCATGCCGTCTGGGTGCACGGCCACACTGTTGGCCTTGGCCAGTTCGGGCAGCCGCCTGCGCGTCATGCCGGTTTCCGCGTCGAGCACGGTCAGGCCGTCGTGGCAACTGACGTACACGATCCGGCCGTCAGGGCTGACGGCGACGGAGCGCGGGGCAAGGCCGGTCTGCCAGGTCGTGGTGGCCTTGTCCGCGCCGGTGTCGATCACTGTGAGCGTCCGCGATCCGCCGGCGCCGGTGTTCGGGCCAGTGTTGGCGACGTAGACGGTGCGGCCGTCCGGGGAGGAGGCCACGCCGTGCGGGTAGAGGCCGACGTCGACGGTGCCGGTGATCGCGCCCTTGGTGGTGTCCAGCACGGAGACGTCGCCGGCGCCGGAGTTGGTCACGTACAGCTTTCCGGTCCCCGGAGCGGAAGCGATCCCATAGGGGTTGGCCCCGCCGGGGATGCTCGCGACCAGCCTCCGGGTGGTGGTGTCGATCACCATGATGGAATAGCTGACCAGTGCGGTCGCGTAGGCGTGGAGGCCGCTTGTGGGCCCGGTCTTCGGCACGGAGTCCTGGATGCCCGGGAAGTTCGAGCCCCGGATGCCGGCGCCGCGGGTGGGTGCGTCACCGGCGAAGTCGCCGAGGTGGCTGGTGGCGTTCTCCACCAGCCGGCTCATGACGTATGGCCGCCGCCCCGCCAGGGGCTCCGTCTCGCGCGCGGTCACGGCGGGGCCGGCCGGAGTGGGCTCGGGACCGGTGGTCTCCTGGTGGGGCGGGGTCTGGTCCGCTCCGGGGAACGTGGCCCGCGGCAGGGTGCCCACCTCGTGCTCCGCCGTCCACAACTGGCCCTTGGTGGGCGGCAGGTGCGGGAAGAATCGCTTGCTGGGGAAGCCGAGCGCCGAGGTCAGGTCGCCGAACGTACGGCGGCGCCACTGACTGATGTTCTCCTCGCGCACTCCCGTGACCCGCTCCAGGAACCGCAGCACGGAGGTGTGATCAAAGGGCTCGCTGCACACGAAGCCGCCCTGCGTCCACGGCGAGACGATGATGCACGGCACCCGGATCCCCGCGCCGATCGGCACGCCGCGGACGAACTCGTCGGGTGTCCCGGCCGGCGGGACCGGCGGGATGACGTGGTCGAACAGGCCGTCGTTCTCGTCGTAGTTGAGGATGAAGACGGTCTTGCGCCACAGCTCGGGGTTGGCCGCGACCGCGTCAAGTTGCCGGGCGACGAAGTCGGCACCGGAGGCCGGCAGGTAGTCGGGGTGCTCGCACTGCGCGGCGGTCGGGATGATCCACGACACGGTAGGCAGCCGTCCGGCCAGGGCATCGCGGGCGAACTGGTCGGCGGGGCCGATGGTCAGGCCGTGCTCGTACAGAGGGTCGCCCCGCTCGGCGTCCTGGTACTGCTGGAAGAACTCCAGCGGGTTGCAGCCGTAATCGTCCTCCTCCTGGTAGACGTGCCAGGACACGCCCGCTTTGGTGAGCCGCTCGGGGTAGGTGGTCCAGCGGAACGGCTCGGGGATGACGTTGCTGATGACCGGCCCGCCGGCCAGGCCGTTCGGGTCGATCGTGCCGGTCCAGTGGTAGAGCCGGTTGGGCCAGGTAGGGCCGAGCAGCGAGCAGTGGTAGGCGTCGCAGATGGTGAAGGACTCGGCGAGCGCGAACTGGAAGGGGATGTCGGCGCGCTCGTAGTAGCCCATGGTGAACGGGCCGTTGGCTTCGCCGTCCGCCTGGCGATGCGCTGGCACCCAGTTGTCCATCTGGCCGTGGTTCCAGGCCTTGTGCTGCACCGACCAGGCGTGGCTGGTGGACGGGATGGCCTGGGAGCTGGTGGTTTTGGTGTCGAGGTGGAACGGGAGAAGGTAGCCGTCAGGGTTTTCCGGGTCTGGCTGGTAGAACACCGGTCTACCGGTCGAAAGGATGGCCGCGTCCGGGTCGTCGAAACCCCGCACCCCACGCATGGTGCCGAAATAGTGGTCGAATGATCGGTTCTCCTGCATCAGGATCACGACGTGTTTGATGTCGTGGAGCGATCCCGGCCGCCGCGCCGTGTCGGCCATGGCCCGTTGCAGGTTGGGCGGGAGTAAGGACGCGGCAGCGGCGAGCCCACCGAGGCCCAGTGCGGAGCCGAGGAGCCTGCGCCGGGACAGTTCAGCCATCGTCACCCCTGTACCGAAGATTGGGAACGCACGTCAGCACATCACATCGTCCCCAAGACGCAGCAGGGGGTGACGCAGCTTGAGATATGTGGCGAAATCATGTCGCTGCGCGGCAAACGGAGTTAGGGCGCATATCGAAAGTGTGTGCGGCGGTGGACGTGTCGCAGTCCTGGGGAGACAGAGTCACTTTCCTTCTTGTCGGAGTCGCCGATGGCCGTTCGCCGTGTCGTGCCCAACATCCAGTCGCAGTCCGGAGTCTCTATTCGAGCAGGGGCGGTTCAATCGCTCCATCGTGTCCCGGATGCCAATGGATCTCACCTCTTGGCACAATGCCCTGGTGCAGCCGCTGCCGGTTCCCTGCCCCGCCCACCTGATCCCCGATGCCACCGGCACTGACGCCTTCCACGACGTCTACCGGAATGCCATGGCGCACAACGTTGTGTTCGTCGCCATCGAATTCGAAAGACGCCGAGGGTGGATCGTGAAGGCGGACACGCTCACCGCTGGCTCCCGCCATGCTGTCACCGATGACCTCAACGAGGCGGTCCGGGCCGCGATCACTCGCCTGGTCCAAAACCGCGAGGTCGACCTGGATGCCTACACGGGACCGATCTACTTCATGATGCACGGCGTTCAGAGGGAAGAACGAGCCCGCGAACGCGCCGCCGCACTCCATGCCGCCCTGTACGGAGACCTGGAACCTTTGGCCCGCGCCGTCCCACCCACGCCGTGACTGGCATGCACTCAGCACCCGTAGCCCGCGAAGGCCACGCTACGAGTCAGTTCGTGATCACGTCACGCTGCCACGCCCTGCTCGCCGCGCCCACGTTTGGCCCCATCGAGCAGGGTTGGGTCAGCGGCGTTAAACCCTTTGGCTGTCCTGGTCGGCGAGCGTGGGCGGGAGGTCTCGGTGTCGGACGAGCAGGACGCACAGGGCCCCCGGTCACGGGCTGAGGAGGCCGGGCCACGCGTAAGGCGCGGAGGGAAGAAGTACGCGGAGACGGCCGGCACGTGGGTGCCGCTGGTGGCTTCTCTGACCGCCCTGGTCATCTCCGTGTACAGCTTCATCGCCGTGCGTTCCGCCCCGGGCATCACCGTGGTGATGCCGGACATGATCCGCCTCGCTGTCGACAGCAAGGGCACCTACTCGAAGATCCTCATGCAGCCGGTCATCGCCGTCCTGGGTGAGACCCAGCGGGCGGAGACGGTCACCGGGCTCGCCATGCAGATGCGGCGCGAGGGGGCTGCAAAGTCGCCCGGCGGCCAGGCCGACTTCCTGTAATGCCGGCCTCAGACGTGGACGCCGTAGTCCTGGGCGATCCCGTGCAGACCGGAGGCGTAACCCTGGCCGATGGCGCGGAACTTCCATTCGCCGCCGTACCGGTAGAGCTCGCCGAAGACCATCGCGGTCTCGGTGGAGGCGTCCTCGGTCAGGTCGTAGCGGGCGATCTCGCGGCCGTCGGCTTGGTTGATGACGCGGATGAAGGCGTCGCGGACCTGGCCGAAGCTCTGCCCGCGTTGCTCGGCCTCGTAGATGGAGACCGGGAAGACGATCCTTTCGACCTGGGGTGGAACCGTGGCGAGATCGACCTGGATCTGCTCGTCGTCGCCGTGACTGCCGCCGGTGAGGTTGTCACCCGAGTGCAGGACCGAACCGTCCGGGCTGCGCAGGTTGTTGTAGAACACGAAGTGCTGGTCGGACACGACCTTCCCCGACGCATTGCACAGCAGTGCGGAGGCGTCCAGGTCGTAGGCGGCACCGGTGGTGGTGCGTACGGCCCAGCCGAGACCGACGGTTACGGCGGTCAGTCCCGGCGCCTCCTTGTTCAGTGAGACATTGCCGCCCTTGGCCAGGGTCACGCCCATGAGATGTCCTCCTGTGATGGTGGTGGTGGGGCTGTTGCCCCTGCGGCATTCCTTGCCTGGGTGCTACCGCAGTTGCGGAGGTGTGGGGCCGGTGAAGCCCGGCCTGCCAGGATCGCCGCCGTCGGTGCCTGCCCCGCCGGCGGCGTCCTGAGCGGAACGGACGGTTTCCTCTGCCATGTGCGCCCGCTCCAGGAGGCCGAGGAGGAACGGCATCATGCCGCGCTCTAGCAGCGCCACCTGCCACGTATCCCATGCCTGACGCACGCGCGGATCCCTGTCACCGGGATCCGCGTCACCCGCTGACGACCGGTTGTGCGCCGCAGCGACCAGCAGCCATATGAGATCGACAACGCCGGATCCAACGGACAAGACGGCGGCGACCGCGCCTGCGGTGACCAGGTCATCGCCGATGCGCCGGGCCTGATCCAGAGCACGCAGTCCGTACCCGAACACCAGGAACACGGCCCCCGCCATGGCCGAGAGGCTCGGCACGAACACGGCCAGCACCGGCAGGATTCCGCCTGCCGAACGTGCGGCAGCGCCTTCGTCGCGCTTGGCGGACGCTTCCTTCAGCTCAAGGTAGTCGTGGTACTCGACTCCGGCTGTGGCCGTGATCGTTTCTCGTGCCGCCACCGCACGGGCACGGAGGTCTTCACGGCCGGCCCTCCCTCCATGGCGGCGCAGTGCCTGGCTCACTTCCGGGGAGTCCAGGGCTCGGTCCAGGATCCGTTCGAAGACGGCCTCGCTGCCTGCCGGTAAACGGTCGGACGTGGACATGTGTTGCTCCCGCTGGAAGTGAAGAGGGTCCCGGAGATGGCAGGCAAACCTGAAGGGAGGTGCCGCACCGTCTTCTGGGACCGACGCGATGGGCATCGTAATGGTTCTCTAATTGCGCAACTGTGAAACCTTAGTCAAGCACGAACGACGCGCCGCCGGACAAGAGGCGCGACCGGGGTTGGACACGGGGAGCTGTCGGGCCACTGGGCAGATGCATCGACCAGGGCCGCCAATCTCCGAGCCTCCGTCCGCCCTGACATACACGAGCCCAGCTTTCAGTTCCTCATCCGACCGCACTGGATCCACTCACACGAGTCACACCGGTATCGCCATGCGGGCGTCCGACACCCGAGGCGGGTCAGTTGACGCATGGCACACCGCCCGCCTTTACAGCCGGGCCGGAGTCGTCCGCTGTTGCCGTGCTCGACACGGAAGCGGTCGGCGTCGGAGTGGGAGCTGCCTGGCCGGGATGCGTGTAGTCCTCGCCGAGGGTGACGACGACGTGGCCTGCGGAGACGGCGGGGCTGGACATGGCGGTGCCGGCGTGGAGCCGGCCGGCGATCTGCTGGGCCGCCTGCTGGGCCCCGGCGCCGTAGTGGACGGTGGTCGCGGGCTGCGTGGCGGTGTTGCTCGTCGTACCGGCTGTGTAGCCGAGTTTGACAAGGGAGGACAGGGCCTCGGAGGCGAGTCCCCGACCGCCGTTGCCGTTGATGACATCCACGGTGGCGGGTGCGGCCGCGGTAGTGCCGGAGGCCGCGGGGGACGGGGCGCCGGCCGTTCCGAAGGCTTGCTGCACGATCGACTTGATCTTCTCCGGGTCGACGAGGTTGACGTCCTCGCGGCTGCGGATCCCGAAGCCCTCGATGGGCAGGGTGTGGAACACGACGTTGCCGCCGGTGAGGTCCGGAGCCTGCCGCGCGAAGTCGAGCACGTTCCAGCTGCTGTCCAGGACGACGTCCTTCTTCACGACGTCGAACAGCCCTTGAAGCTTGGACGGGCTGCCCCACACGCCCTCGGTCTTGAGCTGATGCGTGACCGTGGAGATGAACGCCTGCTGCCGGCGCGTACGGTCCAGGTCCCCGGCGTCCAGCCCGTGCCGCTGCCGTACGAAGGCCAGCGCCTGACGGGCGTTCAACTGCTGCACCCCAGCGGGGAAGTCGGCACCCGAGTACCGGTCCTTGACCGGGTGCTTGAGGCAGACCGTCATGGGCTGCAGGACCTTGGCGATGTCGTAGAAGCCGAGGAGGTTGACCTCGGCGAAGTGGTCGATGGGCACCCCGGTGAACTGCTGCACCGTCGCAAGCGTCGCCTCCCGCCCGGCCTCACGGCTCTTCGCCTCCAGATCCGCGCCCTTGACTCCCTGTGCGTAGTACTTGTCGTGGGCCGTGGTGTACGCGTTGGCGTACGCCTCCTTGATCTTGAAGTGGCCCTGTACCGAGCCGTGGCCGTTCAGCGTCTGTACGTAGTCGTCGCGCGGGATGGAGAACGCCTGCACCTTGCCGCCGTTCGCGGGTATGTGCATGAGGATCAGGGTGTTGGTGTTGTAGTACCCGATGTCGCTCGACCCGGCGTGCAGCTCGGTCTGCACGAACTGCCGTGGCAGGTCGTTGCCGTTCATGTCCTTGCGCGAGTCGAGACCTATGAGCAGCAGGTTGACCGAGTTGTCCAGATGCCGGGGCGCCCTGCCGCGGACCGCGTCGAGCGCGTCGGAGGTGGTCAGGCCGTGCGTCAGGGATCGGTACGCGTACCAGGTGGCACCGCAGCCGAGCAGCAGAGCCGCCGAAACCACCCACGTCGCCGCACGCAGTACGAAGAGCCAGGGAGCCCTGCCTCCGCGTCGGACAGCGGCCGGGTGCGGACGGTGTCGCATCTTCTCAGGCACGATCCCTCCGCTTCATCCCGGACCCGAGCGCGGCTGCCGCCAGCGCCACGACGACCACCGCGCACTCGGCCGCGGCCATGGCCGGGAACACCGCCACGGCCCACCGCACCAGCCGCGTGGCCAGCGAACCATGCGACGTCAGCACCGCCCCCGCCGTGACAACGGCCACAGCCAGGGCCGGCAGCGGTGCCACCGACCCCAGACTGCGGCGACGAACCGCCGCCAGGGCCGCGAGCAAGGCTCCCGCCGTCGCTCCGACCGCCACGCCCCAGCCGGGCTCCCGGCCGACCAGGGCGTCCACTACGTCCCCCAGGAGCAGCGGCCCCAACAGCATCGCTGCGATGGCCCCTGCCCCGGGGCGACGTACGGGGGGTGCGTCGCCCCCGCCCCGCTGCGAGCGTCGCGCACGGGGCGCTCCGACGGACGGCGCCCGCTCTCCGGCCCGGCCCTGCGGGACCACCCGACCGTGCGTCACAGAGCTGTGCCGCCCCTGCGCGCCGATGGCGCCAGTGACGCGTTCCTGCTGATGGCGCATACGCTCGCTCTCGCTCATCTCGACGCGGGGCAACACGGCTGATTCCGGAGTTTCGCCCCGACTGCTACCAGTGAGACGAAGAAGCAGCCCGAATAGTTGCACGGTCGCGCAAGTGGGCAAGTGTGGGAGCTGAGCGGTCCCCGTAGGTGTCGGACGATGAAGGGGCACAACCGCGCCCGGAACCGAGCGACCTCGTCGGCAATGACGCGCACGGGACGGCGACGATAGCCGCGCTCCGGCTGGCAGGGGCCGCGATCCATGCAGCCCGGCGTTACCCAGAGCGCGGGATGCACGTATTGATCGCAAGACTGAGACTGCGCGGTACTCCCGCCCGAGTACATGCGAGAACGACGGTCCTGGTGAACACGTTCAGAATTGCGGAGGGGGGTGTTTACCCGAGTCGGACATCCCGCGGCGGGCGTTTCCGCGATCGCGTGTGCCCCGTTCTGCCCGGGGTTACTGCAGGACCCCGACCGCGCGCGAGATGATCAGCGCCAGGGTCAGCAGCGAAATCGTGGACTGTGTCGCCATCAGCAGTTTCGCCCACCGGGACAGCGGCATGGTGTCGGTGGGGCTGAAGGCGGTGGCGTTGGTGAGAGCGACGTAGAGGTAGTCCATGTACTGCGGCTCCCAGTCCTCGGGCGCGATGCCCTCCTGTTGCATCTGGGGGAAGAGGAAGTCCGGGTGCTGGTGCGTGCCCAGGGCGCGGGCCACCGGGCCGCCCCGGTCCCACTCCCAGTACCAGAGGCTGAAGGCGATGACGTTGGTCAGCCAGATGCCGCCGCCGGTCGTCAGCAGGGCCGCGGCATTGGAGCCCTCGGTGCCGTGCAGCAGGTCGCGAACCAGGATGACGGCCGACCAGCCGTTGGCCAGGCTGACCGCGGCGGCCAGCAGCACGCCCAGTGCGCGCAGCAGACGGGAGCGATGCTCGATCCGCCGGTGCGGATGGGCTATCCACAGCGCCGCCATCATGACCAGCTCCAGGGCGGGCAGCAGCCAGTGCGGGTGGATGCTGAGTCGTGCAGGAAGCGCCCACTGCACCCAGACGGCGACCAGCAGTGCCGCCATCACAGCCCAGCGTTGCTCGCCCTGGGTGCGCCGCTGCCACGCGGGACGCTCGGACTCGGATACCTGATCGGCCGGAGCGAGCAGGCCCTCGATCCGTTCCATGCGGATGTGCAGCAGCTCGGTCCAGTGCTCGGGGCCAGGACGCTGCGGGTTCGAGGTGTCATGGGTGGTCACGGGCCCATTCTCGGCAGATGCTTGCTGCATTACGCAAGTCTGCAACTTTTCTGGTCGCGCGGGAGTCCAAGCGCGCAGCGCCTGTAACCGGCTGCCCGGTGGCAGGCAGGGGTCCGAAGCTCGTCCGATGGCTCATTGAGAAGTACTAGCAGCAGACCGACTTCGTCTTCACGGTCGCCTGCGAGGAGCTGGGCTTCGCCGGCGGCATCCTGATCATCGGCCTGATCGGGGTCATCCTGTGGCGGGCCTGCCGGATCGCACGCGAGGCGACCGAGCTGTACAGCATGATCGTCGCCGTGTGGGTGGCCGTGGGACTCCTCCAGTCCGTCAAGGTCCAACGGTCCGTGCAGGCTCAGCCCAGGACCACGCCCAGCCCGGTCACCACCGCCCACGCCTTGCGGCGCCCCCTCCCGCGTGCCGCCACGCCGACCCTCCTCTTACCCGCCCTCGGCTACAGTTCAGTTGCGTTATTGCGCAACCATATAACTCTGATCGCCGGGCCCCGGAGCGGGATGCGGGGCGGCGGACCCGATCAAGGGGGAAGG
>NZ_JBHJYK010000033.1:0-86066 GCF_042269865.1 Streptomyces sp. NPDC055966
CGACAGCCCGGTTCCGCACGCCAGCCGACATCACCAGGTTCCTCGACCCGGACAACCCCAAGATCAAATCAGCGTGTTGATTCCCGGCAAGCCCTTAGAACTCCTAACAGAATGGACCGCCCTCCAAGCCGCGCGGGGTGAGGCAAGGCGAGCGCGAAGGTAGATCACTACTCTGCAGGAGTGCTTTCATACGACGAGTTGACTTCCTCGGAGCGTGAGTTGTGGGACGCGTTCCCCGAGGGACGCCGCGTGGACTTGCGCACGGGTGCGCCCGAGGACGATCGTGTCGCCGCGGGTGGGCAATGGGGCCCCGGGCGGGCGGTTCGGGCTGCCGTGATCGTGGCGCTCCTCCTGGGCGCGAACACCACGCAACCGGGCGCCGTCGCATGCCTGAGGCTCACCGGGGCTCGGATATCGGGCCACCTCAACCTGGCCGGGGCGCAGCTCGGTCACTCCCTCTGGATCGAGGACTGCTGGTTCGATGAGCCGGTGAACCTTCTCGGGGCGTCGACGCAGACGCTCGTGATCACGGGCAGCCGGGTGCCCGGCATCGAAGCCGGGTCGGCCCGCATCGAGGGAAACCTCGACCTGCGGCGCTCGCTCGTGGAGAGCGGCGCTCCCGGACATTTCCACCACGACATTACCGCTTTGTCGCTCACCAACGCCCGCGTGACCGGCGGCGTGGTCCTCAACAAGGCTGAGATCAACGCGCCCGGAGGGTGGGCCGTGGCCGCCGGTGGCCTGGTTATGGAAGGAGGCGTCTTCTGCAAGGGCGGGTTTGTCGCGCGAGGCGAAGTGCGCCTGCTGGGGGCGCAGTTGCCGGGTGGGCTGTTCATGCAGGGCGCGCGCCTGGAACAGCCCGGCCCGCGCGGAGTGGCCCTCGCCCTGGACAACGCCGTGGCCTCGACGATCAACCTCTCCGGCGGGTTCACGGCGAACGGGACCGTACGGCTGCGGGGTGCCCGGATCTCGGACAATCTGACCTTCGAAGGGGCCACCCTGAACGGGCCACCCGATGGCAACGGCCCGTCTTTGGCCGCCCTGCTGATGCAGGCCGTCGACTTCGACTTCACCCTCGCCCGGCCACCGTCCGGCATCGTGGACCTGCGGGGTGCGCAGGTGTCCTACCTCCACGACAGCGAGCACAGCTGGCCGGACGTGGTGGAGCTGGACGGCTTTGTCTACGGCTCTATCAAGGTGGACGAGGCCGGCGAGCGGCGGGAGGCAGTGGGGCGGCGGGATTCCGTGGCCCACCGTGTGGCGTGGATACGACGCAGCCCGGGCTACAACCCCCAGCCCTATGAGCAGTTGGCGAGCTGGTACCGGAAGGCCGGCCACGACGACGACGCCCGCCGCGTACTCCTGGCCAAGCAGCGCCATCGGCGTCAAACTCTTCACCCGGCCGCGCGCGTGTGGGGGCACCTGCTCGACGCGACTGTCGGCTATGGCTACCGCCCCTGGCTGGCCGGCGTCTGGCTCCTCGCACTGACCTTGCTGGGCACGCTGTCCTTCGGTACTCACTCCCCCGACCCGGTCCAACGAGGCCAAGGCGCCCCGTTCCAGCCCCTCGTCTACACACTCGACCTCTTGATCCCCATCGGCGGTCTGGGCCAGCGCACGGCCTGGTTCTGGCCGAACGACAGCCTCCAATGGCTGGCCTACCTGCTGATCGCCTTCGGCTGGGTGCTGACGACCGCCGTCATCGCGGGTGTCACCCGCGCCCTGCAGAAAAACTAGCGAGCGACACCTGCGTTCAGGCGTCGCCAGCAGATCAGCGCGCAGCCGAGGGTGAGGAAGGCCTCATGGATATCGTCGCGTATCTCCCAGCGGATCCGCAGGCGGCGGAACCAGTGCAGGTGGGCGAACGCGCGCTCCGCGACCCAGCGGTGGGTGCCGAGTCCGGAGCCGTGCTCGGCGCCCCGGCGGGCGATCAGCGGCTTCACGCCGAGATCCCAGACCAAACGGCGGTACGTGTCGTGGTCGTAGCCGCGGTCGCCCAGCACCACGTCCGGGCGACGGCGGGGCCGGCCGCGCTTGCCCCGCACCGGCGGCACCGCTTCAAGCAGTGGGATCAGCTGGGTGACGTCGTTGCGGTTGCCGCCGGTCAAGGTAACGGCGAGCGGGATGCCGGTGGCGTCGGTGATGAGGTGGTGTTTGCCGCCTGTTCTGCCCCGGTCGACGGGGCTTCGTCCGGTCTTGGAGCCCCCCTTCAACGCACGGATGTGTGAGCCGTCGACGGCCGCCCAGGAGAAGTCCAGGGCGTTCGCGCTGCGGAGCTTGGCGAGGAAGACCTCGTGCAGCCGGGGCCACCTAAGATCATTTCGTGAGGAGTTCAAGTCCACCGATCATGGTGGAGCCAGAAGCATGGTCGAGGTTCATCGACGGCATTCAGCGATTGGCACCAGCCGGCTCGCCTGATCAGCACAGGCTCAGCGGGGCAACACCGGTGTAGCCCAAGACGAGTATCACGACTACGTGATGGCTGGACGCCCGGCGAACCTTGAAGTCGGCTCAGGCAAGACTTTCGTGACGGGCGGCGGATGGCGAGCAGGCGGCGGGTGACGGGTCGTCACATTCTCGTCACCGCCTCCCGTCACGACCGCCTGTGCGCCGAGCTGCGCGGAGGACGGCGCACCGCCGGCTGCCGAGCAGCGAGCGGGCTCCGGTCGGGCACGCGCGAGGCCCTTGGCCACGGCCTCGACCAGGACGGCGAGTCGTCCGGTACGGGCACGCGCCCAGGAACCACCAGGTGTGGTCCTGGTAGTCGAGGTACTTCAGGCCCGGCTCGCCGCGGTGTCGGTCGATCGTGTCGGCGATCCCGGAGACGAGCTGATTGCCCGTCAGGGGGGCGCCAGGGCCGCCCAGTTCGGTGCGGACGTGGCCGGGGCACATCAGCAGCAGGCTGTGCGCGGCGTCGGCGTACCGTGCGGCGTAGCTGCGCATCAGCTGGTTGAGGGCGGACTTGCTGGCCCGGTAGGCGTCCTGGCCGTCGCGGGTGTTGTGGGCGAGGCTGCCCTGCCGGGAGGACATCACTCCGATCGTGCCGTCCGCGACGACCAGCGGGCGCAGCACCTCGACGACGCGCATCGGGCTCAGCGCGTTGGTGACCATGACGTCGGTGAACATGTCGGTGGGGACGTCGGCGATCGACAGGTCGCCGCGCGTGATGCCGGCGTTGACGAAGAGCAGGTCGAGGCTGCGTCCGGCGAGCCGGTCGCGGAGCGCGTTGATCTGCTCGGGTTCGTTGATGTCCAGCTGCTCGACGGTGACCCGGCCGTCGGAGGCGTCCGCGAGGTCGTGCAGACCGGTGCGGGTGTCGCCGCGAACGGTGCCGACGACGTGCCAGCCGCGGCGCGCGTACTCGGCGGCGAGGCCGAGGCCCAGGGTGCGGGAGGCACCGGCGATCAGAGCGGTCGGGGCTGTGCTGCTCATGTGTCCACCGCCGGCCTGAGGACCTCCTCGCACCAGGTGCGGAAGGTGGTGGGGCTCGCGGTGTCCGCCGTGCGATGCACGCCGTTGTCGAGGCCCTCGCCCTTGGCGCGCATCATCGCGACATAGCCCTCGACGAGGGCCTCTCCCGTGCCGTGGCCCTGGAGCGCGGCGCGGAAGTCCTCCAGGGACTGCCGGCGGTAGCGGATCGGGCGGTCGAGGGCCTCGCTCATGATGCGGGCCAGGTCTGCGGCGGAGAGGTCCTCCGGGCCGAGCACAGGCACCTCGCCGGTGCCGGTCCACCTGCGGTCGATCAGCAGCCGGGCCCCGGCTGCGGCGATGTCGCGGGTGCTGGCGAAGGGGGCCTTGAGGTCGGCGGGGAGGGTGTCGGTGAAGACGCCGTCGTCGCGGATCGAGGCGGTCTGGCGCAGCAGGTTCTCCATGAAGCTGGGGTTGGCGAGGGCCCGGAGGGCGACGCCGCTTGCCGCGATCAGGTCGTCCATCGCGAGGGAGGCGGTGACCAGCCCGGCGCGGTCGGCGACGGGGGTGCCGCGGCCGAGCGCGGAGACACTGACGACATGGCCGACGCCATGGGCGGCGAAGGCTTTGGCGGCGGGGCGGGTGAAGTCGGCGTAGACGGCGTCCAGGGTGGGCGCCTGGCGGTTGGGCGGGGCGACCCAGAAGACGGCGTCGGCGCCGGCGAGGGCGCGGTCGAGCACGGCGGGGTCGCCGTGCGAGCCGGTGACGGCGTCGACGCGGTCGCGGACGGCGTCGGGGAGCCGGGCGGGGTCGCGGACGACGACACGGACCGGCTCGTCGGTCCGGTCCAGGAGGTCGCGAAGCAGCCGGCTGCCGATACTTCCGGTGGGAGTGGTGACTACGATCATGCCTTCGAGTCTCGGCCCGGGCGTTTCGGGCGTCCAATACCCTTTGCCCCCGCTCGATACCCTGAGGGCATGAGTCTCGATCTGCGCAAGCTCCGCTACTTCGTCGCGCTGGCCGAGCACGGCAATTTCGGGCGGGCGGCGCAGCAGTTGTTCATCGCCCAGCCGGTGCTCAGCCGGCAGATCAGGGCGTTCGAGCAGGAGTTGGGGTGCACGCTGCTGAACCGGACAACGCGCCGGGTGGAGCTGACGGCGGCCGGGCATCAACTGCGCGAGGAGGCGAAGGGCATCCTGGCGGCGGTGGAGGCCGGGCTGCAGCGCGTGCGGGACGCCGACCGAGGCGTGCGGCGGCTGATGGTCGCCTTCTCCCCCGGCCTGCATGTCTCGGAGGCGATCCGTGCCTTCGGGGAGCATCATCCGGAGGTGGAGATCGACGTCGTCCCGGCGCACTGGTGGGAGAAGGACCTCCCACTGCGCGACGGCCGTGCCCAGGTCGGCTTCCTGCGCCGCCCCTTCGACGACACGGGGTTGTCCACCGTCCCGATCGGCAGAGAACCCCGGGTGGCCTGCCTCCCGACCAGCCATCACCTGGCGAGCCGTCAAGAACTGACCCTGGCCGACCTGGACGGCGAGCCGGTCCTCGACACCCCGACCCGCCGCCGCACCACCTCCGCGGAGGAGAAGTTCGAGCTGATCGCCTCCGGCCACGGCATCGCCCTGGTCCCACTGAGCGTCGCCCGCACCTACTCCCGCCCCGACCTGACCCACGTCCCGGTCACCGACCTGCCCTCCGAGGAAACCTGCCTCGTGGCCCCCACCACCCGCGAACCGCTGGTCCTGGCCTTCCTGGACATCGCCACCACGGCGCTCCGCGGCGCCTAGCGTCCTGCGCCAGTAGTGGTTCGTCAGATGCTGTGTGACTTCTGCTGCTGGTGCGTCAGTTCCTCGTCGGGGTCCGAAGCTGGAGCCGTTGCTTTTGGCCGAGGACGGGCGTGTGGTGTTGGTTCGATGGACACGCCGGGCGAAGACAGCCCAGGCACTCGCTCTGCGGGCGCGGATCGTCTTGGCGTGCGCCGGCCCGTATGTGCCGCCGATCGTGGAGGTGTCCCGGAACTTAGGAGTGGCCGCGGCGAAACCCCGCGCTCCGCCCGGCGCGGCGTGACCGTCACGCCGGGCAGCTTTTCCCCCTGACCTCCTGGTCAGGGCCTTCGTGTGCTTGAGCAGGACCTTCTCGAACGGCTTCTGCCCGCCAGACGGCTCCGCAGCCAGCCCCGAGTCGTGACACGCAAGACGTCCAACTACCAGCTCAAGCGGGCTGAACACCATGTCTGGCCACAACCGACCCGCACCGGCGCACAAGCCAACCTCATCACAAGACCTCAACTCGCAGGCCCGCCATGCAACGGCATGGGGCCTAGTACAGGGCCTCGCCCATCGGTGAGGCGTCGCCGACGACGTAGCCGCGGATCGACGCCAGGTATTCATCACGACCCACCCAGCCGTCGCCGTCGGCATCCAGTGCGTCGAAGGCGGCGGCAGCGTTCCCGGGCGCGTTGTTCAGCGCAGTGCGCAGGACCGTGAATTCAGCCTTGTCCAGGGCGCCGTCCCCGTCGGCGTCAGCGAGGTCGAACAGTGAGCCCAGAGCGAACCGGCAGATGCTGTCGAACTTGTCGGCGCCGACCCATGCGTCGTATTCCTCGAAGGTCAGCTTCCCGTCGCCGTTCGCGTCCATCGCGCCCCACGCCTTGTGGGCTTCCCCGCGGGCGGCGACGACGAGCGGGTCATCCTCCGAGCGTGCCGTGGCCTGGACGGCCCGGTCCACCCTGGAGAGGTAGTCGTGCGCCGAGATGACCCCGTCCCCGTCCGCGTCCATCATGGCGAAGATACGCCCTCGCGCGACGGTGGCGGCTGCGGCGCTGGTACGGCTCACCGAAGATCTCCTCCTGCTCGTTTCCTGCTCGACTGAGACTCGTCCGGCGCTTGCTACCCGCCCTGTTCCAGCGTTCATGCGACCGCAGCCGGCCGTGCGGAGCCCGACGGGAGTGCAGGCGCCTGTGACCGCGCACGGCTCGGGCGAGCGCGGGTCATGCGCTTCGAGACGCCGGGTCATGGGATGCGCCCCTGGGGAAGCCAAAGGCCGTTGACGAGAGCAGGACGTACGGGAGGGAACATGTTCGGTAGGACTGGCGTCGCAGTGGCCGTGGGGTCTGTGATGCTGGCGGGATCGTCGTTGGTGTGGGCGCCGGCCGGTCAGGCCACGACGGGAGAGGAGGGGAGCGTCGGATGCATCGGGCATAGTGAGAGCCGGTATGACCCGCCGCTCACGCTCCTGGCCCGGCCGACCCATGTTCACGCGGACATCACGTACACCTGCGGTGCCCACGGGCATACCGTCCCCGCCACCGGCTCCTTCGACTCGGACGTACCGGCTGCTTCCTGTGTCGCCGTGTCCGGCGGAAGCGGGACGGAATCCGTCCGGTACGCCGACGGCGGCACGTCTCTGATCGTCTACGACAGCGCCACGACCCTCCGCGTCGCAGGAGTCCTGGTCGTGATCCAGCGGGGCCGGGTCAGCGAGGGACGTGGTCATGGGCATCCCGTGCAGCGGACCATCACCGGGCTGCCCCGCGAACTGCCCACGGAATGCCTCACATCCGGCCTGCAAGGAGGCGATAACGAGGTTCAGCTGGAGATTGAGCCGTAACTCTCGGGCCATAGGCAGGCGTATGCGAGCGAGCGCGGCGGTAGCCGTCTGAGGCGGTCTCCCGGGTGCGCACCGACCCGGCGCGGGCAAGGCCGCGGGCACTGGACCGGCAGTGGTACGACGGCGCGCGCCACCACCCGGCCGCCGGTCTTTCGGTGCGCAGCCTGAGCCGTCCGGTTGGCCGACCGGCCGCGGCTCGGCCGGGGACACTCGGTGTGCATACATGCCGGGCGATCTGCGCGGCGGGGCTGAGACTGGTCCAGCGGACCTCGTCGGCGGACCGGCAGAAGTCCAGCCCGTCACCGTGCGCGTGCATGATCGGGAGCAAGAACTCGGGCAACCCCTCGGCGTCCCGCACCTGCTTGCCGTCGGCGTGCGCGGCGACCCGGCACCGCCGACGGCAATCAGCCGCGGTGCCTTCCCGCCGAGCGGGCGCACGCCCGCCCGACCCCACGTTCCCGGCCCTCATCGCCCGCACGCTCTCCGACTCCACCGTCGACGAGCCAGGACAGCGAGCATGCGTTGCTCGCGCCGCCTTCGGTCGAAGCCTGTCAGGGCTGAACGTTTTCCAGGTCCTCAAGGAGGCCGGAGCGCGTCGGCTGCCATCCGAGGACGTCGCGGGTGCGGGCGCTGGACGCCGGCTGGTCCATCGCGAAGATCGGGCCGAACGGGCCGAAGTTTTCCTGCGGAACTTTTTCGACCGGCAGGCCCAGTCGCCGTCCGACGACTGTCGCGATGTCCCGCACCGTGTCGCCCTCGTCAGCCACGGCGTGCCAGGACGTCCCCGCCGGTGCGGACTCAAGGACCAGACGGAACAGGACCGCTGCGTCGAGCGCGTGCACAGCCGGCCAGCGCTGGGTGCCGTCGCCCGGGTAACCGGACACACCGGTGCGGCGCGCTGCATCGACCAGCAGTCCGGCGAATCCTCCCTGCCCCTCGTTGTGGACGGTGCGCGGCATGCGGACAGCCATGCTGCGCAGACCGTGCGAGGCGAGATCCAGCAGCGCTGTGACCGAACGGCCTCGACCGCCCACCGGTCCGTCGGTCGGCAGCGGATCGGTCTCGGTGGAGGCGCGACCCGGCACCCATGGCGTGCCCGAGACCGTGACAATCGGGCGGTCGCTCCCGATGAGTTCCTGCCCCAGCGAGGCGAGAGCGGCGCTCTCCTCGGCGATGGCCTGCGCAAGCGCAAGTGGACTGCTGTAGTCGCGTCCGAACGCCAGACTGATCACGCCGTCGCACTGTGCGGCGCCGGACCGCAGGACGTCGAGGTCCGCCAGATCTCCTCGCAACACCTCGGCACCCGCGCTCTTCAGAGCCTGCGCCGAGCCGTCCGAGCGAGCCAGCGCGAGAACGGTGTGGCCGTTGCCGAGCAGTTCGGCGACGACGGCGGAGCCGATGGTGCCGGTACCGCCCGTGATGAAGACGTGCATGAGCCCTCCCCGAAAGTGACGGGACTCTTGTCCCATCACTGACCCTACACCGGTGACGGGACCAAAGTGCCATCACTTATGCTGTTCTCATGGCCAGATGGCAACCAGGAGCGCCCCAGCGACTCGTCGTCGCTGCCGTCGACCTGTTCACCGAGCAGGGGTACGACGCCACCACGGTGACGCAGATCGCCGAGCGTGCCGGCGTCACCAAGAGCACCTTCTTCCGGTACTTCGCCGACAAGCGCGAGCTGCTGGTCGCAGGCCAGGAGACGCTCAGCAGGCTGCTCGCCGACGGCATCACCGAAGCACCTGCCGACGCCAGCCCGCTCCAGGCGGTGGCAGCCGGTCTGGAGCGCGCATCGAGCGCCATGGGGCCGGCGAACCGCGAACTCGGCCCCCGCATCAAAGCCGCCGTGGCAGCCAGCACCGAACTTCAGGAGCGCGACGCTCTCAAGAGCGTCGGTCTCGCAGCCGCCATGACAGCCGCGCTCATCGCCCGCGGTGTCTCCGACCCGACTGCGCATCTCGCGGGCGAGCTGGGAGTCCTCGCGTTCAAGCAGGGCTACGCCAAGTGGTCCGAAAGCGGTCGCGACGACACAGAAGAGCTCGCGCCTCATACCCTGGCAGCCCTGGAGGACCTGCGCGCGGCAACCGCGTCGCTGGGCTGATCGCTGCCACCTGATGGTTCCCCATCCGAGCCCTGCCGGCGCCGTGAGCGCCCCGCCCCGTGCCGCGTCACATATGCACGGTGGCTCTTTTCACTCTCGTGAGCAGAGCCAGGCACGGGTTCGTGCGAGGAAGGGACGGCCGCGGAGCTCCGTTCCCCGGGCACGCTGCGCCGCGGCAGGCGAGCGGAACGGCAGGCGGTGGCCGGTACGGCCCGTGGTACGGCCGGCCGGCGGATCCGTCGTACCTGTCGTATCCGTAGTGGCCCTCGTACCCGTCGAGCACGCAGGCCTCCCCCGAGTCCCACCCACTGAGAGATGAACGTGTCGTGGTCATGAAGCACTGTCCGCCGGAGTTCAAGGCGGACGCGGTCGCACTGTACGAGTCGTGGCCCGGCTTCTGTCAGCGCCGTCGGAGTGCACCGCTGCGGGCGGCCCGCCAGGCTGCCGGCGCCCCAGCTCGCCGCCCCGCGTGATCCACGGCGCCTCGGACGGCACCTACGGGCGTCCCCGGGATCACCGCTGGACTCCGCGAGAACGGCGAGGTGGTGAACCACAAGCGGGGCGCCCGGGTCATGCAGGCGGCCGGGCCGGCCGGTCTCCGCCTGCGCAGGACGCATCGCACCACCATCCCGGACCCCGCCGCGGCGAGGGACCGGACCTGACAGGCCGTAACTTCACCGCGGACGAGGTGAATCGGAAGTACGTCGGCCGCATCACTGATCTGCCGCTGGCCGGCGGGACGTTCCGCTGTCTCGCGACAGTGATCGATCTCTGCTCACGGCGCCCGGCCGGGTGGGCGATCGCCGCCACATGCGCGCCGACCTCGTCGTCGACGCCCTGAAAGCGGCCGAGCGGACCCGCGGCAGCCTCGCCGGCACCGTGATGCACACCGATCACGGGGCCCAGGGTGGATTCAGCCGGTCCTTCGCCGACGCCTGCCGCGAAGCCGGCGTCACCCGGTCCATGAGCGCGGTCGGCTCCAGCGCGGACGACGCACTCGCCGAGTCGTTCCACGCAACCTGCGAACGGGAGACCCTCCAAGGTCGCCGGGCCTGGGACACCGAGCGCGAGGCCCGCCTTGACCTATTCCGCCGGCTGCACCGCTACAACACCGTCCGACGCCACTCCCGCCTCGGACATCGCAGCCCCATCGCCTACGAGCACTCCGAACAACATCACCTACGCTGGCCGAAGCTGCACAACCCGTGTTCAAGATCAGGGGTCGAGGCCCGGGCTCGGCAGCAGCGACCCGGTTGCCAAACTACGCAGGCCGCCACAGCTCCCACTTCCCGATGCTCACCGGCCAGTTGAGCCGGTCGCCGGAGAGCGAGCGGCAGGAAAGTCGCGTCCGTGGAGCGCATCGGCTCGGCCATCGGTGCCGCCTGGGGCTCGGAGAAGCCCGGGGAAGAATTCATCGACACCATGGACCCGGCCGTTCCGGGAATCGTCGCCCGCACGGCGAAGATCCCAGGCGACTACATCGGACTGGCCTGGCAGCCGTAGGGAGCGGCCGCAAGACCCGGCAGCCGAACGGCCGCACGAGTCGACCGGAGACGGCCGCGGCCCCGCCCCGGGCGGCTGTCTCAGCGTCCTGAGCCCGCCGGAAGAACTCGGCAGAGCCGAGGACTTGGTGGAACGACTCGCGGCGATCGCGCCGCGCACGCCGCCAGGGTCAGCATCCGGCCCCGGTGCCGGCGCCAAGTCTCCAGCAGAACGTGGGAGAGCATCGGCAGCGCACCTGGCCGGGTGGAAATCGATGCCCCGGGTAGCTGAAGTGGACCAAGAATTTATCACGGCATTGGACCTAAATCATGCCCCAATCGTCACGTAACGTCGTTGTCGTGACAGCTGAATCATCCATGCCACAGACCCGGGTTGACTTCTACTTCGACCCCGCCTGCCCCTTCGCCTGGATCACCTCGCGGTGGATCCTTGAGGTGGAGGCCCTGCGCGACCTCGACGTCCGGTTCCACGTCATGAGCCTGTATCTCCACAACGAGGGCAACGAACTGCCCGACTGGTACCGCGACCTCGTGGACCGCTCCCTCGGCTTGGTCCGCGTCGCCGCGGCCGCGGCCGAGCACGACTCCGAGGAGGTGCTCCGCGACCTCTACACCGCCTTCGGCACCCGCATTCACCACAAGAAGATGGAGGACTTCGACGCGGTCGCCGTCGAGTCCCTGCTCGACCTCGGGCTCCCCGGGGGCCTCGCGGAGGCAGCGCGTTCGACCGAGTACGACGCTGCCCTCCAGCGCAGCCACGACGCGGGCAAGGATCCTGCGGCGGGCGGTTACGTGGGCACGCCCACGATGCACATCGACGGAACGGCCTTCTTCGGCCCGGTGATGAACAGCATCCCGCGGGGCGAGGAGGCGGCGCGGCTCTTCGACGCGGTCCGGACCCTCTCGGCGCACCCGGACTTCTTCGAGCTGAAGCGGGAACGGACGGGCAGCCTGCGCTTCGAGTGAGTGGCCGGGGAGAGCGGGCCGGAGGGCCGACGGAAGTCCGCCCCCGGCCGGCCAGTTGGTGTCTGTTCACGCCGGGACCGGATGGCTCGGCCGAGGTGGGGATCGAACAGTGGGTGACTATTCCTGGGTGCACCGCGCCGATGACGTGGACTTCGATGAGCTGGCGCATCTGTACCGGATGGCGCCGTTGGGCGACAAGCCTCCCGAGGCGCTGGCAACGGTGTTCGGCAACAGCATGTTCGCCTGCTTCGTCTACGCCGACGGTGCGCTCGTGGGTGCGGGCCGGGCCCTCGCGGACGGCGTGGACTGCGCCTACATCGGCGATGTGGCGGTGCATCCCGAC
Source organism: Streptomyces sp. NPDC055966 (assembly GCF_042269865.1). Classification (NCBI taxonomy): domain Bacteria; kingdom Bacillati; phylum Actinomycetota; class Actinomycetes; order Kitasatosporales; family Streptomycetaceae; genus Streptomyces; species Streptomyces sp. NPDC055966. The sequence goes on from NZ_JBHJYK010000033.1 coordinate 11,930, forward strand.
CACCAGGGACGGGGCTTGGGCTCCCGCATCATGCGCAAGCTGGTAGAACTCGCCCAGGGCCACAAGAAGATCATTCTCTACGCCAGCCCGGGTACCGAGGCCTTCTACAGCGGGCTCGGTTTCCTGCCCATGAAAACCGCGATGGGGATCTGGCGCGATCCGGCCCGTGCGATCGAGATCGGCCTGCTCGATGGGGAGCACAGCCAGTCGTGATCCGCGTGAAGCGCGCCGCGGAAACCACACACCAGCTGGTTCCGCTGCAGGTCAGAACCAGATGCGGTCCTTCTCGGATCTCAGTCCCTGGCCTGCCTGCCCCCACGGCTGGTCACGCAACGCCTGGCGCACCACGCAGACCATCGTCGAGACGGTGACCGCCCGTTCCGGCGTTGGCGTCGACGAGGTGCGCCTGCGCCTGACCGTGGAGATCTTCGTTGCCGCCTGGCACACGGCGTCCCTGCACTGGACAGCACAGGGCGGCCGCGGTGGCCGCGACGGCCTGATGAAACTGGTCGAGGAAACCTTCGCCATGATCCCCGACGCACTCACCTGCTCCGCCTGACGAACCTATATCCCAGGAAAGGCAGCTCAAGCCGTCGCGCCATGCGCGCCGGCTTCTCGGCATGTCCGCGCGCCCATCGGACCGCCGATCGACGCATGGTCCACCGGGCTTCGGTCGCCAAGGCATTTGTCACCGGAATGCAGCCCACCGGTGAGGAGTCGACAAGGCTAGCCGGGTTCATAAGGGACACGATCACTCCTCTTGACTGTGACGGGGCTGCATCGGTGCGGGCGCCGGACCACGGCCCGGACCTGCCGGTTGCGCAGGGGGGGCGAGCCGGGGAAGTTCTCAGAAGACCTCGGAACGGTCCGCCACCGGGCCGACCTGCTCCGTTTCGCCCCTCTGCCTCTTCTCCTCGCCGCGGTGCGCGTCCGCGGCCTCGGCGCCGGCCCGCGCGGTCCCGGAGCGCCAGTGTGCGTCGGTTGCCCAGACGATCAGCGCGCAGGTCGCGAACGCCGCCCCGAGGAGGCTGGAGGCGGCCCAGCCGTGGGAGGTGAAGACGGACGTGGTGGTGGCTGCGCCGAGGGCGGAGCCGAGGGAGTAGAAGACCATGTAGCCGCCGGTGACGCTGCTGGTACGTTCCGGATGGACGGCCGTGAGCAGGTGCTGGTTGCTGACATGCACGACCTGGACCGCGAAGTCGAGCACCACGATGCCGACGGCGAGCAGCCACAGGGACCAGGACAGCTGCGCGGTCGCGGCCCAGGAGGCGATGAGCAGCACCAGCGCGAGACCGCTGATCGGGATCGCCCGTCCCGCGTCCGCCCACCGTCCCGCACGCGCCGCGCCCAGTGCGCCGGCGAGTCCGGCGATGCCGAACAGTCCGATCTGGCTCTCGCTCAGGTGCCACGGTGCGTGCGCCAGCGGCAGGGACAGGCCACTCCACAGGGCGCCGAACGACGCGAACAGGAAGAACGCGATGAGACCGCGCGTCAGGAACAGACGCTGCCCGAACAGCCCGCCGAGCGAGACGACGGCCTGTCGGTAGCCCGCGGGCCGGCGGGAGCCGTCCTCGGGCGGCAGTGCGCGCAGCACGAGGGCGGCGAGGGCGAGGGCGAGCACGCCGAGTACGGCGTACATGCTGCGCCAGCCCCACACCTGCGCGAGCACGCCGGTGACGAACCGCGCGCCCAGGATGCCCACCACCACGCCCGACGTCACGACACCGATGTTGAGTCCGCGCTCGGCCGGCGGCGAGACCGTCGCGGCGTAGGCCACCGTGGTCTGCACCACGACCGCGAACATGCCGGCCAGGGCGAGCCCGGCGAAGGCCGTCCACGCGGCCGAGGCCGCGGCCGTCACGAACAGGCCCGTCGCGGTGACGGCCATGTGCACCGCGATGAGCCGGCGCCTGTTGGCGACCACGTCGCCGAGCGGCACGAGCAGCACCAGACCGATCAGATAGCCGAACTGGCCGGTGGAGACGATCCACCCGGCGTGCTGTGCGGACACCCCGAGACTGTCCCCCATGGGCGGCAGCACCGTTTGCGCAGCGTAGATGCTCGCCACCGCGACACCGCACACGGTCGCGAGGAGTAACCGTCGCCAGACGTCCATCGCACTCCTTACCAAAATGAGTAGCAAAGTGAAACCAATTCGACCGTAGGGCATGATGGTCTCAATCCGCAACTCATCGGGAGGTGTCATGCCGCGTCCCTCCACGGGCACTCCGAGCCCCGCCTGGTCTGACCCCGACTGCCCGGTGGCCCGCACGCTCGACCTCGTCGGTGACCGGTGGAGCCTCCTGGTCGTCCGGGATGCGATGGACGGCGCACGGTCCTTCACCGAGTTCCAGCGACGGACCGGCATCGCCCGCAACATCCTCACGGACCGCCTGCGCAAGCTCACCGCCCACGGAGTCCTGGCCCAGCAGACCGCGCCCTCGGGCCGCCGCCTGCAGTACGTCCTCACCGACGTCGGCCGCGACCTCTTCCCCGTTCTGCTCACCCTCCGCCAGTGGGGCGAGCGCCACGCCTTCGAGCCCGGCGAGGCGCACTCCACCCTGGTCGACCGGCACGGCTCCCGGGTGCCGGACGTGAGGCCGACCGGCGCCGACGGTGCCCTGCTGGACGCCGACACCACTCACGTGCAGAAGACCGGCGGCGAAGGACAGCGGTGAGGAGACGGCCGTCGAGACGGTCAGCGCCTGCGCTCGGGCACGCGACCCGGCCGGATCACGGGCGGCGCCCGCAGGCCAGACGACCTCCACGGCGATACCGCGGGCACGGGCGTTGGCGACCATGCGGCTTGCGGTCTTCTCGCCGGGGGTGAGCTTGTGGGTGCGGCTGGCGTGGAAGCCGGTGACGATCACGGGTGCCCGTGCGTCGTTGTCCAGGCATCCGGCCAGGGCCTGTTCGGCCTGGTGTTGCCGGGCGTGGTCGCCGAGGACGAGGCCGGCGAGTTGCTGAGCGCGGGCGATGCCGGGGGTGCCGTAGCACCAGGACAGGCGTCTGGGTCCTGGGCGCTGGAGCTTGCCGCTTCGTTGTCCAGCTCGCGTGATGAGGTCGGGCCACCAGGCGTTCGGGCCGGTGCCGGTGCGAGCGGGAGTTGATGCGCGGTCCGCTGGCGCATGGCTGGGACGATGGGTTCCAGGGGTGGACTCTCAAGCGGATCAAGCTGCTGATCGGGCGGATGTTCCACGTCGGCTACACGGTCCGGGGTGTGTGGAAGCTGCTGCGCCGGCACGGTTGGTCCGCGCAGGTCCCGCTGCGGCGGGCGATCGAACGCGCCGAGGAGGCCATCGAGGTGTGGAAAGCCGAGGTGCGGCCCCAGGTAAAAGGACAGCGGCGGACCTGGGCGCCCACGTCTGCTTCGAGGACGAGGCAGGTCAGGGGCTGAGGCCGCCGAAGGGATATACCTGGACGCCCCGCGGGAGTCGGCCCGTGGTTCGGGTGCGTGGCCGTAACCAGGGTCGGGTCAATATCGCCGGGGTGGTCTGCTACCGCGCCGGGCACCGCTCCCGGTTCTTCTACGCGCTGCACATCTGGCACGGGCGCCGGGGTGAACCGAAGGTATTCTCCTGGCGCCAGTACCGCGATCTGATCGTCATGCCCCACCTGCAGTTGGGCACACCCGTGGTGTGGTGCTGGGACAACTTGCACGTACACCTGGTGAAGGATCTGGCGGACTACGCCGAGGAGCACAAGGACTGGCTGCGGATCTTCCAGATGCCCTCCTACGCGCCGGAGTTGAACCCGGCCGAGGGCGTCTGGTCGCTCCTCAAGCGGCACCTGGCCGACTTCGCCGCTGCCGATCTCGCGCACCTGACCCGCGTGATCAAGCGGAAGCTGAAGAAGATCCAGTACCGGCCCCACCTGACCGACGGATGCCTGCCGCCCACCGGCCTGATCATGGACACGATCAGACCACCGGACATCGTGAGTTCAACCTGAGTAGTTCGTCACACAATCCCAACCGCCACCGAGGGTGCCTCGTCACGATCCAGCGCTTACGCACCCGCTGCGCGACCACCCGGCGAGCCCGTGGGCACCTTTGACGCCCGCTCATTCGTTGAGCTCGCACCCGTGATCGTGTTGGCTATCGGCATCGAACTGTCAGTACCGCTGGTGTCCGCTCGGCTGCAGCAGGGAGTTAAACGTGAAGGACATTGTCGTCGACCCCGGTGTCCATAATCGGGCAGCCTGGGACAGATACGTCCAGGAGGGCAACGAGTGGACGAGGCCGGTGAGTACTGAGGATGTCGAGCGCGCCCGCATGGGTGACTGGTCGATTGTTCTCATCGGGCGTGAGCCAGTCGACCGCTCCTGGCTGCCGACGGACCTGACCGGCAAGGACGTGCTGTGCCTGGCCTCCGGCGGTGGCCAGCAGGGTCCGATCCTCGCCGCCGCAGGGGCGCGGGTCACCGTGTTCGACAACTCGCCCCGCCAGCTCGGCCAGGACCAGATGGTGGCGGCGCGCGACGGACTTGAGCTGCGCACCGTCCTGGGTGACATGCGCGACCTCAGCGCCTTCGGCAACGCAGCATTCGACGTTGTGTTCCACCCGGTCTCGAACGTATTTGTACCCGACTTGGCGCCGGTGTGGCGTGAGTGCTTCCGCGTCCTGCGACCGGGCGGAACTCTGCTCGTTGGCTTCCTCAACCCTGATGTGTACTTGTTCGACCACGAGGCCCTCGACGAGCGCGGCGAGCTGATCGTCGTGCACAAGCTGCCCTACAGCGATGTGACGCAGTACTCCGCCGAGGAACGCGCCACGAAGTTCGGCGCGGCCCCTCTTGAATACAGTCACACCCTCACCGACCAGATCGGCGGGCAACTCGCCGCGGGGTTCGTCCTCACCCGCTTCGCAGAAGCACCGCACCAATCCAACGCATCCGCCCAATACATGTCGAACTATTTTGCGACGTTGGCGGTAAAGCCAGGCTGACCCAGCCGCGGCGCCGGCCGAGACGGCCGTGATCAGACCATTCAGGATGGTGGATCTTCATTTGGCGAGCCCTCGTACATGCCGCTGATCCGCGCGTCATCCTCCGTGCGGTCCTCGGAGGAGCACCCCGACGATTGGTGCGCTCCCGAGCAGCCCGAACACCGGATTCAAGGGGCTGCCGTCCGGACCGGCTGAGGGAATGGCAGCAGACTCAACTGCCGGATCCCGGGCCTCCGCTGCCGCCGCTCCGCACGGGGCGATGACCGCCATCGACAGGGCGACAAGCGGCAGGACAATTGCATGACGCAACAGCATGATCGTTCTCCTTCAGCAGCCAAGCTGTCTGGCAGAGACGCAGGGCGCCCGTGAGCGTTTCCGCCACCCTCGATCGGTCGCTGACGTGACCGTGATCAACACGCAAAGCATGACGGGCCGAACAGCCCAGCCCGCCCATTACGCCAACAGCGGCATGCCGCAGGCCATCCCTGATCTTGCGTGGGTATCCCCAGCTTCAGCTGGGGGGAGGGAAACGCATCTTCGGGCCGCAGGCGCGCAGCACCGGAGTTCACTGCGCGTCTTCGGCGACGGTCAAGCGGGCCGCATCTGACCCTCGATGTACTGACGGACGATGCTGAGCGGTGCGCCGCCGCACGCTCCGGCGAAGCAGGAGCGGGACCAGTACACGGAGCCCAACTCCATGCGGTCGATGCGGCCGGTGTACTCGGCGCGCAGGTACCGGGAGCTTCTGGTCCCGGCCCAGCTCCCGCACGCTCGCCACGGCGGCATCCACCATCTGACGCGGCAGTGCAGGCGGCAACTCCTCCACGGTCCCAGGCAACTCGGCGAGCCACGCCGCCCCGGCCTCCCCCTCGTGGTCGACAGTTCCTTGCGCGAACTCCCCATGCATCGCGATCTGCGGCTGGAGTATGTACCAGCGGAACGTCCGCCACGGACGAGCCGACTGCAGAAGCTCGACGGGCGCCGTTCCCCCGTCTCGGTCCTCCACCAGAGGACCACGCCTCCGACGGGCGCTTACCGTCGCAGCGACGCTGTCCGACGCGCGCACCTCCAGGCCCAGGGGCCATGGCCCGTGGTACACCCGTTGCCGCCTGCCCTGGTGAAAGCAAGAGGCTGTGCTGTGATCAGCGCAGTCCCAACACGCTCTGGCCTCAGCCCTCTTGCAGCACCGTCCGGATCACGTGCCGGGCGTTGTGCGCCATCGCCGGGTTCGTCGTCCGGTAGTACGGCAGCGCGATCAGTGCCTGCGAGAGTGTCCGTCCCCGGCCGCGGATCCAGGTCGCGTTGTCCACGCTCAGCGCCTCGCGGAAGACTTCCCTCGCCTTGGCCGGCAGCAGATTCCACGCTGGGAACAGATCGCAGGCCGGATCGCCCGTCCCCAGGCACCCGAAGTCGATGACCGAGGTCAGCCTGCCGCCGTCCACCAGCAGATTGCCCGGCATGAGATCGGCGTGCAGCCACACCGGCGGCCCTTCCCAGCCGGGAGCCCGCAGCGCCTCCTCCCACACGGCGGTGGCAGCATCACAGTCGACGCCCTCCTGCGGGATCCCGCGCAGCTCCTCGATCGCCGCCCGGGTCTCCGCGTCGAGCGAGGCGACCGGTCCCCCGCGGTGGGCCTGCGGCGCACCCGGCAGGGTGATACTGCGCATCGCCGTCACGAACCCGGCCAGATCCTCGGCCAGCAGCACCGGCTCGCTCAGGGCTCCCGCCTCGGGATTCTCCCCCGCCAGCCACCGGTACACCGACCACGACCACGGGTACCCCTCCGCTGGCTCCCCCTCCCCGAGTGCCTCAGGAATGGTCACAGGCAGGTGAGGCGCGAGCCGGGGCAGCCACGTCCGCTCCATCGACACGTCGTTGGCCCCGCCCGCCACGAGCGGCAGCCGTACGACCATGTCATCGCCCAGCCGGTACATGGCGTTGACCGTCCCGCCGGACGGAAACCGCTCGACCGCCAGCCCCGCCCACTGCGGGAACTGCCCGGCGACCAGCCGCCGTACAAGGTCTGCGTCGATGGCGTGCATGCCCGGATGCATCTGCCCTGTGTTCATGGCACGCCATCCGACCGCCGGACACCGGCGAGCGTCAAACGCTTTCCCGCGGCACCACTTTCGCAACACGCCCGCGAGGGCGAGGACCCGGTCACACGGGTGTGACCGGGTCCTCGGCCGGCGAGTTGAGGGTTCGACGTGGTGAAGGTGTCCGGGTGCCCGGAGCCGGAGCCTGATCGGCCGCCTTCTCGATGTTCTCGGCGTTCTCGGTGACGGCAATCGTCTGGCGCAGCAGGCGGCGGGCGGTCTCCAGGTCGGCGGCGCGCTGGTCGAGGATGTCCAACTGGTCGCGAAGGCTGGTGAGGACGCCGGGACAGGGGCGCAGCGTTGCCGTGTCGTGGGTGCAGGGCAGGACCTGGCGGATGATGCGGGTGGGCAGGCCGACGGCGAGCAGGGCGCGGACGCGGCGCACCGTCTCCACGGCCTGCTCGTCGTACTCGCGGTAGCCGTTGGCGCGGCGCTCGGCGTGGATGAGTTCCGTCCGCTCGTAGTAGCGCAGTAGCCGCTCGCTGACTCCGGTCCGACGCGACAGCTCCCCGATCAGCACCGATCCGCCCCCTTCGACTTGACCTTCCAACGGTGTCAGGGAGCAACAGTGCCCTGACCGGCCGCATTCCGGACCGGTCGAGACGGAGGGAACGAACCAGTGATCATCGACGCGCACAGCCATGTCCACGACCCGGCCGAGGCACATGTGGGGCTGCTGGACGAGGCCGGGGTCGACCGTGCCGTCCTGTTCGCCACCCGGCCGCACCCGGAGCGGGCGGGCGACCTGGCCGCACTGCGCCGGGAGATGGCCGTCCTGGAGAAGGCGCTCGGAGGTCGGGCCGGCACGGTCGAGGCGTACCGGCCGGCGTGGCGGGAGCTGGACGCCGCGCTGGCCGCACGGCCGGAGCGGTTCATCGGCTTCCTGTCGGTGCCGCTGGGTCCGGGGCCGCAGGAGACGGCCGCGATCGTGGAGCAGGAGGTGGTCGGGCGCGGACTGCGCGGGATCGGGGAGCTGACGCCGCCGCCGGGACGGGCAGGGCTGATCGAACCGGTGCTCCGGGCGGCGGCCGACCAGGGGCGACTGCCCGTGGTGGTGCACGGATCCGCGCCGACCACCGCGGAGGACCTGGCGACGCTGGCCGCGCTGGCCCACCGCTACCGCGACGTTCCGCTGGTGGTCAGCCAGTTGGGAGGGCATCACTGGATACAGGCCATCGAACTGGTGCAGGACACCCCGAACATGTACCTGGAGCTGTCCACGGCCAGCGTCGTCTTCGCGGTCCGGCTGGCCATCAAGGAGATCCCGGACCGGACCCTGTTCGGCTCGGACGCGCCGTACGGCGACCCGGTTCTCGCCCGGGCCCTGGTCGAACGAGTCACCAGTCCGGGCGAGGTACGCGACCGGGTCCTCGGCGGGACGATCGCCGAACTGGTCGGCCTCGGCTGACGCAGGACCGGCCCGCGAGGTGCGACTCGGGCCGACGGAGCCCTCCGGCCGGCAGGCTGAGCGTGGGCCGGTCAGGGCAGGGCCGGGCCGGTGAGGCGGAGCAGGAGCACGCGACGCGGGCCGTGCTCGGCCGCGGCTTTCCCCTGTCGGCCACCATGCCGACCCACTCCCCGCCACCATCGACAGCCGACGCTCAGCCCGTCTCACACGGCCGGTCAGGCAGGCGGACGCCGCGTGGTGCCGCCGCCGCTTCGGTGGCCGGGTGCCAGTGCCTGCCGATACGAGCGGGTGGTCAGCCGTCGATGGCCTGGCGGATGCGGCGGGAGGGGGTGAATGGTCGGCAGCGACGCGTCCTGCTGGAGTGACTGTGCAGTGTCGGCCGACGGATAGGCTCCCGGCATGGACATCCGCGTAGAGATCATCCGGGCGGCGAGTCAGGAACTCGTCGATGCTTTCGGCAGGTTGCTTCCGCAGTTGTCCTCGACCGCCAAGCCCCTCGACCACGAAGCGCTCGACCGGATGGTGACCTGTGATGCCAACACCGTGCTCGTCGCCCGCACTCCCGACTCGGTCGTCGGCACCCTGACGCTGGTGCTGTTGCCCTTGCCGTCCGGCTTGCGGGCCCGCGTCGAAGACGTGGTCGTCGACAGCACGGCACGTGGTCAGGGAGTCGCGGCTCTTCTCACCCAGGAAGCCCTGCGGCTCGCCCGGGAAGCGGGTGCCCGGACGGTTGATCTCACCTCCCGGCCGGATCGTGCGGCAGCGAACCGCCTGTACGAGCGTCTCGGCTTCCAGGCCAGGCAGTCCACCGTCCACCGCTTCGCGATCGACGCGTAGGCGAGGTAGTCAGTGCCAGCCCGTTCCGCGTCACGCATCGCCGTAACGGCGCTGATGCCCCGGACGTTCGCGAGGACGGAGCGCGGGTGCCTCGCTGTCGCGGTCACACCGGGCTGTCTCGTTCGGCGATGTCCAGGGCGTGTTTGAGCACTTCGCACGCCTGCAGATGGTTACCGGACTCCTGAAGCAGGTCGGCCAGCCGTCTGCACACCAGGACCGCTTCAGGACCGTACGCCTTGTGTACCTGCTGGAAGGCGAGTTCCAGTACTTCGATGGCCTCCTTGACCTGACCGGTCTCGGCAAGGAGCTCGGACAGTTCCAGCTGTACGGCGAGCAGGTCACCGCGTGCCCCGCCGATCTGCTCCTGAAGGGCGATCCGGAGAACGGCCAGCGCGTCGCGGGCGTTGCCGTCGGTGCGCAGGAGGCGGGCGAGCGCGAGGCCGGTGGCGATCACGGCTGCGTGCACGTCGGAGGCCAGCACGGGGCCGGCGGGTGTGTGGCGGCCGGCGTGTGCCTTGTTGCGGGCCAGCGGGAGCCGTCCCACACCGTTTTCCTGGGAACGTTGAGGCAGTGGGCGGTTCTTGGCGCGCAGGCGCTCTTCGAGGACCCGGTAGAGCGTGTCCAGGTCGATCAGCTCGGGACCGTCCTGGACTCCTTGCCGCAGGACGTCCAGCAGTTCTCCGGTGAAGGCGGTGTAGCGCTCGCCGTCGGGCGCGAGCGCAAGACGGTCGCGGGGTGAGGCGGTGAGGACGTAGGCACCGTCCACGGCGGCCTGTGCGGCGAGGACGTCTCCGTCGCCGGCCAGGGCGCGGGCGGCGCGTCCGCTGAAGCAGCAGTCGAGGACGACGATCTTGCGCCGGGCGCGGGCGGCGCGCAGGGCGGCGCGCAGATGCTGGTAGGCGACGGCGGTGTAACCCAGATGTTCGCGGGTGTCCCCGAGGGCGAGGTAGAGGTCGGCGGATTCGGTGTCGCGCATGCCGTGGCCTGCGAAGTACACGATCAGGGTGTCGGTGGCCGCATCGCCCGCCTGGTACACCGGGTCCAGGATCGTCTGGGGGCTCAACGGGTCGGTGACGACCGTGCAGTGCTGTACGGGCAGCCCCCACACGGTGGCGTCACACAGCTCCGAGGCGAGGTCCACCACACCGGCCTCGACCGCGGGCAGCTGGGGCAGGTGCCGGTAGGAAGCGGTGCCGATGAGGACGGCCCGCGAGCACGCCGGGTCAGGGAGTGCCTCCATCGCCTCCGGTCTCCTCGGTCCGCGGTGCCGGCAGCGTGGTGGGCTGTGCGTCGAGCAGGTCGGCAAGGGCGCGCAGGGTCTCCGCGTCGCGCGCCGCCTCAGGGGTGAGAACCACCTCCACCTCGCCGCGGCGCAGGGTGACCGCCGGGGCGCGGTGCCGGGAGGTCTGCCACTGCAGGACAGAGACGACAAGCGAGGCGGTGGACAGTCCGCTGCCGACAGCGAGCTGGAGCAGGTCGAAGCCGGTGCCCATGGCACCCGACGGGGGCGGCGCACCGCCGACCCGGCCGCGCACGTCGAGAGCCTCGTCCTCGTGGAGCCAGCGCAGCAGGGAACGCAGGTCGTCCTCGGCCCCGTCGGCCGCCTCGATCCCCGCGACCAGGTCAGTCATCGCCTCTGTCCGTCTCTCTCATCCTTGATGGTTCGCCCGGCGACACGCTTGTTCACCCGGGAGAGCAGTTCCAGCGCCTCCGCCCCGGCGCCGAGCTTGGCCAGGCACAGGGCCTGCCAGTACTGGCTGGTGAGGGTGGTCGGATGCTCCGGGCCGAGTGACGACAAGCACACCGGCACGACCACCGACAGCATTTCCGCCGCCTCCCGCACCTGGCCGCGCAGCACCAGGTTGGCGGCCTCGCGCTGGCGGGACAGCGCGCTTCGCGGGGTCATGCTGGCGAGGACGATACGGCGGGTGGCGTCGCTGAGGGTCGCGGGGTGGAAGGGATCCGGTCCGGCTTCCCGCGCCCGCGGGGTGGTGTCGGCCTGCTCCCAGTCGTACTCGGGCAGTTCCTCAGCGCTGGCGGGAACGGCGAGGGCAGCCCGCACGGCGCCCTCGCGGACATTGCGGTTGAGCAGGGCGACAAGTACGTCAGTGCCGCCTTCCACTCCGGCTTCCAGGATGCTGCGCATCGCCTTGGGGTCGTGCGGACGCAAGGCGGGATCCTTCGCGCACAGATCGTCGATCAGGCTCGTCAGCCATGCCGGGCCGGCCTCGGGGCGCCCGCTGAGCCGGGGGACGCCGTCGCCCAGTGCCCGTTCCACGATGGCGCCGACTTCCGCGGCCCCACCGAACGGCATCTCCCCGGTGAGCATCAGGTACATGCAGGCGCCGAGGCCGTACCAGTCCGCCGCCGGCCCCGGACCGGCCCCGCTGATGGCCTCAGGAGCCATGAACTGCGGGGTGCCCACGACGACTCCGGTCCTGGTGATCGCTGCCTCACCGGCCAGCCGCGCCAACCCGAAGTCCTGCAGGACGACCCGTCCGTCCCGCGTGATGCCGACGTTGGAGGGCTTGAGGTCACGGTGGAGCACACCGGCCTCGTGTGCGGCCGTCAGGGCTTCGACGATGCCGAGGGCCACCGCACACACTGCGGGCGGGGGCAGACGTCGCGCCGCCGACATCAGGTCCGCCAGGCTCATCCCGTCGAGCAGCTGCATCACGAGGCACGGCGTCCCGGTCCCGGTCTGCACCAGGCTGTCGTACAGCGTCACGACTCCGGGGTGGTCGATCCTGGCCAGCGCGCGTGCTTCCCGCACGAAGCGGTCCCAGGCCTCGTTGTCCTCGCCGAGCCCCTCGACCGCCGTCAGCACCTTCACCGCGACCCGACGGTCGAGCTGCGTGTCGTCCGCCTCGTAGACAACGCCCATACCCCCGCGCCCGAGCAGCCTGAGGGGCCGGTAGCGACCGGCAATGATCGTCCGGCCATCCGGCAGTTCCGGGCCACCTGAGCCGACCCGCTCCCGCCCGCCCATGCCGCTCCCCCGTCTCCCCGCCGCTGAACCCGTACGTTACGGCCCGCTGCGGACCGGTGTCACCCAGTGCACGTCACATACCCACTTCCCGCCCCTGATGGTCATCCGGGCGGGGCCCGGATCCGTCCGACATCACCAGGCGCCGTGTGCGGCCGCGGATCAACCACCCAAGTCGTCGCCCGTGAGCCGGACGGTGTACTGGATCCCGTCGTGCTCCTCCTGGCGGGCCATGGCGGTGGCGTACTCGGTACGCGCCTGCCGGTCCTGCTCGCTCAGGGGAGGGTGGAGTTGGCCAGCGGCTGGAGCCGGCCACAGCTGGATCAGGTGGCGCTCGCCGCGGTCCCCGATGCCGGGCTCGTGGTCATCGGCATGACAGTAGAGGCGCATCCTCACCCACTGCCCCGCATCAGGCGGGGCCGGCAGCCGGAGGGCGTCTTCGTCGTCCGGCCGGACTTCGACCTCACCACCCGGCGCACCGTGCAGACCGTCCCGACCGACGCCCCCCTGCGTCCCCAGCGAGCTGCAGGCCGCCGCCCAGCACTGGGTGTACTGGTCCTCCGGCCCGTCCGGCCCGACCTGGCCACGGCAAGGACGTCCCCGTCCCCGCCTCCGGTCCCGCCCAGCTCGGCGACGGATTCGTCGTCGAGCACGACACGGCGACGGGCAAACTGACCCTCACCGACGTGCACACCGACACCGCCACCACCACCGACCTGGCCGACCTTCCCGCCGGTCCCGTCACCGACGACCGCAGGGTGACCTGGACCATCGACAAGTACCAGGGCACCATCGCCTACCTGGACAGCGGCAAGAACGTCCACCTCGTCGACCCGCACATCCCCGCCTCCACCCCCGCACCGGCCGCGGGCGCCTTCATCTACCCCGGCCAGCAACTGCCCTCGGGACACAGCCTGAGCAGTGCCGTGATGACGCTGACCATGCAGACCGACGGCAACCTCGTGGCCCGCCTGAACACCGGCAAGGGCGCAGGCCAGGTGGTCTGGTAGGACCGGGCAAGGGCGGCGTCCTCTGGGCCACCGGCACCAACACGACAGCACGCTGACGAGCCATTCACCTGCCTGAGTCAGTGGGGCTGCGCATGATGCGGCCCCACCGACTCGGACCGCTTGGCAAGGACGCCCCCATCGCCGCTCGGCTCCTGGGGCCTGGCCGGTGGGTCCACGTGACTGCCTCGCATTGCGATCGTTCCGGTCAGCGTTGGGGCGGGGTGATCTGTCGAACGAGGAATGGGCCCGTCTGGGGCCTCACTTGCCGAAGAACGTTGGACGCGGAGGTCCGCATCGACTGGTCCATGGCGAGTGTGGACTCCACCGTGTGCCGCGCCCACCAGCACGCTGCCGGTGCACGCAAGCAGGCACCACGACCATGTGAGTGGCGGCAAAGCGTACAGCTCCCGCCGCAACCGCCGTTCCCTGCGGCGCCGGGAGATCAAACACACCATTCCCGAGCGCCGTGACCAGCGGACCCACCGCCAGAACCGCGGCGGCCGAGGAGGTCGACCCACCAGCTTCGGCCATTCACGCTACGCCCGCAGGCACGAGGTCGAGCGGGCTTTGACAAGCGGGCCTACGTCTTTCACGGCACCGTGACTGGAGCTGCGTTCCGACTTTGGCTTCGCGCGTGCCCCGCGGGACGGTCCTCAGCGCGATGTCGGCAGGCCGAGTTCGGCGGCGTTCATGAAGTCGAGCATCTTCCGGTTGGTCAGCTCCGCGTGGTCGATCTGCGGGCCATGGCCGGTCCGGGAGATGATCTCGGCCGTTGCGCCGGGAATCAGCCGGGGCACGCGTTCGACCTGCCGATCGGGGTGCACCAGGAGGCTGCGCCTGCCGAGCAGCAGATACAACGGCGTGCGGACGGCCCCCAGTTCGGCGTCGGTGAGGGGTTGCGGCACGGGCCGGCGGATGCGGTAGGCGCGGACGCCGGTGCGGATCATGGTGCGCAGTTCCGGGACGACGAGGACGGGTTGTTCCAGCCAGGACGCGAGCCGTGGCCGCAGCGCCTTGGGGGCGAAGGTGGCGAACAGACTGGCGAAGATCCACACGAAGAAGCGCAGTCCCACCTTCTCCAGGCCCCCGGGGTCGAGCAGCGTGACCGAAGCGAGGCGTTCCGGCGCGCGGTACGCCTGGTTCAGGACGAGCCAGCCGCCGTACGACGAGCCGAGCAGGTGCACACGGTCGAGCCCGAGGCCGGCGAGTGTCTCGTCCAGCCACTGCGCGGCGCGCTCCGGCTCGTGGATGGGCGCGCGGTGCACGCTGCGGCCCGGGTCGCCCGGGGTGTCGATGGCGTAGACGGGCCGTTCGGCGCTGAGGGCGGGAGTGTTCGGGTACCACATGGCGGAGCAGGAGCCGGCTCCGTGGACGAGGACGAGGGGGGTGCGCTCGCGGGCGGCCGGGTCCTCGGGGTCGTAGCGGTAGACGTGCGTGGTCCCGAAGGAGGTCTCCACGTCCCCCTCCCAGGACGCGGGCGCGCCCAGCGCGTAGACCGCGTCGCAGGCCGCGAAGTAGCGCGCACGCCAGGCGTCGCCGACGAAGCGGCCGACGTCGGGCTGGGAACGGGCTGTTGTGGGCTCGGGCACGGCCACCTCCTGGGCAGTCGGTCTTTGTGATACGAACGTACCACAAACGTGGTACGGCTGTATCATCAAAAAACGGAGACACGATCCGAGGAGCGGAGAGTCGGACCATGCCCAAGCGCGTGGATCACGCAGAGCGGCGCACCGAGATCGCGCAGGGCCTCGTCCGGGCCGCCGGACGACAAGGGCTGCACGCTGTGGGTATGCGGGACGTGGCGGCCGAGGCGGGCGTCTCACTGCGGCTGGTGCAGTACTACTTCGAGTCCAAGGAGAAGCTGCTCCTCTTCGGACTGAGGCATCTGGCCGACAGGTTCGGGGAACGGGTCACCGCCCGGGTCCACGCCGCCGGTGACAACCCCGGGCCACGGGCGGTGATCGAGGCGCTGCTGACGGCGGCCCTACCGGTCGACGAGGAGAGCCGCCTGTTCCATCACCTCTACACCTCGTACGCCGTGCTGTCGGTCACCGACGAGGCCCTCGCGGCCCAGCCCTTCATCAAGGATCCCGACACCGCCGAGATCACCCTCACCGGGCTGCTGCAGCAGGCGGCGGACGCCGGACTGCTCCGGGCCGGCCTGGACACCCATGCCGAAGCGGTCGGCTTGCTGGCCATGTCCGCGGGGCTCGGCACCAGCGTCCTGGTGGGTCAGCGCGACGCCGAGTCCGCCGCGGCCGTCCTCCGCTACCACCTGGACCGGATCTTCCGGCCCTGACGCACGGACGCCGCCGCCCCGGGGGCCAGGACACCCGCGAGGAATCCTCGCCTTACGGAAGCGGGCACTGCCCTTCAACTTGGCAGTCACGCGACCCGCCGGACGAGCCCCGGCAGCGCCAGGCAGGCGGTCTGCCGGCCGACGGTCCAAGTCGAGCGCGGCCAGTCCGACGCCGTCATCAACTCCGCCGGAGAACAGACCGGCTACTCCCCCGAGCCAGCAATGACCGGCCGCTTCTCCCTTGCGGGGGGCCTGGATCGAACCCGCCATGGAACCAGCCCGGGCGGACGGCCGTTGCGCGGGATGCGACATCGGATCAGTTCGTGCAGGTGTCCGGCGTCGAGGACAGCGCCGAGGGGTGTGAGTGAGGCCCGGCCGCGACGAGTACTGGAGCCCGCTCTGCCGCTCCCGGCTGCGTGGACTGGGCGGCAACGGCGAGGTGATGCGTGGGTGTTGATCAGCCTGCGGGTTCCTAGTGCCGTGACCGGCAACGTACACCGAGGTCTCGTGGTCTGCGGGTGCGTGAGTGACCGCTGCTCCCTGGTTTTGGCTGGTCGCAAGGCGGAACGACCTCGTTTGCAGGGCTGTAATCAACTTGCTGACCTCCCCGGCGGACGGGCAGGGTCTGGATCATGCTTGAACTACGCGCTTTGGAAGCAGACGACTGGCCCCTTTGGCGGGAGTTGCGACTGGCCGCGCTTGCTGAGGCGCCCTACGCGTTCGGATCGACGCTGGCCCAGTGGCAGGGCTCCGGCGACCGAGAGGAACGCTGGCGTGCCCGTCTGTCGATTCCTGGCGCGCACGATCTCGTCGCGCTCCTCGACGGCCTCCCGGTAGGCATGGCCAGCGGAGTGCCGGGCGAGGGAGCAGGGAACGTGGAGTTGATCTCGATGTGGGTCAACCCCACGGCTCGGGGTAAGGGCGTGGGTGACCGCCTGATCCAGGCGGTCGAGCGGTGGGCGGCGGAGCGCGGTGCCACGGCTCTGCGGCTGTCCGTCATGCCGGACAATCGCAAGGCGACCGCGCTCTATGAACGGCACGGTTTCACGGACACGGGTGAGCCCGGCGATCTTCTGCCCGATGGCGTGGGCAGGGAGCGGGTCATGGCGAAGGGCCTGGCCGCTGTCTGATCTCCGCATCCGGGCGCGGCGGGATCCCCCACGTGCTCAGGCTGCGGCGGCGAGGGGGCGTCCGCCCCAGCGGATGCGAGCCGCTGATGCCGGCCGATCCGGTCCGTGGGCGGCGATGGGCCGATCTGCTCTCCCGCGCGCAGCCGGGCCAGTTCCTCGCCCCGGCTCTCCGGGTTCTGCTCGGCACCGCAGTGAGCGCGGCCGGCATGTTCGTCGGCCTGGCGCACCCGGCTCCGCCGCGTCTCGCCCGTCACCCCGACGTCCGCCGCGACGGCCGCGCCCGCCGCATACGTGCGCTTCCCACTCGCCGCCCGGTCCGACGCGACGGCATCGTTCCTGACCTCCGGATACGGAAACCTACGTCCCGCCAAGACACCCTTCCTCGGATCTGCAGGATCCATTGCCAGAGTGTCCAACCTCCGGGGTCACCTCAAGTCGGGCCGAGGAGTCCTGTCACGAGCCCGCGGGCGTAGGCGGCGTCGAGTCCGTCCGGGCGGAAGAGGATGCGGTACATCAGGGGGGAGACGACGCGGTCCATGACTGTCTCGACGCCGGGTGTTTCCTCCCCGCGTTCGGCCGCGCGGGTCAGGATGACATCGATCTGCTCGGCGGCGTAGGCGGAGCACTGGCCGGCGTTGCCGCCGTCCGGGTCGCCGAGCAGGGCGTCGCGGATGTAGGCGCGGCCGGCGGCGGAGGACATCTCGTCGAGGAACTGCTCGGCCCAGGCCGTCAGATCGGGTGGCAGGGCGCCGTGGTCCCTGGGCGCGGTGTCGGGTCGCAGGCGCTCGACCGCCACGTCCGACAACAGCTCCTGCAGGTCTCCCCAGCGGCGGTAGATCGTCGAGGGGGTCACGCCCGCGCGTTGGGCGATCATCGGTACGGTCAGGGCATCCCGTCCCACCTCCGCGGCGAGGTCGCGTACGGCGGTGTGCACCGACGCCTGAACCCGGGCACTGCGTCCGCCGGGGCGCACCATCTGCCTGCTCACGGAACCCCACCTTAAAGCACATTCATTGCGTCTAGCGCTCCACCAACCCCCGCGTGACCCGCTGGCCGCCGTTCGACGGCCGTTTCGCCGCGCGTGGTGTACACCGTCCGGGCGCTGGGACGGTCGTCCGTCTGCACTGCGAGACGTACGGTGCGGTCTGTCCGCTCCATGCCCCCGGTGCCGTCACCGCTCGGGCAACTGTTGGGGACGCCCGCGCAGGCTCCGCCGTCGAGAGCGGGTGAGTGCCCGACGGCGGCGTCAGAGCAGTCGGGGGCTTCCTCTTGCGGCAGACGGCCGGGGCGGAGCCGGGCGGCGCTCTCGACCCGGCCGAAGTGATGCGGCCGGATCCCGTCCTTCGTTCACGCCGCGTGCGCGAGGTCACGGGCGGGGGGTCTGCTCGTAGGCGTGGCCGACCCGCAGGAGCACGCTCTCGCCGAGGGGCCGTCCAAGGAGTTGCATGCCGATCGGCAGGCCCGTCGCGTCGTGGCCGACTGGCAGGGACAGGGACGGCGCTCCGGTGATGTTGGCGGGGGACGACAGGCGCACGTAGGCGTCGGAGACGCCCTCGGCGGTGCCGTCGGCCCAGGTGATCGTGGACTGGTCGGCTTCGACGGCGGTCGCGGGGACGGTGGGGGCGGCGATCACGTCGACCTCCTGCAGCATGCGGGCCCATTCCTGCCGCATGAGGGTGCGGGAGCGCTGGGCGCGCAGGTAGTCACCGGCGGGCATCAGTTCGCCGGCCTCCAGGAGGATGCGGACGTCGTCCTGGTAGAGCCCGGGGACCGTGCGCAGGGTGCCCTGGTGGTAGGCCGTGGCCTCGGGCACCATCAGGCCCCACTGGGTGGCCTGGATGTAGCGGGTCATGGGGGTCTCGACCTCGACGAGGCGTGCGCCGAGGGCCTGGAGCCGGTCGATGGCACGTCGGACGGCGGCTTCGATCTCCGGGTCGATGCGGTCGAAGTAGTAGGTGCGCGGCACGCCGACCCGCAGCCCTGTCAGATCCGTGCCGGTGACCGGCCGGTAGTCCGTGGCGGGTGTGGTCAGGGAGGCGGGGTCGCGCGGGTCGTGTCCGGCAAGGGCGCTGAGGACCACGCCCGCGTCCTCGACGGTGCGGGTGATCGGGCCGACGTGGTCCAGCGACCAGGACAGGGACGTGACGCCGTGGCGGGGTACGAGGCCGTAGGTCGGCTTGAGGCCGACGACCCCGTTGAGCGCGGCGGGCACCCGGATCGATCCGCCCGTGTCGGTGCCCAGGGCGAAGGTCGCCATGCCCGAGGCGACGGCGACGGCTGATCCGCCGCTGGAACCACCGGCGACCCTGCTCCGGTCCCAGGCGTTGTGGGTCTGCGGGGTGGTCAGTCCGTAGGCGAACTCGTGGGTGTGGGTCTTGCCGACCAGGACGGCTCCGGCCTCCCCCAGGCGTGCGGCGACGGTGCTGTCGGCCGGCGCGTGGTGGTCGGCGCGGACCCGGGAGCTGGCCGATGTTGCCGTGCCGGCGACGTCGATCAGGTCCTTCAGGCCCATGGGGATGCCGTGCAGCGGGCCACGGTAGCGGCCGCCCGCGATGTCGTGTGCCGCTTCACGTGCGGCCCGGCGGGCGTGCTCGGCGACGACGGTGACGTAGGCCTGAAGGTGTGGCTCCACCTGGACGATGCGCTGAAGGACGGAGTCCGTCAGCTCGACGGGGGACAGTTGCCGTTCCCGGATCTCGTCGGCGGCCGCGGTCAGGGACAGTTCATACGGCTGCATCGGGCTTCTCCTCTCCCGCGCGGTAGGCGGGGGCGGGCGGTGTGTCCCCGAAGTCCAGCTCCCGCAGAACGGCGACGACGGCGTGGATGTGATTGGCGACGGCCGCGACTGAGGCGTGGCGGTCGGCAGGCAGCGGGAGCCCGGCGCGGGCAGCCCAGCGGGCCGCTTCCGGCGTGGTGAGTTCTGCGGCGGACATGGGCGTTCTCTCCTCGGGGCTGGAGCGGCGCGGCAAACCCACAACACTAAAAGCTAAGGATTTGCATTAGTCGGACTGTAGGGCCTACAGTGCCTTAAAGGCAAACCTGTTGCGTTTAGCGCCAAGGAGTTCCATGCCCACCGCCACACCACGAGCACCCGCGCGATGCCCCCGCCTCGCCTACTCCCTGACCTTGCTGCTGGCCTCGGCGGACGGCGCCGGTGCGCTGATCGCCGCCCGCGTCGTGCAGGGAGCGGCCACCGGCACGGCCACCAGCGCCGCAGGCGCGGCCCTCGTCGACCTGGGGCACCCCCGGCGTCCGGACCGGCCCGCCCTGGCCGAACACCATCGCTCCGGTGGCGGGCATGGCCGCCGGCGTCCTGGCCTCCGCCCTCCTCGTCCGTTTCGCACCCGCCCCGCCGTCACCGTGTACGTCGTGCCGGCGGTCCTCTTCGCAGTGCAGGCGGCCGCGGTCACGTCCACCGCGGCGACGCTCACGGTGTGGACACCGCGGCGCACCGCGGCGCACGTCGCCGCTACCGGCGGAAGCCCGGCCGTCATCCCCGCCACGGCCTTGACGCTGAGCGGTGTGCACGGAGCCGGCCTGCCCGCCGTCCACGGCGGCGCCGCAATGGCCGGAACCGTCATCGCCGCCGCCCTGCTCGGCGTCGCGGCCCTGACAGCACTGGCCGCGTCGCGGCGCAGGGCAGCCCACGGCGCGCACAACGACCATCCGTGACGAGACCGAAGGAAGCGACCGTTCATGAGCACTCCACCGGCCACCGAGCCGACCGCCGTCCCCTCCTGGACCGTGGGCGGCGTCACCGTCCACCGCATCGACGAGGTCCCCCTCCCACCCGCGACCGGAGCATGGCTGCTGCCCGACGCGACCCCGGACCTCGTCGCCGGGCAGGACTGGCTGCGCCCCCACTTCGCCGACGACTCCGGCATCCTGCGCATCGACAGCCACAGCTTCGCCTTCGCCCTCGACGGGCTCCGCGTCCTGGTCGACACCGGCATCGGCAACGGCAAGCAACGCGCCAACCCCGCCTGGCACGACCTGGACACCGACTACCTCCGGCGCCTCACCACCGCCGGATTCCCCCCGGACAAGGTCGACCTCGTCATCCTCACCCACCTGCACGCCGACCACGTCGGCTGGAACACACGGCAGACCGACGGCGAATGGGTTCCCACCTTCCCCCGGGCCCGCCACGTCACCTCCCGCACCGAGCGGGAGTTCTGGGCCGGGTACGACATGGAGGAGGCCCGCGAGCAGATGTTCCGTGACTCCGTGATCCCGGTCGAGGAGGCAGGACTGCTCGACCTCCTCGACGTCCCCGCCGCAGGCCTCGACATCGCCCCGGGCCTGCGCCTGCTCCCCACCCCCGGACACACCCCGGGCCACCTCGCCGTGGAGCTGACCAGCGGCGGCCGCAGCGCCCTGATCACCGGCGACTGCATCCACCACCCCGTCCAGCTCGCCCACCCCGCCGTCGGCGCCTGTGTCGACATCGACCCGCGGCAGTCCGAGGCCTCGCGCCGCACACTGCTCGCCTCGCTCGCCGACACGGACACCCTCCTCCTGGGCACCCACTTCGCACCCCCCACAGCCGGCCACGTCGTCTCGCACGGGCCCGCCTACCGACTCTCACCCGTCCCCGCCGATCCCCACTGACCCCGCGTCGGACACAGGCCGCAGCGAGTTCGTCCAGGTCCGGAACTGCCATGGTCAGGATGGCGGGGAGCTGCCCGGGATACGAGGCGACCGTGACCGGCACCGGGTTGGGCACCGGTACCGGGAGCAGTGGCGGTCCGCCGGGCCCGGCCTGGCGGGTTGTCCGAGCCGTGCGGGAGCGCGACCCGCTGCTGTGATGTGTCGAGTGCGTGGGCGACGTCGCCGAGGCGGTGGATCCACGGATCGTCCAGGACCAGGATGTTCGCCTTGTCGTCGAGGATCTGCCTCTGGGCGCGCTCGACGTGGTCGGCGTACTGGTCACAGGCCGGCGACGAAGTTCTGAAGTACCAGCGGAAGGCGTCCGCGGCCTGCCCTGAATGCGCCTTGTCCGCGGTGTGGGCGTATGCCTGCGCGTCCTCCAGGAAGCGCACGTCACGCGCGCCGCGGCGCCTCGCACGATCGACGACGACACGCGCTTCCACGGGATCGGGCAGGAAACCGTCGGTGGCGGCCGAGGCGCCGGTTTGCTGTCCCAGCCAGGGAGCTTCATCGGGTAGACCGTCGCCGGCTTCGGCCGCGGCAACTGCTGTGCCCTGCCTGCGCCGGATGTCGCCACCGTGCCGGGCGCCCACCGGGTGTGTGCCCGGACCCTCGTCCCGTCGGCCCGTTCGTACGCCCGGCAAGATCGCCTGCGATCAGGGCCGTCATGCTCGGTCTTGCCGTGATCGCGCTACTGGTCGGCGTGGACGGCCTGGACGCCGGTCCCGTCGTACACCTCCGGCGTGAGGGTGAGCTGGAAGCCGCCAAACGACCTCCCGGCCACGGTCGGTTCGGCCAGGATCGCGGATTGCCGGATCGTACGGCCACGGTCGTTTCCTATCGCCGACGCGCCCGTCGCAGCCGTACCGCCGAGCGCAGCACCACCAGGGCGGCGAGCGCGGCAGCGGCCACCACGAGCCATCGTGCGACGCCGCCCCCGGAGCCCGGAGCGGACGTCGCCACGGAGCCCGGCGCGCCCGAGGCATGGTCGGGGTGCGCTGTCCGTACGCCGCCGCCGAGCCAGACCTGGCCCTTCCCGGTGTCCGTGACCGGCGCCTCGATCGACCGGCTCACATTCCGTGTCAGCGATGGTGACGACGCCTTCAGCTGGGCGTCGGACACGGAGGTGAAGGGCACGCGGGAGAAGTCGACGCCCCCGTAGACGTACGTCCTCGTGTAGATGGTGTCGCCCTCGCGGGTTCGGTGCGTCACCTTGAACTCGCCCTTGGTGTACGAGCGCACATAGGCGTTGAAGGTGTCGATCGGCTTCCAGTCCTCATGGGTCGCGTACGCGTCGATGTCGCCCTTGTCGATCATCGCCGAGTACGTCGTGTTCGTGCGCAGACTGAGATCGCGATACCACTCGGCGGCCACTCGGCTGAGATACACGCGCCGCAGATCGGCGTACTCCGGGGCGGTGTTCACCGCCTCGACCACCTTGGGCAGGATCAGCCGCCGGAACAGGGCCTCGTTGTGGTCCTGCACCGACTGGGACTGCCGCGGGCACGAGACCGCGGCCGAGCCGCCGTGCTGCTTCAGGTACTGGGTCTCCATCTGCACGTTCAGCGGCGACTTGAGGATGTAGAGCTCGTCCCCCTTCGTGTACACGGTCGCCGGGGCCGGCACGATCCAGGTGCGGAACGACATGCAGTCCCCGGACAGCGAGCGCCAGAACTCCGCCCCGAGAGACGTGTCCGGATGGATCAGCTTCCCCGTCGTCTTCTTCAGCGTCAGGTCCGCCTGGAGCAGCACGCGTCCCGCGTCGGTCCGGCCGAGCCGGGCGTCGACGATGCGGTCGGGCTCGTTCGGGTTGAGGTTGACCCAGAACGTGGAGGGATCCAGCTCCAGCCAGGTGAAGAAGGAGTCGGACGCCTGCGTGGCGTGCCCCAGCCCCGTGAGCGCGGTGCCGCCGCGCGACGTGGCCGACGGCGCCCGGAACGCGTACCGAAGACCACCGGCGCCGGGCCCGGAATCCGCGAGATACCGCAGCTCCAGCTGGGAGAAGTCGATTCCGCCGGGTGCCCGTTCCGGCTCGGCCAGCGCCTCGGCCAGACCGCCTGCGCGCGGCACCTCGGATGTGCCGCCGCAGTCGACGGCACGGACCCGGGTGAACCCGGCGTACTGGGCGCGGGGCCGGGTGCCCGTGTGCTCGAAGCCGCTCTGTGTCTGGCCCTCGGGGCAGTCGCCCGGTGCGGTGAAGACGGAGCCGGCGGCCGCCTTCAGCCCGTCGGTGCCGGTGTTCAGTTCCCCGCTGTCGAAGCCGGAACCGGGCCGGATCACCCGGACGTTCGGGTTGCCCTTGAAGCGCTCCGCCACCGCCTTGGCCTGTTCGTCGGTGGCCGCCGTGAACACCACGTTGTCGGTCTGGCTCTTGCGCCCGCCGGGCAGTTTGCCGGTGATGGTCGTGCCGATCGAGGAGAGGTCCTCGGTGGCGGTGCCGGTGCGGGTGGTGGTGGTCGCATCGACCGAGTCGACGCTGACGAGCCGCCCGTCGCTCCAGGTGACCTTGATCATGTCCGAAGTGGTCCCGGTGACGCCCTCGCCGACGCTCCCTTTCTCTTCCAGGCGGTTCGTCTCGTCCTGGAAGAGGTACTCGGACCCGGTCTTCGTCGTGGCGTCGTAGGCCAGTCCCTGCTCGGCGAGCCGGCGGTTCATGAAAGTCAAGGCCGCGTTCGCGTCGGGCGTGTCACCGCGTGAACCGACAACATGCGGAACGCCGTTGGCATCGATGTACGTCGCGCGGCCGTTGATGGTGCGCACCGTCAGCGGCGGCCCCCACTTGGTGTACGCGGGCGTGCTCGGACCGCCGGGATCGGCCGTCGTGGCCGCCAGGGCCGCAGGTGCGAGCCCGGCTCCGGCACCGGCCGGTGCCCCGGCCAGGGCGACCACGAGCGCGACCAGCACCGCGAGTAGCGCGGCAGCCCATCGTGTCCGGTGCCGTAACCGTGTCCGGTGCAAGTCGGCGTCGTCTTTGCGCATTGGCGAACGCACCCCCGTTCTGCGTACGTCATCTCCCCCGACGGTAGACCCGCGGCCACCGCCGGAACAGGCGCTCTACGGCCACCGGACGGACGGGGCCGGGCCCCGTCAACCCCGGTCAGTTCGGCTGAGCCTGCCGGTGACGCTGACCTCGGGGCTGAGATGGCGGACGGTGCGCGGAAGGGGCACCTCGGTGAGCCGACCGTCGTACATCATCCACAGGCCGAAGCAGTCGTCCTCCTCGTCGTGGACCAGGACCTGCACGGAGTCCGGATCGGGCCAGGGCAGGGCCTCCAGACGAGCCAGCAGGCCCCGCCAGTTGTGCCTGGTGAACTGGATGACCCACAGGTAGCACTCGGCCGATCCTGTGCCCGCGCCGGAGAAGACGGAGTCGTCGACGCGGGTGAAGCACTGGTGCCACTCCCGGTCGGCGTCCGGGCGGGTCAGCGGCTCCATGACGTCCTCGGCGTCCCGTGCCAGAACGATGACCTCTGCGAATCTGCTCATGTCCCCAGTCTGCGGTGCGCCGCGGCCACCGATGGCCGAAAACCACAGCTCACCCTCTGACTCCCGCGCCCGCGCCCCGACTTCCGAGCTCACCCCTTCACCGGCCCCGCCCAGCACGAACCCGCCACCCCGAGCGCAAGTGCCTCGACGGCGACGTGCGTGAACGCAGTTCCGTGCCGACCGCGACCACCCAGTACGCTCTGCGCCTGGTCACGATGGTGCGCGAGCGCCGCAGCGAGCACCTGGCCCACGACGTCCGGCTCGCCGACGTCCGGCTCGACGGACAACGGGAACTCCGCACCACGGCCGCCGGCATACGGCGCGCCCGCGCAGTCGTACTCGCCGCCCTGACCACCACCCTCACCCCGGGAGCGGTCGGGGGCAATGTCGCGAGGATCAGGCTGCTGAAGAGACAGATGCCGGATGGTGAACCCCTTCCGCCGCTCTCGGCGTGGGCCGCGGTCGATATGGGTGCGGTAGATCAGCCAGGGCCGGCTGCCCGGTTTCGTGCAGACCAGCGCGGCCAGTGAGACGCGCCGGGTGCCCGCCGTCGTCACGCACACCACCGGCGTGCTGCCGCGTCGGCCCCAGGTACGGCCCTCGGGCGGCCTCGGACCCTGGCCTGCCCTTCTGGCGGATGACCTCGGCGATCCGGGCCAGGGTCCAGCATTGGTCCTCCACCCAGCCGTGCGCGGCCGGGGCGGCCTCCAGTATCCGCAGCGTCCGGACCGAGCCCGCAACGGGCGCCACCGGGCCCCTTCGAGATCAGGGCTTCCCACCCGCCCGACGCCAGTCGACTCCCCGGTGAAACGGCCGGCAGGGGCGTCTTGGACGCGGATGGATGTCGAGGTCGAGGGAAGCATCCGGATCGTCGGCGCGGAGCCCTACGAGAAGATGATCGATAGCGGACCGAGACCTGACAGCATGGACATGCCCATGCAGCCCTCCTAGGCTCTCGATCCATGTCTGCCGCCGTCGACACACATTCGGATGCCTACCAAGCGGGACAGGTACTTGCCCCGTTCATCCTGGCCACCATCGCCCTTGTCATCCTCTGGACGGCAACCGGCAAGTGGCGTCGGCCCAAACCGGTAGCGGTCCCCGAGGACCTGGAGACCACGGCCAAGCTCGCGCGGAAGCGAACCCGTCGAGTCGTCATCGGCACCGTGGTCATCGTTGCGGCGGCCATAGTGATGGCCGCGCCCAACATGCACCGGTCTGACGACTTCGGCAGCGCCGCATCCACGGGGCCCACGCATCTGACCATCACCCCACCGACCACCCTCGGCAGCTACAGGCTGATGACCGGCACGCAAGCAGGCCGACTCAGCGCCCAAGTATCAGGAAAACTGCCCAAACACGAGACAGTCGTCTTCTACACCACCCCAAGCAAGCCCACTCAGCCCGTGATAGAGGTCTTCAGCGACACCGGCACCACCGATCCACAGCTCGCGCAGGAACTCGCCCGGAACTCGGCCGACCACGAGAACACCGATCTCATGGCCGGAGCGCACATCACCGACGCCGAGGATTTCAATCCCGGCTCGACCGGCGGGAAGATGCGCTGCGGTAAGAACAACGTCGAACTGCTCTGCGGATGGGCCGACTCCGGGACCGTCGGCGGACTCCTGAGCAACGTGACGAGTGGCCTCAACGCCCAGCAGATCGCGTCCCTGACCCGGGAATTCCGGAACAGCGCCGAACACTGACACCGCAGCAGGCCGGACCCACCAAGACCAGGTCCTGCCCCGCCGGCCTCTCCTGGAGCCGACCGGCTCAGCCGAAGCGAACGCTTTGGGCAACGAACGAGGCGCCGTTCACAGCCGAACCGCTCGGCAGAGTGACGGCGCTTCCGACGCAGCCGTACTCCGGGAAGACGGTGGCCCTCCTGTTCGTGTGGTTGATCACCGTGTGCGCACCACCGCGCAGCAGATAGCACTCGCCTTCGTCCGGGCTGCGGAGCGTCAATTCTTCCCCGCTCACGTTCACGTAGGTGAAGCTACCCGCGGAGGCCTGAGCGCTGGTGGGCAGCCCCAGAGACAGGGTGAGAGCGGCGCCTGCCGCCAAGGCCACGCGTTGCACACGACAGAGCGTTCCCATGGCTTCTCCCAAGTTGTTTCAGGGATGTTCTGCGTCCGTACCGTATGGGCCAGTGCCTTCGGGGTTGTGGACTGACCGCAGCCGCCTCACCCCTCTGGGGGCCAGATTCACCGGTGGAACGGTCACGCCGTTCCCACCGGAGACGCCGGGAGGCCACGGGAGTCCTTGCTCAGCCTGGCTGATGTCCGGAGCCCGGACGGTGCTGCTCCGGATCACGTCGGTGTGGGCAGACGGCGTCGCCGCGCCGAAGGTCACCGACTTCGCCGGGTGAGCAGATGCGGCGGACGCCTCCGAACTGCGGGCTGGGCGGGGGCGTCTCCCCGGCTGTGCTCTCCCTGGTGCAGGCCCAACTGGTGCAGGCCGGGAGCCTGGCAGCGGTCACCGAGGCGGTGGAGGGGTTCGGTGGGTTCGCCGGCAATACGAGCAGATCGAGAAGGTCTCCGTGCATCACGGCAACTTCTGGGAGGTACTGCTGTGCGAGCAGCTCGGGCGGGACCGGTGGACGTCGCGGTGGTCGCTCGGAGGAGTACGCGGCCGGTCCGAGCGGCTGCTCGCGTGGGAGAACGTGCAGGGCAGGCTCGCCGACTACCTGGAGGAAATCGGGCTGTGCGAGGGGGCGAGACCAGCGGCTTCGAGTCGCGTCCTTCCGCCGGCAGTTGGAGGACGAACTGCGGTCCGCCGCCGAGGCGGCGGATGCCGGGCTCCCGACAACGAGGGCACACTCTTCTGCTCGAACAGCTCTCCGTCCGTGTCGAGCCGGGCGCGGCTGTGCGCCGGCCGCCGGCTCGCATCGCGGCACAGAGGTGACCGAAATCACGTTACCCTACGTGGCAGTTGGTCTCTGCCTGTAGTTTTGTCGTCTTTGTTAGTGATGCGCGGAGCCCGTTACCGAAGGCATGATCTTCTTGCCGAAACGTTCAGCCTAGGGGGATATAGGTGGAGATTCGTCACCTGGTGACGTTCCAGAAGGTCGCTACGCTGCTGAGCTTCACACGCGCTGCGGAGGAACTCAGTTATGCGCAGTCGAGTGTGACGACGCAGATCCGCGCGTTGGAGACCTCGTTAGGGGTGGAGCTCTTCGACCGGCTCGGCGGGAGGATCCGGCTGACACCCGCCGGTGAGAAGCTGCTGGAGTACGCCGAACAGATCCTGGCGCTGACCGAGGCGGCACGTGCGGACGTCGCCGGCGGGGACGGTCCGTCGGGGAACCTGGTGGTCGGCACGATGGAGAGCATCACCTCGTACCGCATGCCTCCGCTGCTGGAGTTCTTCCACCACCGCTTTCCGAAGGTGCAGCTGTCGCTCCGGCCGAGCCTGTGCGCCGAGACCTGCCACGCGCTGCGCCAGGGCACCTTCGACATCGGCTTCCTGATGGAGCAGGAGACCCGGCACCAGGGCCTGGAGACCGTGGTGCTGGCCGAGGAGCCGCTGGTGCTCGTCGCCGCCCCCGGGCACGCGCTGGCGGGGCGGGAGGACCTGTCGCTCGACGATCTGCGGGCGGCGTCGATCCTGGCGACCGAGGCGGGCTGCGCGTACCGCGATCTGTTCGAGGTGGAGCTGCGGGGCGCGGAGACGATGCCGTTCCTGGAGTTCGGCACCATCGAGGCGATCAAGCGGGGTGTGATGTCCGGGCTGGGGATCTCGTTGCTGCCCGAGGTGACCGTGGCCGCGGAACTGGAGAAGGGCGAGCTGGCAACGCTGTCCTGGGACACCCCGTTCTCCGTGCACACGCAGCTGGCCTGGCGCAGCGGCAGACGGCTGTCGCGGGAGCTGAAGCTGTTCATCGACCAGGCGGTGCGCCTCATGCGGGACGAGACGCCGCTGGCGGAGTCGTGCTGACGCACACCCCGTCACCTGGCCTCATACGGTCGCCGGTTCGGGGGCGAAGACGGAGATCCGGTCGCTGACGTCGTCAGGTGTCCGGCGCCTGGGCGGTTGAGCGTCTCCCGGTGTGCCGATGTACAGCCAGCCCAGCAGGCGTTCGTCCGGCCGCAGGCCCAGCAGACGGCGGGCGCCCGGGGACTCGGTGAAGGGGCCGGTGCGCCAGATGCTGCCGAAGCCTCGGCCGTGCAGCAGGAGCATCAGGGATCCGGTCATCGCGCTGGTGGCGGCCAGTTGCTCCCACTCGGGCACCCGGTGACCGACGGCCGGGGTGAACACCAGCGTGGCCAGCAGCGGCGCACGGCGCGTCTTGGCCTCGGTCCGGTCCCGTTCCGCGTCGGGCGCCGAGCCGTCGTCGGCGAAGCAGCGGCCCAGGGCGGTACGTCCTTCACCGCGCACCAGGATCCACCGCCACGGCCGGATCCTGCCGTGGTCCGGGGCGGTGGCGGCGGCCCGGAGCAGATAGGCGAACTCCTCGTCGTTCGGAGCCGGTTCGACCAGCCGGTGCCCGCTGCGACGGCTGAGTACGGCGGTCATGACGTCCATGGGGGTTCCCCTCGTAGGCGCGTACGAAGTGGGGGCGGGGTGCCGGGACACCCCGCCCCCAGTCGGCGGATCAGCGACGGCCAGTGGCGGATCAGTAGTGGACGCGGCGGCTGCCGTCGGTCTGCCGGTAGCGGATGGACCACTGGCTGCGGCGCACGTAGGTCCGCTGGAGCCAGCGGTCGGCACCGTCGTAGCGTGCGGTGAACGGGGTGCGGGCGTGCAGGCCCTTGCGGTTGTTGATCAGGAGGGCCTCGCCGGGCCGGAGGAAGACCTGGTGTGCGGACTCCCGGCAGGCGGCCTGGAGGCGGTCCAGCGCGGCCTCGGCGGCCGTGGTCATGGCGCGTACGCCGTTGGCGGAGGAGGAGATCTCCGGGAACTGTTCGGGTCCGCTGATCATGGCGACCGGGTCGGAGAGAACCTCGCCGCCGCCGGCCACGTCGCGGATGTAGCTGCCGGGGGCGTTGAGCCGGAACAGCGGGCTGCGCAGCAGCTCCAGGGTGCGGGAGTCGAGGGCGCGGACGATGTCCCGGGCGTCCGCGTAGTGGGTCGCGGCGACGCCCTCGTGGTCGGCGCGCAGGCAGCTGAGAACGAGGAAGTCGGGGTTGCTGACGTCGTAGCGGCCGATGGCGTCGTGGACGATGTCGTTGTGGAAGTTGAGGAAGACGGTCGAGCCCTGGTTGGTCTGGGTCATCGCGCCGCCCTCGACCGGGATGACGTCGTGGACGAGCTGCCCCCGCTTCTCCGTGAGGAAGCCGACCGGCTCGCCCAGCAGGCCGGACAGGCCGAGCAGGACGCCCTCGGCCACGAAGGTCTCCTTGCCGGTGGCCGGGCCGCCGTCCGCCGGGGTGGCGGGCAGCCGGGCGTCGACGGGGAGGTTGCGGACGTAGCCGACACCGGGGGAGTCGTTGTGGCGGCCGAAGTCGAGGATCTGCTGCAGCAGTTCGAGCGGCAGGGTGGCGAAGATCTGGTGGTAGCGCGCCATGGCGCGGTCGGTGTCCAGGGTCGGATCGGGCTCGGCGGCCAGGTCTCGTCCGATGGCGTCCCGGACGGCGTCGGGCAGTTCGATCAGGCCGAGGGTCTGCGGGGCGCGGGTGCCGGTCTCGACGGTGGTCGCGGTCATGGTGGTAAATCCCCTTCTGGCAGTTGGCTTCTGGCAGTTGGCTGCTGGCGGTCGGCTGCGCGGGCGGGTGGCCTACAGGGCGCGGAGTCCGGTGGTGCTCTCGGGCAGGCCGTCGTGGAGTTTCTGCGCGAGCTGCCGGGCCTCTTCAGGGTCGGCGGCGATGTGGGTGGTGGCCCGGCTGCCGATGATCTCGGTGACCGGGATGCCCAGGACCCGGGCCTCGGGCAGGTCGTGCACGCGCTGGAAGCGGTCGATGTCGAGGTAGCCGCCGACGACCACGAGGTGCGGTCCGTCCTCCAGGCGTACGGTGTCGATGCCCTCGGTGTGGAAGACGCTGTGCGCCAGGTCGGCCTGGGCCGCGGTGGCGTAGCCGAGGACCTTGGACCTGGTGTTGGCCACGACGCCGGCGGTCGGCCCACCCTCGTTGCTGATGACCGTGCCGGAGGTGAAGGGGGCCCGGTTGTGGCGGCAGACCAGGGTGATGCCGTGCTGCCGGGCGGTCCGTACCGACCTGCGGTGCAGAACCTTGGCGCCGTACAGGGACATCAGCGCGGCGGTGTCGTAGGTGACCTCGGGCAGCAGACGGGCTCCGGCGACCACGTTCGGGTCGGCGCTGTAGATGCCGTCGACGTCGGAGTGGATCTCGACGCGGTCGGCGCCGAGTGCGGCGGCGACCAGGACGGCGGAGAGGTCGGAGCTGTTCTTGCCGAGCCAGGTGGGGCGGCCGTGCCGGTCCGCCGCCTGGCCGCCGGGCACGATGACGACCTGGTGCTCGTCCAGGGCCCGCCGCAGCGGTCCGTCGTCCAGCCGCGCCACCTTGGCCCACATGAACGTGTCGTCGGTGACGAGGCCCTGCTGGTGACCGGCGAGCACGGTGGCGGTGAGGCCGGTGCGGTGCAAGGCGGTGGCCAGGAGGTGGGCGCTGACGGTGTCGGCGAGGGTCAGGAGTCCGGCTCCGGTGGCGTCCTCCGGCTGGGGGTTGACCTCGTGCAGCAGGCCGCGCAGCTTCTCGGTCTCGCCGGGCATGGCGCTGACGACGACGGCCAGCGGCCGCTGCTCCTGCTCGGCCCGCCGGCTCAGGGCGGCGGCGAGGTCGGCGTAGGCCGTGGCGGCGGGGAAGGTGGAGCCTCCGAACTTCAGGACGGCGGGTGTGCTCACAGCGCACCTCGCAGGGTGAGCGCCTCGGCGATCTGCAGGGCGTTGAGGGCGGCGCCGATGCGGACGTTGTCGGCGACGAGCCACAACCAGAAGCCGCGCGGGTTGTGGGCGGAGACGCGGACGCGGCCCACGTGGACCCGGTTCGGGTCGCCGGCGGTGCGCGGGGTGGGGAATGCGCCCGGGGTCTCCAGGTCGTGGACGGTCACCTCGTCCTGCTCCGCCAGGAGCCGGACCAGTTCGGCCCGGTCGACCGGGTTGTGGCACTCGATCCAGGCGGCCTCGGAATGGCTGTTGGCCACCGGGACGCGCACGCAGGTGGTGGTGACGTCGAGGTGCGGCAGCCCGAGGATCTTGCGGGATTCCTGGAGCATCTTCTGCTCCTCGAAGGTGAAGCCGTCGTCCAGGAGGCGGTCGATGCTCGGGATGACGTCGAAGGCGAGGGACGGGCTGAAGGTTCCGGTGACGCCGGCGCTGTCGGGGTCGTCGAGGACGGAGCGGGCGCCGGCGCGCAGTTCCTCGATGCCGGAGTAGCCGGCGCCGGACGCCGCCTGGTAGGTGCTGACCACGGCCTGCCGTATGCCCCAGCGCTCCTGGACGGGCGCCAGCAGCCGTACCAGCGGGATGGTGGAGCAGTTCGGGTTGGCGATGATGCCGCTCGCGGGGCGTTCGTCGAGTTCGTGGGCGTTGACCTGGGGGACGACCAGCGGGGTGTCGGGGTCCATCCGGAAGGCGCTGGTGTTGTCGATGACGAGGGCACCCTGGGCGACGGCCTTGGGCACGAACGTCGTGCTCACGCGGGCGCCGGCGGAGAAGAAGGCGACGTCGACGCCGGCGAAGTCGAAGCCGTCCAGGTCCTGTACGCGGTAGGGGTGGCCCTCGACGGCGACCTCCTGGCCGGCCGAGCGGGCGGAGGCGACGAGTTGAAGGTCGCGGTAGCGGAAACCGCGGTCCTCGATGAGCTTCAGGAGGGTGGTGCCGACGACTCCGGTGGCGCCGACCAGGGCTATGGAGGGTGCGGTGGGATCGGTGACGCGGGGCATGGGAGGGGGTCCTCTCGGGCGGGGTGCGCTTGCGGGGCGCGGACGGTGGGCGTTGGCGGTGCTCAGGCGGTGGTGCGCTTGCCGGATGCGGCGACCGGCTGTGCGGAGGCGGCCGGGGCAGCCGCAGCGGCGGCGGGGCGCAGGCGGGGGCGCCAGCCGAGGTTGATGCCCAGGGAGGCGGCCACGATGAGCGGGATGCCCAGCGCCTGGGTCCAGGTGACGTGGTGTCCGTAGACGGCCCAGTCGCAGACCATGGCGGCGGCCGGGTAGACGAAGGCCAGGACGGCGATCTTGGAGGTGGGCAGCTTCTGGTACGCGGAGTACATCAGCACGTACATGACGCCGGTGTGGATGAAGCCGAGGCCGGCGAGCCAGGCCCAGCCGCTGCCGAAGTGCGCGCTCTGGCCGAGCTGGGTGAAGGGCAGCAGCAGCGGGATGCCCAGCGTCACCTGGACCAGGGCGACCAGGTGGGGCCTCACCCCGGTCACGCGCTTGGTGATGATCGTGGACAGGCCGTAGAAGAGGGCGGCGAGCAGGGCGTAGCCGAGACCGGTCAGGTAGGCGGTGCCGCCTGAGAGGTCGGACGTCGAGATGCCCGCGACGAGGACGAGCCCGAGGAAGGCGACGAGCAGCCAGCCCGCCTTGTGCGCGGTGATGCGGTCCTTGAACAGCAGGGCCCCGAGCAGCACCACGAAGAACGGTTGTGTGTGGTAGACGACCGTGGCCACCGAGATGGACGTCTTGCCGTAGGCCTCGAACAGGAACGCCCAGTTGAAGACGATGAACACACCGCCGAGCGCGGCCAGGCCCAGCTTCTTCGGGGTGAAGCCGTGGTTCTTGAAGAAGCCGCGAACCAGGCAGTACAGGCCGAGGAAGAGGGTGCCGAACACGCACCGGAAGAAGACCACGTTGAACGGCGAGGCACCGGACTGGACGACGAAGACGCCGATGGTGCCGGACAGCAGCATGGCCGCCGTGAGTTCGACCGCGCCGCGCGTCTCCTGACGCGAAGGCGCTTCTGATGTGCTCATGTCATACTCCTGCTCTGGGGGGAAGGTCCGAGGGGAAGTCGGGGGGGGGAGAAATCCGAGCTGATGCAACGAAGCTACGAGCTCCGGCGGGGGCCGGTCCACGGGCTGTTGGGGAACGAAATCGATGCCCGCATCAAGGCTGTCGATGAGCCCACGTGACCAGGCGGAACGTCAGTTCAGCGGCAGCGGGTAGTGAAGCCCGCCGTCGGTCCACAGGGCATTCGCGCCGCGGCCGACGTCCAGGCCGGAGGACGGTCCGAGGTTGCGCTCGTAGACATCGCCGTAGGTGCCGACGGCATCTAGGATCCGGTGGGCCCACGTCTCGTCCAGGCCGAGCGCAGGTCCGTGCCGGCCGGCGAGGTCCGCGGCAGCCCGCGCCGATCCGCCCTCCCGTACGGCGTCCTCCGCGCCGACGAGGAACTGCAGCACCCACCGGCACACCCGGAACCAGGCCGGGTCGTCGTCCCGGACGGCGAGGGCCATGGGCTCACGGGAGATGGCGGTCTCCAGCACGACGTGGTCCGCCGGGCGGGGCAGCGTGGCCCGCGCGCCCGCGAGGGCGATGCGGTCCAGGACGTAGGCGGCGCACGTACCGTCCGCGTAACCGGCCAGCGCCTCGGCAGGGGTGGCGTAGGCGACGGGCTCGACCTCAAGGCCGCGCGCGCCGAACCAGGCCGCCAGGTTGCCCGCGGTCGTGGTGCCCGCCTGGGTGGCGAGCCGTTGGCCGGCGAGCTGTTCCGGGCCGGATATCCGGTCCGCCGTCCGGACGAGGAAGCCTTCCCCGTCGTAGCAGGTGACGCCGGCGAACAGGACGGGTTCACGGGCCTCGCGCCCGAGCGTCCACGACAGGTTGCAGGTGGTGAGGTCCGCCGCGCCCGAGGTGAGCCGGGTCAGCCGCTCCCCCGGGTCCGTCGGCAGCCACTCCACGGCACCGCCGTCGCCGAGCGCCGCCGCGGCCACCGCGCGGGCGACGTCCGTGTCGAGCCCGCTCCACCCGCCGTGTCCGTCCGGCAGGGACAGGCCCCGAATTCCCTGGCTGACCACCGCCCGTACGACGCCTCGCGCGCGCACGGCATCCAGCGTCGTGGCGGTCCTGTACACCATGGTCGTCACAGCATCCCCCTCACCGCCGCGCCGACCAGCTCCTCGCGGTCGAACCGGCGCTCGTTGTAGCCCAGCATGTCGATCAGCGAACGCGCGGTCACCTCGGCGGTGCCGTGGCCGCCCGAGGCGGCCACGGGCATCGCACCCGGATGGGACCAGCGCAGGGTGCCCCTCGGGTCGATGGCGGCCCGCGAGCGATTGGCGTTGTCCTGGTGCAGGCAGTACGGCACGTCCAGGTGCCCGTGGGCGAAGGCGCCCACCAGCGCCGATCCGACGTCGTCCCCGAAGCGCAGCGTCGACGTGATCAGCCGCAGCGCCTCCTCGTAGATGCCGGTCTGCTGAACCGGTCCCGCGCCCGGCGCCCGGCGCCGCTCGTCGGCCTCCACCGCGGCGGCGAACTCCAGGGCGTCCACGTTCTCCTCGATGGTCGGGATCCGGTACGCCTCCACCGCGGTCTTCACGATCAGCCGCTCGGTGCCGCTGCGCACCGCGAGGCGGACACTGTCCTCCAGCATCCGGTAGGCGCCCACCGGTGTTCTCGGGAAGACACCCATGTACGTGTAGAGCACCACGTGCCAGTCGACGTCGTCGCCCAGCCACTGCGCCGCCAGCCGGCGCAGCGCGGCCAGTGCCTCCAAGTCCTGCTGCGGACTGGTCTGTTGCGCATAGCTGACCGAGATGCTCCGCATGCCGTGCTCGCGGAAGAACATCCCCTCCAGCACGCTCAGCGCGATCAGCAGGCTCGGCGGGCACAGCTGACCGAGCATGCAGCCGCCGAAGCTCTCCAGGTGCATCGGCTCCGGCCGGTCCGCCAGGATCCGGCAGCACTCGGCCCAGGCCGCCGTGGCCTGCGGCAGCGGTACCCGGCTGTACGGCAGGCAGTACGACACCGGACCGCCCTCGGTGGCGTCCGCGCCGACGCGGGCCAGCGTGCCGAACAGGTCCCGCGGCAGGGCGGAACCGTGCCGGAACTGGACGGGGAAGTCGTCGTCGGCCACGCCTGCCAGCAGCCGCCGGGTCTCCTCCTCGCCATGGGCCACGACCGGATATCCGTTGAGGTCGTCCCCCCGTTCCAGCGCCCGTCGGGCGGAGGCGTGGTCGTTGACCCGGGTGTAGCTGTCGACGGTGACCGTCCCGACGGACGCAGCGCGCACGGCCCGTACGGCCTCAAGACCCCGGCGCATCGTCGCCGTGTCGGCGAACCCCATGCGCGGCTGCACCACCAGCCGCCCCTCCTCGCGGCTGCGCCTGACAAAGCGGGAGAAACGGCCGAAGGCCGGGGCGACGGCCGGAACGCCGGCCGGCTGCACGGCCTTCATGCCAAACCCCCCTGTCCCGCCATCGCGAGTTCACGTGCGGGACGTTCTTCCAACGTACCGAGAAAGGCGTCAAATTCGGCCATCCCGGCCTCCGCCTCGAATGCGGCGTCGAATCCAGCGGCCACGAGTTCGGCACCGAACCGTGCGTTCTCGGATCCGCGGATACCGAGTTTTCCACCGATGACCACGCGCAGACCGGCCAGTTCGGGATCGCTGCGGATCTGCTCGATGAGCCGGAGCCCGTCGAGGTGACCGTGGCCGTTGACAGTGCTCACGACCAGGACGTCGGGGCGGCGTTCACGGCACTCGGCGAGGATCACATCGTCCGGTACGCACGCACCGAGGTTGGTCACCTCCCCTCCTCGTTCCTCCAGCAACAACTGCAGGAAAACGAGGTTCCACATATGCGCGTCCGACGACACGCTGGTGACGACGAAACGGCTGGAAAGCGCCGGGGATATCTCGTCCATTACTCCCGTCCACAGGTCGGAGAAACTTCAAAGAAGCTGACGCCCAGAAAGCTACGAGGTCAGGCGACGCCAGGTCCACGACCTGCTGAGGAACGAAATCGATGCCCGCATCAAGGCTGTCGATACGCGGGGGGAAAAGGGGGAACGCACACCGGACCCGGGCGGACCCGGGTGGATCCGGGCGGACATGGGCGGACCGGGCGGACATGGGCGTGCCAGGGGCCGGGCGCGCGCCGGGTGGTGGCGCGGGACCACGGGGAGCAAGGCGCTGCCGGACACGGCCGGCTTGTTCGCCGAGCTCTCCCCCACAGGACGAGAGCCGGGGCCGACCGGTCCGAACTGGCATCATCCACGCGCGCTTCGCGGTCTCACCGGGAGAACGCGTAGGTCCGGACGGGGTCGAGGTGCAGTTCGTAGGGCCCGAAGCAGTCGGCCGCGAGGGTCGCGAGGGGAGCGCCGCAGGGGCAGGCGCGGTTGAGCCCCTCGCCGCCTCTCGGTCCGCAGCACCCGTTGCTGTTCTCCCCATGGGGCAGGGGCCGGATATCGGCGGCGTCGTCGGGATGCACCAGCACTGTGTGTCGCGTACCGGCCGAGATGACGAAGCCTTGTGCGCGGCAGACCACAGGTCCGCGGGACTGAGCCGGCTTCGGGTCCTCTTGATCGTCCTGCACGACGTAGGGAGGTCCCCAGGGCTCGGGATCGATCACGTAGTGGCCCCGTGGGACGGTGGAAGGCGCCCGGCGTGTCTCCTTGTCCCGGTCTCGGTCGTCGTCGGAGACGTCAGGGACGGCGGCCAGCTCTGCCAGCTCCGGCGTGATCGCGGCGCCGCACTTGGAACAGAGGAAGACGGTCATCCCCTCGTTGTAGCGCTCAGGACTGCTGCCTCGCATCCTCGTTCCGCTGCTCGGGGTCCCTCGCCGAGCCACCCCTGTTCCTTGGCCTCCTGGAGCCGGCTGAGCAGGCTGAGGTGCCGAAGTCGCGTGCGCAGACGCCAGGGGTGGCCTTCCGCAGCTCGGCGTGGGCGAGGAGACGAGGGTCACAGGTAGTCGATGAAGCGCTGCATATCCCGCTGGCCGGACACCGTGCGCCGTCGGCGTGGCCGGGTCGCCCGGGCGGCCTGGCGGGCCTGCCCGGGCGCAAAGACCGTCAACGCTGCGGCCGTCCCGCCTCGTTCGCACCGCTGCAGGCCGCCTGGGTGCTGGACCTGTACCGCCCAGGGTGGCGCTGTGGTGGAAGCGGGTCAGAGGCTGCGGGCGGCGATGTCGCCGTTGGAGGTGGTGGCACGGATGTCGAGATCGGCGCTGCCGTCGTTCTTCAGGGCGTTGCTGATGCGGCCGTGGCCGGTGTCGGCGTCCAGGGAGGCCGAGACGCCGGCGGCCGCGCCGACCGTGATGTCGCCGGACTGCGTGCTGAGCACGACCGTGCCGCCCATGGCCTCGGTGATCCGGATGTCGCCCCTCGCGGTGCTGATCTCCGCGGGGCCGCCCAGCCGGCCGATCTCGACGTCGCCGTCGACCGCGATGAGGCGCACGCTCGCGGCCTCGTCGATCTCGATCTGACGGTACGCGCCTTCGAAGGCGACGTCGCCGAGGCGGCCGGCGGTCCGGAGTTCGGCGCCGGCGGTCCTGGCCTCGATGCGGGAACCGGCGGGCAGCTGGACGGTGACCTCGACAGAGCCGGAGGGGCCGAAAAGCTGGTTCCTGGGCTCGCAGGTGCGGATCCGCAGGACGCCGTCGGCGCAGTCGACGGTGGTCTGCTCGGCGGCCTGGACGTCGCGCCTCTTGGAGGGGTCGGCGGGCAGGACCTCGACGGTGGTGTCGGCGCGGTCCGAGGCGATGAACCGGACGCGTCCGGCGGGGATCTCCAGGACGGCGGAGACCGGGGCGGGGGTGTCGAACTTCTGCATCGTGCACTCCTTGGCTCGTCGTTTCCGATGACAGAAACGCTACGTTGCATTCACGAATCCAGCAACAGAATCATTGCGCTCAATTCCCAAAGTTGCAGGCAGATGACATGAAATCGTTGCAACGGGTCGAAGGTTAACGCAACTCTCCTCACCCCCCATTCGTTGCAATGATCTGAAGGTGAACACTATGAAGGGGCGTCAGCAGAGCACGGCGGGCCACTGCGTGACCGAACCCTCGCCCGATCCGCGTCGTGCACGATGCGAGCCTCAGCCCCTTCAGCCCCGTCCCCGCCCGGCACGATACGGACGTCGCCGCCCCGGCCCAGGAGCACGACGACCCGCTCCGCGACGTCCTGAGCCGACGTCACCAAGGCTCGCGCACGACCGCGTCGAGGTTGCCGAGCAGCTGCTCGCGCTCGCCGCCGCCCAGTTCGTCGGCGGGGCAGGAGCTGCCCAAGGGGCGGCCGATAGGCCGAGGTCAGCGAGAACGGCGAAGGCTTCCGCGCAGCTCCTCGAACGCCGCCCGGGTCTCCGCGTCGAGCGAGGCCATCGGTCCCCTGCGGTGGGCCTGCGGCGCACCCCGGGCAGCCACGTCCGCTCCACCGACACGCCGTTGGCCCCGCCCGCCACGAGCGGCAGCCGTACGA
Organism: Streptomyces sp. NPDC055966; assembly: GCF_042269865.1. Lineage (NCBI taxonomy): Bacteria > Bacillati > Actinomycetota > Actinomycetes > Kitasatosporales > Streptomycetaceae > Streptomyces > Streptomyces sp. NPDC055966. The sequence continues at coordinate 51,099 of NZ_JBHJYK010000033.1, forward strand.
CCACGTCATCACCCAGCCGGTACACGGCGATGCGTCTGCCCTGTGCTCATGGCACGCCATCCGACCGCCGGGCGGGCGGGTCTGCTGATCCGGCTTCGGAGTTGAGCACCGACCTCACAAAGCGATGGGCCGATACGCCAGGGCCTGATCGACCACTTCATCAGCAGAGAGCTCCCGCTCCGGCGGCCAGAAGATCAAATCGCTGACCCGACCGGACGGGCATGCCAGGGCTCTGTCGAGCCTGTCCAGCCAGCCGTCCACCTCGTCGTCCGAGGTGTAGTCCGCTTGCATGATCCGCCGCACGAGCGCGACCGCCTCCGCGCGACTCATCTCCACAGCACTCATCGAGTCCCCCCATCGCGTCACCCCAGCGGGACGCCTGATCGCCCGGACAGCTCCTGGCGGAGGCAATCCTTACGGCGGCGAAGCGGTCCTGGAAGCAGTCCTGAGGATGTGGCTCACCAGTCGGCGTGTGCCGTGATCCATGAGACCAGGGCGTCCTCGTCGCCGACGGGCGGCAGGTCGGGTCCGCTGCCGAGCGGGCTGCAGGACAGCCGCAGGTGGGTGAGGTAGCCGTAGGGGCCGTTGTCCTCCGCCGGCCCGAGGATCAGGGCGTGTGTGGCGGTGCGCCAGATGCGGTGGGTCAGCGCCGGACCGGCGGCCACTGCCGCGGACACGAACGTCCGCTCCGGGGCCGTGCCCAGGTGCTCGGTCACCGCCCGTGCCGCCTGCGCGAGCACGGCCTCGCAGTCCTGGTCGGTGGACGGTCTGCGGCACGTCCAGCCGGGCAGTTCCTGCCAGCCCTCGACATAGCCGTTGAGCCACTCCTCGTTCCGCATGTCCTCGTCGTGGGGGTCGACGGGATAGATCTCGCCGAAGACGAGGAAGGCGCGTGCGTCCGGCTCTCCGAACGGGCTTTCGTACTCACTGCACAGCACGTGTCCGTGCCCGGTGCGGAAGGAGTCGCAGACCAAGTGCTCCCATTCCCACCCGCGCCGCCGTAGTTCCTCCTCGACGGCGTCGACGTCCTCGGGCACGGGGGACACGTCCGGCAGCGCGAGGAGCTCCGCGACGGCTTCGGTGGTCAACGGGCGCTGGACGAGGGCATGTACGGGTGTCGGCATGCGGATCATCGTAGAAGTCGGCATGTCGCGGGCGGCGAGCAGCTGGAGGCGTTCGCCGCCCGGCACCGCGAGCGCTCGGAGGAGATGCTGCGCGGGTACGGGCTGGGAAGAGCGCCCGCCGACTCGGAACAGCGACGGGCTTGGGGTCAAGGGGGCCGGTGCCGGGTGTGGCCGGGCGTCGACGAAGCCGAGTGCTCGCGAGCGGCGTGGTAGCTCCAGTAGCGACAACACCGGCCGAAGTGCCACCGCAGACACGGACAACCTCTCACGACAGCGACCGGAACTACGGCGAAAGCCGCTTGTCCGCTCTCGCCCACCGTGGAAACATGGCCGCGCCCTGCGCATGTGCAGGCCCATCACGGTGAGGAACGACAGCCAATGATCTCGGCGTCCACCAGCGGCCGCCGTCGGCACTGAGCAGACCGCTCCCCAGCGGTCAGCGGCCTCAACCTGCCACGCCCGTCCCGAACGGCGGCCCCACGATGCGGTGCCAGGCGCACCGCCACTCTCCCCTGCCCGAACTCACCCCGGGCTCACCTGAGACTTCGTGAGGTCACCACCCACCATGGACAGCCAAGTCCAGAGCTTTGCCGTCGCCAACCTCCGCCGCCGCCCCGTAGCTGTCGAGACCGGCGGCTTCGTCGCGGGCTTCAACCCCGACACCGACAGCCCGTACCTGAACTACGCCACCCCGCTGCCCGGTGCCGAGCCAACCGAGCGCGACGTGGCGGCCCTGATCAGCGTCTTCCGGGAACGTGGCCTGCTGCCGCGGCTGGAGTTCGCACCAGAGGCCGCACCCGGCGTGGCGCCGGCGCTTCGGGCGGCGGGCTTCGGCACCGAGGCGGTGCACGAATACCTCGTCTGCACCCCGAGCACACTGACGCCCCCTCACTCCGCTGACGCACCGCGCGTGGAGACCCCGGCCACCGACGAGGAGTACGCCGCGCTCGACGCCGCGCTCGCGGAGGCATTCGGCGGAGTCTTCGCCTCCTCCGCGCAGGGTGCCGCCCGGCTGCGGCGCACCCAGCAAGGCGGCGGGGCGGTGCGCTTCGTCCGCGATCCGCAAGGCGGCTGCGCCGGTGGAGCGTCCTGCTCTCCGCCGGCCGAGGACACCGCCGAACTGTCCGGCGTCGGAACCCGCCCAGCCCACCGCGGCCGCGGTATCGCCGCCGCGGTGACCGCCGCGCTGACCGGAGCGATGTTCGCCCAAGGAACCGGATCGGTGTGGTTGGAGTACTCGGGCGAGGGCTCCCGCCGCGTCTACGAACGCGTCGGCTACCGGCCGCAGGGCACCCGTCTCTACCTCTCGATGCCCCCGAAGCAGCGGCCCTGACCGCACAGACCCGCTCGGGGCGGCAGCCACACACCGCCGCCTCGGGCCCCGACATCTCATCGCCGACGACGTCGACTTCACCCCGCTGCGCGAGCAGGACCTGACCCCCGCAGGCCTCGGCCAGGCCGCCTGAACCGTGAGGTGAACCAGCTGGTGACGCCCTTCACAGGAGCGGGCCGGTGTACCCCGGAATCCTGCTGCGAGGGTCAGCCTCCAACACCGTGGCCTGGGCAGGTGATCCGATAGCGCTGGCGTGGGGACGGGGTTTGAGAGCCACATCGGCCGCTGGAACCTCGTCGAACGCACCCCGCCGACATCGAGGCCGACGTCCGTGCCGCCGCGCCGCCGGGAACCGTCGCCGGACTGGACATCACCGCCGATGCCACTGGCCTGACGCTGGATACCCGCGCTGTTCTGCGAGCGGCAGAACACCAGCTGGACCGGGCTCGACGATCACTACAGTCCAGTCTCATGACGACGATTACGACGCGTACGGTCGAGTATCCGGCCGACGGTTTGACGATGATCGGGCACCTCGCGCTCCCGGCCGGTGTCGACCGCCGGCCCGCGGTACTGCTCGGACCGGAGGGCATGGGGCTCAGCGACGTCGAGCGCCGCCGGGCCGATGCTCTCGCCGAACTGGGATATATAGCGCTGGCCTTCGACCTTCACGGCGGGCGCTATTTGGGCGACCCCGAGGAGATGCTGGCCCGTTGCCTGCCGCTGCTCGCTGATCCCGACCGGATGCGGGGCATCGGCCATGCGGCGCTCGACGTGTTGCGCACCGAACCGCGGACCGACCCCGACCGGATCGCCGCCGTCGGCTATGGCACCGGTGGCGCCGTCGGGCTGGAACTCGGGCGCGGCGGCGTCAACCTGCGTGCGATCGGGACAGTCAACGCACTGACCACGGGCCGACCGGGCGAGGCGGCGCGCATTCGCTGCCCGGTGTGGGCCGGGGTCGGGTCGGAAGACCCGATCATGCCGCCCGCGCAACGGAACGCGTTCACCGCTGAGATGCAGGCCGCGGGCGTCGACTGGCGCCTCGCGGTCTACGGCGGCGCCTTGCACGCCTTCCACCACCCGCCGGTCGGCCACCCCTCGGTCCCCGGCGTCGGCTACCACCCACGGCACGCGCGGCGAGCCTGGCGGGACGTCGTCGACCTGCTCGCCGAGTGCCTGCCCGTGACGGAGGATCCGGGGCGTGACCCAGGTAAGCATGCCGGCGCCGGGCACTGACAGTCCCCTCCCCTCAAGTCCGCACAGCTGAACCGCATTCAGGCGGACGCTCGACCGCGGAAACGCGTTCGCAACTGCCGCAGTAAATGCCGGATCTACCGCGAGAGAGCCCCTGCCGTGATCACCGCGACCTGCGGCGGGCCATTCCGGCCGCCGGGGCGAGGAGTACGCATTTACTGCGGCACTTCCAGGAAGGCGGGGCGGCGTGACGATCGAACCGGTGACCGAGCTCGGGAGCGGGAACGCGCTTCGGTTGCCGCGCGCTCGGGTCGTACCTCTGCGCCGTCCTTTGCCACGCGGTGCCAGGATCGGACCCGCGCGGCGACCGGATCGCTGTCAACCTCGTGCTGGGCGTTCAGTTGCAGATGCCAGAGACTCCGGACTGGGCCCCAGCGTCAAGGACGGTGGCACAGATGTAGTCGTCCGGGCCGTCGTAAATCCAGCCGGAGCCGCCGCCTTGGCTGCGGAAGATCTCCTTGCCGTTGTCCGTCAGAACGAAGAAGCACCCAGGGGGAGCAACGGTCGGGTTGAGCTCCTGCTCGTCGTGCCAGGCGCCGTTGACAAACTTCAGTTGAATCTCCTGATCGGCGACGCAGTTCGCCGTTCGGATCCAGTGATCACCCTCGTTGGCAGCGAAAGCGGGCGTGGACGTGGACAGGGCGAGCACGGCACCTACGCCGAGAACGGCGATGGCGGATCGCAGGTATGTACGACCGGACAGCATGAGGCGGTTCCCTTTCGGAGTCGGCCCGGCTGGTGGCCGACCGATGGTGCGTGGGGCCGTCAGGCGGTGCCCGGGGCCGGGCGGGGTCACACTGTCAGCATTCGGAAATCGAGCACCATCGGATTTTCGGCCTGTATGGGCCCGGACGGGCGGGGCTCTGGCTCGCGCAAAAATTTGGTACGCCCTGAAGAGGAGGGCTGCGGGCAGGCCCTCCCGGACGATCCCGTCGATCGGGAGACGCGGCGCAGGCCGGGCGAAAGGCGCCACGCCCTGGAGGAGTTGGGTGGTTCATGGCCGCCGGGGCCATGGACATCACGGCCCGTCATGTCGTCGGGCATCACTTTCAGCCAGTCGATCTGACCGCTGGAATCCCTTTACGGCGGTACACCCGTTTTCGCCCGGGGCACGCGAAGCCCAGGGTGGTGGCCCGAACGTCGGCGCCCTTGGCATATTGAGGTCATGCATGACCACCAGGCCGTGCTTGGTGCAGCTGCCGGCTCGTCCGCGGTTCCTCCCGACGGCAGACGTCCATGAGACCCGCGGGGAGAAGTGTGCGCACTGACGGAGAGAGGCACCGGCTGGTGAACGCCTTGGTCGGAAAGGCGCGGACGAACAGGGAGATGCGCCGGCTGGCGAGCGCGTTGATCGACCCCGTCCGCGTTCCGGTCCCGGCCGACCCCAACGAGCTGCTGGACGCGCTCATCACGTCCGTCAGCCAGTGGCGTGGCCGCCGGGTCCAGGTGCATCAGAAAGCCTTTCCCGCGGTGCTGCGCGCGACGGGCATGTGGATGGAGCGGGCCGACCAGGACGGCACCGTCGCCGACCACATCATCATCGAGGAGCACGCGGCAGCCTGGCACAAGCTCGTCATCTTCGGGCACGAGGTGTGGCACATGCACAAGGACGAGGCGATCGACCCGTCCGCGCTGGCCGCCGCGACCCGCACCGACTTCGTCGAGGCTGCGGAGAAAGAGGCTGAAACGTTCGGTCTGCTGATCGTCCAGCGTCTGCGGCCGTGGCTGCAGGCGGCGCCGGACTCCGTGTACGCGGCCCAGGGCGGCGTCGACAACCTGGCCGGCCGCATCGGCGCCGCGTTGAACTACCGGGGGACCAGGCCATGACCGCCCTGATCAACTTCGTGAGCTGCGGCGTGCTGTGGCTCGGACTCGGCCTCAAGCTCCGGGACCTCGTCGGTCACAGGAGTGACCCGTTCCTTCGCACCATCACCGCACTGCTGGCCCTGGCAAGCCTGTGCTTCCTGTTCGGCTCCCCGCCCGCCGTGGGTGCCATCAACCGGATCAGCGGGATCCCGAACCTGGCTGCTCCCCTGACCTACGCGGCCATCACGGCCTACGGGGCGTCCTGCCTGGTACTCGTGGTCTACTGGCGCAACGGCACCGGCGGGCGACGCACTGCCCGTCGTTGGATCACCGGCTACGCCGTCGTCGTCACCGCGATCGGTGTGCTCTTCGCGCTCGGCACCACCCCCGTGGAGCGCCGGACCGACTTCGACACCTACTACGCCCGCACCCCGTACATCGACGCGATGATCTCGCTGTACCTCGTGGCCCACCTCATCGCCGTCACCATCACCTGTCTGTGGTCCCTGCGTTGGGCCATGGGCCGCACGGTCCGTGGATGGGTGCGTGCCAGCCTGTTGACGCTCGCCATCGGCACGCTGATCGGCGCCGGCTTCAGCATCACCAAGCTCACCGCCGTCATCGCCCTGTGGAGCGGCCACGACCTGGACTTCCTCTCGACGCGGCTCTCCCCCGGCTTCGCCGGGCTCGGCGCCTTCCTGACCGTCGTGGGCGTCCTCCTGCCGTTCCTCGGGCACCACGTGACGCGCTGGCGGCACGAGCTGCGCCTGTACCGCCAGCTCGCCCCGCTGGACCGGCTGTTGAAGGACTTCCTCAAGCGCCGGGCGCTGCGACTGCACCGGCCGCTGACACCGTCGGTGTGGGTGACCTGGCGCCAGACGAGCATCACCAACGGGCTCGCCGCCCTTCAGGACTGTTTCGACCGGGACGTGTACGAGCAGACACTTGAGCGCGAGCTGGACGCTTCGGGCGATCGTACGGCCGCGGAGGCCGTCGCCCTGGCCACGACCATCGCGGTCGCGGCCCGCGGTGAGAGCGCCGGGCAGCCGGCCCTGGGCTGGAGCGGGCAGCCCGGTGTCCTGGAACCGCGCCACATGGAGCTGCACACCCTGGTCCGGATCGCTGCCGCGCTGCCCGGGTCCGAGCGGGTGATGCCGTTCCGGGCGCACGGCGACCCGGTCGCGAAGAGCCGTGCCTGATTCCTCCTTCGGCAGTACGTCCCCTCTCTCCCCCCACGCGCGGGCCTGATTGGAGTCTTCAGGCATGAGCATCGTTGTGTACGTCGCGGCAGCCGGCCTTGCCGTCGCGGCTCTGCTGCTGCTTCCCGGGCCCCGGGTGTCCCGGCGCAACCCGCTCACGGTGTCGACCTGCATCTCCGCCGCTCTCGGAGCCGTCTGCTTCACGTGCTCGGCTCCCGCGACGCTGGCCAGGGTCAACGAGATGACGGGTGTCCCGAACTTCGGTGCTCCGCTGACGTATTCGTTCATCTCCGCGTACAGCGCCTCGGTGCTCATTCTGCTGATCCACTGGCGCGGCGGCCCGCAGGAGCAGATCCGGGTGATGGTCACCCGGATCGTCCTCACCTACAGCGTCCTGGTCGTCGCCGTCATCACCCTGTACCAGCTGGGCAGTGCACCGGTCGAGCGGCTGCAGGACCTCGACACCTACTACGCCCGCACCCCGTACATCAGGGAGATGATCGTTCTCTACCTGGTCGGGCACGCGGTGTGCGCGGTGAGCATGATCGTGCTGAGCCTGCGCTGGTCCCGCACCGTCACCGGGCTGCTCCGGACCGGGCTGCGGCTCATCATGGTCGGCCTGACACTGGACGCCGTCGGCTTCGTCCTCGCGAAACTCGTCGCTGTCGCGGCCCGCTGGAGCGGGCACGATCTCGACTGGCTCTCCACCACCGTGGCCCCGCCGGCCGTTTCCCTCGGTGCCCTGATCACCAGTGCCGGATTCGTCATTCCGCGGCTCCTTCCGACGACGCGTGACCAGTGGCGGAGCATGAGGGACTACCGCGCGCTGGTGCCCCTGTGGGAGCAGGTGAAGGGCGTGTCCACCGCGCCCAAGCCCGCACCGTCGCGGTGGCGGCTGCCCAAGGACCGGCTGCAGGTGCTCGAACTCGCCATCCACGACGCCCTGCTGCACCTGGTCCCCGCCTTCAACCAGGACCTGGGCAGGACGGTGTACGTCCGCGCCCTCGACCACGGCAGCTCCCACACCGAGGCCCTCGCCGTCTCCGAAGCCGCCATGGTGGTGGATGCCGCCGCGGAGGCAGGTGCCGCCGACTCCTCTGTGCCCGTGCAGGACATGGCGGTTGAGGCGGACCGCTACCGTCTCCTCGCCACCACCGCCTCCGGCACGAGGGAACTCGTACAGCTCGCCGAGGCGCTGGGGCGACTGCCCGCCGTCCACGAGCCCAGGTCCCGCACGCGGGTGCGGTGATGACGTCCACCCCTGACACAAGGAGTCCCATGTCCCGTACTGCTGTGGTCATCGGCGCGGGAGCCGCCGGCATTCTGGCCGCGGCCGCTCTCTCACGCGTGGTCGACCAGGTCGTCGTGCTGGAGCGCGACGCCCTCCCGGACGGGCCCGAGAACCGCAGGGGAGTGCCCCAGGGCAGGCACGCGCACCTCATGATGGCCGGCGGCCTGGACGCCATGGACACGCTGATCCCCGGCACGGACATGCGCAAGCACCTCATCGCCTCGGGCGCCCACGAGATATCCCTGAGCCGTGACATGGTCGTCTTCACGTCAGGGGGATGGTTCCACCGGTGGCGTCACGCGGATCCCCTCATCGTCACGTGCAGCCGGGCCCTGCTGGACTGGGCGATACGCACGGCGGTGCTGAAGTCCCTCGGCAACATCGCGATCCGGCAGGCCAAGGCCGTCGGCCTGCTCGGTGATTCCGGGCGCGTCCGCGGCGTGCGCATCGCCACCGTCGCCCCGGACACCCCGTTCGACGCCGGCTTCACCGCCGAGTACGGGCTCCGGCTCTCCGCCGACGGTGGCGAGGCCGATCTGTACGCCGACTTCGTGGTGGACGCCAGTGGCCGCGGGTCCCGCATCGCCACCTGGCTCGGCGGCCTCGGGATCACGGACATCCCGGAGCGGACCCTGGACTCCGGGCTCGTCAACTCCACCCGTCTGTACCGCATCCCCGAGGGTGCCGAGAGCTGGCCGCTGACCATGATCCAGCCGAACCCCTTCACCGGAGGCCCGGCCCGCAGCGGCATGATCGTGCCGATCGAGGGCCGCCGGTGGATGGTCAGCCTCGGCGGGTCGCGGGGCGGCGAGCCGCCGAAGGACCCGGACGCGTTCCTCCGGTACGCGCTCGACCTGCCGCACCCGATCGTGGGCCGGCTCATCGCCGGCGCCGAGCCGCTCACGGACGTCTTCACGAGCCACAGCACGAGCAACGCCCGGCGCTACCTGGAAAGGGCGGCCGTCTGGCCGGAGAACCTGGTGGTACTCGGCGACGCGCTCGCCACGTTCAATCCGCTCTACGGCCAGGGCATGAGCGTCGCCGCCCTCGGCGCCCAGGCGTTGGCGAGGACCGTACGCCAACGCTGGGGTTCGCGGGGCCTGGCCCGCCGCGTACAGCGTGAGGTCGCCACGTCGGTGGACGCCGCCTGGACGCTCGCCGTCAGCTCCGACGTCCTGTACCCCCATGTGATCGGAGGCGCGCCCACCGCCGCGGACCGTCTGGCCGCGCAGTACACGCGTCGGCTGACCCGGTCGGCGACGGGCTCGTACGCTGCCGCGTCAGCGCTGTTCGACGTGACCAGCATGCGGAGCAGCGCGCTGCGGCTGATGCGGCCCGGCCCGCTGCTCGCCGCGCTGACCGGCCCTGCGTTGCCCTCATTGTCCGGTCCCCCGCTCACGCCCGCCGAGCACGAGACCCTGAGCGGCCTCATCCGCACAGGACAGACGGGTCAGGGCCCCCAGCCCCCGGCGTAACACCCCCGCTCTGCCGACGCCCTCCGCAGAGCCGCTCCGGCAGAGCGAACGTCCTGCTCAGACCTGGCGGCCGGCGCGCTGATCGCCCGCGAGGCCGGTGCGCTGGTCACCGACGCCGAGGGCCGCCCCTGGCACATCGGCGCACCCAGCTTCCTGGCCGCGTCACCCCACCTGCATCCGGCGTTCGTGCAGCTGCTCGGGAAAGCACGCTGACCACGTTCGCAGGACTGGGCGGCTGAGCCAGCAGCGTGAGACAGCCAGAGAATCACTGGTCAACGTTCCCCGGCCGGTGCCACCAGCGGCGAGACCCTGCACGCCGGCCCACGAACGGCTCCGGCGTCCCGCATGCGCGCTCCCGGCCCACACCGCACCCTGGAGAGGTGACCGAGACGCCGCACGTCATCGTCTACCCGCCGGCCGAGGACGGCGGCAGACGTGTCCGCGTCGGCAACCGGTTCGTAGGCATGGCGTACACGTTGCACGACATCGCCGAATTCCTGTGCCGGGCCGGGGCAGAGGACGTCGAGCCGGAGGACGTGGCGAGCGCGGACTGGGTGGAGTGGCGCGGCGCCGGGCCGAACGTGTGGGTGCCGCCCGGCGCATGACGCGCTCATGCACCACCACGAGCATCCGGCCAGGACATCGTGGACGCCGGCCGGGTCAGCTGATCTTCTGCAGGTCCTCGGCGAAAACGCGCGCCGCCGCCAGGTCCGCCCCGTTCGGCCGCCCCTTGCGGATCCCCCCGACCAGCCGGAACGGTGCCCAGGTGTCGAAGCCGCGGCACGAGAACGTGTCCGCCACCTCGAAGCCCTTGGCCCGCAACGTGCCCACCAGGGGCCGCGCAGGCGGGCGGAATCGCAGCTCGGGCAGGCCGCTGGTCGCGAACACGAACGCCCGCCCCCGCTGCGGCGGCAGGGCGGCGACGAAGCGGAGCAGGTCCGGGTGGAACCGCTGGGCGAAGATCCCGGAGCCGAAGCCGACGAGGTCACAGGCCGACAGCTCCGCCGGGTCCGCCTCCTGCGGCCGGACCACCCTCGCTCCCAGCACCTCGGCCATGACGTCGGCGACCCTGCGGGTGTTGCCGTGCGACACCGACGTACAGATGATCAGGGACCTCATGCTGTTGCTCCTCCCGTGCACCCACGGTCCACGTGTCCGGTTCTCACGCCTTTCATGGAAGAGACAGGGCAGGGGCCGGAGGTGTGACATCGGAACGAACAGCCCCGTGCGGACGCGGTCCGGCGGCCGCGGCCGGCGCTGCCTCAGTGTCCGGCGTCGTCTCCGCGCAGCGGCCATGCGGAGTGCAGGAAGGACACGATGTGGTCGTTGACCTCACGGGCGCGTTCCTGCTGGGTCCAGTGGCCGCAGCCGGGCAGCCTGATGATGTCCCGCAGGCCGGGCACGAGGGCACGCATGGGGTCCAGGGAGCTGAACCGGTAGGCGGAGTCGAGCTCGCCCGTGATGTACAGCGTGGGCTGGTGGACCTGGAGCGTGCCGACCTCGGGCAGGTCCGACCAGTCGAAGTCGAAGGTGCGGTAACGGCGGATCGCGCCGGCGAATCCCGTGCGCTCGAACTCGTCCGCGTAGTGGTCGAGTTCGGCGTCGCCGAGCCATGGGGACCAGTGGGACGGGGACCCCGGGTCGGGGAGCGGGGTGAGGTAGCCGGAGGGCTCCGGCGTGTCGAGCAGCCAGCGCGGAACCAGATCGGCGGGCGCCTGGCCGGACAGGGCGTACATGGTCATGCGCAGCGTACGGGCGGCGTCGGTGTCCAACTCGGCCTCTGCGACGCCGGGTTGCTGGAAGTACAGCACGACGTTGAACTTGCCCGGGTTGTTCCTGCGGATCAGTTGCGTGATGGGCAGCGGGGGGCGAGCCGGGTACGGCACTCCCAGCGCGATCATCGCCGGGAATCGTCGGGGCATCAGCTGTGCCGCCGCCCACGCGATCGTGGCGCCCTGGTCGTGGCCGACGAGGGCGGCGGAGTCGAGGCCCAACGCGTCGCACAGGCCGGTCAGGTCCGCCAGGTTGTTGCGCAGGCTGTAGCCGCGGGTGTCCGCCGGGGCATCGGTACGGCCGTAGCCCCGCAGGTCGGGAGCGATGGCGCGGAATCCGGCCGCGGTCAGGGCGGGCAGCTGATGCCGCCAGGAGTACCAGAGTTCGGGAAAGCCGTGCAGGAGGAGGACGGCCGGTCCCTGACCCGCCTCCGCCACATGCATGTGGATGCCGTTCGTCCGTACGATCCGGTGGCGGATCTCCGTGCCGCGCTCCACGGTGCCCTCGGGCCGCCGCTCGGTCCCTCGGCCCGTCGGCGCGGCGGCCCCGACCGTCCCCACGGCCGCTGCACCCAGCGCCGCGGCCAGCAACGGCCTCCTGCTCAGCTCGGGCATGATCGTTCGCCCCCTGTCCGATGGACGTGCACCACCTCGTGGTGGTGACAGGGGCCAGCATGCGCCGCGGCGATCACCGGACACATCAGCCGTGGAGAGGCCGTGCGACTACCCCGCCGGGAGTACGGCCGGCCGTTGTTCCTCCCGCGCCGCCCGCGCCCGCCTGCGGACACGCGGGGCCGGCGCGCACGGTGCCGAAGCCGGCGTCTTCGGCCGATGGGAGTCAGGAGGCGAGGTCCGCGCCATCTTCTGTCGCAGGCCGCGCGGACACCTGTGGGTCACCCCTCTCTCTGCCGAGCAGGCCGGCACCCTCGCCGCTCACCTGGCCGGCCTCGGCCGCTCCCCCTCCGGTGTCCTCGCGGCAGCGCCGGTCCCCTTCTGGCGGACGCATCTCCACCGTCTCGGCGCGCACACCCCACCGCAGCCGCGCCCACAGGGCCGGGGGCGCGTCACGGGTGAAGAGGACCACGAGCAAGTCGTGCGCTGGTGCCGTGAATTCCGCGTGCTTGTCGGGGAGCAGCCCTCCACCGACTTGATGTCACCGGGCCGACGAGGAACATCACCGACCTTTGGCGGAGCTCCAGTGGGGCCGGTAGGTTCTCCGCGGTGACCTTGATGGAGACGCAGGGCTTCGCGTCGATGGCCGACGGGGCCCAGTTGTGCTGGACAGCGTTGGGGGACACGACGGCCCGGAGGCTGCCCGTGGTCATGCTGCATGGCGGTCCGGGTCTGCCGGATTATCTGGGCGATGTGGCCGCCATGGTCGCGGACCTCGCGCCCGTGTACCGGTACGACCAGCGTGGCACGGGCCGGTCCCCGTGGCGGGGGCGTCATCGCCTCGCCCGGCATGTCGACGATCTCGCCGAGCTGCTCGACGCATGGGCCGTGCCCGGGGCCGTGCTGGTGGGGCACTCCTACGGCACCGACCTGGCGAGCCGGTTCTGCCTGGCGCACCCTGACCGGGTTGCCGCGATGCTGCTGATGTGCGGGCCGTTCGTCGGTGACTGGCGCGCCGGGGACCGGGCGGAGCGCGATCGGCGCATGTCCGCAGCACAGCAGGAGCGGCTCCGTGCGCTGGAGCAGGTGCCGGACCGCACGGAGGAGCAGGAAGTCGAGCTGCTCACGCTGGCCTGGTTCACCGACCACGCCGATCCGGAACGCGGGTGGCACTGGGCCGCCCAGGGCGCCCGGCGGCGTCGCCCCGTCAACTGGGCCATGAACGGCGAACTCGGCAGGGCAGGACGTGCGGACCCGCTCGATGCGCACCTGGCCGAGCTGCGCGCGTGCCTGCCGGCGCGAACGGAGCTCCTCGGAGGGACCGACGATCCCCGCCCCGTGTCAGCACTCGCATCACTCGCCCTCCGGCTCGGCCTTCGGCTGACCCGGATCGAGGGCGCCGGGCACGAACCCTGGTTGGAGCAGCCCGACGCCGTGCGTGCGCACCTTCAGCGATTCGTGCAAGGCGCGGTGGGCACATAAGGCTTCGGCCAGTTCGCCGGCCGGCCTCGTCACCGGCGGTCGGCACCGCGGCGGATCCGGTGTCGGCATGTGCCTCACCGTGTGCTGCCGGCTGGTGCGCCGCTTGCCGCGCGTTCGGCGACGTCGGCGGGGGCTGCGGCGATGACGTCGTCGAGTGCGGAGCGGGAGGTCTGCAGATCGATGATGGCTCTGGTGATCCGCTCGCGCTCTTTGGCCAGGTCGGCGAGGAGGCCGGGGCAGGTCGGCACCAGTCGCTCGCCGTCGTCGCGCAGGCAGGGCAGGATGGTCGCGATGGTGGCGGTGTTCAGGCCGGCCGCGAGCAGGCTGCGGATACGGCGCACGGTGTCCACGTCCGCCTCCCTGTATTCGCGGTAGCCGCTGGGCCGCCGCTCGGGCCGGAGCAGGTCCTGTTCCTCGTAGTAGCGCAGCAGCCGTTCGTGTACGCCGGTCTTGCGGGACAGCTCACCGATCCGCACGTCATCCTCCTCATGGATGCCTGGGGCGGGCAACGCCGCTTGACTCTCACACCGATGTGAGACTCTAGCTTTCCCGGCATGCGTGGGAACTCTGTCTCGCTCGCGGCCCTGTGCGCGAGCGTCTTCGTTGTCGGTACGTCGGAATACCTGGTCGCGGGCATGCTGCCCGAGGTCGGCGCGGATCTTCAGGTGCCGCAGGGCACTGCAGGGCAGGCGGTGACCGCCTACGCGCTCGGCGTGGTGATCGGCGGGCCCCGGTGACCATGCTGACCGCGCGGCTGGTGTTCGGCGGCTTGACCGGCGTGCTGGTGGCCACGCGTTCGCCGCCGCCTGGCAGCCCACCGCCGTGGTCGCGGTCCTGGTTCCGGGCCTGCCGGCCACCGCCACCATCGCCCCGCTGCAGGGCCTGATCCCGCGCCACGCCGGTTCCGCCCCGACCCTGGCCGTCGCGGTCAACGTCGGTGCCTTCAGCCTCGGCGCCGCCGCCGGCTCCGCCCCCGGCGGGGCCATCGTCGCCGCCGGCGCCCTGCGCCGGACCGGCCTGGCCGGGGCCGTGCTCAGCCTCGGCGGCCTGGCCCTGACCTACCTGGTTCTGCCCCGGACCGGGACCGCGCAGCACACCGGCAGTGCCCCGGTGGGCACCGCCGTCTGATCCCCGAACCCACCCCTTCCTGGAAGGTCCCATCTGACCATGCGCGCTGTCCAGATCGACCGCCACGGCGGTCCCGACGTCCTGACCCTCCGCGAGGTCGCGGCACCCGTACCCGCCGCCGGTGAAGTCCTCATCCGCACCACGGCCAGCAGCCTCAACCCGGTGGACTGGAAGACCCGCGCCTGGGAGGTCGGCCCGCCGCTGCCGGCCACGCTCGGCTGGGACATCTCCGGCCGGGTCGTCGCGAGCAACGACCCCGCTCACGAGGTGGGCGCCCACGTGATCGCCATGTCCGCGCAGATCGCCACCGGCCGCGGCACCTGGGCGGAGCTGGTCGCCCTGCCCGGCCACCTGCTCGCACCCGCACCGGCCACGGTGCCGCCGGCGGACGCGGCGGCCCTTCCGCTGGCCGGTACGACCGCCGTGCAGGCCCTGCGCGCCACGGAGTTGAGCGCCGACGAGCGGATTCTGGTCGTCGGCGCCGCCGGAGCGGTCGGCGGCCTGGTGGTCCAGCTCGCCCGCTCGACCGGCGCCCACGTCGATGCCCTGGTCTCCCGGCCCGGCCATGAGCAGGCGGCGACGGAGCTCGGCGCGGAGCGGGCCTGGCACCGCCCGCAGGACCTGCCCCGCGGCCGGTACGAGGCCGTCCTCGACACCGCCGGCACGGACGTGGCCGCGGCCCTCGCCCCCGGCGGGCGCTTCGTCTCCGTCGCCGACCACCCCCTGCCCGACGTGCCGGGCGCCCGTAAGAGCTACGTCCAGGAGAACGCCGCCGACCTCGCCCACCTGGCCAGGCTCGTCGACGCCGGCGAGCTGCGGCTGCGGATCGCCGACCGCTTCCCGCTCGGCGACATCCGCGCCGCCCACGAGCGCTTCGAAGCCGGCGGCCTCCTCGGCAAGGTCCTGATCACCTTCTGAGGTGCACCGCGTGCTTCGCCGACGGACCTGGAACCGGCGAAGTCTGGTTGTTTCCCCCGATCTTGGCGTGCGGGCGCCCTGGCCGCTGGCTGCGGGCGGGGCGCCGCCCTAGTCTTCCGGCGACCGGTCTGCGGAGCTGCTCGCCTCCCGGTGCCGCCCGCTGGACGTTGTACTGAGAGGGGAGTGGCACTCCATGGTGACCGCGAATCCGTCCCGCGACGGCGAGTCCGGGGCCTCGGGAATGCGACGAGCGCGGATCCTGGCGGTTCTGGCCGGTGCCGTGGCGGCCCTCGTCGTCTGGCTGGTGGGCGCCCAGCTGGCGGGCGTCCACCTCGTCGTCCGTACGGGTTCGGACCGCCACGAACAGTCCGTCGGAGCCGCGGCGGTCCTGGCGGCGTCGGTGGTGGCGGGCCTCGCCGCGTGGGGTTCGCTCGCCGCCCTGGAGCGGTGGGCCCCGGCGAGGGCGTACCGCACCTGGCCCGTCCTCGCCCTCACGGTCCTCGTCCTGTCCCTGGCCGGCCCGTTCGGCCTCGGTGTCACGACGGGCGCGAAGACGGTGCTCGTGTGCCTGCATCTGGTCACGGGCTCGGTGCTCGTCATCGCACTGCGGCGGACCGCCGCGAGGCCGTAGGGACCCGGCGTCCCGCGCCGCCGCCGCACCCCGGCAACAGGCCGGCGCCGGACTCAGCAGTACGGTCGTGGCCTTGAACAGGCATGCAGAGCCGGTGAGTTCGGCGCCCCCGACCGCTTCACCCTGGCCGTGGGCATCCGCGGGGCGGTCGGGTGCGTCCTGCGCCACCGGCTGCCCGACGGGGATTTCGGCCCGGTCCCGTGCGGGCAGGAACGCGCCGAGGCGCTGAACCGCCGCACGCAACCCGTGTCACCGTCCGCACCGGCCCCCGGGCCGCGCCACGCCAGGAGCAGCGCGCCCTGACTCCCCCCCACCGCACCGTCGACAACCACCTGCACGTGTCCAAAGCGAGCCGAGGCCAGGCCATCTGGCTCTGCGAGGGCCCGCGGCAGCCCTGGTCGCGGCTCCGGCAGAGCTTCTACCACCTCACCGCCGTCACCCCGCGGGGGGAGACACCCCACTAGACCGTGGTGCGGGTCACCGGGATCCACAGCTGCGCGTCGGAGCGCGCCGGGTCGTCCTGCGACGGCCGGGTGCGCAGGATCTCCGGTCCCGGACGGTACTCGTAGGGGTTGGACGGGATCCACTGGGCGGCCACGTCACCCCACATCTGCTGGAGCGCCTGCGGGAACGGACCGGTGTTCTCGAACACGGCCCAGGTGCCCGCCGGGCAGTCCAGCACGTCGAGGTCCTCGGGCAACTCGGCGGCAGCGGTCACCACGGCGTGGTAGTAGTCG
The DNA here is from genome assembly GCF_042269865.1 of Streptomyces sp. NPDC055966. Lineage (NCBI taxonomy): Bacteria > Bacillati > Actinomycetota > Actinomycetes > Kitasatosporales > Streptomycetaceae > Streptomyces > Streptomyces sp. NPDC055966. The sequence continues at coordinate 67,864 of NZ_JBHJYK010000033.1, forward strand.
AGTTCGCTGCCCTCCTCGAAGCCGTCCGACAGGCGCACGGTCGCCGACACCACGCCCTGCGGGTCCTGGTCCGAGAGGCCGACGATCCGCTGCATCGTCTCCGGCGGGATGCTCTGGATGTGCTCGGCGATGTGCGGGTTGACGCCCCGGTAGATCAGCGGGACGCGGGCCTTCTTGCCGACGACCCGGAATGCTTCCTTCTCCACGATGCGGTACCGCATGGTGCTGTTCCCTTCGACGGTGAGGCGGAAGGACAGCCGGGGCTGCGAGTTCAGAGCCGCGCCGGTACGCCTGGCCTCGCCGGGACCGACGCCGTGCACGGCGCGGAACGCCCGGGCGAAGGCCTCCCCCGAGGAGTAGCCGTAGCGCATCGCGATCTCCAGCAAGGTCGGTTCCCCGGCCAGCACTTCGGCCCCGGCGACGGTGAGCCGCCGGCGTCGGATGTACTCCGACAGCGCCATCCCCGCCAGTGACGAGAACAGCCGCCGGAAGTGGTACTCGGACGTGACCGTGATCCGGGCCAGCGCGGACACCTCGATGTGCTGGTCGAGGTGACCCTCGATGTGCTCCATGGCCTGGTTGAGCCGATCCAGCAACCCCGGCCTCCTTCCCTTTCGATCACCAACGTTAGAAAGGACCGAGCCTGCCGCACCCGACATCCTGTGCCCGCTCCGGTCGGGTACGGCAGCACGGAACCCGGCGTCATGATCCGCTATCGGCTCGTCCGCTGCCGCCCTCGGACGGGGCACGTGAGGACCTCTGCGAGGACTTCTCGTCCCCGTACGGGATACGGTCGAGTGGGCAGTCGTTGCCTCACGCCCGGCGCACGCGCGGCGGCCTCCAGGATCCACGCGACGCGGTCCACCGTACGGTGCCGCGGCCGTCGGACGTGCTCGCTCATCCCGCCCCGCCCCCGTCCTTCTCGCGTCCTTCTTGTGCATCGCCGTACGGCGACGGTAGCCCGCACCACGCCGGCGTCCGGCGGACCTGACTCGCATCCCGGGCACCGAATCCGACGCCGGCCACCGGGCCGGACGGGCCCATTAGGCTTGGGCGCTGCGACGGGTGGTCGCCCGCCGCCCGGCGGAGGGGTACGGCGCTCGTGCGGCAGCCCCGGACCACCACACCCAAGGACGGCAACCGAGTGTCTTTCTTCACCATCGGCCACCGCGGTGTCATGGCCGCCGAGCCGGAGAACACCCTGCGCTCCTTCCTGCGGGCCGAGCGCGAGGGCCTGGACGGCATCGAACTGGACCTGCACCTGAGCAAGGACGGCGCGCTGGTCGTCATGCACGACGAGACCCTGGACCGCACGACGGACGGCTCCGGTCCGATCGCCGACCAGGAGTTGCAGACGCTCAAGAAGCTCGACGCCGGACTCGGCGAGCGCATCCCCACCTTCGAGGAGGTGCTGGACGCCGTCGGACCGACGCTGCCGATCCAGGCGGAGATCAAGGACGTGGCCGCCGCCCGGTCGCTGGCCCGGGTGCTCACCGACCGCCACCTGCTGGACCGGGTCTCGGTGCTGTCGTTCCACGACGCGGCGCTGATCGAGATCCACCACCTGCTGCCGCAGGCCCGCACCGTGCTGGTGGCAGGCCCCAGCGCGCACCGCGACACCTTCGTCGGCCGCGCCCAGAAGGTCGGTTCCACCCTGGTCAGCGTGGAGCTGCGCCAGCTGAACCAGGCGATCGTGGAGAAGTGCGGCGCCGCCGGCATCGACGTCATGGCCTGGACCGTCAACGACGAGCGCGATCTGGCGCTGGCCCGGACGCTCGGCCTGGTGGGCTGCGTGACCGACGAGCCCGGCATGAAGCGGCTGGTCGAGGCCACGGCCTGACCTCAGGGGTCCGGGGCCGCCCGTGCACGCCGGGAACAGCCGGTCCGGCCCGCACTGTTGCACCGGCTGGTCGCCCCGCCATCGGGGCGACCGCTGACACGCCTGCCGCAGACTCCGGCCGAGGCCCTTTCACACAGGAGGACTGATTCATGAACGACCGGCCCCTGACACTCATGGCGGTGCACGCCCACCCCGACGACGAGGCCACCGGAACGGGAGGCGTCCTCGCGCGGTACGCGGCGGAGGGCATCCGCACGGTCCTCGTGACCTGTACCGACGGCAGTTGCGGTGACGGACCGGGGGGCGTCAAGCCGGGTGATGCCGGGCACGACCCGGCAGCCGTCGCCCTGATGCGCCGTCAGGAACTGGAGGCGAGCTGCGCCATCCTGAAGATCAGCCATCTGGAGACGCTGGACTACACCGACTCCGGAATGATGGGCTGGCCGAGCAACGACGTCCCCGGATCCTTCTGGCGGACACCCGTGGAGGAGGGCGCCGCCCGGCTCGCGGAACTCATGCGCCGCTACCAGCCCGATGTGGTCGTCACCTACGACGAGAACGGCTTCTACGGCCACCCCGACCACATCCAGGCGAACCGCATCACGATGGCCGCGCTGGCGATGACCGACCCGACACCGAAGGTGTACTGGACGACGGCGCCCCGCTCGATGATGCGGCGGTTCGGGGAGGTCATGCGCGAGTTCGGTGCGGACTGGCAGGAGCCGGATCCCGCCGAGGCCGCCGCGATGGCCGAGATCGGACTGCCCGACGAGGAGATCACCACCTGGGTGGACACCGCCGCGTTCGGCGGTCAGAAGTTCGACGCGCTGGCCGCGCACGCCAGCCAGGGCGAGAACATCTTCTTCCTCAAGATGGGCCAGAAGAGGTTCACCGAGCTGATGGGCGTCGAGACCTTCGTACGTGTCCGGGACACCACCGGCGCGGCCGTACCCGAGAACGACCTCTTCGCCGGCCTGCGCTGATCCGTCCGTCCCCCGGCCCCGGGACGGGGGCGTTCGCCCGCCCGGTCCCCGGCGCCGTCACCGGGGCTGCGCCAGGGTCTCGGCGCGGGAGCCCGGGCGGGGACAGTCGGCGTGTCGTCAGCAGGGCGGCGGTCCGGGGCACGCGGGCGACGAGGGTGCACAGACGGAACGCGGCGAATCCGAGCGTGAGCCAGTAGAAGAGGACCACGGCGGTGCCGACGACGCCGGTGATGTGTGCTGCGGCGCCGCTCCGTGCCGCCGGCGGCGCGAACTGCTCCTGGCCCGTGTGGCCGGTGTACCGGAACCGACCGCCCACGGCGTCCCCGCCGGTCTGCGCACCCTCCTGGTCCTCCCCGCCGACCGGCCACCCGAGGACGAGGCCCGCTCCCTCTGCGCCCGGCAGGGGTGCTCATCGGCTGCGCGGCCCCGCCCGAACACGCCTGCCGGGGCGCCCTCGACGCACTGTCCGACACCCTCGGCACTCCTCGGCCGGGCAGTCGCGGCTCGGCGAACTCCGCACCGTGAACGTCACTCCCATGCCGCACCCCGGTCACCCGCTTGGGCGATCACGCCGAGTCCGTCCACGTCGAATCGTGAACGTATGGGCCGTAGTCCCCCCGGGAGAGAGCGAGATCGGCATGACGGAATCTGCCATACGCGGGCCACTGCCGGACACTGCGCGCCGACGCCGGTGCCGGCGCATCGTGGCAGCGGGGTGCGTGATCGCCGCACTGTGCACGGTGCCCACCGCCCCGGCCGACGCGAAGAGCGGGGCGAACGGCGCCAAGCCGACCATCGTCCTGGTGCACGGCGCGTTCGCGGACGGCTCCAGCTGGAACGGCGTGATCCAGCGGCTGGAGCGTCGCGGCTACACCGTCATGGCCCCGGCGAACCCGCTGCGCGGCCTGCACGGCGACGCCGCGTACCTCGCCTCGGTGCTGAAGTCGGTCAAGGGTCCCGTCGTGCTGGCCGGTCACTCCTACGGCGGTGCCGTCATCAGCTCGGCCGCGGCCGGCAACCCCCAGGTGAAGGCGCTGGTGTACGTCAACGCGCTGATGCCCGACGTCGGCGAGAGCGGCATGTCGCTGTCCGCCCGCTTCCCGAGCGCCCTGGCGACCGCCACCAACTCCGTGCCGTACCGCACCGGCGGCACGACCGGCACCGACCTCTACCTGAAGCAGGACAAGGTCCACTCGGTCTTCGCCGCCTGTCTGCCGGCCGCCCAGGCGAACCTGCTCGGCATCACCCAACGACCGGCCGCCACCACCGCGTTCTCCGAGAAGGCCACGGCCGCCGCGTGGAGGAGCATCCCCTCGTGGGCCCTGGTGGGCCGGCAGGACAAGACCATCACCCCGCAGCAGGAACGCTTCGAGGCCGAGCGAGCCCGCTCCCACACCGTCGAGATCAACACCTGCCACGTCTCCCTCGTCGCCCGCCCCGACGCCGTCGCCGACCTCATCCTCAAAGCGGCGGGCACGGCCTGACCGCCGGCGCGGTGCCGCCGCCCCCTGTGCTCTTTGAGCCAACTTGGCTGCGACCGGGACCCGATTGCCGGGACAGAGGTTGTCGTGTTCGCGACGAACTCGTTTACTGCGGGCAGCAACGGAGACCCAAGGAGGCGCACCAGTCCCATGAACAAGCGAACAGCGACCCTGGCGGTACTTCTCCCGGCCATACTGAGCACGACGGTCGGCGTCGCTTCGGCGCACCCCGCGCCGCACGCGACCCCGGCAGTGGTCACCCTGACCTACGACGCCAGTGGTGCCGGTCAGTGGGCGGGCCCGGTCGAGCAGGCCGTACGGAACTGGAACGACGCGGTGCACAACGTGCGCCTGGAGCCGGCGAGCTCCCCCGGCTCGGCCGACTACGTCTACGAGGCGACCAGCGGCTGGCCGCAGACCACGCTGGGGCCGATCTTCCCCGGCGGCAGCGGCGACGTGCAGCTGGGCCGGCAGGCGGTGGACGAGGGCTACGACGCGACCCGCATCACCGCCCACGAGACCGGGCACATCCTCGGGCTGCCCGACGACTACAGCGGCCCGTGCTCGGAGCTCATGTCCGGCCACGGCCCCGGCACGTCCTGCACGAACGCCAAGCCGGACGCGGCCGAGGCGGCGCAGGTCGACAGGAACTACGCCGCCGGCGCGTCGGCGATGCGCCCGCACCACCGCCAGGTGGTGATCGACATCTGGTCCGGCCGGGTTCGCACCGGCTCACGCTGACCGGAACTGACTCAGAAGAGTGACTTTGCGCGGTTTCACGGCGAGCCACCGCAGGTCAGCGCCGTTGAAGGAGGGTGAAGGGCGTAGCGTTTCCACCAACCGAGTTTTTAGCCCTAGCTAAAGGTGGCATGCTGATGGAGTGGCAACAAGCGTTGTCTCTCCATGAGTTGGGGGTGAATCATGGGCATTTTTGCCCGTGACGAGAGCCGGACCACGCTAGCGGCTTCCCGGATAGGGCGACAGGCGACGGCCTCCCTGGCCGGCCTGCTGGCCGGCCAGGGCAAGACCCGCTCCGACCTGGCGGCGGCGATGGGCGTCAGTCCGGGGCGCGTCAGTCAGATCATGTCCGGAGACGCGAACCTGACGGTGCGCACCCTCGCCGCCGTGGCGGAAGCGCTGGACGCCGACGTGCAGATCACCTTCTGCCCCCGGGCACAGCCGACGGACGCCAGAGCCCGCGGCACGGATGCGTCGCCCCACCGGAGCAGCGTGCTTCCGGCCCGCCATTGAGCCTCACGTGCGGCACGCGCGCCGCACGGTCCGTCCGCTGATCGCCGGGCCGTCCGCGTTCAGCGGGTGAGCCAGCGGTCGAACCAGCGACGCTGCGACGGCACGGCCGGGCTGTGGAACGCGTCGTCGGACATCGCCTTCGCCCGCAGGACCCTGAGCTCCTCGTTCTCGCTGCGGCGGCCGTGAACGTACGCGAAGCGCAGCAGGTGACCGCACTGGGCGAGGGCGGTGCCGAACGCCTGGCGCCGGGCGACGAGTTCGTCCCCCGTCGCCTCCCGCCCGGCCTGGCGGCACGCCTCGTCGATCCGCGTCTGCACGTCCAGCGCCACGTCGATCGCCGTCTGCACGTCCGTGTAGATCGCGCAGATCGTCTTCGTCTCGGCGGTGAGCGGATGCCGCTCCAGCAGGTACAGCTTGAGGTCGTGGACGAACACCCTGAGCTGGGCGGACGTCTCGATGCCCTGCAGAAAGCGGTCCGACCAGCTGCACGCGTCCAGATGCACACGCTGCACCAGCCGCTCCCTGACCAGGGCGATACCCAGTGTCATGAACTTGACGTACGGCTGCGCCGTCTCGTCCTGCCGGCGTCTGGGCAGCGCCGTGGCTCCCGTCGCGGCACCCGCGACCACCGGCGGAATCGACGCCGCATGCGGCAGCAGCACCACCGCACCGGCCGCCACCACACCCATCAACGCCAGCACGAGCAGCATCAGAGACGACGACGCCCAGCTGCCCAGCAACCGCCCCTTGCCGGAGAACTCGCGTACCAGCCCCACCCACGCGATGCCCGCGCTCACGCCGGCGGGTAACACGTAGACAGCCAACCAGGTGTGGTGAAGCCAACTCATCGACGGCGCCCCCAAGACGTTCCACGGACAGGCTCAACCGCCGTCAGTCGATGATGTCAGCCGACATGGCACCACGCCGTCACTTCCAACGACAATCGGCCAGCGTGTCCGCCCGCACCGGCGCAGGGCCCGCACGGGCCCGTATCAATTGGCCGGCCCGCAGGTCTTCTCCAGGAGGGTGAACGACTTGGGCGCACCGCCCGGTTGCGGCTTGCCCGCCTTGTGGCCGACGACCCGGTAGCCGGCGTCCAGGTAGTAGGCGTTCAGGCGTGTGTTGTCGGCCAGGCAGTCCAGACGTACGACCGCCCGGCCCGCCGCGGCGACGCGGCGCTCCGCGGCACGCAGGAGAAGCCGCCCCGCACCCGGCCGCGCGCTGCCGCGGTCCACCATCAGCCGGTGCACGTAGCCGGCCACCGGCGGCTGCGGTCCCCAGGCGTCCTCGTCCTGCCACCACAGCTCCCACGCCCCGGCCACGCGGCCGTCGGCCTCGGCGAGCCAGACCTCACCCGTCGCCATGGCCCGGCGGAAGTGGTCCCCGTCCAGCTCGCCGGGCTGCCACTGGCCGGTGACGCCCCGGGCGATCATCCAGCGGGCGGCGTCGTCGCGCAGACGAACCAGGGCGGCGAGGTCGGTGTCACGGGCGAGGCGGAAGTGGAAGCCATTCACGTCGCGATCCTCGCACGGGCCCGGAACAACACCGCCTGACCGAACCGACCCGGGCCCCGGCCCGCCGCCGTACGCACCGAACACCGGGTCGGCGGCCGACGCCACCGGTCAGCCCACCCGCTCCGCCACCAGTTGCTCCTCGATCAGATCCGCCGCCCGGCCGGTGCCGCCCTCGGCGCGTACCTCGGACCACAGCCACGCCGAACGCGTGGCGACCTGGGGATCGCCGATGAGTTCCATCAGGGCGGTACGCAGCGCCGCCGCCGTGACGTCCGCGGGGTCGAGCCGGCGGGCGACACCCAGTTCGACGAGCCGGTCGGCGTGGAGGCACTGGTCGGGCCCGTCGGGGACCGCGATCATCGGCACGCCGGCGTACAGGCCCGTACCGCTGGTGCCCACACCGGTGTGCGTCACCCAGGCGTCCGCCTGCTCCAGCATCGTCAACGGCGGCGCCCATGGCCACACTTCGAAGTTGCGGGGAACCCGATCGGCCAGGTCGCCGTCACTGCCCGTCTGCAGCACCACATGCCAGCCGGGGAGATCCGCGAACGCCGCCACACACTGGTGGTGGATCTCCTGCGGCCCGTGGGAGGCAGCGCCGGCCAGCGATACCAGCAGCACCTTCTTCGCACTCTCCGGCCGCGTCCAGCCGCCCTGCTCCTGGCCGGCCCCCAGGCATGGGCCGACGAACGTCACCGCCTCGGTGTCGACGCGGTCCGCGTGCGGCTGCATGGCGCGCGGGATCATGGCCAGCGTGCGCCGCGGGTAGCTGGTGAACTCCTCCACGTTCCCGGTCACCGCACCGCACCGGGCCAGCCAGTCCGCGAACCGCGCCCGGTGTGCGGGGCCTCCGGGCAGCTGCGCGTACGCCGCACCGATCTCCTCCTGGGCGCCCTCCCAGGCCACCTGCGCCGCGGACAGCTGGACGAGAGCGCGGTCCTGTGCCTCGGCCAGCGCGCGGCCCGCGTACGCGCCGGCGTCGTAGAGGTACAGGTCGGCGGGATCGTCGTCGTACACGGCGTGCAGCTGCGGCAGAACGGCCTCCGCCTCGTCGAGGAAGAGGGAGGCGCAGCCGATGGGATCCTGCGGCCAGTCGCGGCCGGCGTCCGGCAGAGTGGACGTGATGCCGACCGGTTCGGCGCCGGTGGCGGTGACCAGCCCGGCGACGGGGCCGGCATTGGCGTACGTCACGCGATGACCGCGGGCCACCAGCTCACGGATGATCTCCAGGCTGGGCAGCACATGGGCGGCCAAAGGCGTGCCGACCATGGCGATATGGGCGGACCGATTCTTAAGGGGCATAACCGGACTTCCTTGGATAGACGTCTACGGCAGACAAACGTCCGGAACCCCGGCCAGGCAACGCGGACCATGTCCTCGTCTCTGTCGCGGCCGCGCTGCCGTGCCGACGAGGCAGTACCGGCGAGCGCGCCGCGCGTTCTCACAATGTTCTTAGATCCCCCCGTGACAGTGGCGCCCCATGAAGGCGAGGAAGATCAGGAAGACCAGGAAGACCAGGAAGAGGATCGTCGCGCTGGGTGCCGCACTCACGGTGATCGGGGTGGTCGGCACCGCCGCCGCGTTCGGTACGGGCGGGCGGGACGGGCGGCAGGTCCAAGTGCGCGGCAACCGGGTGACCGTGCCCGTCGCCGGTGGGCGTGTCGTGGTGGACACCGGCTCGCTGGCCGTGCGCGGCCGGGCGGACGACGGACGGGCCTGGCAGCTGTCCGCTCCGGCGGCCGGCGCCCTCGGGCCCGCCGCGCAGGTCTCGGTGCACGGGGACAGGGCCACCTGGGGGTATCCGGCGAGGGGTCTCACGGTCACCGCGGCCGCGCGCGAGGGACGGCTTGCGGTGACCGTGCGCTCCACCCGGAAGTCCACGCTGACCTGGCCGGTGACCGCCACCGACCCGGACACGAGCGAGGTGCAGGTCCCGCGCGGCGAGGGCCTGTCGGTGCCGGTCGCCGACCGCTGGTGGAACTCCGCGGGGGCCGGGCTCGCGGGCTCCGAGGCGGGCCTGTCCGACGGTCTGACCATGCCGTTCTGGGGCACCAGCCTGCGCGGCGGGCACGGCGCGAGCTACATCGCCGAGTCCGACATCGCCACCACGCTGAAGTTCGTCTCCGCCGGCGGCCGGCTGCACGCCGAGGCCGAGCACGCGTTCTCACCCTCGGAGGGCACGCTCGACTACACGCTGGCCTTCGCGCTCACCGACGGCTCGCCGGTGGCCGCCGCCCGCGACTACCGGGCCTGGCTCCAGGCCCACGGCGGCATCACCACCCTGCGCCAGAAGATCGCCCGCAACCCCGAGGCCGGCAGGCTGGTGGGCGCCTTCCACGCCTACACCTGGGGCCAGGCCCGCACCGCCCAAGGCGTACGGCGGCTGCGGGAGTTGGGCATCGACAGGATGTGGCTCGGCTACGACGCCGACGGCTCCCCCATGGACCGCTCGGCCGTGCGCCTGGCCGAGCGGTCGGGCTACCTCGTGGGGCCGTACGACTCCTGGGCCAACGCGCAGGACCCCGCCTCGGCCGACAGCCCGGTGTCGAAGTGGCCCGCGCCCGTGTGGCAGGACGCCTGTGTGCGGGGAGCCGACGGCAGGGTCGTCACCGGTTTCGGCGGACGCGGCTGCTACGTCAGCTCCGAGGCGTTGCGCCGCGCCGAGCCGTCCCGCCACTATCTGGCCGACCGCACCCGGGACATGACCGCGAACGGCGCGAACAGCTACTTCCTCGACGTGGACGCCGCCGGCGAGCTGTTCACCGACCACTCCCCCGCGCACCCGATGACCCCGGCGCGGGACCGGGAGAACCGGTTGCGGCGGCTGGCCCGGCTGTCCGGCGAGCGCGGGCTGGTGGTCGGCTCGGAGAGCGCCGGTTCCTGGGCGAACGGTGTGCTCGCCTTCAGCCACGGCTCCGGGAGCCCGGTACCCGACCAGCTGTGGGCGCTGGAGCGGGACCGCGCCGCCTGGGGCGGTTACGCGCCGGCCGGAGCGCCCGGGATCTTCTTCAAGCCCGTGCGGTTGCCGGCCGACGTCGCGAAGGCGATGTACGACCCCAGGTACCGGGTGCCGCTGTACCAGACCGTGCTGCACGACTCGGTCATCAGCACCGAGCGCTGGGAGTTGTCCTGGTCGAAGCTGCCCGACCAGAGCCGTACCCGCGCGCTGCTGGCCATGCTGTACAACGTCCCGCTGAACCTCGTCCTCGACAAGGCGGAACTGGACGGGCACGGCTCGCGGATCGCCCAGCTGCAGAAGTACTTCGAGCCCCTGCACAAGGCCGCGGCGACGCGGCCGATGACCGGCTTCCGGTGGCTGACGCCCGACCGGCTGGTGCAGCGCACGACGTTCGGCGACGGCGTCCTGACGGTCACGGCCAACTTCTCGGACCGCACCCACGACGGCCTGCCCGCGGGCTGTGTCGACGCCGCCGTCGACGGCGGCAGGGCCCAGCGGCTGTGCCCGGCCGGTCTGTGACGCCGACCCGCCTGCCCGGCCCCCGGGATGCGGGGCGGCGCCCGGAGGATCAGGCCGCGTTCGCGAGTTTCTGCCGTACGACGATCGCGTCGAGCCGGACCGCGAACGGTGCGGTGTCGGCGAGGCCCAGGGCGCCCACACGGGACTTGTCGAGGCCGACGGTGACGTCGGCGCAGAAGGCGACGGCGTACAGGTGGGCGCCGGCTTGCTCGTCCTGGAGGGTGAAGAACAGGTCGCGGTAGTAGCTCGTGCGGTCCGGCCCCTCGTCGTAGTAGGCCAGTCCCGGTGCGCCCTCCTGCGCCGCGAGACCGGTGAAGGCGTCCACGAGGTCGCGCTCGACGGTGTCCCAGAACGACGCCTGGGCGGCCTCGGGCGGGAGCGCCTGGCGGACCGCCTCCTTGAGGGAGAGCGCCATCACCACGACCGGCGCCTCCTCCTGGAGCCCCCAGCCACGGATCATCCTGACGATGTCGCTGTCGGGAAGCCGGGCGGCGGCATCGCGGATGTGGCCGAAGTCGTAGTTGACGGTGGCGGGCGCGATCGCCTCCTGGAAGGCGCGCGCCAGGGCCTCCGCCTGGGCGAGATGGGCCTCTCCCACCTCGTGACCGTCCTGAAACAGGCTGCCAACGCCCCTCCTTCAACATTTTGTTGCATCGATGGGGCGTCAGTATGCCGTACCGGTGCGCCGTCGCGACCCGCGGGGCGCCGCCGGGCTCAGTGGCCGGCGGATCCCTCGGGGCGTGCGTGGCGCGGCAGGAGGAAGGAGAGCAGGAACGTCAGGACCAGCATGCCGTCGACGATCCACAGCACCGTCTTCATCACGGAGCCGAAACCGGTGCGGAAGGCCGACTTCGCGGTGGCCTCCAGCGCGCCGGGTATGCGGGCACCGGCCTGGGGCGACGTCACGGCGGACCGGGTGTCCTCGCCCAGGCGGGCGCAGGACGCCGGGGTGGCGGCCGGGTCCTTGGCGACGGCACGGTCCGAGGCGCACCGCCGCAGGTCCGCCACGACGCGGTCCTGGGCGGCCGGCGCCACGTGCGCGGCGCTCAACTGCCCCCGCAGGCCGGCCGCGTGGTGGTCGACGGCGCCGGCGATGCCGCCGCCCAGCAGGCCGAAGAACACGGTGCCGAGGAGCGCCACGCCGAAGGCGCCGCCGAGCTGCTGCATCGCGGTCATCGTGCCGGACGCCGAGCCCGTCTCGTGCTGTTCGACGCTGGCGAGCACGATGTCGAAGAAGGGGGCCATGAGCAGGCCCATCCCGATGCCGGTGACGAGCAGGGCCGGCACGAGCTGCCAGGGGCCGACGCCGCTGCCCACCGTGTCGAGGGTCAGCCACACGCCGAACACGCCGAGCGCCATGACCGCCGTACCCGCCTGGAGCACGGCCCGGCCGAAGCGGGTGACCGCCTGAGCGACGCCGAAGCCGACGATCATGCCGCCCGACCAGGGCACCATCACCAGGCCCGCCTTCAACGGCGAGTAGCCGAGGCCGATCTGGGTGTAGAGGTTGAAGACCAGCATGAAGCCCTGCATGGTCGAGAAGAAGACCAGCCCGAGCGTCATGCCTCCGCTGAACCCGCGCTTGCGGAAGAGGCTCGGGACGACCAGCGGGTCACGGCCGGCCCTGCTGCGCCGCGACTCGTAGACGGCGAAGGCCGCGAAGACGACGACCGACGCGGCCATCATCGCGAACGTCCACCCGGGCCAGTCGTACTCACGGCCCTGGACCAGCGGGAAGATGATGAGCAGCGCGGCCAGCGAGACCAGGAGCATGCCGGGGATGTCGAGGCGCGGCCTGTCGCCGGAGCGGCCCCTGGGCAGGTAGCGCAGCGCGCCGAGGAAGGCGGCGGCACCCAGCGGCAGGTTGATCAGGAAGATCATCCGCCAGCCGGTGCCGAAGTAGTCGGCGTCCACGAGCCAGCCCGCGAGGATCGGCCCGCACACCGCCGACAGCCCCATGACCGGGCCGAACATGCCGAAGGCCTTCTGCGACTCCTTCGGCGGGAACATCTCCTTGATCATGCCGAGGCCCTGCGGCAGCATCACCGCGCCGAACAGGCCCTGCACGACGCGGGCCGTGATCAGCGTCCCGGGCGAGACGGAGACCGCGCACAGCAGCGAGCCCAGGGTGCAGCCGACGGCTCCCACCAGGAACATCCGGCGGCGCCCGTGGATGTCCCCGAGCCGCCCGCCGGTGACGAGTCCGACGGCCATCGAGAGGGTGTACGCGGCGGCGAGCCACTGCAGGGTGGAGGCGCCGCCGCCGAGGTCGGCCCGCATGGAGGGGCCGGCGATGTTCGTGACGACGGCGTCGAGGAGATCCATGACCTCCGCCGCCAGGATCACGAAGAGCGCGGCCCAGCGCCATCGGTAGGGCGCTGGCGAGTCGGTGGGCGTCCCGACGGACGCGACACCGGTGGTGGACATCGCAGACTCCTCACGACAGGAAGGGAAGAACACTGTTCACCGTAACAGAACAGCGCTCATCAAGAGAACGTTGTTCATTACGATATAGCGCCATCGTCGCCAAGACAAGATATATCGCGTCTCGGCCCGAGGGGGGACGCCCTCGCCCTGGGCAGAACACTGTTCTCCGGGTCTCTAGACTGGTCACCATGAGCGACGCGGCCGCCGGCACCCCCGCACTCCCTCCGCCGACCCCGTGGGAGCGCGAGCGCCCCGCTCGCACCCAGGGCGCGCCGGCACGCGCCCCGCTCTCGCGCGAGCGGATCGTCGAGGCCGCCCTCACCGTGCTGGACCGGCACGGGCTCGACGGCCTGTCGATGCGTCAGGTGGCGGCCGAACTGGGGGTCGCCGTCTCCGCCCTCTACGCCCACGTCAGCTCCAAGGACGACCTCCTGGAGCTCATGTACACGCGTCTCTTCGACGGCTACGCGCTGCCCGCACCCGATCCGGAGCGCTGGCAGGAGCAGCTGCGGGACTTCGCCCGTGCCTGGCGCCGGCGCCTGCTGTCGCACCGGGACATGGCGAGGATCTCCATGGGACACGTCCCCTTCACCGCCGAACTGCTGCCGCACGTCGAGGCGTTGCTCGCCATCTTCCGCACCGCCGGGCTGCCCGACCGCATCGCGGCGGAGGCCGGTGACCTCATCTCCACCTACATCGACGGCTTCGTCCTGGAGGAGGGCATGTGGCGGGACCGGGCCGCCCGGCACGGCGGCGGCGCCGCCTCGCCGGCCCGCCCCGACTGGCAGGAGATGGCCGACGAGATGCTGCACTACTTCGCGTCCCTGCCCGCGCGGGACTTCCCCCACCTGCGCGCCCTGTCCGGTCTGATGGTGACCGACTCCTCCGACGAGCGGTTCGACATCGGCCTGGAGATCATCCTGCGCGGACTGGCCAGCTATCTGCCGGCCCCCGGGGCCGACGCCGCCCCGGACGCGGGCAACACCCCCGGCACCGCCTGAACCACAGCGGATCGGCGCGTCAGCGGCGGGTCAGAGGCGCGTCAGCAGGCCCTGGCATCGTCGTACTCGTGAACGGCACCGCGGAACACCGGGGGCCGGGAGCGAGGAGAGGTGCCCGGAGCGGCTCATCGGGGACCAGGGCAGCAGCCCGAAGTCGGACCCTCGTGGTCCACGCAGGTTCGAATCCTGCCCTCTCCGCACAGGCAGTCGCCAGGAACGGTTCAGGAGGGCCGGCCGGCCAGGACTTCCACCATGCCGGTGTCGAGTGAGTAGTACGCGGCGACCACCGCGAGGGAACCCTTGCGCACCAACGGGGCGAGGTCCTCGTTGAAGCGAAGCGCGCTCGCGGTCAGCTTCACCTGGGCCCGGGCCATCGTCTCGACCGGGTCGGCACCGCCTTCCCGCACCGCCTGCTCGTACGCCGGCCGCAGCGCCCTGACGATCGCCTGGAGGTTGACGGGCAGGGGCTTGTCGTCACGCAGGGACTGGTACGCCTCTTTGACGGCGCCGCAGCGCTGATGCCCGAGGACGACGACGAGCGGGGTGCCGCTCGTCATCGGGCCGTACTCGACGGAACCGGTGACCACCGGACCGACCGCCTGCCCTCCCGTGCGCATCACGTAGAGGTCACCCAGTCCGGTGTCGAAGAGGAGTTCGGGCGGAACCCGGGAATCGATGCACGAGAGAATCGACCCGAAGGGCTCCTGCTGCTGAGCCACGAGCTGCCGCCGGTCGGGGTCCCGGTCCGGATGCCGGAGCTTGCCGCTCACCCAGCGCCCGTTGCCGTCCATCAGTCTCGCGAACGCCGCGGCGGGCGTCGTCGGGCGCGGACCGGGCGAGACGCCGGACGCCGGCGTGGCGGCGCTCGTCGGCGCGCACCCCGCAAGGGCGGTCGCGGCACCCGCGAGCGAGCCGGCCAGCACGGCCCTGCGGTCCACACGTCGAGCTGCGTCCATCGGTCGGTCCCTTCCACTGCGCGTCACGCGGTGCCTGCCCGTTGCCGCAAACCCCCGGCCCCCCGCACGAGACGGGGGGCCGGGGGAACAACGGCGAGGACCTCACAGACCGCCGACGCCGTTGCCTTCGTTGCCGTTGGAGCCGAGGCCGCCGACACCGCTGGTTCCGCTGGCGTCTACGCCACCGACGCCGACGCCGACGTCTTTACCGGCGGAGCCGAGGCCACCGACGCCGTCGCCGCCGCCGCCCTTCGCTTGCTGGGTGACGGCCGCGGAGGCCTGGGAGTGGACGGGTACGGCGCCGGCGATGCCGGCGCCCAGGAAACCGGTGAGGGCAGTAGCGGCCAATACCGTGGCAATCGAGCGGAACACGAACAGCTCCTTTCGCTTCCCCCCTCATGTCCTGATCATCTTCACCGCGCCCGGACGGTTCTGCCGGTCGGGACGGACCATCAGGGTGACGGCGCCTCAAACCCCGGGTGGAGTCGGTCGTGCGAGGGGTGGTCAGCGGCGGGTCAGACCCGTGTCAGCCGGGCCTGGCATCGTCGTACTCGTGAACGGCACCGCGGAACACCGCGGGGGCCGGGAGCAAGGAGAGGTGCCCGGAGCGGCTCATCGGGGACCAGGGCAGCAGCCCGAAGTCGGACCCTCGTGGTCCACGCAGGTTCGAATCCTGCCCTCTCCGCACAGGCTGCCTTCTCTCGCCCGCTCACGGTGAGCGGTCGGCGAGGAGGCCGGCGGCGAAGCCGAGGAAGGCCACGCCGGTGAGCTGTTCGAGACGGCGCCGGAACACGGGGCGCCGGACGCGCTCGCCCAGCGCCGAGGCGGCGCGGGTCAGGAGCCAGTACCAGACGGCCAGTTCGGCCGCGTCGATGGCGGTGAAGAGCAGCGTCGCGCCGAACACCGGCGCGTGCCGCGGGACGAACTGCGGGATCAGGCTCAGGTAGAACACGCCCGCCTTGGGGTTCAGCAGGTTCGTCGCCACGCCGGTGCGGAATGCGGCCCAGCGGCCGGGCGGGGCGGCGGTCGTGCGCTCGGATGCTCCGGGAGCGGGCGGTTTCCGGGCGTGGCGGAGTGCGGTGACTCCCAGGAGTACGAGGTAGGCGGCGCCGCACATGCGGAGCGTGTCGTACACCATGCGGGATGCGGTCAGCAGGGCCGTCAGGCCGACGGCGGTGGCGAGGCCCCAGCCCACGCAGCCGGTGAGGATGCCGAGGGCGGCGGCCAGTCCGCTTCGTCTGCCCCGGGTCGCGGACGTGCGGACGACGAGCAGGGAGTCGGGGCCGGGTGCCATGTTGATGAGCATGGCCACGCCGGCGAAGGCCGACCCGGCGGTGATCAGGGTGTGTGTCGTGTGCGTTCGGGGGCTCCCGGGAGGGGCGGGGGCGGGGCCGGGGGCGCTCCGAGGCGTTCCCGGCCCCGCCGGACCGAAGCGTTCGTGACGTCGCGTCCTACTTCAGGGCCGTGAGCGCCGTCTCGTAGTCGGGCTCCTCGCCGATCTCCTTGACGAGCTCCGAGTGGACGACCGTGTCGTTCTCGTCCAGCACCACGACGGCGCGAGCGGTCAGGCCGGCCAGCGGGCCGTCGGCGATCGCCACGCCGTAGTCCTCGTGGAAGACGCGCCCGCGCAGGGTCGAGAGGGTGCGCACGTTCTCCAGGCCCTCCGCGCCGCAGAACCGGGCCTGGGCGAAGGGCAGGTCGGCGGAGATGCACAGCACCACGGTGTTGGCCAGGTCGCCGGCCTGGGCGTTGAACGTGCGTACCGAGGCCGAGCACGTGGGGGTGTCGACGCTCGGGAAGATGTTGAGGATCTTGCGCTGCCCGGCGAAGTCCGACAGCTTCGTGTCCGTCAGATTCGCGTCGACCAACTCGAACGCCGGGGCCTTGTCGCCCGGCTGCGGCAGCGAGCCGTTGACCTGAACCGGGTTTCCCTTGGCAGTGACCTGAGCCATCAGAAGTCTCCTCGCAACGATTCCGTCGACAGTCGACAGACGTGCCCGATCCTACGGTTCGCCGACACGGACGGGGCGGCGTACCCCGACGCGATGCCGGTGTACGCCGCCCTCGGGTGGGACGCGTCGCGGGAAGTGGCCCGCGTCGTCGTGGCGGTTACTTCGGGTCCTTGGCGAACTTCGAGGTGGACCAGCGGTAGCCGAGCACCGTGAGGCCGAGGCACCAGGCCAGGGCGATCCACCAGTTGTCGCCGATGGGGGTGCCGAGGAGAAGTCCGCGCAGGGTCTCGATGGCGGGGGTGAAGGGCTGGTACTGGGCGATGGGCCGGAACCAGCCGGGCATGGAGTGCAGCGGGACGAAGGCGCTGGACAGCAGGGGCAGCAGGATCAGCGGCATGGCGTTGTTGCTGGCGGCCTCGGCGTTCGGGCTGACCAGGCCCATGCCGACCGCGATCCAGGTGAGCGCCAGGGCGAAGAGCACGAGCAGTCCGAACGCCGCGAGCCAGTCCAGCACGGTGGCGTGGTGGGAGCGGAAGCCGATGGCCACGCCGACGGCGCCGACGAGGACCACGCTCATGACCGACTGCAGGACGCTGCCGACGACGTGTCCGACGAGGATGGAGCCGCGGTGGATGGCCATGGTGCGGAAGCGGGCGATGATGCCTTCGCTCATGTCCGTGGAGACGGACACCGCGGTGCCGATCACGGTGGAGCCGATGGTCATCAGCAGGATGCCGGGCACGAGGTAGGCGAGGTAGGCCGAGCGGCCCGCGCCGCCGCTCATCGCGTTGCCGAAGATGTAGACGAACAGCAACAGCAGCATGACCGGGGTGAGCAGCAGGTTCAGGGTGAGGGACGGGTAGCGCCGGGCGTGCAGGAGGTTGCGGCGCAGCATCGTGGAGGAGTCGCGCACGGCGAGGGAGATCCGGGCCGGGCGGGCGGGAACCAGGGGGGTGCTCATCGGACGGGCTCCTTGGGCTGGTCGGGGATGCCGGCGCCGCCGGTCAGGGCGAAGAAGACATCGTCGAGGTCGGGGGTGTGCACGGACAGTTCGTCGGCCTCGACGCCGGCGCTGTCGAGCCGGTCGAGGATGGCGCGCAGCTCGCGCTGGGTTCCGTCGCCGGGGATGTGCAGTGCGAGGGACTCGTCGTCCCGGGAGGCCTCGCCCAGGGCGGAGGAGGCGCTCCGGTACGCGGCCGGGTCGGTGAAGCGGAGCCGTACGTGTCCGCCGGGGACGAGGCGCTTGAGTTCCTCGGCGGTGCCCTCGGCGACGAGCTTGCCGCCGTTCAGCACCGCGATGCGGTCGGCGAGTTGGTCGGC
>NZ_JBHJYK010000034.1:0-7666 GCF_042269865.1 Streptomyces sp. NPDC055966
ATGGTACTGCAGGGGGGACCCTGTGGGAGAGTAGGACGCCGCCGAACAAATTTTGGGAAAGGCCCACGCCATCAGGCGTGGGCCTTTCTGCGTTTATGCTCGACAGTATGCGCTACGACCTGATCATCTTCGACAACGACGGGGTGCTCGTCGACAGCGAGCCCATATCCAATCGCCATCTCGCGGCCTATCTGACCGAGCTGGGGCACCCGACCTCGTACGAGGACTCCATCCGGGACTACATGGGCTCGGCGATGCACCGGATTCATGAACTGGTGCTGGAGCGCAGGGGGCAGCGGTTGCCGGACGACTTCGACGATGTCTTCCACGCGCGGGTGTTCGCCGCGTTCGAGCGGGAGTTGGCGCCCGTGGCCGGCGTGGCGGACGTACTGGAGAAGCTGGCCACGGACGGGGTGCCGTACTGCGTGGCGTCCTCCGGGAGCCATGCGCGGATCCGGGTGGGGCATCGCACGACCGGGCTCGGCCGGTGGTTCCCGGAGGAGCGGATCTTCAGCTCCGAGGACGTGGGGCGGGGCAAGCCGGCGCCCGATCTCTTCCTGCACGCGGCACGGCGGATGGGGGTGGCCCCCGAGCGGTGCGTGGTCGTCGAGGACTCCCCGCTCGGCGTGCGGGCCGCCGTGGCGGCCGGGATGGACGTCTGCGGGTTCACCGCGATGACGCCGGCGGCGAAGCTGAGCGGTGCCGATCAACTCTTCGGCGCCATGGGCGAGTTGCTTGACCTGCTGATATGACCTGAGCCATCGGTCGGAGCCTGACAATTGTCATGCGGACCTCCGGACGATCGTTTCTACTGACGGACCCCCTGCGGCGGCGAAGCTGAGGGCATGACGAAGAACACGGGGATCCAGAACTTCCGGCCGCTCCTCCTGGACGTGGCCCTGCCGCTCGGCTCGTACTACCTGTTCAAGGACGCCTTCGGGCTGAGCACCTTCGCCTCCCTCGCCTGGAGCAGCGTGGCGCCGGCGGTGCGGACCGTGCGGGGCCTGGTGAAGGAGCGGAGGACCAACGCTCTGGCCGGTCTCATCCTGGTCGTCAACGTCGTGTCGCTGCTGCTCAGCTTCGTCTCCGGTGACCCGCGGCTGATGCTCGCCAAGGACAGCGGGGTCAGCAGTGTCATCGCCTTCGGGATCCTGGCCTCGGTCTGGTTCGGCAAGCCGATGATGACCGCCGGGATGAAGCCCTTCCTGGTGAAGGGGGACGCGGAGAAGGAGGCCGCCTGGCAGCGGCTGGTCTCCGGGGAGTCCGTTCGGTCGACGGCCTTCCGGGGCAAGGAGAAGGCCTTCTCGGTCGTCTGGGGGCTGGTGCTGCTCGCCGAGTGTTCCGCCCGGGTCGTGGGTGCGTACACCATTCCCGTGGACACGATGGTGTGGCTCGGCACCGTCTTCCTGGTCGGCGCGATGGTGATCGGGTTCGTGGTCAGTGGTGGGCTGGCCGCCGGGCCGATGGAGAAGATGCTCGCCGCCGAGGTGGAGGACGGCAAGGCCACCCAGCAGAAGCAGCCGGAGCGGTCGGGACTGGCCGTCGCCGCCTGAGACCCGCACGGTCAAGCTGAGGGAAATTCATCTTTGGCTGGATCTACCCACAGGTAGCCCGGGGCCCTACGCTCGCCGCCATGACTGATGTGCTGCGGCGCGGTAGGGCCTCGCTGGCGTTCAGCTTCTTCGCGCAGGGCGCCACCTTCGCACTGCTCGTGACGCGGATCCCGGCCATCCAGGACCGGTACGGCGTCTCCGACGCGCTGCTGCCGGTCTTCCTGGCCGCCGTACCGATCCTGGCCGGGGTGGGCAGTGTGACCACCGAGCAGCTGGTGAAGCGCGTACGGCCGAGTCGGCTGCTGCGGTACTCCCAGCCGGTGGTGCTGCTGGCGCTGCTCGGGGCCGGAGCCGGCGGGCAGCTCGCCGAACTGGCGGTTGCGTTGGGCGTGTTCGGGCTCACGGTGGGGGCGCTGGACGCCTCGATGAACATGCTCGGGGTGAGCCTTCAGAGGTCGTACGGGCGCAGCATCATGCTCAGTTTCCATGCCGCGTACAGCCTGGGCGGGATCCTCGGGGCCTCGTTGGCCTGGGTCGGGGCGCACTGGCATCTCGCGCTGTGGGTGTCGTATCTGCCGGTGGTGGCGGTGTTGCTGCCGGCGACGCTGGTGGGCAGCCGGTGGTACGCCGACGGGGAGCCGGCGGCCGTGGGGGAGGGCCAGGAGCGGGGGCAGGGCGCGGGGGTGGTGTTCAAGCTGCTGCTGCCGCTGTGTCTGGTGATGACCTTCGCCTACATCGGGGACTCGACCGTCTCCAACTGGAGCGCGAAGTATCTGAAGGACGTGCTGGGCAGCAGCGAGCAGCTGGCGACGGTGCCGTACAACGTGTACATGGTGACCACGCTGGTGGGGCGGGCGCTCGGGGACTTCGGGGTGCGGCGGTTCGGGGCCGTGGCGGTCGTACGGCTCGGGACGCTGGTGGCGGCCGGCGGGTTCGCGGTGGTGGCGTCGGCGCCCGGGGCGTGGGTCGGGATGCTCGGGTTCATGATGGTGGGGCTGGGGTTGTGCGTGCTGGTGCCGCAGACGTTCGCGGCGGCCGGCAGGCACGCTTTCGAGGAACACGGCCCGGGGGCTTCGGACGCGGCCGTCGCGCGGCTGAACATCTTCAATTACGTGGGCTTTCTGGTCGGTTCGCCGTTGGTGGGGGCCTTGGGCGATGCGTGGAGTTACCGCGGGGCGATGCTTGTGCCGATGGTGTTGGTGCTGGTGACGCTGGGGTACGCCAGGTCGTTCGCCGCTCAACCGGACCGATACGGTGGCGGGCATGAGCGGCCGCGCACAGCTGATGTGGGACGAGGCAGTAACGGGCTATGACTTCGGCCCGGACCATCCGATGGATCCGGTCCGGCTGGCACTGACCCGGAAACTGGTGGGTGCCTTCGGGCTCGACCGGGAGCTGGAGGTCGTCGCGGCGAAGCCGGCCGGGGAGTCGACGCTGATGCTGGTGCACCGCGAGGACTACATCGAGGCGGTGAAGGCCGCGTCGGCGGATCCGGCGGGGGCGCGCGGGCAGTACGGGCTGGGTACGGTCGACGATCCCGCGTTCGCCGGGATGCACGAGGTGTCCGCGCTGATCGCGGGGCAGTCGGTGGCGGCGGCGGAGGCGGTGTGGCGGGGGGACGTCGAGCACGCGGTGAACTTCGCGGGCGGGCTGCACCATGCGATGCCCGGGGGTGCGTCGGGGTTCTGCATCTACAACGACGCGGCGCTGGCCATCGCCCGGCTGCTGGAGCTGGGGGCCGAGCGGGTCGCCTATGTGGATGTGGACGTGCACCACGGGGACGGGGTGCAGGCCGCGTTCTGGGAGGATCCGCGGGTGCTGACGATCTCGCTGCACGAGCATCCCCGCACGCTGTTCCCGCAGACCGGGTGGCCGGAGGAGGTCGGGGCGGGGGCCGGGGAGGGGGCCGCGGTGAACGTGGGGCTGCCGGCGGGGACCGGGGACGCGGGGTGGCTGCGGGCGTTTCACGCGGTGGTGCCGGAGCTGATCGCCGACTTCCGGCCGCAGGTGCTGGTGACGCAGCACGGGGCCGACACGCACTTCGAGGATCCGCTGGCCCATCTCGCCGTGTCGCTGGACGCGCAGCGGGCGGTGCAGGTGGCCTGTCATGAGCTGGCGCACGAGTACGCCGACGGGAAGTGGGTCGCGCTCGGCGGGGGCGGGTACGCGGTGGTGGAGGTCGTGCCGCGGTCCTGGACGCATCTGGTGGCAGTGGCCGCGGGCAGGCCGGTGGCGCCGGAGACGGTGATCCCGGAGGGGTGGCGCCAGGAGGTGTTCGCCCGGACCCGGCAGTTGGGGCCGCAGCGGATGACCGACGGGCGGTGGCCGGTGAGTTGGGCGTCGTGGGACGCGGGTTACGACCCCGCCGACCGGCTCGACCAGGCGGTCCTGGCGACCCGGCGGGCGGCGTTCCCCCTGCGGGGTCTGCTGCCGTAGGGGGTTACGCCAACTGTGCGGAATTCCACCCATTCCTGACGCATCCTCATCCGTGATGCGCGAGCATCTCAGCCGTGGTGACCGCCGAGGCTCTGTGTGCGCATCTGGTGGCCGTGCGGCTGGCCGGGGAGGTGGGGACCTCCCGGGAGGTCAGCCTGCGGAGTTATCGGTTGTTCGCCGCCCGGGATCCGCGCGTGTTGATCGGGATCGATCCCGAAGGGGCGTGGCAGCAGCCGGAACTGCTCGCGTTGATGGCGGAGAAGTGTGGCGTTTCGGCCGATCCGCGGCACACGTCCGGCCCGGATGTGATCGATCCGGGGCGCACGGTGGCCGCGCTGGATGCCTTCGCCGAGCGCATCGGGGAGGCGGCCGGGCGCCGGGCTCCCGTGCTGTTCGGGACCGGGCATCCGCACCGCCTGCTCGGGTTCTACGCCGGCTTGGCGGACGCGCTCTCGGCGGCGGGGTGTGAGGTGCTCACCCCCGCGCAGGGTCACTGTGTCGACATATTGACCCGGTTCGGTCTACGTACCCATTACCTCGACTACGTACGAGGGGTTGCCTTGGTGCGGGAACCAGGAGCCGAGCGCCCCGGTTGTGAGCCGGGTGTCCACAGTCATTCTCCGCTGCCGGTTCGGGTCGTCCTGGAGGCCGCCGCGGCCGCCGGCGGACCGCTGCCCGCGCTTGTCGTCGGAGACCACGGCTGGGTCTGCGGTGCAGGTCAGCTGGGGTTCGAGGCCATCGGGCTCGGCGATGTCGACGATCCCGCGCTGTTCGTGGGAGAGGTCGAGGGGGCGCTGACCGTCGCCGTTCCGGTTGATGACGGCGTGCGGTCCGCGTACTACCGCCCGCTTACCCGCTACGTACTCAAACGAGCGTGTCTGTCACAGTAGGCCAGCGATGGGTGCACCTCTTCCCCACTCGCATCACCCGCCCCTACATTGGGGAGTGAGCACGCAGCGACGAAGAGTCACCGGAAGGGGAAGCCGGTGGCCGTCGAGTGCGGAAGGTTCAGGTGTGTCATGGCAGCTGGCGAGAGGCCTCTGAACGAGGTCGTGTTCCTGACCGTGGCGGAAGTCGCCGCGGTGATGCGAGTGTCGAAGATGACCGTGTACCGGCTGGTGCACAGCGGTCATCTGCCC
The DNA here is from genome assembly GCF_042269865.1 of Streptomyces sp. NPDC055966. Classification (NCBI taxonomy): domain Bacteria; kingdom Bacillati; phylum Actinomycetota; class Actinomycetes; order Kitasatosporales; family Streptomycetaceae; genus Streptomyces; species Streptomyces sp. NPDC055966. The sequence continues at coordinate 5,129 of NZ_JBHJYK010000034.1, forward strand.
GCGATCCGGGTGGGGCGGTCCTTCCGCGTCCCGGAGCAAGCGGTACACGAGTACCTTCGCGACAGCTATGTGGGGGTGGAAACAGCCTGACGACGCCTCCGGAAAGATCCGGCGGACCCTCGATTACGACCTCAGCGCTCGGTTGGGTAGGCTAGCCCCTCGTAGGTCGTGTGGGCCCATGGCGCCCAAACAACCGAGTGATGAGAAGTGAGCGAGGGTAGTCGTGGGCTCTGTTATCAAGAAGCGGCGCAAGCGGATGGCCAAGAAGAAGCACCGCAAGCTGCTCAAGCGCACGCGCGTTCAGCGTCGCAACAAGAAGTAAGCGGCGCGCGAGAAGCGTGTCCCTGTGGCCCCCCACCATTGGTGGGGGGCCACAGGCATGTCCGGGCCGCCCACTGCGGTTCCGCCCGGTGAAATTCCGTCACCTCGTGCATCGGGGGGTCATCACAGCGCAACGTCGACCCGCTAAGTTGGCCGCACGCACACCGTACGAGGGAAGGCGCTGATCTTGGGGAAGGTCGTGCTCGTCACCGGAGCGGCCCGCCAGCTGGGCGGCCGGTTCGTGCGGCGGATCCAGCGGGATCCGGAGGTCGACCGGGTGATCGCCGTGGACGCCGTGCCTCCGGTGCACCATCTGGGCGGGGCCGACTTCATCCAGGCCGACATCCGGCTGCCGACGATAGCCCGCGTGCTCGCCGAGACCGGCGCGGACACGGTCGTCCACCTCGATGTGACGGGCACGGCGCTCGGCGCCGGCAGCCGGGCCATGGTCAAGGAGACCAACGTCATCGGCACCATGCAGCTGCTCGGCGCCTGCCAGAAGTCGCCGGCCGTCAAGCGGCTGGTGGTGAAGTCCAGTACGAACGTCTACGGCTCCGCGCCGCGCGACCCGGCCGTGTTCACCGAGACGACCTCGGCGAAGTCGCTGCCGAGCGGCGGGTTCGCGAAGGACACCGTCGAGGTCGAGGGGTACGTGCGCGGGTTCGCCCGGCGGCGCCCGGACGTCGCGGTGTGCGTGCTGCGGTTCGCCAACATCCTCGGACCGGCCGCGGACACCCCGCTCGCCTCGTACTTCGCGCTGCCCGTCCTGCCGACCGTGTTCGGCTACGACCCGCGGCTCCAGTTCGTGCACGAGGACGACGTCGTCGAGGTGCTCCGGATCGCCTCGCACGAGCCGCGCCGGGGCACGCTCAACAGCGGCACGTTCAACATCGCCGGGGACGGTGTGCTGCTGCTCTCGCAGTGCTCGCGGCGGCTCGGGCGGCCGACCGTGCCCTTGCTGCTGCCCGCGGTCACCTGGGCGGGTTCGCTGGTGCGTACGCTCGGTATGACGGACTTCTCACCGGAGCAGATCCGGCTGCTCACGCACGGGCGGGTGGTGGCCACCGGCCAGATGCGCGAGACGCTCGGCTTCACGCCCCGGTACACGACGGCGGAGACGTTCGCGGACTTCGTACGCGGCCAGGGCCCCGGGCTGCTGCCGCCGGAGGCCCTCGCAGGGGCCGTCGACCGCATCGCCGCGCTGGCCGCCAAGGGCAGCGGTCACCTCCCCACGCACGGCGCCAACTGAGGAGCGCAGGAACGATGGCGGACGCCAAGGTCATTCCGTTCGACGACGACCGGTCCCGTGGGGGCGCCGCGGCGCGCCCGGCGCGGCGCCGGGGTGTGGGCAGGCCGCGCGGCGGGTCGGACGATCCCGGGGGGCTGGGCGAGGTCCAGCCGCTGCCGGGGCGGGCCCGGGTGCGGGAGGATGGGATCGTGAGCCGCGCGCAGGAGCCGGGGGAGACGGAGGAGCCGCGGGATCCGCGGCCCGGTGCCGGAGGGCAGGGCGCGGGTCTGGAGCGGCGTGTCGCGGCGGGGCTGGCGTTTCTGCGGCGCCGGCTGACCGGGGACTACGACGTCGACGACTTCGGCTACGACGAGGAGCTGACCGACCAGGTCCTGATGTCGCTGCTGCGGCCGGTGTACGAGAAGTACTTCCGGGTCGAGGTGAAGGGCATCGAGAACATCCCGGCCAAGGGCGGGGCGCTGATCGTCGCCAACCACTCCGGGACGCTGCCGCTGGACGGGCTGATGATGCAGGTCGCCGTGCACGACCAGCACCCCGCCGACCGCCATCTGCGGCTGCTCGCGGCCGATCTGGTCTTCGTGCTGCCGGTGGTGAACGAACTCGCCCGCAAGCTGGGTCACACCCTCGCGTGCGCGGAGGACGCCGAACGGCTGCTGGCGCAGGGGGAGCTGGTCGGGGTGATGCCGGAGGGCTTCAAGGGGATCGGTAAACCCTTCGGCGAGCGGTACAAGCTCCAGCGGTTCGGCCGGGGCGGTTTCGTCTCCACGGCGCTGCGCCAGGGGGCGCCGATCATTCCCTGCTCGATCGTCGGGGCGGAGGAGATCTACCCGATGATCGGCAACGCGAAGACGCTGGCGCGGTTGCTGGGCTTTCCGTACTTCCCGTTGACGCCGACGTTTCCGTGGCTGGGTCCGCTGGGGGCGGTGCCGTTGCCGACGAAGTGGACGATCCAGTTCGGTGAGCCGATC
>NZ_JBHJYK010000034.1:7765-85859 GCF_042269865.1 Streptomyces sp. NPDC055966
GCGGCGGAGGACCCGATGCTGATGTTCAACCTGACCGACCAGGTGCGTGAGCAGATCCAGCACACGCTGTACAAGCTGCTCGTGCAGCGGCGGTCAGTGTTCTTCTGACGCGAGGTGGTTGTGGAGCCGGCTGTTCGGGAGCGCTCGATCCCGGAGGCCGGGAGTCGGCGGACGGAGTCCGGCGCAGCCGTCCGAAGCCCGCGAAGCGGTGCGAGGGCGGCAATGTGAATGGGTCGCTGGCGCGGTTGCTGGGCTTCCCGTACTTCCCGTTGACGCCGACGTTTCCGTGGCTGGGTCCGCTGGGGGCGGTGCCGTTGCCGACGAAGTGGACGATCCAGTTCGGTGAGCCGATCCCGACGGACGGCTATCCGCCGGAGGCGGCGGAGGACCCGATGCTGATGTTCAACCTGACCGACCAGGTGCGTGAGCAGATCCAGCACACGCTGTACAAGCTGCTCGTGCAGCGGCGGTCGGTGTTCTTTTGAGTGTCTGCGCGACAGCGGGGCGCCCGCTCGGGTGGGTGCCCCGCTGCCGCGACTCTCGCTAGTTGGTGTTGTTCTCGCCCTCGATGCCCAGGCCCGGGAGGAGGCCGGGGAGGAGCGGGGGGAGGGTGACGTCCGGGGCTGTCGGGGTCGTGGGTTTGGTGGTGGGCGAGGTGCTGGCGCCGTTGCCCGTCTTCGGAGGGCCGAGCAGGCCGCCGGTGTTGCCGCCGAGCAGGCCCTCGCCGTTGTCGCCGGTGAGCGAGCCGCTCGGGTCGTCCGTGCGGGCGTGCTTGCCGGTGGCGGGGGTCGAGCCGGAGGAGCTGGGCGAGGTGGCGCCGCGGTGGGCGCCCGAGCCCGTCGAGGCCGAGCCGGAGCCCTGGCGCGTGCCGGTGCCGGGGTGGGCCCCGGGCTTCGGGAGACGGGCCTCCAGCGGCGCGACCTCTTGGTCTATGGCGGCGAACACCGACGTCACCTGCTCTTTGACGTCCCCGAGCTGCACCGGCAGTTTGCCGCTCAGCGCGCTCCAGGCCTCGCGGTGGGACCGGGCGAAGGTCGACAGGGCCTGGATGGGGCCCAGGGAGTCCGGGTCGGCCTCGTACGCCTCGTGGAGCAGGCGGTGGCCTTCGGTGACGTCGCGCTGCATGCCGGAGAGCGTGCGGCGGATCTCACCGAGGGACTCGTGGTCGAGGTGTCCGCCGCGGCCTCGCTCCAGCAGCCGCCGGGCCTCGCTGAGCCGGGTGGAGGCCTGGTCGAGGTAGGTCTGGCCGCGCTGGTCGTCGCCGTCGGACAGGTAGTTGAGCTTGAACTCCTCGATGCCGCGTTTGAGGCCGTACAGGGAGTCACCGGGCAGGGCGTCCGAGCTGGCCGCGGCGACTCCGCCGAAGGCTCCCGCGGCCACGCCGACGCTGAGCCCGCCCGCGGCGAGCCCCTTGGTCAGCCGGCTGCGTGGGCGGAGTTTGCTCAGCGGGCTCGCCCGGTGTGCGCCCCTGGAGTGGGAAGAACGCTGTTCGGGTACCAACGCATCCGCCGCTCCGGTTCCCTCCTGGAGCATGGCCTCCATCGCGGCCACCAGCTGGGCGCGCTGGACGACCTTGACCTCGGGGTCGAGCTGTGGCTTGGGCAGTGCGCCGAGGCCCGAGGCGAGGGCGAGCAGCTCGCCCTGCCCGGACTCCTCGGTGGCCGGCGGTCCGCCCGCCGGTGCTGGCTGCTCGGCCGCCGTGTCCCGGTCGGACTGCTCATCCAGGGCCTGGGCGAAGGCGTTCGCCCGCCGGTGCGCCGATACGTTCGCGATCACTGGCGGCACCTCCTCTCGTCATCACGGTCGACTCCCCAGGGGGTCCTGAGGGTTGCACGCCCGTGACCGATCCACACGATCGAGTGATCAGGGTCGGCCAGGACGTGACCACAGGGAGCCTGTATCCCGCACAACGACTGGCGCGGCACTTGGGTTACGGACGGCGGATGGGCGGATCGGAAAGACAACGGGCTTTCACGCAACGTGAGTTGGCGGTCGCCCGCGGTCGCGATCGGTTCAGCGTGCGTCGTCCGGCAGGAGCCGGGCGAGGGTGCGGACGGCGCGGTACTGGAGGGTCTTGATGGCGCCCTCGTTCTTGCCCATGACGCGGGCGGTCTCGGCGACCGAGAGGCCCTGGAGGAAGCGGAGCGTCACGCACTCCTGCTGCTGGGGGTTGAGTCGGCGCACGGCGTCGAGCAGCGCGGCGTTCGACAGCGACTCCAGGACGGAGTCCTCCGGGGAGCGCTCGACCTCGTTGGCGTCGAGCATCTCGCCGGTCGTGACCTCCAGGCGGAAGCGGCTGGACTTGAAGTGGTCGGCGACGAGGTTCCGGGCGATCGTCACCAGCCAGGCGCCGAAGTCGCGGCCCTGCCAGGTGAACGTGCCGATCCTGCGGAGCGCCCGCAGAAAGGTCTCGCTCGTGAGGTCCTCGGCCGTCGCGCGGCCGCCGACGCGGTAGTAGATGTACCGGTACACCGTGTCGCTGTACTGGTCGTAGAGCCGGCCGAAGGCCTCGGCCTCGCCGGCCTGGGCGCGCTCGACCAGGTCCATCATCCGGGCGCTGTCGCTGTCGGCGGCCGGTCGGCGGGCGGTGGCCGCGCCCGTGGCGCGGCCTCGTCTGCCCACGGTGGCGCTGCCGTCGGCCAGTGCGTAGCACGGGCCGACGGGCATGGCGGCGGCGAAGGCGGGGACGGCGTACGCGGTGGGGACGAGGCCGCGCAGCGTCTCTTTGACCGTTGCGAGTGTTGCGCGCAGCGTAGCCAGGCCCGAGGCGTCAACCCCGACGTGTGGGTACACGGGACTCCCAGAGGCAGAGCTTCCATCACGTGCAGTGCGGGACCGTTCACCCGTCGTAGCGACGGAGAGGTACCGGTTTGCGTCTGAGGAGAATAACGCTTCGTGCAGGCACTGCTACACCGAGTTGCTCAAATCATCGATTGCGTCGCTTCTGTTACCGATTGACGTCCTATCAAGTGCCGTAGCCTGATCGGTTGTTGATCGAAAACAGGCCTGTTTCGGTGAGGTACAGGGCGTGTTGAAATGGCCGCGGCATAATTCGGGCGCGCGCGGCCAGTGGGTGTCGTGCTGGGGTTCGGAGTGCGGGGGCGGTGCCTATCGGCGCCGTCGGCTGATCGCGATGGCGGCCGCCGTGCCGCCGGCGACGGCGCCGACGCCGGCCGCCGCGGGGATGCCCACCTTCGCCGCCTTGCGCCCGGTGCGGTAGTCGCGCAGGCGCCAGTCCTTCTCCCGGGCGTGCCTGCGGAGCTTGGCGTCCGGGTTGATGGCGTAGGGGTGGCCGACCAGGGAGAGCATCGGGATGTCGTTGTGGCTGTCGCTGTACGCGGCGCAGCGGGCCAGGTCCAGGCCTTCCGCGGCGGCCAGCGCGCGGACCGCCTCCGCCTTCGCCGGGCCGTGCAGCGGCTCGCCGACCAGCTTGCCGGTGTAGACGCCGTCGACCGACTCCGCGACGGTGCCGAGCGCGCCGGTGAGGCCGAGGCGGCGGGCGATCACCTGGGCGATCTCCACCGGGGCCGCCGTGACCAGCCACACCTTCTGGCCCGCGTCCAGGTGGGCCTGGGCGAGCGCGCGGGTGCCGGGCCAGATGCGGTCGGCCATGTACTCGTCGTAGATCTCCTCGCCGATCGACTCCAGCTCGGCGACCCGGTGGCCCTTGACGATCGACAGCGCCGAGTCGCGGGCGTCCTGCATGTGCTCGGGGTCCTCGACGCCGGCCAGCCGGAACCACGCCTGCTGCCAGGCGAACCGGGCGAGGTCGCGGGTCTCGAAGAACTTCCGCTTGTACAGGCCGCGGCCGAAGTGGAACAGCGCGGCGCCCTGCATCACGGTGTTGTCGAGGTCGAAGAACGCGGCTGCCCTGGTGTCGCCGATGACGGGGAACTCCGGTTCCTCCGGTGCGCCCGGTGGAGCCTCCTGGGCTGTCTGCGCCTCCTGCGAGGACTTGCGGGCGGCCTCTGCCGAGGCCTCGCCTGCCAACACGCTCCGCGCCGTGGCGGAGCGCCTACGGGGAGTGAGCCATCCGAGAGCGGCCATGTCGTGAGCATAGCCAGTTTGTTCGGTGCTTCCGGAGTCGAGAGGTTGGAAGGGTGTGAACTCTCCGCTACCGGGCCGTTAAGGGGGCGGGGAAGGGGCGGGAGAATGGCCGGCATGAGTCCTCTCTTCCGACGCAAGGCCGCCCCACATGAGCGGCTGATCACTCTCGTCCGCAAGCCGGGCTGCCATCTGTGCGACGACGCGCAGCAGGTGGTCGAGAAGGTGGCCGGCGATCTGGGGGTGCCCTTCGAGCTGAAGGACATCACCCACGACAAGGCGCTGCACGACCAGTACTGGGAGCAGATTCCCGTCGTACTCGTCGACGGTGAACAGCACACCTTCTGGCGCGTGAACGAGGAGCGGCTGCGCCGGGCACTGACCGACTAGTCCAAACCGGCCCGAAAGTCGCTTAGGATCGACGGCGGTTTGGTCTCGGGGGCGGGATTTGTGAGGAGAGTGTGCGATTTTGCCCCCAATACCGAAGGAACGCGCGCGGGTGTGCGCCGGTTCCCGTCGAGGGCGCTCCGGTTGCGTGACCCCGGTCACTTCTGCCGGGCAAATCGGACACCATCTTTGTGCACGCGTTCACAAAGACATAGCCTGCATTCGACGGGGCGGTCTGGGGACGTATGACCGCCTACAGCCCCGCTCTACCCGCAGGAGCACCGTGGCAACTGGCCGAACACACCGACCGGCGACCCGTAGCCGAGGGATTCCCGAGGCCACCGTCGCCAGGCTTCCGCTGTACCTCCGCGCGCTGACCGCGCTGTCGGAGCGCTCGGTACCCACGGTCTCCTCCGAGGAGCTGGCGGCCGCCGCGGGGGTCAACTCCGCCAAGCTGCGCAAGGACTTCTCGTACCTGGGCTCCTACGGAACGCGCGGTGTCGGCTACGACGTGGAGTATCTCGTCTACCAGATCTCCCGTGAACTGGGTCTGACCCAGGACTGGCCGGTTGTCATCGTCGGTATCGGTAACCTCGGCGCCGCGCTGGCCAATTACGGCGGGTTCGCCTCCCGTGGTTTCCGGGTGGCCGCGCTGATCGACGCGGATCCGGCGATGGCCGGAAAGCCCGTCGCGGGCATCCCGGTGCAGCACACGGACGACCTTGAGAAGATCATCGAGGGCAACGGGGTCTCCATCGGCGTCATCGCCACCCCGGCCGGCGCCGCCCAGCAGGTCTGCGACCGGCTCGTGGCCGCCGGGGTCACCTCCATCCTGAACTTCGCGCCGACCGTGCTGTCCGTCCCGGACGGCGTCGACGTGCGCAAGGTCGACCTCTCGATCGAACTCCAGATCCTCGCCTTCCACGAGCAGCGCAAGGCCGGCGAGGAGCCCGCCCTGGAGACCGCCGTGGGCGACGGCGCGCAGCCCGCCGCCACCCCCCGCGAAGCGGCATCGACCGCCGCGCCTGCCGCATCCGCAGACCAGGGACCCGACGGGGACGTACCCGCCGTGATGCCGGCATGAGCCTCCTCGTCGTCGGACTGAGCCACCGCAGCGCGCCGGTGAGCGTGCTGGAGCGGGCCGCGCTGAGCATGGACGCCCAGATCAAGCTGCTCCAGGACACGGTCGCCGCCGAACCGGCCGGCGAGGCCGCGGTGCTCGCCACCTGCAACCGCATCGAGCTGTACGCCGACGTGGACAAGTTCCACGCGGGTGTCGCCGAGCTGTCCACGCTGCTCGCCCAGCACAGCGGCGTCGGCCTGGACGAGCTGACCCCCTACCTCTACGTGCACTACGAGGACCGGGCCGTCCACCACCTGTTCTCGGTGGCCTGCGGCCTGGACTCGATGGTCGTCGGCGAGGGGCAGATCCTCGGCCAGATCAAGGACTCCCTGGCCAGGGCGCAGGACCTGCACACCGCCGGCCGACTCCTGAACGACCTGTTCCAGCAGGCCCTGCGGGTCGGCAAGCGCGCCCACTCCGAGACCGGCATCGACCGCGCGGGCCAGTCCCTGGTCACCTTCGGCCTGGAGCAGCTGGCCGCCGCCGCGGACGTCCCGGCCTGGGCGCGCGGCAGGCGGGCCCTGGTCATCGGCGCCGGGTCGATGTCCTCGCTGGCCGCCGCCACGCTCGCGCGGGCCGGGGTCGCCGAGGTCGTCGTCGCCAACCGCACCTACGAGCGCGCCGAGCGCCTCGCGCAGATACTGACCGAGGCCGACGACAACGCGGTCACCGCGCGCGCGGTCGAGATGAGCGCCGTGCCGGGCGAGCTGACACGTGCCGACGTCGTCGTCTCCTGTACCGGGGCGACGGGTCTGGTGCTCACGGCGGAAGCGGTCGCGCAGGCGGTCGAGGGCCGCACCGGGCAGCCCGCCGTCGCCGCCTCCCCGGACGTGGAGCCCGAGATCCCGCTGCCGACCGCCGGCGCCGGCGACGAGAACTGCCCGCTGGACCTGGCCGCCGTACCGACCGGCTTCTCCGTCATGGGCGAGGCCGCCGTGGCCGGCATGGACGCGGCCACCCTGGAGCAGCACGCGGCCTGGGTCGCGGGAGGGACCATCGAGCGTCCCGGCCGCCGCAGCCCCGAGGCCGACGCCGAGCTGATCACCGCGCTCGCCGCGACCGCCGCCACGGTCGGCCGGATCCCCGAGCGGCGCAGGCCCGAGCCGCCGGCCGAGCGTCCGGCGCCCTTCTTCTTCCTCCTCGACCTGGCCATGCCCCGCGACATCGACGCGGCCGTGCACCGGCTGGCCGGGGTGCGGCTGGTCGACATCGAGTCGCTCGCGGAGTCCTCGGCGGACGCCCCGATGGCGGCCGACGTGGACCTGGTCCGGCGTATCGTCTCCGACGAGGTCGCGGCCTTCGGCGCGGCACAGCGGGCGGCGCACATCACGCCGACCGTGGTCGCGCTGCGCACCATGGCCGCCGACGTCGTCGCCGGTGAGATCGCGCGGCTCGACGGCCGTCTGCCCGACCTGGACGACCGCCAGCGCGGCGAGATCCGCCAGGCCGTGCACCGGGTCGTGGACAAGCTGCTGCACGCGCCGACCGTACGGGTCAAGCAGCTCGCCGCCGAGCCCGGCGGCGCCGGGTACGCGGACGCGCTGCGCACCCTGTTCGACCTCGACCCCGAGACGGTCGCCTCCGTCTCCCGGGCCGTGGACAGCACAGACACGAAGGACCGACCGGCATGACTGAGAAGGCACTGAGGCTGGGGACCAGGCGCAGCAAGCTCGCCATGGCCCAGTCCGGGCAGGTGGCGCAGGCCGTCCGCCAGGTGACCGGGCGGCCCGTGGAGCTGGTCGAGATCACCACCTACGGCGACACCTCCCGCGAGCACCTCGCGCAGATCGGCGGCACCGGCGTGTTCGTCACGGCGCTGCGCGACGCGCTGGTGCGCGGCGAGGTCGACTTCGCGGTTCACTCGCTCAAGGACCTCCCGACCGCGCAGCCGGAGGCGCTGGTCCTGGCGGCCATACCGGAGCGCGAGGACCCGCGGGACGTGATCGTCGCCCGGGACGCGCTGAAGTTCACCGACCTGCCGCGGGGCGCGCGCATCGGCACCGGTTCGCCGCGGCGCATGGCCCAGCTGAACGGGTACGCCCGCGCGCACGGCCTGGACATCGAGACGGTCCCGATCCGCGGCAACGTCGACACGCGCATCCGGTACGTCCGGGACGGCGAGCTGGACGCGGTCGTGCTGGCCGCCGCCGGACTGAACAGGATCGGCCGCAGCGACGAGGTGACCGACTTCCTGTCGGTCGACACGGTTTTGCCCGCCCCCGGCCAGGGGGCACTGGCGATCGAGTGCGCCGCGGACAACGCGTCGCTGATCGCCTCGCTCGGTGAGCTCGACGACCCGCTCACGCGGGCCGCCACCGCCGCCGAGCGGTCACTGCTCGCCGCCCTGGAGGCCGGCTGCTCCGCCCCTGTGGGCGCGCTGGCCGACCTTCTGGCCGACGGGCAGATTGTCAAGGAAATGCGCCTGCGCGGCGTCGTCGGCACGACCGACGGCACCCGCATGGTGCAGCTGTCCACCACCGGTCCCGTGCCCCAGACGGAGACCCAGGCGATCGCCCTCGGCCGCGACCTCGCGGCCGGGATGCTCGCCCAGGGCGCGGCCGGTCTGATGGGGGAGCGAGCACAGTGAGCCCCACCACCCTTCCCGCCGGCCTCGATCACGGGCACGTCACCTTCCTCGGTGCCGGACCCGGGGATCCGGGACTGCTGACTCTGCGCGCCGTGGAGGCGCTGTCGCACGCGGATGTCCTGATCGCCGAGCACGAGGTGCTCGACGTGATCCGGACGCACGCGCGGCAGGGCGTCTCCGTCGTACCGACGGACGCTTCCATGTCGCCGCCGGGCACGGGCACGCCGCAGCTCACGGTCGTTGACGGCACGTCAACAACCGCCGCTGCCCCGTCTCCTGCCCGGGATGCGGCTCATCTTGTCATGGAGGCCGCACGGTCCGGCAGGCGGGTCGTCCGTGCGGTGTCCGGGGACCCGGGACTTGATACGTACGCGGCCGAGGAAATGCTCGCCTGCGCCTCCGCCGGGGTGCCCTTCGAGGTCGTCCCGGGCGTGGCGGCCGCGGTCGGTGTGCCGGCGTACGCCGGTGTGCCGCTGCGGGACGCGCAGGGCGCGGACGTCCGGTTCGTGGACGCCCGTACGGCCTCCGACCGCTGCTGGACGGAGGTCGGCGCCTCCGACGGCACGGTCGTCGTGTCCACGACGCTGGACTCGGTGGCGGCAGCGGCGGGCGAGCTGGTGTCCGCGGGCCGCAAGCCGGACACCCCGCTGACGGTGACGGTCGCCGGTACGACGACGCGCCAGCGCACGTGGTCCGCCACCCTGGGCACGATCGCGCAGACCCTGAAGCAGGCGAAGGTCCTGCCGTCGCCGGACGGCGGCCGGCCGGTGATAGCCGTGGTCGGCGAGCGTTCCGCCGCCGCCCAGCGCGACCAGCTGTCCTGGTTCGAGTCCAAGCCGCTGTTCGGCTGGAAGGTGCTCGTGCCGCGGACGAAGGAGCAGGCGGCCTCGCTCTCCGACCAGCTGCGGTCCTACGGCGCCGTGCCGCACGAGGTCCCGACGATCGCGGTGGAGCCGCCGCGCACCCCGCAGCAGATGGAGCGGGCGGTCAAGGGCCTGGTGACGGGCCGCTACGAGTGGATCGCGTTCACGTCGGTCAACGCGGTGAAGGCCGTCCGGGAGAAGTTCGAGGAGTACGGCCTCGACGCGCGTGCCTTCGCGGGCATCAAGGTCGCGGCCGTGGGCGAGCAGACGGCGAAGGCGCTGGTCGCCTTCGGCGTGAAGCCGGACCTGGTGCCGAGCGGGGAGCAGTCGGCCGCGGGCCTGCTGGAGGACTGGCCGCCGTACGACCCGGTCTTCGACCCGATCGACCGCGTCTTCCTGCCCCGCGCGGACATCGCCACGGAGACCCTGGTCGCCGGCCTGATCGAGCTGGGCTGGGAGGTCGACGACGTCACGGCCTACCGGACCGTGCGCGCCTCGCCGCCGCCGGCGGAGACGCGGGAGGCGATCAAGGGCGGCGGCTTCGACGCCGTGCTCTTCACGTCCTCCTCGACCGTCCGCAACCTGGTGGGCATCGCGGGCAAGCCGCACAACGTGACGGTGATCGCCTGCATCGGCCCGGCGACCGCGAAGACCGCCGAGGAACACGGCCTGCGGGTCGACGTCATGGCCCCGGAGCCGTCGGTGCACAAGCTGGCCGAGGCCCTGGCCGAGTTCGGCATGAAGCGGCGCGCGGCCGCGGTGGAGGCCGGCGACCCGGTGACCCGGCCGAGCGAGCGCCGGCCGGGGGCACGGCGGCGGCGGTCCACGACCTGACGAAGTACGGCGGAGTGCTCCTTGCCGGGGCACTCCGCCGTGTCCTCTCCCCGACCCTTCGCGGCGCCCGCCCCGAACTCTCCGTCACCGATGCCTGTGTCTGCCATGCTGGCCGGTATGACTGAGGGGGATCGGGGTCGGGGGCGTGAGCGGACGGCCTGGATACGGCGTCGTGCCGTCGCGGTGGTGTTGACGTGCATCGGGGTGGGAGCGGCTGTACTCCATGTCCTGGCGCCCGGCCTCAGGATCGACGGCGTCACGGTGATGCTGCTCGCGGTGGCGGTCGTGCCGTGGCTCGGAGACCTGTTCCGCAGCATCGAGGTGCCGGGCATCGGCAGGATCGAGTTCCGGGACATCGAGCGCAGGATCGACGCCGTCCAGCGGACGGCGAACGCGGCGCTCGTCGGTGACGGCCCTGAGGGCGGGACCGTGGACGACACCGCCGCCTGGGACGCGGTCCGGGAACTGGCGGCCGAATACGTGAACGTACGCCTGCAGCAGCGCAGCGGTCCGGCGCGCAACCACCGGATGGACCAGATCTTCGCCCGCCTGGTGCGCGTGACCCAGCGGGTGCGTGACTTCGACGCCGGTACGCTGCTCGGCTCCCAGGACGCCGGACTGCGCCTGGCGGCCTACGCGCGCCTGTACGCGCTGCCGGAGCCGGAGGTGCTCGGCGCGCTGGTGGACGCGGCCGCCGGCGAGCCGCTGCCCTTCAACCAGTACTGGGCGCTCCAGGCGGTCGGCAGATGCGTGGACGACCTGGAGGCGGAGCAGGTTCCGCTCAGCGTGGTCCGCCGCCTGGAGCAGTTCCGTTCCGGGCTGCTCCGCGCCAACGACCGCAGGGAGATCGCCGATCGCGTGCTCGCGAGGTTCGGCGGACGCTGAGGGGCGGGTGGGAGCCGGCCCGGCACCCACCCGCCCCTCTCCGGTCAGGCCGCCGTGCCGCCCGCGTAGTCGCTCGCGAACGTCGTCTCGATCGTCTGGGCCACCGGCTGGGCCACGCCCGTGCCGGTGAGGATGATGCCCAGCTCCCGGTTGTTGCTGAGGGAGTTGCTGCTGATGTTCATGGAGCCGGCCTCGACCGCCTGGGTGGACAGGCCGTAGTCGGCGACCATCGCCTTGGCGTGGATGTAGAAGCCGTTGGGGTCGGAGTAGCCGACCACCGTGCCGCCCGCCGCCTTGATCTCGGAGACCTCGCCGGAGTAGCTGGCGGGGGTCTCCAGGACGACCCGGACCTTCACGCCGGCCTTGGCGCGGGCGACGATCGCGTTGACCACCGTGCTGTCGCTGAACTCCAGCTCCTCCACGTCGAGGGTCTTGGTCGCGGAGTTGACGAAGGACACCAGGCGGCTGCGGGAGTCCGTGGGGGACCACAGGAGGTGGTCGCCGTCGGTGGGGGTGACCGACGTGGCCGTGTAGTCGGCGTCGAAGACCTTCTCTATCGCCGCCACGTCCCTCGTGTCGTCGGTGAAGACGCCGTAGTCCCGGCTGGTCGTGTAGTACTGGGACGTCAGGTTCCCCGTCATGATCAGGGACTTCACGCCGTCGACCGTGATCGTCTTCTGGTGGGTGTAGACGTAGGCGGAGGAGGACCAGACGACGCCTATGCCCGCGTTCTTCAGGGACGTGTACGCCGAGCCGTTGGCGCTCTGGTGCTGGCGGTCGAGGATGACGCGGACCGTCACGCCCTTGTTCTTCAGGGCTATGAGGTCGTTGACGGCGGTCGTGTCCTCCAGCTCGTACAGCGTCATGTCGAGCGTGGTGGTGGCCGAGTTGATGAAGTCGTAGACGGCGGGCTGGCTGCCGCTCTGGGAGAAGGCGAACGCGGAGTAGCTCGCGGCGTTCGCGGGGATGGCGGTGGCGACGACGACGGCGCCGGCGGCCAGGGCGACGCCCGCCCGGCCGAGGACCTTCCACAGCATGCGTGACTCCTGGGGTGAGCTCACGGGAGGGGGTGGCGCGTGCATGACACCACGCGCGTAGAACGCTGGGGAGGCGTGCGGTTCCAGGGACGTCCAGGGGAGCGCAAAAACTTGGTATCAGGGCGCCGCTATGCCCCGGTTGGGGCCTCTTGGCGGCCGACACGGTGTTGGCAAAGGCGGTATCCGGGCGGGCGTAGCGTAGAAGGCATGACGAAGTACGGATCTTTTCCCGGTACGCGTCCCCGGCGGCTGCGGACCTCGCCCGTCATGCGCCGGATGGTCGCCGAGACCCGCCTGCACCCCGCCGACTTCATCCTCCCGGCGTTCGTCCGCGAGGGCGTCAGCGAGCCGGTGCCCATCGCGACCATGCCCGGGGTCGTGCAGCACACGCGCGACAGCCTGAAGAAGGCCGCGCTGGAGGCCGTGGAGGCCGGGATCTCCGGGATCATGCTGTTCGGCGTGCCGGAGGAGTCGAAGAAGGACGCCCTCGGGACGGCGGGGACGGACCCCGACGGGATCCTCCAGGTCGCCATCCGCGACGTGCGGGCCGAGGTCGGCGACGATCTGCTCGTCATGTCCGACCTGTGCCTGGACGAGACCACCGACCACGGGCACTGCGGGGTGCTGGACGCCGAGGGGCGGGTCGACAACGACGCCACCCTGGAGCGGTACGCCGAGATGGCCCAGGTGCAGGCCGACGCCGGAGCCCATGTCGTGGGCCCCAGCGGGATGATGGACGGCCAGATCGGCGTCATCCGTGACGCGCTCGACCAGATCGGGCGGGAGGACGTCGCCGTCCTCGCCTACACCGCCAAGTACTCGTCCGCCTTCTACGGCCCCTTCCGCGAGGCCGTCGCCTCCTCGCTGACCGGGGACCGGAAGACGTACCAGCAGGATCCCGCCAACTGGCGTGAGTCGCTGCGGGAGTTGGAGCTGGACCTGGCCGAGGGCGCCGACATGGTCATGGTCAAGCCGGCCGGGCCGTACCTCGACATCCTGGCCCGGGTCGCGGACGCCGTGGACGTGCCGGTCGCCGCGTACCAGATCTCCGGCGAGTACGCGATGATCGAGGCCGCCGCCGAGAAGGGCTGGGTGGACCGGGACCGGGCCATCGTCGAGACCCTGACGGGCATCAAGCGGGCCGGCGCCCGGAACATCCTCACCTACTGGGCGACCGAGGCCGCGCGGAAGCTGCGCTGACCTCAAGCCCCTTGCCGGGCTTACCAGGCGGCGATGTCGTCCAGGCTCTGCTGCCAGTACGTCACCGTCAGCGAGCTGTCGTAGTAGACGCCCTTCGCCGGCAGGGTCGGGGTCGCGGTGGCGCCGCCGTCGCTGTTCGGGGTCATGCCCTGGAACATCAGCGTCAGCTTGCGGGCGGTCGTCCCGCCCTCGCCGCTGCCGTCGGCGGCCGACAGCCGCATGCTCGCGTACCCCGACTCGCCCGGCTTCAGCGTCGTCACCGCCTGCGGCTGGGTGTCCTTGTCCGCCTGCGGCGCCCACTGCATCTCGTCGAAGCGCACGATCGGGTAGTACGTCAGCTCGCAGGTCCTGCGGCCCGTGTTCGTCACCGTGAGCAGCATGTGGTTCAGGGGGCGGCTCATCGGCCGGGCGGTGACGCGGGTGTTCGCGCCGTTGCACAGCACGGGCGAGGAGCCGGAGGTGCCGGAGGATCCGGACGCGGTTCCGGACGTGGTCCCGCTGCCGCCGTTCCTCGTGCCGCCCGCCTTGCCGGGCGGCGTGTGGGCGCGGGTCGCGGGCGTGCCGGCGGACGTCTTTCCCGGGGCCTTGTCGGCCGCCGTCGCCGTCGCAGCCGTCGGCGACACCGACCGCGAGGCGCCCTCGTCCTTCGTCCCCGTCCCGCCCGCACCGCACGCGCTGAGCGCGAGGGCGGTCACCGCGGTGCCAGCGGCGGCGAGCAGACGGATGTGGCGCATACGCATGGCAAGTCCTCTTTCGGGCTGGGCCTGTTGACGTGTTTGGATGAGTCACAGCCTGTGCGCGGTCCCGTCCCGGCGGCCACAGATCACGGCCGATCCGGGA
Source organism: Streptomyces sp. NPDC055966 (assembly GCF_042269865.1). Lineage (NCBI taxonomy): Bacteria > Bacillati > Actinomycetota > Actinomycetes > Kitasatosporales > Streptomycetaceae > Streptomyces > Streptomyces sp. NPDC055966. The sequence goes on from NZ_JBHJYK010000034.1 coordinate 21,566, forward strand.
CGCTGGAACGCCGGCACAGGCATTGACCTGCGAAAACAGTCCCTGCCTGGAACGCCGGGATGGGACGAGGGGGGAGGGGGAGAGGGTGGCGGACGGCAGTACGGAGAGCGGTTTCGCGGAGCTCCTGCGGGAGTTGAAGAACCGCTCAGGCCACAGTTACGGAACGCTCGCCAAGCGGCTCCACATGAGTACGTCGACGCTCCACCGCTACTGCAACGGGGACGCCGTACCGGCCGACTACGCCCCCGTCGAGCGCCTCGCCCGCCTGTGCAAGGCGACGCCGCAGGAGCTGGTGGAGCTGCACCGCAGGTGGGTGCTGGCGGATGCGGGGCGGGGGCGGAGGGAACCGGCGCCGGCCCAGGAGACAGCGCCGGAGGCGGAGCCCGTGCAGGAGCTCCAGGAGCTGGTGCCGCCGGTGTCGGACGTCCCCGGGCCGGTGCCGGCCGATGGCCCCCGGCCCCGCCGCCGTACCCGGACCGTCCTCCTCGCCGCCGTCGCCGTCACGGCTCTGCTCGGTACGGCGGCGCTCGCCCTCACCCTGCCCTCCGGCGGGGCGGAGGCGGACGGCAGGGGTGCCGGGCCGGGGGCCGTGGCCGCCACGGGCTCCGACCCGGCACGGCAGCACACGCCGACGGCCGGTGCCCCGCACGCCACCGGCTCCTCCGGCGCGGCGCCCGCCTCCCCGTCCGGCACCTCGTCCGCCGGCGGTCCGAGCGCCTCGCACTCCGCCTCCGGCTCCTCCGGCGGGGCGGACAGCGCCGCCCCGCCCCTCGCGGTCACCACCCACCCCTACTCCTGGGAGAGCCCCTGCTCCCAGCACTATCTGATCGACCGGGCGCCGAGCGACGTCTCCCCGCCGCCGCTGGAGCAGGACGCGCCCGCCTGGGTGGCCGTGCACAGGGCGGTGTCGGCGGGGGAGCAGTTCGTCACGCTCACCGTGCAGGGCACCGGCGGGAACACCGTGGTCCTGGAGGGGCTGTCCGTGCGCATGGCGGGCCGGCGGGCGCCGCTCGCCTGGAACGACTACGCCATGGGCTATCCGGGCGTGGGCTGCGGCGGGGGCGTGCCGACGCGCGCCTTCACGGTCGCTCTCGACGCCCTGCGCCCCCAGGTCGTACCGGAGTCCGGGCACCAGGACTTCCCGTTCAAGGTGAGCCGGACGGACCCCGAGGTCCTCCACGTCACGGCCGACGCGTCGGCGTACGACGTCAGCTGGTACCTGGAGCTGGCATGGTCGAGCGGGGGCCGGCACGGCACGCTGCTGATCGGGGACGAGGGCCGGCCGTTCCGCACCAGCGGCGACAACGGGCGGCCCGCGTACGCCTTTCCGCTCGGCGGCGACGCCTGGAAACCGGCGGCGGGGACGAACTGACCCGCCCGCCCCCTCTGGACGCCGGGGTCAGTCCCAGGAGAAGGTCCAGGTGTGGCCGCCGACCAGGCCCTTGGCGTACTCCCGCAGGCCGCCCGGGCCGCCCTCGGCGAGGTCCGGGCAGAAGGCGAAGTGCTCGGCGGCGAGGATCTCCGCGTCGGCGACCGTGGCGGGCGGGGCCGCGACGGACACGACCAGGACGTCGAAGCCGAGCCCGACCACCCGTATTCCGAAGCGGTCCTCCCACGAGCGCAGGACCGCGCACGGCCGGGCCACGTCACCGTCGTGGTACTGCGGCCCGGTCCAGCCGATCGCCGCCGGTATGTCGGCGGAGCGGCGGGCCGGGACCAGGGCGAGATGTGCCTCCTCGAACCATTCGGGCGCCTTGTCCGTCAGCGAGTCCGCCACCTGGGCCGCGCGTGTGTCCGGGTCGGCGGTCGGGGTCGGCGCGGGCGCGAGCCCCGGCCAGTCGGACCCGAACGGCTCGGTCTGCCCGTCCGTGCCCTCCTCGGCCCAGCCCTCCTCCTCGGCCCAGCCCTCCTCCTCGGCCCAGTCCTCCCAGTACTCCGCGAGGACGTCCTCGGCGTCGTGGTCGCCCGGATACGAGGTCTCGCCGGGCAGCAGCCCCCAGTTCTGCGGGCCGCCCGCCTCGGAGCCGCCCAGGTCCACGAGCACGGGCAGCAGACCGACCCGGGCGCCGGGCGCGCCCAGGGCCTTCCAGGTGCCGGGCGCGGCCGGCTTCTCCGCCTGCCACAGCAGGGGTTCGTGCCAGGAGCCTTCGTCGGTCGCGTCGACCAGCCGGCCCGGAGGAAGCCGCAGTCCCAGCGAACGGCCGCTGGGGTCGAGGGCCAGCTGGGGCAGAGGGTTGGGAAGAGTCGCCATGAGGGTGACTGTAGGGTGCCCCACTGACAATCCTGTTGGCGGACCGACCCGATGAACCACCTGCTCCGGCAGCCCCTCTTAGCAGGTGGTGCGGTGACGGGAAGGACGGAAGCGGAACGTGCGGTTCGGGCATAACCCGGTGCGGTGGCACATCGTCCTGCTCACTTTGTGGACGATCGTCTGGTTCTTGGTGGCCGAACGCCACGCGCCCGTGTCCTGGCACTACCTCAGAACGGGCCAGCAACTGCTCTTCAACCAGAAGGCCGGCGGCGGGCTGGCCCTCTACGCCAACCACCCCGAACTCCAGATCGGCCCCGTCAGCTTCCTGGTCGCCGGGCTCTTCGCACCCTTCCCCCTCGCCGTCGGCGAGAAACTCGCCGACGCGTTCATGTCCGGCCTGGGCCTGTACATGCTGGTCCTGATCGGCCGGGCCGCCGCCGACTACAACCGGGGCACGGGCCTCAACCACAAACGCCTGCAGCAACGCGTCCTGATAGCCGGTGCCGCCTTCATCCCGATGTGGGTGGAGGTCTCGGTCCGCTTCGCCCATCTCGACGACGTCATGGCCCTGTTCTTCACGACGCTCGCGGTCCGCGCGCTGGTACGCGGAAACGCGACGGCGGTGGGCGTTTTCCTGGCCCTGGCGGTCGACTCGAAACCGTGGGCGGTGGGCTTCCTGCCGCTTCTGCTGGCCCTGCCCCGAGGGGTCCGCCTGCGCTCGGCCGCCTGGGCCTTCGGCCTGGTGGCGGTGGCCTGGCTGCCCTTCTACCTGAGCCACCTGAATACCTTCGCGGCGGCCCGCTTCACCATCCCCAACCAGCCGGCGTCCGCCCTGCGCTGGTTCGGCGTGAACGACCCCGCGACACCGCCGTGGGACCGCCCCGCCCAGATGGCCCTGGGCCTGGCCCTCGGCGCACTGGCCGTACGCCGAGGCCGCTGGCCGGCGGTCGTCTTCCTCGCCGCCGACGCCCGCATCATGCTGGACCCGAGCGTGTACACGTACTACAACGCCTCGGTCCTGCTGGGCACGCTCATCTGGGACTCGATCGGCCAGCGCCGCCTGGTCCCCTGGGTCAGCTGGATCGCCCTGATCGCGCTCTACGGCAGCGTCCTGGTGATCCCCTCGGACTCCACCCAGGGCCTCATCCGGCTGGCCTTCTGCATCGGCTCGGCGGCGTACGTCCTGCTGTGGCCGCAGCGCACGCCACGGGGGCGGCGGGGCGGCCGTCGGGCCCGCGACCCGGGGCCGGTCCCCGGCCAGGGCGGCGGGAACGAGATGCAGGGACGGCCGGTGGGAGGGGCCGTCCACTGACGGCGGGGCCCGGGCGGAACGCTCCGCCACGCGCCCCCGCCGTACGGTTCCGTCAGACGAGGGTCGTGATGCAGAACGGATGCCCCGCCGGGTCCAGCAGCACCCGCCACCGCTCCGGCTGCGGCTGGAACTCCGGCTTCGTGGCGCCCAGTTCGAGCACGTGCTTCTCGGCGAGGTCCAGATCGTCCACGCCCAGCTCGATGTGCGCCTGCTTCCCCTGCGCCGGGTCCGGCCAGGTCGGCGGGCGGTAGTCGGCGACGCGCGTGAAGCCGAGACCGGACGCGCCCTCCTTGCCGAGGAAGAAGAAGTCGTCGGTGGAGAACAGGGTCGGATAGCCGAGCAACTCACCGTAGAAGCGGGCGAGTTCGGCCGGGTCGGCGCAGTCGAAGGTGACGGCGGCGTAGCGGAACGCGGGTGCGGGAGTGGTGTCTGTGCTCATGGCGGAGACGGTAGGACATGACCAGGACAGTTCCGGTCCTGGTTGTGTACGACCGTGTGCGAGACTTCGACCGTGATCGCCGCGTCCGCCCGCCTGCTGCGGCTGCTGTCGCTCCTCTCCTCCCGCCCGTCCTGGACGTGCGCCGAACTGGCCGAGCGCATGGAGGTCACCGACCGCACGGTCCGCCGGGACGTGGCGCGGCTCCGGGAACTCGGCTACACGGTGGACTCCGAGGCCGGGCCCTGGGGCGGGTACCGCCTGCGCGCCGGGTCCCACGTGCCCCCGTTGATCCTCGACGACGAGGAGGCGCTGGCCGTGGCGGTGGGGCTGGGCGAGGCCGCGCTGGGCGGCGACCAGGCGGCCCTGTCCGCCATGCTGAAGCTGCGCCAGGTGCTGCCGCGCAGGGTCGCGGACCGCCTCGGCGACCTGGACGACGCCTTCGTACGCCTGCCGGGCACCGACGCGCCCCCGCTCCGCCCCGGCCTGCTGCTGGAGCTTGCGGCGGCGTGCCGGCGCGGCGAGCGCGCCCGGCTGTCGTACACGGACGGGGAGGGCCGGTCGACCGTCCGGGAGATCGATCCCTACCGCCTGGTCCACACCGGCCGGCTCTGGTATTTCGTCGCGCGGGACGTCGCCCGGGACCAGTGGCGCACCTTCCGCGCCGACCGGGTCGACCGCCTCCAGCCCACCGGCCGGCCGGCCGACCTCACCGACGCGCCCGACCCGGCCCGCCTGGTCTCCCGCAACATCGCCACCGGCCCCTACCCGCTGACGGCGACCATCCGCCTCCCGCTCCCGCTGCGCAAGGCGCTACGGCTCGTCCCCGCCACGATCGGCACCCACCACCCCGACGGCCCCGACGCGACGACCGTCGAGATCGGCGGCCCGGACCCGGACGGCCTCGCCCGCTATCTGCTGGGCCTGGGAACGCCGCTGCGGGTCCTCGCGCCGGAGTCGGTACGGGAGGCTCTGGCGCGGCGGGCACGGGAACTGGCCGAGGAGAACGCGCAGGCGGGGGACACGGCTTCCGGATAGCCGCTGTCACGGCTTTCCGACAGCCGCGTCCGATCACGCGTGCCCGTACGGGTCAGAGCTTCTCCGGCGTCCTGATGCCCAGCAGGGCCATTCCCCGGTGCAGGGTGCGGGCCGTCAGGTCGCAGAGGAAGAGGCGGTTCTCCGCCACGTCCTGCGGCGGCTGCGGCTTGATCACCGGGCACTTGTCGTAGAACGACGTGAACAGGGACGCCAGCTGGTAGAGGTACGCCGCCAGCTTGTGCGGGGCGTACTCCGCCGCCGCCTCGAAGACCGTGTCGCCGAACGCGTCCAGGTGCAGGCCCAACGCCCGCTCCGCCGCGTGCAGTTCCAGCTCCGCGTGGGCGGCGGGGCGTACCTCTCCCGCCTTGCGCAGGATCGACTGGATACGGGCGTACGCGTACTGGAGGTAGACGGAGGTGTCGCCGTTCAGGGAGACCATCTGGTCCAGGTCGAACTTGTAGTCCCGGCTCGGCGACGTCGACAGGTCCGCGTACTTCACGGCGCCGATGCCGACCTGGGCGGCCCGCTCCTGGATCTCGTCCTCGGTGAGGTCCTGAGCCTTCTCCCGCACCACCTCGGCGGCCCGCTGCACCGCCTCGTCGAGCAGGTCCTCCAGCCGTACGGTCTCGCCCTCACGCGTCTTGAACGGCTTGCCGTCCGCGCCCAGCACCGTGCCGTAGCCCATGTTGTGCGCGGTGACGTCGTCGTTCAGCCAGCCCTGGCGGCGGGCCGCCTCGAAGACCATGCGGAAGTGCAGCGACTGCCGCACGTCGACCACGTAGAGGAGGGTGCTCGCCCGCAGGTCGAAGACGCGGTTGCGGATCGCCGAGAGGTCGGAGGCCGCGTACCCGAAGCCGCCGTCCGCCTTCTGCACGATCAGCGGCACCGGCTGGTCGTCCTTGCCGCGGATGTCGTCGAAGAAGACGACGAGCGCGCCCTCCGAGCGGACCGCGACACCCGACTCCTCAAGGAGCCGCGCCGTCTCGGCCATCATGTCGTTGTACGCGGACTCGCCGACGATCTCCTCGTCACGGATCTCCATGTCCAGCTTCTCGAAGACCGAGTAGAAGTAGACCTTCGACTCGTCCACGAACTGCTGCCACAGCTCCAGCGTCTCCTTGTCGCCGGACTGCAGGGCGACGACCCGCCTGCGCGCCCGCTCCTTGAACTCCTCGTCCGCGTCGAAGACCGCGCGCGAGGCCTTGTACACCCGGTTCAGGTTCGACATGGCCTGCTCGCCGTCGACGTCGGCCGCGGGGGCCAGCTCGCCGGGGTTCTCGAACAGGTACTGGATGAGCATGCCGAACTGGGTGCCCCAGTCGCCGATGTGGTGCCGGCCGATCGTCTTCTCGCCGGTGAAGTCCAGCATGGCGCGCAGGGCGTCGCCGATCACCGCGGAGCGCAGATGGCCGACGTGCATCTCCTTCGCCACGTTCGGCTGCGCGTAGTCGATCACCGTCGTGCCCGGGTGCGCGGCGAGGGGCACGCCGAGGCGGCCCGTGTCGTCCGCGTACCGCGCGGCCAGGTTCGCGGTGATCGCGCGGTCCGCGATCGTGAGGTTCAGGAAGCCGGGGCCCGAGACCTCGACGTCCTTGATCAGCTCGTCGCCGGTCACCACCTGGGCGACGACCGTCGTCGCCAGCTCCCGCGGGTTCGCCTTCGCCTTCTTGGCCAGGGCCAGGATCCCGTTGGCCTGGAAGTCGGCCCGGTCGCTACGTCGCAGCAGCGGGTCCGCTCCGGCGGCCTCCGGCAGGGTGGCCGAGAGGGCGGACGCGAGGTGCTGCTGGACGGAATCGCTGAGGGACGTGACCGAGGCCATAGGAATGGGTGCCGTTCTCCTCGTGGGGATGGATACTCCCAGCCAGTATCCCACGGAGGGTAAAGGGGTTTTCGCGGGCGCGATCCGGTCTGTGAGAATGAGGTGTCACCCCGATCAGATGGAGTGCCTCCCCGTTCCAGAAAGAAGGACGTGCCGATCGTGGCTCAGAGCACCGAGACCGCCGACTGGGTCTCCCGTTTCGCGGATGACGTCATCGAGGAGTCGGAGCGCCGGGCCCCCGGCAAACCCGTGGTCGTCGCGTCCGGTCTCTCCCCCTCCGGCCCGATCCACCTGGGCAATCTCCGTGAGGTGATGACCCCGCACCTGGTCGCGGACGAGATCCGCCGCCGCGGGTACCAGGTCCGGCACCTGATCTCCTGGGACGACTTCGACCGCTACCGCAAGGTCCCGGCCGGCATCGCGGGCGTCGACGACTCCTGGGCCGAGCACATCGGCAAGCCGCTGACCTCGGTCCCGGCGCCCAAGGGCTCGTCGTACCCGAACTGGGCCGAGCACTTCAAGGCCGCGATGACCGCCTCGCTCGCCGAACTGGGCGTCGAGTTCGACGGCATCAGCCAGACCGCGCAGTACACCTCCGGTGTCTACCGCGAGCAGATCCTGCACGCCATGAAGCACCGCGCCGACATCGACGCGGTCCTCGCCCAGTACCGCACCAAGCCGAAGACCGGCAAGAAGCCCCAGCAGAAGGCCGTGGACGAGGCTGAGCTGGAGGCCGAGGAGGGCTCGGGCGCGGCGAGCGAGGACGACGGCTCGTCCGGCTCCGCCGGGTACTTCCCGTACAAGCCGTACTGCGGCAACTGCGAGAAGGACCTCACGACGGTCACGTCGTACGACGACGAGACCACCGAGCTGGCCTACACCTGCACCGCCTGCGGCTTCACCGAGACCGTCCGGCTGAGCGAGTTCAACCGCGGCAAGCTGGTCTGGAAGGTCGACTGGCCGATGCGCTGGGCGTACGAGGGCGTGATCTTCGAGCCGAGCGGTGTCGACCACTCGTCCCCGGGGTCGTCGTTCCAGGTCGGCGGCCAGATCGTCGGGATCTTCGGCGGCAAGCAGCCCATCGGCCCGATGTACGCGTTCGTCGGCATCAGCGGCATGGCGAAGATGTCGTCCTCGCGGGGCGGCGTGCCCACGCCCGCCGACGCGCTGAAGATCATGGAGCCGCAGATCCTGCGCTGGCTCTACGCCCGCCGCAGGCCCAACCAGTCCTTCAAGATCGCCTTCGACCAGGAGATCCAGCGGCTCTACGACGAGTGGGACAAGCTGGCCGGGAAGGTGGCGGACGGCTCCGCGCTGCCAGCCGACGTCGCCGCGTACACCCGGGCCGTCGGCACCGCAGCCGGTGAGCTGCCGAAGACCACGCGCCCGCTGCCGTACCGCACGCTCGCCTCCGTCGCCGACATCACCGCCGGACACGAGGACCAGGCCCTGCGCATCCTCTCCGAGCTGGACCCGGAGCAGCCGCTGGCCACCCTCGACGAGGCCCGGCCGCGCTACGACAAGGCCGAGTCCTGGATCAACACGCACGTCCCCGCCGACCAGCGCACCATCGTCCGGGACGAGCCCGACACCGAGCTGCTGAAGTCCCTCGACGAGGCCTCCCAGCAGTCCGTACGGCTGCTGCTCGACGGCCTCGTCGAGCACTGGTCCCTGGACGGGCTGACCCACCTCGTCTACGGCGTCCCGAAGGTGCAGGCCGGCTTCTCCGCCGACGCCACGCCGAAGGAACTGCCGCCGGAGATCAAGACCGCCCAGCGGACCTTCTTCGCCCTGCTCTACCACCTGCTCGTCGGCCGCGACACCGGCCCGCGCCTGCCCACGCTGCTGCTCGCGGTGGGACAGGAGCGGGTGCGGCGCCTGCTCGGCGCGTAGGAACCCGGCACGTAAGGCCGGATCAGTAAACAGGTAAGGAAAAGGGGCCCTCTTCCCGGAGGGCCCCTTTTCGATGCCGGGTTCCGACGCCGGTTTCGATGCCGGTTTTGATGCCGGGTTCCGATGCCGGTTAAGCGATGTGGTCCTCTTCCAGTTCCGCGGTGTGGCGGTTGGTGAAGCGATTGACCATCCGGTTGGCGTCGTTCGCCGCGAGCGTGATGCCGAACGTCGCCTCCACGTCGTCCTTGAACTGCGCGCCGGTCGGGTAACTGCCGTCTATGGACTTGCGGAAGACCAGGTAGAAGTCCTCCTCCGTCGGCTGCGGCTCCGGGGTGCCGCCGCCCTCGCCCAGCTCACGGGTGCGGCCGGGGCTCACCGGGATGGGGAAGCTGCCGGTCTCCTCCGGTGAGGGCTGCTGGAAGTCCTCCGGCTGCTGCTCCTCGTACCACTCGCCGTACTCCTCCTCCGGTACGTACTGCGGCTCCGGGGGCGGCGTGAAGGCGGGGTCGTAGCCGCCGTGGTACTCGGCCTGCTGCTGGGCCTGGAACCACGGGCTCTGGTCGTCCACGGGGGGTCCCTGGCGCTGGTCGCCCGCAGGCGCCGCCTGCTGCGGAACGGGCACGGCTCCGGCCACGGCCGGTGCGGCGTCGGTGGCGGCCGCGACCGGCCCGGCCGCCGGCAACTGCGGCTGCTGCGGCACCGGAGGCAGCAGCACCGGCTCGATACCCGCCGCCGCCAGGCCCGCCGGAGCCGTCTCCGTCAGCGGCACGCCGTACCGCGCCAGCCGCAGCGGCATCAGCGACTCCACCGGAGCCTTCCTGCGCCACCCGCGGCCGAAGCGGGAGTGGAGGCGGGCCTGGTAGACGAGACGCTCCTGCTCCAGCTTGATCACCTGGTCGTAGGAGCGCAGCTCCCACAGCTTCATACGGCGCCACAGGAGGAACGTCGGCACCGGCGAGAGCAGCCAGCGCGTGATGCGGACGCCCTCCATGTGCTTGTCGGCCGTGATGTCCGCGATCCGGCCGACCGCGTGCCGGGCCGCCTCGACGGCGACCACGAACAGGATCGGGATCACCGCGTGCATGCCCACGCCCAGCGGGTCCGGCCAGGCGGCCGCGCCGTTGAACGCGATCGTCGCCGCCGTCAGCAGCCACGCCGTCTGCCGCAGCAGCGGGAAGGGGATGCGTATCCAGGTCAGCAGCAGGTCCAGGGCCAGCAGGACACAGATACCCGCGTCGATGCCGACCGGGAACACGTAGGAGAAGTTCCCGAAGCCCTTCTTGATGGCCAGCTCACGGACCGCCGCGTACGAGCCGGCGAAACCGATGCCGGCGATGATCAGGGCGCCGGACACCACCACGCCGATGAGTATCCGGTGCAATCGAGTCAGCTGCGGTGGCGCGGCCACTCGTACTCCCCTCCCCTTGCCTGTTGTTGCGCGCAACAGGGTGGCACACGCGTACGGAGAACGTGGCACCGGTCGGGAGATCCGCCGCTCCCCGGCCGGCGGCCACAGGCCGGGGAAAACGGACGAAACGGGCCGGTGATCAGCCCTTCTTGTCCGCCGACTTGGACGGGGACGCGCTCGAAGAGGGCGACGCGGACGGCGAGGCCGAGGACGAGGACGACGAACCGGACGACGCGGAGCCGCCGTTGGCCTTCGTGACCGACGCGACCACCTCCTTGACCGCCTTCGTCGCCGACTGCGTCAGGTCGTCCGCGTTCGGGGTCTGGTCGCCCGCGAGACCGGCGCCGTTGTAGTCGAGCGTGATCACCACGTTCTCGACCCGGGCCACCACCGTCTGCTGCTTGAAGAGGCCTTCCTTCTTCTGCAGGTCGTAGCGCACCGCCGTCGCCTCCGAACCCGTGCCGGACAGCGGCACCTCCTTGGTGTTCTTCGCGCTGTCCACCGCCTCCGCGTCCTTCACCTGCTGCGCGAAGTACGTGTGCGCCTGCGCCTCACCGGTGCCGCGCGTCGTGTCCGAGTCGAAGCGCAGCAGCGACACGTTCAGCCAGCGGAACTGCGAGCCCTTCACACCGTTGTTGTCCAGGCTGCTCCACGAGCAGGACGAACGCGACGACGTGTCGTCCGAACCGCCCTTCTTGCCCGACGTGCCCTTCGGCACCAGATCCGACAGCGTGCCCTTCGACAACACGCCGCACGGGTCCGGAAGATTCTTGTACGCGGCCGCCTGCACCGTCGGGGACGCGCTCGCCGACGACGACGAACCCGACGCGCCCGCCGACTGCTTGGCGCTGCTGTCGCCGCCCTTGCTCTTCGCGTCGCCCGAGCCCGACGAACAGGCGGCGGTGATCAGCACCGCGGGAACGGCTGCCGCGCAGACAAGCGCACGGCTCAGGCGCTTGCCACGCCTCACTGTCTGGGCACGGTCGTCTCGCTGGGCTGCTCGCTGCATGGTTCCTTCACTACGCTCGGTGTTCGTGCGGGTTCCTGCGGGGCCACCGTACGCGGTGAAGGAGCCGTGCGGTTTCCGTTCACGTTCTTTGCGAGCGAGGGAACAACGGGCGTCCAGGGACGTCAGCCGCCCAGCGTGTCATCCAGCTTGGAGGCCAGATTACGGGCCCTGTCCTGCATTTCCTTGCTGTCCGGGACCGCCCCCGTCGCCATCGGCTGCTCCTCGTACACGAGCGTGACAAGGACGTTGGACGTGCGGAACACCACAGTCACCGTCCGCTGCTGAGCCGTCGAGCCGGACGACGCGAGCTGGTCGTCCAGATACGCCTCGTCACCGAGATCGGTCAGCACCCGCGGCTGGAGATCGGCCGGAGTGCCGGAGGGGGACGCCGAGCCGGACGGCGAACCCGAGGGGGAGCCGGAGGGGGTGCCGGAGGCAGAGCCGGACGGCGAGGGGGAGCCGGAGGGGGAAGCGCCGGCCGACGGGGACGTGCTCGGCGCCGGCAGGTCGGCGGCCGACTCCTTGTCCCCGAACAGCTTCTTCGCCTGGTCGTCGTCGCTGACCGCGTTGTCGTACGACACCACGCGCTCGAAGTCCACCGACAGCCGGTCGGTGGCGTCCTCGGAGTCCACCTTCCAGTGGCAGCCGACCTTGCGATCGGTGTCGTAGGTCAGCTCCGCGTCGCCCTGGTAGGCCTTGTCCCGCTGGTCGGGATCGGTGATCTGCCTGATGCCCGGCAGCAGCGTGTCGAGGCTGTCATGACCGACCGCGCCGCACGGCTCGGGCAGCGTGCGGTACTTGCCCGGCTGCGCCGCGACCGTCGTCGTGCCCGCGCCGCCGGGGTTCGCGTTGTCCGTCGTGCCGCTGCCGCCGGAACCGCTCGTGCAGCCGGCCAGCAGGGCCGCGAGGAGGGCGGCTGCGCCGGGTACGTACGCCTTCCGCTGCACGGTCGGGCTCCTCTCGGATGGGTGTGCGCTCGCTTGCTGCTCCAGTGTCCCCGCTGGTTAATCGCTTGCCGCAGCGGGGCGCCCCCTGGAGACAATGTGTATCGCACGCACTGCCGCGCCCGCCGGTCCCCTGTCCCATTTCAGCGACCATGGCGCCGCTTTTGCGCTTTATCGTTTTTGTCGCTTCTAAGTCTTTTGTTATCGCCAACGGGGGAATGAGGAACGTATGTCGTACGTGGAGATACCGGGCGCGAAGGTCCCGATCCGGATGTGGACGGACCCCGCGACGGTGGAGGACGTGGCCCTGCGCCAGCTCCAGAACGTGGCGACCCTGCCGTGGATCAAGGGCCTGGCCGTGATGCCTGACGTGCACTACGGCAAGGGCGCGACGGTCGGCTCGGTCATCGCGATGGGGGGAGCGGTGTGCCCGGCGGCGGTCGGGGTGGACATCGGCTGCGGGATGTCGGCGGTCAGGACCTCGCTGACCGCGAACGACCTGCCGGGCGACCTGTCGCGCCTGCGGTCGAAGATCGAGCAGGCGATCCCGGTGGGGCGGGGGATGCACGAGGATCCGGTGGCGCCGGGGGACTTCCACGGTCTGGCGACCGCCGGGTGGGATGACTTCTGGGGGCGGTTCGACCGGGTCGCCGATGCTGTGAAGTTCCGTCGGCAGCGGGCGACTTTGCAGATGGGGACGCTCGGCGCGGGCAACCACTATATCGAGCTTTTGTTCGATACCGAGGGAGTTGTGTGGCTCACGCTGCACTCCGGTTCCCGGAACATCGGCAAGGAACTCGCCGAGCACCACATCGGCGTGGCCCAGAAGCTCCCGCACAACCAGGGCCTGGTCGACCGGGACCTCGCGGTCTTCGTCTCGGACACCCCGCAGATGGCGGACTACCGCAACGACCTGTTCTGGGCGCAGGAGTACGCCAAGTACAACCGCACGCTGATGATGGCGCTCCTGAAGGACGTGATCCGCAAGGAGTTCAAGAAGGCCAGGCCGACCTTCGAGCCGGAGATCTCCTGCCACCACAACTACGTGGCGGAGGAGCGGTACGAGGGCATGGACCTGCTCGTCACCCGCAAGGGCGCGATCCGGGCCGGCTCCGGTGAGTTCGGGATCATTCCCGGCTCGATGGGCACCAGCTCGTACATCGTGAAGGGGCTCGGGAACGAGAAGGCCTTCAACTCGGCCTCCCACGGGGCGGGTCGGCGTATGAGCCGGAACGCGGCGAAGCGTCACTTCACGACCAGGGATCTGGAAGAGCAGACCCGGGGTGTGGAGTGCCGCAAGGACTCCGGGGTGGTGGACGAGATCCCGGGTGCCTACAAGAACATCGACCAGGTCATGCAGCAGCAGAGTGACCTGGTGGAAGTCGTGGCGAAGCTGAAGCAGTTCGTCTGCGTGAAGGGCTGACGCGAAAGGCCCCCGACCGGTGGCGGGGGCCTCGTCCGGTTGGTCACCGGTCGGGTCACTTCCCGTGCCGCACCGCGTAGATCATCACGAAGGCCACGATGTGGATGCCGAAGAGGAAGTAGCCGAGGAACCACCAGACCCGGCGTTCGTCCTTCTTCTCCTGGGCCAGGCGGCGTTGTTCCAGGGACTTCTCGAAGGAGTCGAGGGCGTCGGCGGGCTCGGGCGACTCGGCGTTGTCCGGCATCACAGCTCCCGGTGGACCTTCGTGTTGGAGGCCTGGGCGCGGGGGCGCACGACCAGGAGGTCGATGTTGACGTGGCTGGGGCGGGAGACCGCCCAGGTGATCGTGTCGGCGACGTCGTCGGCCGTGAGGGGTTCGGCGACGCCTTCGTAGACCTTGGCGGCCTTCGCCGTGTCTCCGCCGAAGCGGGTCAGGGCGAACTCGTCGGTCCTGACCATGCCGGGGGCGACCTCGATGACGCGGACCGGGCGGCCGACGATCTCCAGGCGGAGGGTCTCGGCGAGGACGTGCTCGCCGTGCTTGGCGGCGACATAGCCCCCGCCGCCCTCGTAGGTGCCGTGGCCGGCCGTGGAGGAGAGCACCACGATCGTGCCGTCGCCGCTCGCCTCCAGCTTCGGGAGCAGGGCCTGGGTGACGTGCAGGGTGCCGATGACGTTCGTCTCGTACATCGTGCGCCAGTGCTCCGGGTCGCCGGTGGCCACCGGGTCCGCGCCGAGGGCGCCGCCCGCGTTGTTGACCAGGACGGCGATCGAGGTGAAAGCGCTCGCGAACTCGTCCACGGCCGCGCGGTCGGTCACGTCCAGCGGGTACGCGGTCGCGGAGTGGCCGGCCTTCGTCAGCTCCTCGGCGAGTGCCTCGATGCGGTCCTTGCGGCGCGCGGTGAGGACGACGCGGTAGCCCGCCTCGGCCAGCTGCCGGGCCGTGGCGGCTCCGATGCCGCTGCTCGCACCGGTGACGACGGCGATGCGGGACGCGGGGGCCGGGGCCATGGGCTGCTCCTGTGCTCGTTCGGGGGTCGGGTGGCGGTGCTCCGTCCAGCGTAAGTGAGGGTCAGCCGCCGTTTCGTGGGGCCCACATGATCACGGCCATGCCGGCGAGGCAGATCAGGGCGCCCGTGAGGTCGTACCGGTCGGGGCGGTAGCCGTCGGCGACCATGCCCCACAGGATCGAGCCGGCCACGAAGATCCCGCCGTACGCGGCGAGGATGCGGCCGAAGTGGGCGTCGGGCTGGAAGGTGGCGACGAAGCCGTACGCGCCCAGGGAGAGGACTCCGCCGGCCATCCACAGCCAGCCGCGGTGTTCGCGTACGCCCTGCCAGATCAGCCAGGCGCCGCCGATCTCGAAGAGCGCGGCGACGACGAACAGGGCGGCGGAGCGGAGGATCGGCATGCCGCCCAGCTTGGCATCCGCTTGTCACCTGTTGGAGGGCGCCTGGGCGGCGGCTGCGGTGGCATACATCCCTACGACAGCCAGGGCGGCCGGAGTGCGAGGTGAGTGGCGTGCGGATGCGGGCTCGGGCAGTGGTGTCGGGGACGGTGTCGGGGGTCGTGTGTGCCGGGGTGGTGCTGGCGTGCGGGGGTGCCGTGGCCGCTCCCGGGCGGGAACCTGTTCCCGAGGCCGATCTGGCGTTCCACGGGGTCGCGCAGCTGGACGGGGGCGCGGTCGATCTGCGGCTGACCCCGTGGAACGGCGGCCCCGCCGCCGTGCCGGACGCGACCGTGCGGCTGCGCTGGTCGGTGCCGCTGGCCGCGGCGCAGCAGTTGCCGGCCCGGTGCGTGCGGGAGGACGAGCGCACGCTCCTGTGCGCGACGGGCGCGGTGGGTGTGGACGCGGCGGGGGAGCTGCTGCGGGTGCCGGTGCGGCTGGGCGAGCGGTCGTCGGAGGTCACGCTGGAGGTCGACACGGCGTGGGCGGGCGGCGCGGTGGACAGGGACCGGTCGAACGACCGGCTGAAGGTCCTCGTGCTGGACACCGGGGACGCGTACACCTTCTGAGGTCCGGCTCGGCGGGGGTGTCGCCGGGGGTGGAATACCCGAGGTTGGGTGACCGTTTGGACGGCTATAGTTTAACGGTCAACAATCTGGAGGGTGAGCGGCCATGCAGTTCGGGATATTCACGGTCGGCGATGTCACGCCGGACCCCACCACGGGGCGCACCCCGACCGAGGCCGAGCGGATCAAGGCCATGGTCGCCATCGCGCTGAAGGCCGAGGAGGTCGGCCTGGACGTCTTCGCGACCGGCGAGCACCACAACCCGCCGTTCGTGCCGTCGTCGCCGACCACCATGCTCGGCTACATCGCGGCGCGGACCGAGAACCTCGTCCTGTCCACGTCCACCACCCTGATCACCACCAACGACCCGGTGAAGATCGCGGAGGACTTCGCGATGCTCCAGCACCTGGCCGACGGGCGCGTCGACCTGATGACGGGCCGCGGCAACACCGGCCCGGTCTACCCCTGGTTCGGCCAGGACATCCGGCAGGGCATCGACCTCGCCATCGAGAACTACGCCCTGCTGCACCGCCTGTGGCGCGAGGACGTCGTGGACTGGGAGGGCAAATTCCGTACGCCGCTGCAGGGCTTCACCTCGACCCCGCGCCCGCTGGACGGCGTACCGCCGTTCGTCTGGCACGGCTCCATCCGCTCGCCGGAGATCGCCGAACTGGCCGCGTTCTACGGCGACGGCTTCTTCCACAACAACATCTTCTGGCCCGCCGACCACACCAAGCGCATGGTCGAGCTGTACCGGACCCGGTACGCCCACCACGGGCACGGCACGCCCGAGCAGGCGATCGTCGGGCTCGGCGGCCAGGTCTTCATGCGCAGGAACTCGCAGGACGCGGTGCGTGAGTTCCGGCCGTACTTCGACAACGCGCCGGTCTACGGCCACGGGCCCTCGCTGGAGGACTTCACCGACCAGACCCCGCTGACCGTGGGTTCGCCGCAGCAGGTGATCGAGAAGACGCTGGCGTTCCGTGAGTACGCCGGTGACTACCAGCGCCAGCTGTTCCTCATGGACCACGCGGGGCTGCCGCTGAAGACCGTGCTGGAGCAGATCGACATGCTCGGCGAGGAGGTCGTACCGGTGCTGCGCGAGGAGTTCGCCAAGGGGCGGCCGGCCGGGGTGCCGGAGGCGCCCACGCACCGGTCCCTGCGCGCCGCGGAGGCGGCGTTGCGGTGACCGTTCTTTCCGTTTTTTCGCCCGCTCGTCGACCCGGCTCGGCCGGTCGGGAGGCAGCCCTGGCGGGCGGGGCGGAGATGGTGAGAGGACGGAAAGGGGCGGGGCCGGGTTCCACTGTGACGGTGAGAGAGCGGTAAAAAGGGTGATCGTAGGTCCGCCCGTCCCGACCGAACCGCCGGAGGCCTTGGCAAACTGGGGGTGTGCCCCAGACTGTGCTGCTCGCCGAAGACGACCGTGCCATCCGCCATGCCCTGGAGCGTGCGCTGACGCTGGAAGGGTATGCGGTGACGGCGGTCGCCGACGGCGTGGAAGCCCTGGCCCAGGCCCACAAGACGCCGCCGGACGTCCTCGTGCTGGACGTGATGATGCCCGGCATCGACGGCCTCCAGGTCTGCCGTGTGCTGCGCGCCGAGGGCGACCGCACCCCGATCCTCATGCTCACCGCCCTCGTGGAGACCGCCGATCGCATCGCGGGCCTGGACGCCGGCGCCGACGACTACGTCGTCAAGCCCTTCGACGTGGAGGAGGTGTTCGCGCGGCTGCGTGCGCTGCTGCGCCGTACCCTCCCGGTGCCCGCCGGGGCGAACGGCAGCGGTGGCGGGACCGACTCCGTGCGGGCCGACGTCCAGATCTCGGACCGGCAGGTCGAGGCCGCCGGCATCCGTATGGACCTCCAGGCCCGCCGTGCCTGGCGCGGCAAGCGCGAGCTGGAGCTGACCCGCACCGAGTTCGAGCTGCTGGAGCTCCTCGTGCGCAACGCCGGCATCGTGCTCGACCACTCCACCATCTACGACCGGATCTGGGGCTACGACTTCGGTCCGGGCTCCAAGAACCTCGCCGTGTACGTCGGCTACCTGCGCCGCAAGCTCGACGAGCCCGGCGCGCCGCAGCTGATCCACACCGTGCGGGGCGTGGGTTACGTGCTGCGGGAGGACTGAGTGGGCCGTCTCAAGCGGCTCAGGCGGTCGCTGGCCGGGCGCCGGCCGGGGCTCGTCTCCCTGCGCACCACCTTCGTCGTCTCCTTCGCGGCCGTCACCGCGGCGGTCACGATCCTCGTCGGCATCCTGTCGTACAGCTCCGCCGCCCGGCTGGTCCGCGTCGACCAGCAGTCGGTGTTCTCGCAGGTCGTGCAGGACGTACGGGACGAGGTACGGCAGCACGAGATGGTGCCGGAGGACTTCTCCTCGTCCCGGCCGGGGCATGACCTGGTCCGGCCGGCGCGCACGGATGTCCAGGTGCTGGGCGCGCAGGGCCAGATAGTGGACCACGGCAGTCCGAGCCTGCCCGTCACCTCCCGGGACAAGGCGATGGCCCTCGCGCAGACCGCCGGGAAGGTGGTCCAGCACAAGGACGTGCCGGTGGACTCCGACCTGTACCGCATCGCCACCATCTCGCTCGGTGACGGCCGGGGCGCGGTGCAGATCGCCCAGGAGTTCAGCGACACCGAGGACCTGCTGCGCACCCTTCAGCGGCGCACGCTGATCCTGATGGCGGCGGTCGTGGTGGCCGCCGGTCTGTTCGGCTGGTGGCTGGCGCGCCGGATCACCCGGCGCCTGGTGATCCTCACCTCCGCCGCCGAGGACGTGGCCCGCACCCGCCGGCTGGGTATCGAGGTGCCGGTCACCGGGCTGGACGAGGTGGGCCGGCTGGGCCGTGCCTTCGACCGGATGCTGGGCCGGCTCGCGCAGTCCGAGGAGGACCAGCGCCGGCTGGTCCAGGACGCGGGGCACGAGCTGCGCACCCCGCTCACCTCGCTGCGGACGAACATCTCGCTGCTGCGCCGTATCGACGAACTCCCGCCCGAGACCCGTGAGGACCTGGTCGCCGACCTCGGCCAGGAGGCCCGCGAACTGACCGACCTGGTCAACGAGTTGGTCGACCTGGCCGCCGGGCAGTCCGACACCGAGCCGCCGCAGCGCGTCGACCTCGCCGACATCGCCGAGGAGGTGGTGGGGGTGGCCAAGCGCCGTACCGGGCGCGAGATCGTGCTCCGCACGAGCGGAGACACGACCACCGACGGCCGGCCGGGGATGCTGCAGCGGGCCATGTCCAACCTGGTGGAGAACGCGGCCAAGTTCGACCGGGACCGCACGTCGCCCATCGAGATCAACATCACCGGGCCGGCCCGCTCGGGGACGGTACGGGTGGAGGTGCTGGACCGGGGGCCTGGCATCGCCGAGGGCGACCTCATCCGCATCTTCGACCGCTTCTACCGGGCCGCCGACGCCCGCTCCCTGCCGGGCTCGGGCCTCGGGCTGTCCATCGTCCGCGAGGTGGCCATGGCGCACGGCGGGGCGCCGTTCGCCTTCCGGCGCGAGGGCGGCGGCTCGGTCATCGGGTTCACCGTGGGCGGCGGGATCGCGTGAACGGCTGAGGACCGGCGCAAGCGGCGGACCGTCGGCCGCTGCCGCCGGTCCGCCGCCGCCCGACCGCTCCTTACGACTTCCCGCCCATACCCGGCAGTTCGAGGAACCCCTCCGCCCGGGCCGAGGCCAGGCCGATGCGCGGGATGTCGCTGGACTTGGCGAACAGCAGGAACCGCGGTTCCCAGACCGGGCGGTACTTGGCGTTGGCCCGGTACAGGGACTCGATCTGCCACCAGCGGGAGAAGAAGGTGAGGACCGAGCGCCACAGGCGCAGGACCGGACCGGCACCGAGGCGGGCGCCGCGCTCGAAGACCGCGCGGAACATCGCGAAGTTCAGCGAGACGCGCTGGATCCCCAACTCCTTCGCCTGGACCAGGAGTTCCACGACCATGTACTCCATCAGGCCGTTCTCGCTGTCGCGGTCGCGGCGCATCAGGTCCAGGGACAGGCCGTGCTCGCCCCAGGGGACGAAGCTGAGCAGGGCGCGCGGTTCGTCGTTCGCGTCGCGGCACTCCAGCATCACGCAGCGGCCGTCCCCGGGGTCGCCGAGCCGGCCGAGGGCCATGGAGAAGCCGCGTTCGGTGGCGCCGTCGCGCCAGTCGTCGGCGTGCTGGACGAGCCGGTTCATCTCGTCTTCGGGGATGTCCTCGTGGCGGCGGACCCGGACCGTGTAGCCGGCCCGCTTGACCCGGTTGTGGGCCTGGCGGACGACACGCATGGCGCGGCCCTCCAGGGTGAAGTCCGCGATGTCCACGATCGCCTCGTCGCCGAGTTCGAGGGCGTCCAGGCCGTGGCGGGCGTAGATCGTGCCCGCCTCCTCGCTCGCGCCCATCACGGCCGGGGTCCACGCGTGCCGGCGGGCCTCCGACAGCCAGGCGTCGATGGCGCCGGGCCAGGCCTCGGGGTCGCCGATCGGGTCGCCGGAGGCGAGGGAGACGGCGCCGACGACGCGGTAGGTGACGGCCGCCTTCCCGGTGGGCGAGAAGATGGCGGCCTTGTCGCGGCGCAGCGCGAAGTAGCCGAGGGAGTCACGGGCGCCGTGCTTGTCGAGCAGCGCGCGCAGCTTCTCCTCGTCCTCGTCGGTGAGCAGCCGGCGCCCGCGCGGGGAGCGGAAGCAGGCGTACAGGACCAGGCAGAAGGCGGC
Source organism: Streptomyces sp. NPDC055966 (assembly GCF_042269865.1). NCBI lineage: Bacteria > Bacillati > Actinomycetota > Actinomycetes > Kitasatosporales > Streptomycetaceae > Streptomyces > Streptomyces sp. NPDC055966. The sequence continues at coordinate 41,811 of NZ_JBHJYK010000034.1, forward strand.
GGCCAGCAGGACGTTGACGATGATGTCGACCCAGCGGGGCGCGTGCACGGAGTCGACCCGGTCGGCGAAGGGGCCGACGCTGACGCCGCGCAGCAGGGTGTAGGCCAGCTCCTCGTACAGGGGGCCACCGCCCGGCACCTTGTTGGTGGCGTGCACGAGCAGCGTGCCGAGACCGCCGGCCACCAGGATCCCGCCGACGCCCGCCGCCAGCGCGAGCTTCGGGTTGGAGGGGTCGCCGACGGCGTTGAACTCACGGCGGCCGATCAGCAGCGCGACCACGAAGAGGCCGGTGAGGGCGGTGGAGACCCAGTTGAAGACATGGCCGCTGAACGGGTGCTGGGTCAGCGCGAGGACGTACAGCACGAACAGGGGGCCGGCCATCAGCATGTTGACGACCCACGCGGCTCGCTTGCCGCGCCGCATCACCAGCGCCAGGAAGATCGCCGCCGCGGCCGCGGCCAGACCCGCGGTAGCCAGGTACGGCGTGAAGAACTGGCCGGCGTGGTGCGTGTGGGCGTGCACATGGCGGGCGGTGAAGATCTTGCCGTCGTTGTGTTCCTGCACCTCTTTGCGGAACGGCACCGACAGCACCGCGATGATGTTGAAGACGGCGATCAGTCGCAGGTACCAGACGGTGGCCGAGGCCGCCGCCGCGCGCAGCCGGGGGCTGGGCGCGGGCAACTGGAACTCGCGGCGGCTGCCGCGTTGGCCGGGGACCTGCGCGTCGATCACGGTCGACTGCTGTGCGGGCATGGTGACTGGTCACCTTGGGTGGGAGGGACGGGAAGACGCCGACCCTACAGTTCGTAGGGTAAGCGTGGGTGCGCATGGTGCGCGGCCCCGATGCGGCGGCACTCACCGGATTCACACGGAGCGGACGGCGATGGTCCGAGCGCCGGGGCTACCGGGAGCGTACCGGCATCCGCTCTTACCTGGATCTGCCTGTTCCCGCCTTCCTGGGAACTCCCTGTGCTCGCCTTACCCGGTCCTTTCTGTGTCCCGGCTGTGCGTCTTACCGGAAATCAACCGGATTTACCCGTGCCGCGCCGGGCCGCCGCCAGGTGCCAGGCCAGGTTGCCCACCGCCGCGCCGGCCGCCACCGCGGCGACGATCACCCCGCCGGTGGCGAGGCCGTCACTGAACAGGTGCGGGCGCCGGTCGAGGCTGTGCAGGCCGAAACCGCACAGCTCGTACACGCCCACGGCGGCGACGATCAGGCTGACGACCAGCAGGGTCACCGTGGGCGCGAGACTGCGCGCACACGCCTCCTCGCCGGTTTTCGTCTCGCTGTCCTGCATGGGTCCCCCGTTGAACAGACGTGTGGCCGCTGGCGGTTGGGAACCTACAATACGTAGGGTTTCCGGGTGGTCGCGCCGGGCCGGGGTGTCACCGGTGGGGGTGGTGGCCGTTCTCGTGATCGGTTCCGCGGAGAGGTCTCACGTGTGCGACGGCGTCGAGGGCCTCGCGGTGGCGGTGGCGTGTGGCGGTGCCGTCGGGGCCGGGACCCCGGGCCCGACGGCACTTCACGTGCTAGTCGACGGTGACCGGGCCGTCGTCGTCCGAGGAGCGGCCCTTGCCCGCGCGCAGCTGGAGCAGGCCGCTCGGGTTGGTGCCTCCGGCGGCGCCCGCGGTGCCGGTCTTCTCCTTGTCCTGGCCGCCCAGGTTCTGCCGGACCGAGTCGAGGATCGTCAGGCCCTGCGAGACCAGGCCGGCAGCGATCTCGCCGAGGCCGTCGGCGCCGTTGAGGACGTTGACGTTGGCGCCCGCCAGGCCGCCCGCGGCCTCCTTCACGATCTGCGGGAGCTGGTCGATCAGCATCCGGTCCAGCGCGACCCGGTCGTAGGAGGCCGCGGCCTCCGCCTGGATCTTCATGCGCTGGGCCTCGGCGGCGGCGAGGATCCGGACCCGCTCGGCCTCGGCCTGGGCCGGCTTGACGACCTCGGCCACCAGCTGCTGCTGCCGCAACTCGGCCTGCTTCTGGGCCAGTTCGGTCTGTGCCGCGAGCACCTCCTGCTGGGCGTGGGCCTGCGCCAGCGGACCGGCCTGGGAGGCCTGCGCCTGCGCGCGGTCGACCTCGGCCGAGTACTCGGCCTGGACGACGGCGGTCTGCCGGGCGTACTCGGCCTGCTTGCGGGCCGCCGCCTGCTCCGCCTCGACCGAGGCCTGGGTGGCCTGCGCCTGGGCGATCTGGGCCTGGCGCTGGATGGCCGCCTTGTGCGGGGCGGACATCGCGGCGATGTAGCCGGTGTCGCCGTCGTCGATCGACTGGATCTGGAGCGAGTCGACGATCAGGCCGATCTTCGCCATCTCGACCTTCGAGGTGTCCAGCACCTCGGCGGCGAGCTTCTGCCGCTCGGTGACGATCTCCTCGACGGTCATCGAGCCGATGATGGCCCGCAGGTGACCGGCGAAGATCCGGCCGGTCAGCACCGACATCTGCTCCTGGTCGGACAGGAAGCGCTGGCCGGCGTTGATGATGCTCTCCTGGTCGTTGCCGACCTTGAAGGCGATGACCGCGCGCACGTGCAGGGAGATGCCCTGCTTGGTCACACAGGTCTCGGTGACCTCCGCCTCACACATCGACAGCGTGAGGAAGCGGACCTTGCGAAAGACCGGAAGCACGAACTTGCCGTGGCCCGTGACCACGCGGAACGGAGCGCCCCCCAGTCCCCGCCTGCCTCCCGAGATCAGCATCGCCTCGTCGGGAGCGGGAACGCGGTATCCGAACATGCCTGTACTCCTCAGCTTGCGCCGGCGGTGTCTCCGTCGAGCGCGTCCAATGGATCCACCCACTCGATGACACCGACCTCGCGGCATCCGCGTGATTCGATCACGAGGACCGTGGCGCCCGCGGGCAGGGGATTCTCGGACCAGGCGAGAAAGGTCTCGGAGCCGCCTCTGACCCGCACGAGCACCTCGCCGGGACCGGCGGTTCCACGGGTCCCGATGAGCACCTTGCCCATGCAGCCGATCACGGCCTCGTCCTGCGACATCACCGGCCGTCCTCCTCGTCCTGGCCCCAGGATTCCGACGATAACCCCACTACGGCCGGTTCCCAACGGGCAGGAGGGTGTGGCGTACCGGGCGGGCCCGGGGGAGGCGGTACGGCGGCCGGAGCGCATGGGTGGGGGCTGTTCCCGCAGCACAGCCGCCACGGGCAGGTCCTCCCGCTCGTTGCGGCTCGCTGCGACGGCAACGGCGGTCTGGAGCAGGGGAGTTGAGGCGGTTGTCGGCGGCGGACCCCGGGCGGCGGCGAGGACCGGTCCCGTCGGGCCTCGGCTGACGGCGTACGCGTTGTACACCCTCGTGGTCGAGCCGTCGCCGTGGGTGTCGGTGACGGTCGAGCGCAGGCCCCCACCTGCCGCCGGAGAGCTTCACGGCTGCGGCGCGCCGGATCGTGCCGTCGTCCGTCGCCCCTCAGCCGCCCGCCGGAGTCCGAGCCCCACGAGCAGGAGCCGCTCGGCGACGAGCAGTTGAACGAGAAGTCCGCCTGTCCGCTGTCGGCGAGGCCCGAAGACCCTGCCCGACCCGCAAGAAACCCTCAGCTCAGGGCCACACCAGGCAATACGGCTGATGCCCCGCCTCATGCAGCCGGTGCGAGAAGTCCTGCCATTCGTGCAGCAGCTGGTACACGTTGAAGGCGTCCCGTGGGCCGCCGCGGTCCGGGACCGTGGACCAGATGAAGGCGGCCGCGCCGACCGCCTCCTCGCCGATGCCGCGCAGGGGGTCGACGACCGTCATGGGGAGTCTGACGACCGCGTAGTCGGGGTGCAGGACGACCAGTTCGAGGGGCGGCACCTTGTGCAGGGGGACGCCCTCGATGCCGGTCAGCACCATCGCGGCCATCGTCTCCGGCTTGATCTTGGTGAACATGCCGTTCATGCCCAGCTCGTCGCCGCCGAGTTCCTCGGGACGCATCGAGATGGGGACGCGGGCCGCGGTCGCGCCGTCCGGCGCGCCGAAGTATTTGTACGTCACCCCCACCCGACCACCATTCCTGCTCCCCGCTCCGAGGCGGTCGCCCGGTGCGCCGTGCGCCTGATGCGCGTCAGCCCGACGTGCTTCGGTCGTCTCCTCCGCGTCGCGCCGGTGCCTTCCCCGCCGGGCGCGTCGAGGACCCAGGTCATCAGTCCCCTCGCCCAGTCCGCCACCGCGATGCATATCTCCACCCGACTGCTTTTCTAGGACGCGTGGCCCCCGCCGCGCAACCCGATCATCGTGTCAGTGACCTCCCCCACGGCCGCCCGCCGAAACGTGCGGTGAAACACCAGTCCGCAGGATCTTCAACAGCTCCTGACCACTACGTGGACTACTACGTGTCCATGAGCTGTGTGTATCAGATCTCAGTCTCGCAGATGGCGCGGCTTCGATCCGGAGGTCGGCCGCTCGCCGGGCGAACCGCGGCCTACCCTGAGGAGGTCACCCACGTCACCGGAGTCCGAGAAGCCGGAGAAGCCGCACACCATGAGTGCCCTGAGCGAAACGCCCTATCCCTACGACGCGCCCGTCTCCCAGGCGCTCTTCGACCGCGCCTCCGCCGTCACGCCGGGCGGTGTGAACTCCCCGGTGCGCGCCTTCCGCGCCGTCGGCGGTACGCCCCGCTTCATGGTGTCGGGCAAGGGGGCCTACCTGACCGACGCCGACGGGCGCGAGTACGTCGACCTCGTGTGCTCCTGGGGGCCGATGATCCTCGGGCACGCGCACCCCGAGGTCATCGCCGCCGTTCAGGAGGCCGTCGCGCGCGGTACGTCCTTCGGCACGCCCGGTGAGGGCGAGGTCGCGCTCGCCGAGGAGATCGTCGCCCGGGTCGAGCCCGTCGAGCAGGTGCGGCTCGTCAGCAGCGGCACCGAGGCGACCATGAGCGCCATCCGGCTGGCCCGCGGGTTCACCCGGCGGTCCAAGGTGATCAAGTTCGCGGGCTGCTACCACGGCCACGTGGACAGCCTCCTCGCCGCCGCCGGGTCCGGGGTCGCGACCTTCGCGCTGCCCGACACCCCCGGTGTCACCGGTGCCCAGGCCGGCGACACGATCGTGCTGCCGTACAACGATCTGGAGGCCGTGCAGGAGGCCTTCCACCGGCACCCCGGTGAGATCGCCTGTGTGATCACCGAGGCCTCGCCCGGCAACATGGGCGTCGTGCCGCCGGACCCCGGGTTCAACCAGGGGCTCAGGGACGCCTGCCACAAGAACGGCGCCCTCTTCATCTCCGACGAGGTCATGACCGGCTTCCGCACCAGCCGCGCCGGGTGGTACGGGGTCGAGGGGGTCAAGCCCGACCTCATGACCTTCGGGAAGGTCATGGGCGGCGGCTTCCCCGCCGCCGCCTTCGGCGGGCGTGCCGACGTCATGGCGCACCTCGCTCCCGCCGGGCCCGTCTACCAGGCCGGCACGCTGTCCGGGAACCCCGTCGCCACCGCCGCCGGGCTCGCCCAGCTGCGGCTGCTCGACGACGCCGCGTACGAGACGGTCGACGCCGTGTCCGCGCAGATCCAGGGCCTGGTCAGCGAGGCGCTGAGCAAGGAGGGCGTCGCGCACCGGGTGCAGCACGCGTCCAACATGTTCTCCGTCTTCTTCACCGACCGGACGGTGCGGACGTACGAGGACGCCAAGCGCCAGGAGTCGCATCGCTTCACCGCGTTCTTCCACTCCCTCCTCGCGAACGGCGTCTATCTGCCGCCGTCGTCCTTCGAGTCCTGGTTCGTGTCCACGGCCCATGACGAGCGGGCTGTCCAGAAGATCGCCGACGCCCTTCCGGCGGCGGCCCGAGCGGCTGCGGAGGCCACCGCGTGAGCACCCCCTTCAACGGCAGCAAGGACGTCACCGTCGTTCACGTGATGCGGCACGGCGAGGTGGAGAACCCGACCGGGATCCTGTACGGCCGGCTGCCCGGCTACCACCTCTCCGAGCTGGGCCGGCAGATGGCCGACCGGGTCGCCGAGCACCTCGCGCCCCGCGACATCACCTATGTCTGCGCCTCGCCGCTGGAGCGGGCGCAGGAGACGGCCACGCCGATCGCCAAGGTGCAGGGGCTCGACCTGGACACCGACGAGCGGCTCATCGAGGCCGACAACGTCTTCCAGGGCAAGACCTTCGGGGTGGGGGACGGCGCGCTGCAGCGTCCCGAGAACTGGAAGCACCTCGTCAACCCGTTCCGGCCGTCCTGGGGCGAGCCGTACATCGACCAGGTGGTGCGGATGACGGCCGCGCTGAACGCGGCGAAGGACAGGGCGCGCGGTCACGAGGCGGTGCTGGTCAGTCATCAGCTGCCGATCTGGATCGTCCGGTCCTATGTGGAACGGCGCCGGCTGTGGCACGATCCGCGCAAGCGGCAGTGCACCCTCGCCTCCCTGACGTCGTTCACCTACCTCGGCGACAAGATCGTGTCGGTCGGCTACAGCGAGCCCGCCATCGATCTGGTCCCGGCCCATCTGCGGGCCGGAGCCAAACCGCAGAAGGGCAAGAACGCTGCTCAGGGCAAGGCCTTCGGAGCCTGATGGCCATTTCCTGACGGTCCGTTTGACAGTACTTTGATCGTTTTTGTTGCAACTATTGCGAAAAACATAAGAATTATCGGAACCTCCCCGATCGCTGTGCCCTCTCTGTGGGTGACTCACTCCAGCAGGCGCGACGAATCGGGGATTTTCCATGCGCACCGTCTCCCGGCCCCTCTCCCGCCGGGGAATACTCGGCCTCGGCGCAGGCGCTGCGGCCGCCGCCACCCTCGCCGGCTGCGGCACCTCCACGTCTTCGGGCGGCGCTGCGAACGGTTCCGGCGGCGCGAGTGCCCAGGGCGGCGACGGCGCGAACGCCGCGCCCGCGGGCAAGCTCATCGGCGACGGCTCCACCTCCTTCACCGGCAAGCAGCCGCACCAGCCGGACGCCCCCCGGCCGCTGGAGGCGGGCGAGACCCCGCCGCAGTTCGTGGTCTTCTCCTGGGACGGCGCCGGCGAGGTCGGCAACGGCCTCTTCCCGCGCTTCCTTGACCTGGCCAAGGAGCACGGCGCGAGCATGACCTTCTTCCTCTCGGGCCTGTACCTGCTGCCCGAGTCGAAGAAGCGGATGTACAACCCGCCGAACAACAGGATCGGCGCCTCCGACATCGGCTACCTCAACGACGAGCACGTCAAGGCGACGATCACCAACGTCCGCCGGGCCTGGCTCGAAGGCCACGAGATAGGCACCCACTTCAACGGCCACTTCTGCGGCGACGCCCACACGTCCGTCAAGTGGTGGACGCCCGAGCAGTGGCACAGCGAGATCAAGCAGGCCAAGTCCTTCGTGAAGAACTGGAAGACCAACACCGGCTTCACCGACATGCCGGCCCTGCCGTTCGACTACGACAAGGAACTCGTCGGCGGCCGTACGCCCTGCCTGCTCAACCAGGAGAACCTGCTGCCCACCGCCCGCGAACTGGGCTGGCGCTACGACGCCTCCTCGCCCGGCGGTCTGCAGATGTGGCCGGTGAAGAAGCACGGCCTGTGGGACTTCCCGCTCCAGGAGGTCCCGTTCCCCGGCAAGAAGTTCCAGGTCCTCTCGATGGACTACAACATGATGTTCAACCAGTCGCAGAACTCGACCAAGGCGCCGGCCTACAACTACCCGGGCTGGCGCGAGCAGGCGGCCGGGGCGTACATCGCCGGCTTCAAGCGGGCGTACTTCTCGAACCGGGCGCCGTTCTTCATCGGCAACCACTTCGAGCACTGGAACGGCGGCATTTACATGGACGCCGTCGAGAAGGCCTTCAAGCACATCGCGCAGGCGAAGGAGAAGGGCGCCGACGTCCGCCTCGTCTCCTTCCGGCAGTTCGCCGACTGGATCGACGTGCAGAAGCCCGAGGTGCTGGCCAAGCTGCGCACCCTGGCTCCCGGGCAGGCTCCCGCCGGCGGCTGGAAGACGTTCCTCGCCTGACGTCCCGCGCGCGTTCCTCCTTGCCGGAAATGTCCCGTGTAAGTACGCCCTGAAATGCGGTTTTCCGCCCGGCAGGGGGGTGCGCGAAATCCCCGGAACCGCCATGCGAAACTTTTCACATGAGTACCCGTAGCCGTGCCGCCCAGCTCAGCGCCGTAGCCGCTGTCGCGGCCCTGACCCTGTCCGCGTGCGGCAAGGGCGGCACCTCCGGCGGCGGTGGCAACACCAACTTCGTCACCGGCAACAACGGCATCTCCACCGCCCCCCTCGGCAAGCGCGACGCGGCCCCGGACCTGTCCGGCGAGACCATCGACGGCAAGACGCTCGACGTGGCCTCCTTCAAGGGCCAGGTCGTCGTCGTGAACGTCTGGGGCTCGTGGTGCAGCCCGTGCCGGGAAGAGGCGTCGTACTTCGCCAAGGTCTCGAAGACCTACGAGGGCAAGGGCGTGCAGTTCGTCGGGATCAACACCCGGGACACCAGCACCACGCCCGCGGTGAACTTCGAGAAGGAACACGGGATCACCTACCCGAGCCTGTACGACCCGACGGGCAAGCTGATGCTCCGGTTCAAGAAGGGCACCCTCAACCCGCAGCTGATCCCCTCGACGCTCGTCATCGACAAGCACGGCAAGGTCGCCGCGCGGGCCCTGGAGGCGCTCGACGACACCGCCCTGCTGAAGATGCTCAAGCCCGTCCTCGCGGAGAAGTGACGTGAGCGCCCTCGTGACGCTCGCGGCGACGGGCGAGAACCAGACGGTGCTCAACGGCGCCCTGCTCGTCGCCCTGCCGGTGGCCCTGCTCGGCGGGCTCGTCTCCTTCTTCTCGCCCTGCGTGCTGCCGCTGGTGCCCGGCTACCTCTCGTACGTCACGGGCGTCGCCGGCACCGATCTGGCCGAGGCCCGGCGCGGGCGGATGATCGGCGGAGCCGCGCTGTTCGTGCTCGGCTTCAGCGCCGTGTTCGTCTCCGGCGGGGCGTTGTTCGGCTTCTTCGGCTCCACCCTGCGCGAGTACCAGGACACGCTGTCCAAGGTGCTCGGCGTGCTCATGATCGTCATGGGCGTCTTCTTCATGGGGCTGATGCCCTGGCTCACCCAGCGCGAGTTCCGCTTCCACAAGCGGCCCACCGCCGGCCTGATCGGCGCGCCCGTCCTCGGCGCCCTGTTCGGCATCGGCTGGACGCCCTGTATCGGACCGACCCTCGCGTCCGTGAACCTCCTTTCCATGAACCAGTCGAGCGCCGGCCGCGGCGCCGTGCTGATGATCGCCTACTGCGTCGGCCTCGGTGTGCCCTTCGTGCTCGCCGCCCTCGCCTTCCGCAAGGCGCTCGGCGCCTTCGGCTGGGTCAAGCGCCACTATGTGTGGGTGATGCGCATCGGCGGCACGATGATGATCGCGACCGGTGTGCTGCTGCTGACCGGCGCCTGGGACAGTCTGGTGCAGCAGATGCAGACCTGGTCCAACGGCTTCACTGTGGGGATCTGACCGATGAGCGCAACCGACACCGACAAGAGCAGCCGGGACCGGGAGGAGCTGGGCGCGGCCGGCTCCCAGCTGTCCACGGCCCCACAGGAGGAGCTCTCCGCCCCGGTCGGCCTCGGCGTCATCGGCTGGGCCCGCTGGTTCTGGCGGCAGTTGACCTCCATGCGGGTCGCGCTGCTGCTGCTCCTGATGCTCTCGCTCGCCGCGATCCCCGGCTCGCTGATCCCGCAGTCCGGCGCCGACCTCAACAAGGTCGACGACTTCAGCAAGGCCCACAAGACGCTCGCGCCGATCTACGACAAGCTCGGCCTGTTCCACGTCTACAGCTCGGTGTGGTTCTCCGCGATCTACATCCTGCTGTTCGTCTCCCTCATCGGCTGCATCATCCCGCGCGCCTGGCAGTTCGTCGGCCAGCTGCGCGGCCGCCCGCCGGGTGCGCCCAGGCGGCTGAACCGGCTGCCCGCCTACACCACCTGGCGCACCACCGAGGATCCCGAGAAGGTCCGCGAGGCAGCGCTCGCGCTGCTGAAGAAGAAGCGGTTCCGCGCCCATGTCGCCGGTGACGCGGTCGCCGCCGAGAAGGGCTATGTGCGCGAACTGGGCAACCTGGTCTTCCACATCGCCCTGATCGTGCTGCTGATCGCCTTCGCCTGGGGCCAGATGTACAAGTCGGACGGCACCAAGCTGGTCGTCGAGGGGGACGGGTTCTCCAACTCGATCCTCCAGTACGACGACTTCAAGTCCGGCAGCATGTTCCAGAACGACGACCTCGAACCGTTCAGCTTCGACCTGAAGAAGTTCACCGGCACCTACGAGGTCAGCGGCCCCAACCGCGGCACGCCGCGCACTTACCAGGCGAACATCGACTACAGCAAGGGCGCGTACGGCAAGGAGCAGTCGGCCACCATCAAGGTCAACTCCCCGCTGCACATCGGCGACTCCAAGGTCTACCTCGTCAGCCACGGCTACGCGCCCGTCGTCACCGTCCGCGACGGCAAGGGCAAGGTCGTCTACCACGACGCCGTGCCGCTGCTGCCGCTCGACGGCAACGTCACCTCCAACGGCGTGATCAAGGTGATGGACGGCTACAAGAACGGGCAGGGCGTCTCGGAACAGCTCGGCTTCCAGGCCTTCTTCGTGCCGACCTTCGACCCGAAGAGCGGCACGATGCTCTCGGCGTTCCCGGCGCTGGTGAACCCGTTGCTCGCGGTGAACGCCTACCACGGCGACCTCGGCGTGAACTCGGGCATCCCGCAGAGCGTGTACCAGCTCGACAAGACGCACATGAAGGAGTTCAAGGACTCCAAGGGCCAGCTGCTGAAGAAGCTGCTCCAGCCCGGCGACACGATGACACTGCCGAACGGCGCCGGCTCGATCACCTTCGAGAAGGACATCAAGCAGTGGGCCGGCTTCGAGATCGTCCAGGAGCCCGGCAGCGGCTGGGCGCTCGGCGGTGCCTTCGCGGCGATCTTCGGTCTGGCCGCGTCCCTGTTCATCCAGCGGCGCCGGGTGTGGGTGCGCGCGGTGCGCGGCGCCGACGGCGTGACGGTCGTCGAGATGGCCGGGCTCGGCCGCAGCGAGTCCGCCAAGGTGCCCGAGGAACTGGGCGACCTCGCCGGAACCCTCTACGACCAGGCGCCGGGAGCCCCCGACGCCGACGACGACTCCACCGAATCTTCCGTCGTACCCGAAGGGGCTGAGAAGTGACTCTCGCCGCCGCGACCGAGCTGGCCGTCGCCACCAACGAACATCTGGCGAGCATGAGCAACACGCTCATCTACTCGTCCATGGCCGTCTACACCCTGGCCTTCTTCGCGTACATCCTCGAATGGATCTTCGGCAGCCGCAGCAAGGTGGCCCGTACGGCCAGCGCGCTGACCGCCGAGGGCGAGGCGAAGGGGAAGGCGAGCGGACCCGCCGTCACCGTGAAGAAGGCCGGGGGCACCGCCGTGCTGGAGCGGCCGAAGGTCGTCGTGCGCGCGGCGTCCGGCGCCCGGGACGTGCCGGACGGCCCCGGCGCGCACGGCGGTGACGCGCAGGGCGACCTGTTCGGCCGGGTCGCCGTCTCCCTCACGGTGCTCGCGTTCCTGGTGGAGCTGGCCGGCGTCGTCGCCCGCGCGGCCTCCGTGGAGCGTGCCCCGTGGGGCAACATGTACGAGTTCAACATCACCTTCTCCACGGTCGCCGTCGGCGTGTACCTCACACTCCTGGCCCTGAAGAAGAACGTGCGCTGGCTCGGCCTCTTCCTGATCACCACGGTCCTGCTCGACCTCGGCCTCGCGGTCACCGTCCTCTACACGGCGAGCGACCAGCTGGTCCCGGCCCTGCACTCGTACTGGCTGTACATCCACGTCTCCACCGCCATCTTCTGCGGTGCGGTCTTCTACGTGGGCGCGGTCGCCACGATCCTGTACCTGTTCAAGGACTCCTACGAGACCAAGCTCCAGACCGGCGGCAAGCCCGGCGCCTTCGCGACCTCGGTGCTGGAGCGGCTGCCCGCCTCGGCGTCGCTGGACAAGTTCGCCTACCGGATCAACGCGGCCGTCTTCCCGCTGTGGACGTTCACGATCATCGCGGGCGCGATCTGGGCGGGCGACGCCTGGGGCCGCTACTGGAACTGGGACCCGAAGGAGACCTGGTCCTTCATCACCTGGGTCGCCTACGCCTGCTACCTGCACGCGCGCGCGACGGCCGGCTGGAAGGGCCGCAAGGCCGCCTATCTGGCGATGATCGCCTTCGGCTGCTGGCTGTTCAACTACTACGGCGTCAACATCTTCGTCACGGGCAAGCACTCGTACGCGGGCGTGTGACCGCGGGGTCGGTGACACTGGTGTCATGAGCGGTTCCATCGCACAGGGCACCAGTCAGACCCACGGGAACGCGCACATACTCCACTTCCTGGTGCGGCTCCCGAAGCGCATGGAGGACGTCTGGCCGGCGGTGGCCACCCCTGAGGGACTCTCGGGGTGGTGCACCGCCGTCGGCTTTCTCCAGCCCCGGCTGGACGGGGCGGTCAGCCTGCCCGAGCTGGGCTCCGGCCGGGTCACGGCCTGGGACGTGGACCGGGTCGCCGAGTACACCCTGGAGGGCGGCGGCCGGATCCGGTTCCACCTGGAGCGGGACGGGGACACGGCGAGCGTGCTGCGCTTCACCCGGGAGTTCCGGGGCGAAGGGGAGAACGAGGCCGTGTGGCGGACCAGGTTCGAACGACTGATCGAATATCTGGGGCGGGGCTAGCTAGGTCGCCGGCGGCAGGCAGTCCGGGGACGGCGGCTTTCCCTCCGGCCAGGCGACCCGGACGAAGCGTGCGCTGCCCTCGGGGGTCAGCTCCACGATCGGTACGGCCTTGTCGTACGGGTTGCCGTGCACGTCCAGGCAGATCCAGCCGCTCGCCCCGTTCACCCGCAGCGTCCTGCCCTTGACCTGCGGCCACTGGAGGCCCACGTCCGCGAGCGCCGGGACCGCCTTGCCGGGCTGGACCGCCTCGCGGATGCCGTGCACGGCCAGCCGCACGGAGTCGTAGCCGATGATCAGCTGCCCGTCGTCCAGGGCGACCGAGCCGATGGGGCCCACCGGTGACCGCTCGGCGGACGTCAGCAGGGTCTGGAGCGTGGTGAAGTCCGCCTGCGAGCCGCCGGTCGCCGGCGGGCTCTTCACCCAGGCGTCCGGGTGGGCGAGGGAGGTGAAGAGCACCGACAGGTTGTGCCGCAGGGCGTCCCGGTTCAGGTCCTTCTCGTAGGTCAGATAGGACGCCTCGTCACCGGTGAGCACGGTGAACCTCCGGTCCTGGCAGCCGCGGGCGCCGAGCGCGTTGATGAACTGCCGCAGCTGCACGTGCCGGCCCGCGAACAGGATCGTGTCGGTCCCCGGGTCGGTGTCGCACACCAGGTCCGTGATCTGCCGGAAGGTGTTCGCGGTCGTCCCCTCCTGGCTGCGGTCCGCCGGCGGGGTGAACGGCCACGGCTCGTACCGCGAGCCCTTGAGCAGCGCCGCGAACGACTTCTGGAGCGTGGTCGTGTACGGGTCGCCGGGGTTGTCGTACACCAGCAGCGACTTGCCCTGCTTCAGCTGCGCGAACTTGGTCAGCGCGCGGGCCTCGTCGGTGTTGGTCGGCGCCACCCGGGCGAGGCCGGGGTAGGGGTCCTTGCCGCCCTGGCCGTTGGCGAGGTCGTCGGAGGTGATGGAGGAGCCGATCACCGGGATGTGCAGCCTGGTCAGCTCCGCGACGGCCGCCTTGTTGGCGGCGGTGCTCTGCCCGACGCCGGCGACCGCGCGCAGCGTGTCCGTGCCGGTCGTCATCCGCGCCAGCTGGTCCACGGTCCGCTGCCAGTACGTGCCCGTCGCCCCCGGGTTGGCCGGCACCAGCCGGATCTGCGGGGACTGCCCGTTGGAGTCGTGGTTGGCCTGGTACTGCGCCAGATAGGCGCCCTGGAGCTGGTGCTGGATGTCGTTCAGCATCGTCGGGGAGCCGGAGGTGTACGGCAGCATCAGCGCGACCGTCACATAACTCCCGGGCTTCAGGCGGGCGTTCTCCCGCGCGATCGCCTTCGCGGCGTCGGTCAGCCGGTCCTGCCCGAAGTCGTACGGCCCCGGTCCCGTGGCCACGCCCACGCACTCGTCGCTGCCCTGCGGCCGGGACACCCCGGGCGCGCACGAGCGGTCGTCGTGGGCGAGGACGCGGACCGCGAACACCAGGCCGGTCACCAGGGCCGCCGCCAGCAGCAGGGCCAGATAGCGGCGCAGCGGGATCTCCCACACGCCCTCGCGCAACCACGTCCCCACACCCCTGCGCGCCATCACGCCTCCCCCCTGTTCCGGTCGTCCGGGCCGCCGTCCCCGCCGTCCTCGGGATCGTCGGGGTCGTCGGGCCCGGTCATCGGGCGCCCGGCGAGCGCCGCCGCCGGCCAGTCCCGCGAGGCCCGCCACAGCAGCGCACCCGCCGCCGGCCGCAGGTTGGACAGCTGCTCCAGCTCGAACCGGAGCCGGTCGCACACCTGCGGGTCCGGCAGCACCAGCGGGTCCGCCAGCTGCCACACGGCGTGCAGCAACCGCCGTATCCGTAAGTGCAGTACGGCGTCCGCGCCCTCGGGTACGGCCTGGTCGGCGTCCGTGCGGCCGAGTGCCACCGCGGTCCGCCCGTCGCCGCGCCCGGTGAAGTCACGGCCCTCGGCGTCGTGCGCGTGGAAGTACGGGGCCGAGGCCGCGAAGCGCAGCGTGCGCAGCCAGCCGCGCACGTCCGCCGTGGCGAAGGTGTCGCGCAGCTCGCGGACCGCGGACTCCGTGACGCCGAGGGCGAGTTCGTGGTGCAGCCGGTAGCGGGCGTGCTCGGGTGCGGTGTAGTGGGCGACGAGCGTCTCGTGCGCGGTGCGCCACGACCGGTGGTCGCTGTCCAGCAGGTGCAGCCGGAGCAGCAGCAGTGTGCGCACGAACCGGTCCCCGACGAACCGTCCCGGCACGACCGGCAGTCCCTCCGCGGCCAGCAGGGTCCGCAACTCCCGTACGTCCGCCGGGCCGAAGGTGTCCGGCAGCAGCGCCGAGGCCAGCGCGCCGGCCGAGCCGTGGCCGTGGGCCGCGGCCAGCACGGTCAGCTCCGCCAGGTGCTCGGGCGGCACCAGCCGGTCCAGCAGCGCCTCGTAGGCGGGGACGCCGGGCTGGTCCTCGGCGAGCCGCACCGGCGCGGTGAGCAGCTCGCCCAGCGAGGACGCCCCGGGCAGGTTCTGCGCGGCCGACTCGGCGAGCAGCACGATGCCCTGCGGGTTGCCGCCGGTCAGCCGGTGCACGGCGTGCGGAAGATGGGGCGGCACCGGCAGGTCGCCGCAGACCGAGCCGACCAGGTGCAGGGTGTCGTCGGCGCTCAGCGGCGGCAGCGCCACCAGCAGCGCCCGCGAGGAGGGCGTCGCGTCCGGCGCCCAGTCCGTGCGCCGGGCCACCTCCGCCAGCTCCCGCCGGGCCGCGCTGCGCAGTTCCGCCCGGCCCTCGCCGCGGCGGGCCGCGACGAACGCCACCTGGTCGCGGACGCCCTCGGCCCGGTCCCGCAGCACGGCGGCCAGCAGCCCCGGACCGGGCGCCGCCTGCGCGTTGTCCAGCAGCACCAGCGGCCGGCCGAGGCGCTGCATCCTCGGCAGCACCCCGCTGTACGCCTCGGTCAGGTCGGCCAGCAGGGCCCGTACCAGATACCGCTCGGCGTGCTCGCGCGCCGGGCCGTCCTCGCGGAAGTGCCGGGAGAGCAGGATCAGCCCGCGCTGCGCGTGGCCGCCCGCGTTCGGGTACGTCCGGTACCACTCGGACGCCTTCTGGTGGCGCCGGCCGGCGAACCCCTCGGCGATCGCCTCCAGGGTCGCCTCGATGGCGCCCGAGACCAGCGGGCCGGTGCCGGTGGCCGCGGCGACCACCTTGGCCGCCACCTTTCCGGCCCAGCGCCCGGCGAAGCCGCCGAAGCGCGAGCCGCCCTCGTTCAGCAGCAGGATCCGCTCCACCTCCCGGCGGATCCGCTCCGAGTCGGCGTCGCCCCAGCCGCCGGCCGCCACCGCGACCAGGCCCGTCATCAGCCGCGGGAAGGTGATCCGGCGGGCGCCGGTCACCGGCTCCGCGAGCTGCTCGGCGATCACCAGCAGGGCCTGCGCGAGCGGCGACCAGGAGTCGGCGGGCCGGTCCACCGGCGGCCGGGCGAACTGCTCCTCCGCGCAGTCGGCCAGCGCGACCGGTGTGTGCCCCTGATAGGCGTCCCGCAGCTCGGCGAGGACCGCGCTCTTGCCGAGGCCCCGGGTGCCGGTCAGCACGACGAAGGGCGGCTCGTCCGGGTGCTCCAGGGGCGTGGCGCGGTGATGATGGGGGCGCAGGCCGATCAGCCGTGGTGCGAGACCGGCCGGTTCGGCGTCGAACAGCGCCCCGCGTCCGTGCAACCGTCTGCCCACCGATCGCCCCCCTCAACGATCGCCCCCTCAACAGCAGTGTAAGAAGGGGAAGTTGCTCCGGACCAGAGTCAGTGGTGTCCGTTGGGTTACGAAAAACGGCGATGTCTGTTCCGGGTCAGGAAACCGCCGCGGTGAGGCTCCCGTGCGCGACGGAGGCGATGTGATCGCGCAGCCGCTCCGCGTACAGCCGCAGGTTCTTCGCCGCCACGTCCGTGTCCGGGTACCGGCTGGCCAGCCACAGCCCCTCGTGCAGCCGGTTCACCCACACGCACACCTGGTCGCCGTACGACACCCGGATCAGCCCGTGCGCCCGCTGCTCGGCCCAGTGCTCGGCGCCCGGGATGGTGCGGGCGTCGCAGTAGGAGACGATCGAGTACAGGTCCGGCGAGGTCGGCCGGAAGTCCGCGCCGAGCAGGCTCAGCACCCGGGCCAGCGGCATCCGGGACAGCGGCCGGCTGGCGCGCAGCTCGTCGCGCACGGACCGCAGGGTGTCCCGGAACTCCGTCGCACGGCCGACCGGGACCTCGATCGGGGCGCCGCCGACGTACCAGCCCACCGAGTCGCTCCACCGCGACTTCACCCGGGTGTGGAACGGCACGACCGTCCGGTACACGGGCGCTCCGCCCAGCTCGTGCACGATCAGCCCGGTCGCGGCCAGCAGCCCGACCTGGCTGCCGCCGTAGGGCCGGCAGTACGCCTCGAACGCCGCCGCCTCGGCCGCGTCCGCCAGCGGCTCGCACAGCATCCGCTGGCGCGGCAGCGGGCCGCCCGGCTCCAGGCCCAGATCGACGGGGAAGCCGGGCAGCGTTCCGTCGCAGCGCCGGATGAACGCGCGCCAGCGGTCGACGATCGCGTGCCGGGCGTCGATGCCGTCCGCGTCCGCCCGCTCGATCTGGCAGAAGTCGACGTAACTGGCGACCGGGGCGCCGGAGTCGGGCGTGGCGCCGGTCAGCCCCGCCGTGTACAGCTCGTGCACCTCGGCGGGGATGCGCTGCAGGGAGTAGGCGTCGACGTTGCTGTGGTCGAAGGCCATGTACACGCTGACACCGTCGGGCCGTACGACCGCCGTGTAGATGAGGTTGGGCCAGTGCAGCGCGTCCGCGACGGAGTCGAAGCGGCCCTGGAGATGGCGCACGAGCCGCTCGGAGTCCGGGAAGTCCCCGGCGTCCTCCCGGTGCAGCGACACGTCGGCGGCGTCGAGCGTGAACCGGCGCAGCTCGTCACCGGCGTCTCCGGCCCAGCGGAAGCCGCTGCGCAGCGTCTCGTGCCGTACCGTCCAGGCCCGCAGCGCCTCCTGGAGCACATCGAGGTCGACCGCGCCCGGGATGTCGAAGGCGGTGCCCAGCCAGGTCGGCACGAACAGCCCGTCCTCCCGGACGCACTTGGCGGTCCGGATGTGCGACTCCTGGATGTAGGCGGGGGGCCTCGTGTCCTCCGGGACCGCCGTCGCCGCCGCGACCGTCGCCGGGCTCAGCGTCCACTCGACGAGCCGTCCCGGCCGGACCTCGCAGCGCTGGATGTCAGTGATTCGCACGCGTCTCCCATCGCAGAAGGGGCCCCTGGTTGCGGGCCCCCTTCCAGGCAATGCCGAGGGGAGGCACGGGGACATGCGCGGCCGGTTCATTTCAGCGGATCGGGTGGTGGGACGAACGCCGGGTTGATTAACCGAGGGTGACCGAGGCGTCAGTCACCGATGTCCTCGTGCCACAGGTCCGGGTTGTCCCTGACGAAGGCGCGCATCAGCGCGACGCACTCCGGGTCCTCCAGCAGCAGGACCTCCACACCGTGCGCGGCGAGCCAGTCGTGGCCGCCGCGGAAGGTGGTGGCCTCGCCGATCACCACCCGGGAGATGCCGAACTGGCGGACCAGGCCGGAGCAGTACCAGCAGGGGGAGAGGGTGGTGACCATGGTCGTGCCGCGGTACGTGCGCTGCCGTCCCGCCGCCCGGAAGGCCGCCGTCTCGGCGTGCGTCGAGGGGTCGTCGTCCTGGACGCGGCGGTTGTGGCCACGGCCGAGCAGGGTGCCGTCGGGCCCGTAGAGGGCCGCCCCGACGGGGATCCCGCCCTCGGCGAGCCCGGCGCGGGCCTCGGCGAGGGCGGTGGCGAGCCAGGCGCGGGCCTGTTCCTGTTCCATACGGTCACTGTTCCCCGCCGAAGGCGCCGCAGCCGGCGCTCACGCCGGCTGCGCGCCGACCGACCGCCAGATCCGGTCCGGCAGGACCAGCGCGGCCTCGTCCAGGTCCACGTCCCCGGTGCCGGACAGCCAGCGGCGGGCGACCGCGGTCACGGGCCCGAGGACCAGCGACTCGATCAGCGGCCCGGACAGCGGAGCGATCTCGCCGGCGTCCACGTACCGCTGCGCCCACTGGGCCAGCGGCGACAGGCGGGCCTCCTGCGCGTCCCGCAGCCGCTGCCCGTCGGCCATGCCCTGACGGTCGGCGTAGGCCGAGTGCAGGAGCCGGGCGGCGGCCGGGTGCTCCTGGACGAAGTCGAAGTAGGCGCCGACCAGGGCCCGGATGCCCGTGTGGGCGGTACGGGTCCCCTCCAGGGCCTTGACCAGCTCGCCCAGCAGCCGCTCCAGCCAGCGCATGACCAGGGCGTTCAACAGCCCGTCGAGGCTGCCGAAGTGGTGGTAGAGGCTGCCGAGGCTCACCCCGCTCGCCTTCGTGACGGCACCCACGGTCAGCCCTTGGTCGCCCGTCTGCGCGTACACGCGCAGGGCGGCGTCCAGGACGGTCTCCACGGTCGCTTCACCGCGTTGTTGTTTCCGGCTCATACTGGAATAGTTTTCTAGAAAGAAATTTTAGAACAGTGCTCTGCTGCACCACACTCGTGTTGCCCATCCTCACACCCGGGAGCCGCCCATGTCGTCACCCCAGTCACCCCAGCCGTCTCAGTCGCCCCAGTCGTCCCAGCAGCCGAAGCAGGGCGTCGCCTGTCTGGGCGTGCTCGGGGTCGTCGCCCTCGTCGTGATCCTGCTGGTGGTGATCAATCACAGCGGTGGCGGGGGCGGCTCGTCCGACGACGCCGGTTCGTCGCCGTCGCCGTACACGCCGACGAGCGCGCCGTACACGCCGAGCGGCGATCCCTACACCGGCGACCCGTACACGCCGAGCAGCGACCCCTACGCCAGCGGCGACCCGTACAGCAGCCCGAGCCCCGAGCCCAGCCCGTACACCTCGGGCACCTGCCTCAACGGCACCCTGCCGGACTCCACCACCGCGCAGTCCGTCAGCGGCGTGGAGGAGGTCTCGTGCTCCGCGTCCGACGCGCACTACCAGGTCATCGAGACCATCCCGCTGACCACGGACCTGAGCCGCTGCAACGACAACTCCCGGACGCAGTACGCCTTCTCGTACCGCTACACGTGGAACGGCGCGACGATCAACTCCTACGTCTACTGCCTGGTGGGCCTCGGGTCGTACGCGCGCTGACGGTAGGTTGCCGGAAGTCGACTGATCCACAGGGGGAAAGAGTTGAACGGGGAACAGGTCGGAGTCGAGCCGCTGGAGGACGCGGATCCACGGCGGATCGGGTCGATCCCGCTGGTCGGACGCCTCGGGGCCGGTGGCATGGGGCGGGTCTACCTCGGTGTGCACGACGGGAAGTACGCAGCCGTCAAACAGGTCCTGCCGTCGGTCGTCGGCGAGGACAAGGACTTCGTCCGGCGCTTCGGACACGAGCTGGACAACCTCTCCCGGCTGCCCGAAGGTGCCGCCACACCGCTGCTCGCCGGGGACCGGGACGCGATGCCGCCGTGGTTCGCCACCGCGTACGTGCCCGGGCTGACCCTGCGCGAGGCGGTCGACGCGCACGGCGGCCCGCTGCCGGCCGCGTCGCTGTGGCTGCTGCTGCACCGCGCGGCGGCCGGACTCTCGGCGGTGCACGCGCTGGACATGGTGCACCGGGACGTCAAGCCGTCCAACGTGATGCTGACCCTCGACGGCGTCACCCTCATCGACTTCGGCGTCGCCCGCGCCGCCGAGCAGAGCCAGCTGACCCGGACCGGCATGGTGGTCGGCACCCCCGCCTACATGTCGCCCGAACAGGCCTCCGGAGCCAGGCGGTTGACCGGCGCCGTGGACGTCTTCGCCCTCGGCTCGGTGGTGGCGTACGCGGGGTCCGGGCGCCCGCCGTTCGGCGACGAGTCCGGACACGCGGTGCTGTACCGGATCGTGCACGAGAGGCCCGACCTGGACGAACTGCGGGCCCTGGACCCGGAGTTGGCGTCGGTCGTCGCGTCCTGCCTGGACAAGGACCCCGAGGGCCGGCCCAGCGCGGCCGAACTCCTCGACCTGACCGCCGCCCACGTCCCCGCCGGCACCCCGCTGTGGCCGGCCGCCGTCACCGAACACCTGGAGAGGCGGGCCGAGTTCGCGGCGGACGTACCGGCGGCGGGGGACGTGGCCGAGGCGGCGGACGCACCCGAGCCGACCGTGGCCGGGAAGGAGCCCGAGGTCGTCATACGGCCGGACGCGCCGCGGCGGCCGGAGCGGCCGGAGCGGGAGCGGCGGCGCAGGCGGGTCGTCCTGGCCGTCGTGCCGGTCGTCGTCTGCGCCGGTGCGGCGACCCTGGCCTTCCAGCTGGTTCCGTTCGCCACGGACGCGCAGGGGAAGGGCGCCGCGGGAAGGTCCGGCGCCTCCGTCTCCGCGTCGGCCGATCCCGGCCCCGGCGGCTCCTCGGCGAGCTCCTCCGGATCGTCCACGCCGTCAGGGAAGGGCTCGTCCTCGGCCTCGTCCTCGGCCTCGTCCTCCCCGACGAACGGGGAGAAGAAGGGCGGCGCGGGCGGCGGCGGTGACGCGAAGAAGGACCAGGGCGGTCACCAGGGGGCGGACGGTTCGGCCGGAGGATCCGGAGCCGGGAGCGGCGGGAGCGGCGGGAGCGGGAGTGGCGGAGGCACCTCCGGTTCCGGCAGCGGCAGTTCGGGCGGCTCGGGCGGCTCGTCCGGCGGGAGCGGCAGTGGCGGCTCGGGGTCCTTCCGCCTGCAGAACGGCGAGAACGACAAGTGCCTGATCCAGGTCTACGGCTCCACGGGCCTCGGTTCCTGCTCGGACTCGACCGCCCGCTGGACCTTCCGCAGCGCCTCCGGCGGCAGCGTCAAGGTCGTCAACGCCTCGACCGGCGCCTGCCTGAGCTCCAACGGCAACGGTCAGGCCGTCTTCGTCGGCGACTGCTCGCAGGGCGGCGCCAATCTGCGGTGGACGACGGGCTCGGGCAACTCCCTGCGCACCGTCTACGACGGCGGCTGCCTCGACCTCGCCTTCGGTGGCGGCGTGGCCGAGGCGACCTGCCAGTCGGGCACGTCCTCGCAGAACTGGGCGAGGACGTGAGCCCGTCTCCGTAGCGGGGGCCAAGCGGGGCCGGCGAGGTCCGCTGCGGTTCGACCGCGCCCCGGAGGGGCGCGGGGCTCCGTCAATATGCGGCTCCGCCGCGTGGGCGCGACCAGCCACGACGGCGCCGCAGACGAACGACGGCCCATCGCGGTACTTCCAGCGGAGCGCTCAGCCGCTGATCATGCCGATGATCGCGCGCACCGCCTCGGCGACCGGCTGGCCGACCGCGCCGACGGTGCTCGCGATCCCGGCGATCGCCATCAGCGCGCCGCGCCGCTGCTGCGCGGGCACGTCGGCGTCGGGGCTGAGGGCGGGCAATGAGTCGTCCAGCAGCTGGGCGTCGGGCGCCGCCACCCGGGTGCGCAACTCGCCGACCAGCCGGTTCAGTTCGGCGAGGGCCGCGGCCAGCGCCGGGTCCTGCTGCCCGGCGCCGGCGGCCGCGTAGTTCTTGACGATGCCCGTGTTGCCCTGGCCGCCGTGCATGTTCACGTTGTCGCCGTAGTAGTAGTTGCTCGTCATCCGCTGATCCCCACGTTTCCGCTGCCGCCGTACATGTTGACGTTGTCGCCGAAGTAGTAGTTCTTCGGCGAGAAGTGCAGGCTCTCCACCGTCACCTTGAACTCGGTGTCCGGATGGTCGATGGCGTACGAGATCTGACCGACGACCTGGTCCAGGTACTGCGGGGTCCGGCTGGTCACGAGCGCGGTGGACGCGCCCGAGGTCTCCACCGCGAGGACGTGGTGGTCGGCGGCCAGCAGGACCGAGAACAGTTCGGTGATGAAGTAGATCTCGGCGGCGAAGGCCGCGATCCATATGAACGTGACGTAGCCGTTCGCGCCGGAGCTGTCCCCGCCGCCGGCTCCCGCGAACAGTCCGGGCAGCATTGCGAGGAACCCGACGATCAGCATGATGCCCGTGTTCCGCAGGAAGCGCAGTACCGCCTCCTTGCGCTTGGGGCGCATGACGAAGGTGTAGACGCGGGCGATGTTGTGCAGCGGGTACACCGCCGCGCCGATCCACAGGATCCGCTTGCTGACCCGCAGCTCGACGCTGACGGCGGCCGGCTGTGCGGGCGGTGCGGCCACGTCCGGCATGTACGGCGCAGCGGCGGGCGGAGCGGACGGGGCGGGTGGTGGTGGAGTGGTGGGCGCGGGCGGTGGATCCTGAGCCGGTTGCATGTCTGTGTGTCCCCCAGAGGCCGAGCGAATCGCCGATATCTCAGTAACGACCATTAACCACAGGTCAGTTGGGGGAGGGCAAGTCGTTTGGGGCGGTCACTCGCCGCCGGGGCCCTCCTTCTTCCCGAGAGACCTGAGGAACTCGGGGTTGTCGTCGGGGGCGACCCAGCGTGCGGCCGTGCCGCGATGCCCCGCGGCGGCGGAGGGGGCGGCGGCCGCACCGACCGCCGTCCGCCGCACCCGGCCGGTGATCAGCCAGGCGACCGGGCCCACCAGCACCTCGCCGAAGAGCAGGATGATGATCACCCACACCACCTTCGGCAGATGCCGCACCTCTTCCTCGGGCGTGTTCAGACAGTCCACGAAGGCGTAGATCCACAGAGCCAGGACCAGCAGGAACGGCAGATACCTGAGCATGGTGTGCGATCCCCCGACGAGTGCGATACGGCCCCGGTGACCGGGCCAGAGTAGCGGGTGGCCGATACTGGGACGCATGGCTTACGACGATCTTCGCTCCCTGCTGCGCGCGCTGGAGCGCGAGGGGGACCTCAAGCGCATCAAGGCCGAGGTCGACCCGTACCTGGAAGTCGGGGAGATCGTCGACCGGGTGCAGAAGTCCGGTGGCCCGGCGCTGCTCTTCGAGAACGTGAAGGGCTCGGCGATGCCCCTCGCGATGAACGTCTTCGGCACCGACCGCCGCCTGCTGAAGGCGCTGGGCCTGAAGTCGTACGGCGAGATCTCCGAGCGGATCGGGGGCCTGCTGCGCCCCGAGCTGCCGCACGGCTTCGTCGGCGTGCGCGAGGCCTTCGGCAAGCTCGGCGCGATGGCCCACGTACCGCCGAAGAAGATCAAGGAAGCCCCGGTGCAGGAGGTCGTGCTGCACGGCGACGAGGTCGACCTCGACCGGCTCCCGGCGCTGTTCACCTGGCCCGACGACGGCGGCTCCTTCTTCAACCTGGGGCTGACCCACACCAAGGACCCCGAGACGGGCGTCCGGAACCTGGGCCTGTACCGCCTCCAGCGCCACGACAAGCGCACGATCGGCATGCACTGGCAGATCCACAAGGACAGCCGGAACCACTACCAGGTCGCGGCGCGAAAGGGCGAGCGGCTGCCGGTCGCCATCGCCTTCGGCTGCCCGCCCGCCGTGACGTACGCCTCCACCGCCCCGCTCCCCGGTGACATCGACGAGTACCTGTTCGCCGGGTTCATCGCGGGCCGGCGGATCGAGATGGTGGACTGCAAGACGGTCCCGCTGCAGGTGCCCGCGAACGCCGAGGTCGTGCTGGAGGGCTGGCTGGAGCCCGGCGAGATGCTGCCCGAGGGGCCCTTCGGCGACCACACCGGCTTCTACACGCCGCAGGAGCCGTTCCCGGCGCTGACGATCGACTGCGTGACGATGCGCAGGCGCCCGCTGCTCCAGTCGATCGTGGTCGGCCGCCCGCCCACGGAGGACGGTCCGCTCGGCCGCGCCACGGAGCGCTTCTTCCTCCCGCTCCTCAAGATCATCGTCCCGGACATCGTGGACTACCACCTGCCCGAGGCGGGCGGCTTCCACAACTGCGCGATCGTCTCGATCGACAAGAAGTACCCGAAGCACGCGCAGAAGGTGATGCACGCGATCTGGGGGGCGCACATGATGTCCCTGACCAAGCTGATCGTGGTCGTGGACGCCGACTGCGACGTCCACGATCTGCACGAGGTCGCCTGGCGGGCCCTCGGCAACACGGACTACGCCCGCGACCTCACGGTCGTGGAAGGCCCTGTCGATCACCTCGACCACGCCTCCTACCAGCAGTTCTGGGGCGGCAAGGCGGGGATCGACGCCACGAAGAAGTGGCCCGAGGAGGGCTACACCCGGGACGGCGGCTGGCCGGACATGGTCCTGTCGGACCCGGACACGGCGGCGAAGGTCGACCGCCGCTGGAAGGAGTACGGCCTGTGACCACCGCCGCCATCCAGCCGCCGGGACGCACGAAGGCCTTCCTGCGCCTGGTGATGATCGAGCACTCGGTCTTCGCGCTGCCCTTCGCCTACATCGCCTCGCTGACCGCGATGTACGGATGGGACAGGAACATCCACTGGGGCCGGCTGCTGCTGGTCACGATCTGCATGGTCGGCCTGCGCACGTTCGCGATGGCGGTCAACCGGATCATCGACCGCGAGATCGACGCCCGTAACCCGCGCACCGCCCACCGCGAACTCGTGACGGGCGCGATGTCGGTGCGGCACGCCTGGACGGGCGCCCTGATCGCGCTGGTGGTCTTCCTCGGCGCGGCGGCCCTGCTGAACCCCCTGTGCCTGGCCCTGGCGCCGGTGGCCGTCATCCCGATGGTGGTCTACCCGTACGGCAAACGGTTCACGAACTTCCCGCAGGCGATCCTGGGCCTCGCCCAGGCGATGGGCCCGGTCGGCGGCTGGCTCGCGATCTCCGGCTCCTGGTCCTGGGAGGCGGTGATCCTCGGCCTCGCCGTGGGCATCTGGATCGGCGGGTTCGACCTGATCTACGCCTGCCAGGACGTCGAGACCGACCGCGAGATCGGCGTCATGTCGGTCCCGGCCCGCTTCGGCATCCCGGCCGCGATCTGGGGCGCGCGGGTGTGCCACACACTGACGACGGCCCTGTTCGTCTGGTACGGCCTGGCCACCCACGCCGGTGCCTTCTTCTGGCTCGGCCTGCTGATCGTCGCCAGTGCCTTCGTCTACGAACACCGCATCGTCCGCCCCCACGACCTGTCCCGCCTCAACAGGGCCTTCTTCTCGGTCAACGGCTTCATCGGCATTGCCCTGTTCGTGTGCGCTCTGCTCGACCTCCTGGTTCGGGGGCTGAGCGCCTGAGGCGCGGCGCGCCACCCGGCCTGAGCTGTTCCCGACCCACCGGTACGCTCAAGGTGTGAACGCAGGAGAAACGCAGCGCGCGCCTTGGATCGTGGGGGTGTCCGGAGCTTCCGGAACGCCGTATGCGGCTGCCGTGCTGCGGGCGCTGCTGGAGGCGGGGCAGGCGGTGGACCTGGTGGTCAGCCGGGCCTCGCGGCTGACGCTGCTGGACGAGACGGGGATCTCGTTCCGGGACGCCCACTGGCAGGACGACCTGCGGGAATGGCTGCGCCGGGGGGCCGACGGCAAGCCCGGGACCTTCGACGTGGACGTCAGCGGGGTGCGGTACTGGAGCGCGGGGGACCTCGCGGCCGGGCCGTCCTCGGGGTCGTACCCGGCGAAGGGGATGCTCATCGTGCCCGCGTCCACGGCCTGTGTGGCGGGTGTCGCGCTCGGGCTGTCCAAGGACCTGCTCCAGCGCGCGGCGAGCGTCACCCTCAAGGAACGCCGGACACTGGTCGTGGCCGTACGGGAGACCCCCTTGAACGGCCGGACCCTGCGCCACCTCGTCGCGCTGGACGACGCCGGTGCCCAGGTGGTGCCGACCTCGCCCGCCTTCTACGCGGGCGCCACCCACATCCAGGACCTGGTGGACTTCGTCGCCGGGCGGGTGCTGGACGCGGCGGGCGTCGAGCACGGCCTGTACCGGCGCTGGAAGGGCGAACTGGGCGGCGGATCCGCCGGTTAGCCGGCCAGACGCGGTACCCACGTGGCACAGCACCACCTCTCAGCACTACCTCTCATCAACTCGGAACTCTTCACCGGAAGGCTTCGATCGCATGGACGCGGTGGACAGGCAGCTCATCCAGGCTCTGCGGGAGAACGGCCGGGCCTCGTACGCGGAGCTGGGGCGCCTCGTCGGGCTGTCGGGACCCAGCGTCACCGACCGCATCAACCGGCTGGAGGCGGCCGGCGTCATCACCGGCTACCGCGCGACGGTGAACGCGGCCCAGCTCGGCCTCGGTGTCACCGCGCTGATCGGCATCTCGCTCTCCGACGCCGCCGACCACGAGGACGTGGCCCAGCGGGTGCGGGACCTGCCGGAGATCGAGGACTGCTGGTTCATCGCCGGAGACGACTCGTTCATGCTCAAGGTGCGGGCGGCCGACGTCGACGGCCTGGAGCGGATCATCCGGCGGCTCAGCGGGACCAAGGGCGTCTCCCGGACCCGTACCACCATCGTGCTCTCCACCAAGTGGGAGAACCGGGTCGGAGAGCTGCCCGAAGAGGTGTGAACCGCAGGGCGTACGGTGGGGTCGGGTTTCGTAGAAAGGTGTTGGCATGGACGTCGGGCTCAAGCGCGAGCTGGAGGAGAAGGTCCGCTCCGGTGAGCGGCTGACCCGCGAGGACGGCATCGCGCTGTACGAGTCGGACGACCTGGCCTGGCTGGGCGGTCTGGCGCACGAGGTGCGGACCCGCAAGAACGGTGACGTCGTCCACTTCAACGTCAACCGGCACCTCAACATGACCAATGTGTGCACGGCCTCGTGCGCGTACTGCTCGTTCCAGCGCAAGCCGGGCGAGAAGGACGCGTACACGATGCGCATCGAGGAGGCCGTCAGGCTCGCGAAGGCGATGGAGAGCGAGAACCTCACGGAACTCCACATCGTCAACGGCCTCCACCCCAATCTGCCGTGGCGCTACTACCCGCGCTCCCTGCGCGAGCTGAAGGCCGCCCTCCCGCACGTGTCGCTGAAGGCGTTCACGGCGACGGAGATCCACCACTTCGAGACGATCTCCGGTCTGACCGCGTCCGAGATCCTCGACGAGCTGATCGACGCCGGCCTCGAATCCCTCACCGGCGGCGGCGCCGAGATCTTCGACTGGGAAGTCCGCCAGCACATCGTGGACCACCGCACCCACTGGGAGGACTGGTCCCGCATCCACCGGCTGGCGCACGAGAAGGGGCTGAAGACCCCGTGCACCATGCTCTACGGCCACATCGAGGAGCCCCGCCACCGGGTCGACCACGTGCTGCGGCTGCGCGAGCTCCAGGACGAGACCGGCGGCTTCCAGGTCTTCATCCCGCTGCGCTACCAGCACGACTTCGTGGACATGAAGGACGGCAAGGTCCGCAACCGCCTCCAGGCGCGCACCACGATGGCGACCGGCGCGGAGGCCCTCAAGACCTTCGCGGTCTCCCGGCTGCTCTTCGACAACGTCCCCCACGTCAAGGTCTTCTGGGTCATGCACGGCGTGCAGACCGCCCAGCTCGCCCTTCAGCACGGCGCCGACGACATGGACGGCTCGGTCGTCGAGTACAAGATCACCCACGACGCCGACAACTACGGCACCCCGAACAAGCTCACCCGCGAGGACCTGCTCGACCTCATCCGCGACGCGGGCTTCCGCCCGGTCGAGCGCAACACGCGCTACGAGATCATCCGCGAGTACGACGGCCCGGACCCGGCGCGCCGTGACTCCCCGCAGCCGATGCGGGTGTGACACAGCACGGCTGGTTCTCCGCCTGAAGGGGCATGTGGGTAATAGATACGATGCCTGCATGCCCCTTACCTTTACGCTCGATCCCGCCCTCACCCCCGACCTGCGCGACGGGTTCCTGGAGCTGTGGACGGACGTCTCCAACGCGGGCGGGGCCGTCGGCTTCGTGCCGCCGGTGACCGCGCAGGACATCCGCCCCGAGGTCGTCCGGTATCTCACCCAGCTCGCGGAGGGCCGTACCCGGCTGCTCGCCGGGTGCGACGAGGAGGGGCGCCTCGCCGCGACGGCCTTCATCACCTTCAACACGCACCCGCTGATGACGCACTGGGCGTGGCTGTACACGGTGATGGTCCACCCCCGGCACCAGGGCAAGGGCTACGGCCGGGACCTGCTCGCGGCCGCCGCCGACGCGGCCCGCACCCTCGACGGCATCGAGGCGATCCGGCTCACCTGCCGGGGCGGCATGGGCCTGGAGCGGTTCTACGGCTCCTGCGGTTACAAGGAGGTCGGGCGGGTGCCCGGCGCCATCCGGGTCGCTCCCGGTGACGACCGCGAGGACATCACCATGCTGCTGCCCCTCATGTGACCCCCCTGCATGATCGCCCCCGGGGCGTGCTTCACTGGACTCTGACCCTTTTGGAATCGGACGACTGGATTGAGATGCTCCGCTACACGCTGATGCGCCTCGGCGTCTTCGTCGGCTGCCTCGCGGTCGTCTGGGGAGCCGTCTACTCCGGCATCTTCCCGCGTGGTTTCGGCGACTCCAACTTCCTGTGGGTGCTGCTGCTCTCCCTGGTCCTCTCGGCGCCGATCAGCTGGGTCGTGCTGCGCAAGGAGCGGGACCGGGCCTCGGTGCAGATCGTGAACAAGGTCGACCGGATGAAGGCCAACCTGGACGCCAACCGCAGCCAGGAGGACGTGGCCGACGACGGCGCCCGGGCGCGGGGCGAGGCGGCCGCGTCCAACTAGTCTTGCCCTCATGGGTGGGGCGAGGACCAGACGGATGCCGCGTGCGGTGCGCGAGCAGCAGATGCTCGACGCCGCCGTACGGATCTTCGGCCGACGTGGCTACATGGCCGCGTCGATGGACGAGATAGCCGAACTCGCGGGCGTCTCCAAGCCGCTGGTCTACCTGTACCTGAACTCCAAGGAAGACCTCTTCACCGCCTGCATCCGCCGGGAGGCCGACGCGCTGACGCGGGCGGTGCGCGCCGGGGTCCGTCCGGACCTGCCGGCCGACCGCCGGCTGTGGGACGGGCTGCTGGCCTTCTTCACGCACACCGGCGAGCACCCCGACGCCTGGTCCGTCCTCCACTTGCAGGCCCGCACCCACGGCGAGCCCTTCGCGGCCGAGGTCGCCGCGATGCGCACGGAGATCGTCGCCTTCGTCACCGGCCTGGTCGTCGTCGCGGCCCGCGAGGCACACAGCGACCCCGACCTGCCGGAGGACGAGGTCGCGGGCCTGGCCGAGGCCCTGGTGGGCGCGGCGGAATCCCTCGCCGCCTGGGCCAACGCGACACCGGGGGTCACCGCCCGGCAGGCGGCGACGACGTTGATGAACTTCGCGTGGGCGGGACTGGGAAATCTGATGCGGGGCAACCGCTGGACTCCGTCGGGCGGCGGGGCGTAGCGCCGTTGGGGTGCATCGCCGCTGCCCGGTGCGGGTGGTTTGTGGCTGATCGCGCAGTTCCCCGCGCCCCTTGAGGTCGGCGAGCTGCAGCATCTTCTAGGGGCGCGGGGAACTGCGCGAGCAACCCACCACTCACCCGCACCCGGCAGCGGTGACGCACCCCTGCGGCGCTCACCCCACCGCCCGCACCTCCCCCCGCACATGCACCCGCTCCCCGCTGCCGTCCCGCAGTTCGAACCGGCCGGAGGCATCCGCTCCGTATGTCACCACCCCGGGCAACAGCACCGGTGCCATGAACCGCGCCCGCACCACGACGGAGCCGCTCGTGCCGTGGGCGGCGACGCAGCGGGCCACCGTCCACATGCCGTGCGCGATCGCCCTCGGGAAGCCTAAGAGGCGGGCGGTGAGCGGGTGGAGGTGGATGGGGTTGCGGTCGCCGGAGGCCGCGCCGTAGCGCCGGCCGACGTCCCCGGCGAGCCGCCACTCGTCGAGGACCGGGAGCGCAGGCGCCGGTCGCTGTTGGTCCCGGTGGCCGGAGGCGGCCTCCTGCGTCCGGTGCCGGGCCAGATACGTGCTGCGGGACTCCCACAACCGCTCGCCCCGCGACATCAGTTCGGTCACCACCGTCGCCTCCGTGCCGCGCCGGTGCGGTGCCAACCCCTCGATGTGGACGGCGAGTTCGTACGCCTCCGTCGCCGGTACGGCCCCGTGCCGGACGATGTCGACCGAGGTGTGCACCAGGCCCGGCAGCGGCAGCGGGAACGCGCGGTCGCTCATCAGCCGCATGGCCAGCGGGAAGCCGAGGACGTGCGGGTAGGTCACGGGCAGGCCGCTCTCGCCGGTCGGGAAGCCGCAGACCCGCTCGTAGGCGGCGAGGCGGGACAGGTCGACGCGGATCCCGGGCAGCACGAGCCGGGTGCGCGGGAAGTCGGCGTCGGGGGAGGGGCGTTTGAACGGTGAGCGCAGGGCGCCCGTTATGAGATGCGTCAACGTACTTGTCACGTCCGTCCCCCAACCGCTTACTCTGAAGTAAGGTTACCGCCGGTAAGTCTAACGTGAGGCCCTGTCACAAAAACCCCGAGGTTGCACATCCCTGTCCCCGGACCACCTCCGAACCCGCACAACCTCCGCACAGTGGCCCCGTACGATCACCTGCCTAACCAGCGGTAACTCCCTGTCTGTCGAGGCCCGCCGCAGGTGCACGCACGCCAGAGGAGCCGCCCGTGTCCACCCCGTACCCGAACGCCCCCGTCTCCTCCGCCGCCGTCTCCGCCGTCGACTACGACGGCAAGCCCGTCCTCGTCGAACCGTGGATCCAGCGGCTGGACGGCGCCGTGCGCGAGGTGCACGTACCGCCGTTCGTGCCCCCGGTCACCCATGGCTCGCTCGCGGACCTGCCGTTCGACAACGCCGAGGCCGCCCCCGGCACGATCGCGCTCAGCCGCCGTATGCCCGACGGCCGGTGGCAGGAGGTGACGGCCGCGGACTTCGCCGAGCAGGTGCTCGCCGTGGCCAAGGGGCTGATCTCCGAGGGGCTGACGCCGGGCGACCGGATCGCCGTGATGGCCCGCACCCGCTACGAGTGGTCGCTGCTCGACTTCGCCGCCTGGGCCGCCGGGCTCGTCACCGTGCCCGTCTACCCCACCTCCTCCGTCTTCCAGACCCGCTGGATCCTGCACGACTCCGGCGCCCGCGCCCTCGTCACCGAGACCGCCGCGCAGGCCGCCGCCATCGGGCCCGAGCTGCCGCACCTGCCCGATCTGCGCCATGTGTGGGTGATGGACAAGGAGCACGTGGAGCGGCTGGCGGAGGCGGGCGCGCAGGTGCCGGACGGCGAAGTCGCCGTGCGGCGCGGCATGATGGGGCCCGCCACCCTCGCCACCCTCATCTACACCTCCGGCACCACCGGCCGTCCCAAGGGCTGCGCGCTGTCCCACGGAAACTTCCTCGCCGAGGTCGACAACGCCGTCGAACTGCTCTACCCGGTCTTCAAGTCGCAGGACGAGGACCCCTCGGTGCTGCTGTTCCTGCCGATGTCGCACGTGTTCGGGCGGATGGTCGCCATCGCGTGCGTCCGGGCCCGGGTGCGGCTCGGGCACGCGCCGAGCCTCGCCGCCGAGGACCTGCTGCCGGACCTGGCCGCCTTCCGGCCGACCGCGCTGCTGACCATCCCGTACATGCTGGAGAAGGTCTACAACTCCGCCCGCGCCAAGGCCGAGTCGGGCGGCCGGGTCGCGGTCTTCGACCGGGCGGCGGCGACCGCCGTCCGCTACGGCGAGGCGCTGGAGGCCCGGCAGACCGGCACCGGCGGCGGCCCGGGCCGCTCGCTGAAGACCGCCCGCGGCTTCTACGACCCGCTCGTCTACCGCAAGATTCGGGCCGCGATGGGCGGCCGCGTCCGGTACGTCATCTGCGGCGGCTCCCCGCTCGGAAGGCGCCTCGCCGCGTTCTACGCCGGCGCCGGCATCGAGATCTTCGAGGGGTACGGCCTCACCGAGACCACCGCCGCCACGACCTGCACCCCGCCGCTCAAGCCCCGGCTCGGCACCGTCGGCTGGCCGCTGCCCGGCACCCGGGTCAGGATCGCCGCCGACGGGGAGATCCTCGTGGCCGGCGACCACGTCCTGCGCGGCTACTGGGATCCGCAGGCCGGCGGCGTCGTGCCCGCGACCCGGGACGGCTGGCTGGCCACCGGCGACATCGGCGAACTGGACGACGAGGGCTACCTCACCATCACGGGCCGCAAGAAGGAGCTGCTGATCACGGCGGGCGGCAAGTCGGTGGCCCCGGCCCCGCTGGAGAACTGGCTGCGCCAGCACCCGCTGATCTCCCAGGTCATGCTGGTCGGCGACGGCCGCCCGTACGTCTCCGCGCTGATCACCCTCGACCCCGACGGCGTCGGCCACTGGCGGCAGATGCTCGGCAAGCACGTGGTGCCGCCGGAACTGCTGGTCGGCGACCCGGAGTTGGAGGCGGTCCTGCAGCGGGCGGTCGACGAGGCCAACAAGCTGGTCTCCCGCCCCGAGTCCATCCGCCGCTTCGCCGTGCTGCCCCGGGACTTCACCGAGTACGAGGGCCATCTCACGCCCTCGATGAAGCTGCGCCGCGAGCAGATCATGCGGGACTTCGCGCCGGAGGTGGAGGGACTGTACGAGTCCGCTCGGTGAGGGGCCGGCCGAGGGGCCGACGGAGGGGTCGGCACCCGCTCCCCGGTCGGCGCACACCTCGGTCCGGACGCCCGGTGTGCTGCGGGGAGCGGGTTGCCGCCTGGGTCGATCGCGGCCCGGCACCGATCCTCGTACCGCGCCGGAGTCCGAGTCAATCCTTGAGATGTGTCGGCAAACCCCAGTGTTAGCTTGGGTGTTGTGACTCTTGAGGACCTCCGCGTGTTCGTGGCCGTGTGCCGGGCCGGCAGCCTCAGCTCCGTCGCCCGCGACCTCGGCTGCACCCAGTCCGCGGTCAGCCAGCACGTCAAACGGCTGGAGCGGGAGACCGGCCTCGCCCTGCTGGAGCGCCGGCCGCGCGGCGTCGTCACGACCCAGGCCGGGCGGATCCTGGAGGCCGCGGCCGCCGAGGGCATCTCCGGGCTCGACCTCGCCGTACGGCAGCTGCGCGATCTGCTCGACGGGCACAGCGGGCACGTCCGCGTGGCCACCGGCGCGACCACCGTACGGCACTTCATGTCCGACGCGGTCGTCGCCTTCCGCCGCCGGCACCCGAGGGTCAACCTGGAGTTCCGCACGGTCAGTTCGGGCCGGGGCACCTTCGACGCGCTCGCCGACGGCACCCTCGACCTCGCCTGGATCACCCTCGGCCCGCCGGTGCGGGGCATCGAGCAGCGCACCGTGGCCGAGCTGCCCTGGGTGCTGGCCGTACCGGCCGCCGACCCGCTGGCCGCCCGCTCCCGGCTCGATCCGGCCGACCTCGCCGACGTCCCGCTCATCCGGCTGCCGCCCAACTCCGCCTCCGCCGCCCATCTGGACGCCGCCTGCGCCGAGGCGGGCGTACGCTTCGCCTACGACGCCTCCGTCGCCGACTGGGACACGGCGCTGCTGCTCGCCGAACTGGGCGCGGGCAGGGCCGTCGTACCCGCCGTACCCGGACCGCCCGTACCCGGCGCGGGACCGCTGCGGCTGGTCCCGCTGGCCGGGCTGCGGCCGCTGCCGGTCGGCTGGGCGGTGCGCCGCTGGGACGCGCTGAGCCCGCCCGCCCGGGCCTTCGCCGACACCGTGCGCATCCAGCCGCGGGACCTCGGGGAAAACCGCTAGTACGGTCGGAAAACCGATAGCGTTCCCTGGACCCCGTCACCCGGGGATCCGTCCGGGACCGGAACGGTAACGCCCCCTCATAGCCTGCCTTTCCACCCTCGCCGACCTCATACCCCGAGCAGAGGCATGAAAGAAGACAACGACGTCCGCCGGATCTTCCTGCTGAACCCGGACCTGCGTCTCGTCCGCGAGGCCGCCGAGGCCGGGGTCCAAGTGCGTTCGGCCCGTGCCGACACCCGTGACGAGCCCGCCCTGCGCGCCCTGCTGGCCGAGGCCGCCGACGCCGGGCTGTTCGTCAACTCCGCCCGCTCCCTCGCCCTGCTCGCGGACCAGGACGCCGTCCAGCGCCTCGTCCGCGACAACCGGCTCTCGCCCGGCGGCGCCCAGGTGCCGTCCGGTGCCCTCGGGCTGACCGTGGAGACGCTGAGCGTGCACGGCATGCACCAGGCCGTCGGGATCACCGCGCGCATGCCCTACGGCCTGCTCCATCCGGCCCCGCTGACCGAGGACACCGCCGCCGAGGTGCGTGCCGTGGTGACCGCTCTGCTGGACCTGACCGGCTACCAGTACGGGCCCGCGCACACGAGCGTCGCGCTCACCCCGCGCGGCCCGGTCATCACCGGCTGCCGGGCGGGTCTCGCCAGGGACCCGGTGCCCGAGCTGCTCAAGGTGGCCGGCGGCTGCGACCTGGCGGCCGGCGCCGTCGACGTGCTGAGCGGCCGGCTCGTGGACGCCGTACGGCCGGGCCGGTTCGCGGCGGCGGCCGTGCTGAACCCGCCGTGGCGGCTGGAGAGCACCGAGGTCGGGGTCCTGCCGCATGTGCGCCATGTCACGCCGCCCGACGCCCGCGCCCCCGGGCACTTCGTCGTGCACGCCGACTCCCCCGAGGTGGCGGCCCGGCGGGTGACCTCACTGAAGGCGCTGGTCACCGGCGACGCGACCTGATCCGGGGACCGGGAACGGATCGGGAACGAACCGGTACGGCCCGGGGGCACCGTCGGTATGTCGCCGGAAGAAGGACGACGACGCCAGCGACACCAACGGGAGGCGGAGTCAGGATGCTGAAGTTCTCGGTCCTCGGGGCGCTGCATGTCCGTACCGTGTCCGGTCCCGCGGAGATCTCCGGCGACCTGCAGCGCACCCTCGTGCAGACGCTGCTGATCAGCGAGGGCCAGCCGGTCTCCGGGGAGAGCCTGGTCGAGGAGATGTGGGGCGAGGCCGTCCCCGACAACCAGGCCAACGCCCTCCAGGCGCACGTCAGCCGGCTGCGCCGCAAGCTGCGCGCCCTGGAGCCGGACCGGCCCGCCTCGCGCGTCACCATTCACCCCTCCGGCTACCGGCTGACCGTGGCCGCGGGCGAGCTGGACGCCGCCGA
The DNA here is from genome assembly GCF_042269865.1 of Streptomyces sp. NPDC055966. NCBI lineage: Bacteria > Bacillati > Actinomycetota > Actinomycetes > Kitasatosporales > Streptomycetaceae > Streptomyces > Streptomyces sp. NPDC055966. The sequence goes on from NZ_JBHJYK010000034.1 coordinate 77,214, forward strand.
GTTCGTCGGCGCGGTCCGGCGGGCCGAGGCGGCCCCGCCGGACGACGCCGGGAACACCGCCCGGCTGCTGCGCGAGGCGCTGGCGCTGTGGCGCGGGCCCGTCTTCGGCGGCCTGACCGGCGGCGCCCTGTGCCAGCTGGCCGCCGCCCGCTACGAGGAGTACCGGATGCGCGCGATGGAGCTGCGCTTCGACGCCGAGCTGCGCCTCGGCCGGCACGCCGCCGTCCTCGCGGAGCTGGCCGAGGCGCACACCAACCACCCGCTCAGGGAACGGTTCTGCGAGCAGCTGATGATCGCCCTGTACGGCGCGGGCCGGCAGGCCGACGCCCTCGACGTCTTCCGCCGGATGCGCCGCCTGCTGGACGCCGAGCTGGGCATCCAGCCCTCCCCGGCGCTGCGCCGGGTGGAGAACGCGATCCTGCGCCACGACCCGGCGCTGGCAGGCGATGCGCACGCGACCCTCCTCCAGCTCGCGTGAAGATGGTTAGCTGTCCGTCGGGACAGAGCTGTCCGCCAGGGCCGAGCTGTGCGCCGCGAGGACGGAATCGCCCCCTCCGCGCCGCTCGCTCCGGTACAACCTAGGTGGTCCCGAACATCTCGGGCCGAGCGGTGCGACGGGGCGGAGGGGACGCATTCGTGGATTCGGCGGCACCGTCGGCATCGGGTCGTCCTGTCGTACGGTTCAACATCCTCGGATCGCTGGAAGGCTGGCACGGCGAGCGCCGGCTGCGGCTCGGCAGCCCGACCCAGGAACGCGTGCTGGTCACCCTGCTGCTGGAGCCGGGGCGCATGGTGCCGCTGCCCCGGCTGGTCGCCGCGGCCTGGGACGAGGCGCCGCCGCAGACCGCCGGCCACCAGATCCGCAAGTCCGTCGCCGCGCTGCGCACCCGCATCCCCGACGGCGCCTCGGTGATCGTCACCGACGGCGCCGGATACCGGGCGATGCTCGGCGAACACCAGCTGGACCTGCACGAGTTCACCCAGTGGGCCCGCCAGGCCCGGCAGGCGGTGACCGCCGGGCACGCCGCCGAGGCGGTCGGGCATCTGCGGGCCTGCCTGGACCTGTGGCGCGGCCCGGTCATGGCGGGCGCCGGCGGCACGGTGATCACGGCGGCCTCCGCGGCGCTGGAGGAGCGCCACATGGCGGTCGCCGAGCAGTACTTCGAGCTCCAGCTCGAACTCGGCCAGTCCACCGAACTGGTCGGCCCGTTACGTGAGTTGATCATCGCCCATCCGCTGCGGGAGACCCTGCGCGGCCGCCTGATGCTCGCCCTGTACCGGGCCGGCCGGCAGGCGGAGGCGCTGGAGGAGTTCGGCCGGGTGCGCGCGCTGCTCGTGGAGGAGCTGGGCATCGACCCGGGCGCCGAACTGACCCGGCTGTACGAGGCCATTCTGCGCGACAGCCCCGAAGTGGCCCCGCGGGTACCGCAGTCCGTGGCCGACCGCGCCGCGCTCCTCGCCCCCGCGGCCTACCTCCAGCCGTCCGCCTCCGAGCCCGCCCCCTGCACCCTGCCCTACGACCTGCCGGACTTCACCGGGCGCGAGCCGGAGCTGGCGCGGATCCTCCAGGTGGGGCGGGCCCCGGCCGGCGGGAGCACCCGGATCGTCGGCGTCGACGGGATGGGCGGCAGCGGCAAGAGCGCGCTCGCCGTGCACGCGGCCCATCTGCTCGCCGCCGACTACCCGGACGGGCAGCTCTTCGTCGACCTGCGTGGCTTCAGCCCCGGCGAGAAGGCGCAGGAGCCGTCTGCCGTCCTGCACTCCCTGCTGCGTGCCGTCGGCATCCCGGACGACCGGATACCCGATGACCTGGAGCGGCGTACGACGCTCTGGCGAACCGTTTCGGCACAGCGAAGACTCCTGCTGCTCCTCGACAACGCCGCCGACGCCGCCCAGGTCCGCCCGCTGCTGCCCGCCGCCGAGGACTGCCTGGCCATCCTCACCGGCCGGGTCCGGATGCTCGACCTGGACGGCGCCGAGTGGCTCTCCCTCGGCCTGCTCTCGCCCGACGACAGCGCGACCCTGCTCACCCGGACCCTCGGCGCCGACCGCACCACCGCCGAACCCGAGGCCACCGCCCGGCTGGCCGGCCTGTGCGGCGGACTGCCCCTCGCCCTGCGCATCACCACCGCCCGGCTGCGCAACCGCCCCCGCTGGACCGTGCAGTACCTGGTCGACCGGCTCGCCGACGAGACCCGGCGGCTGCGCGAACTGAGCGCCGGGGAGCGCAGCGTCGAGGCCACGCTGCGGCTGTCGTACCAGGCGATGGACGCGGACCAGCGCATCGCCTTCCGCCTCCTCGGCCTGCATCCGGGCAGCGCCATCGACGTCCACTCCGCCGCCGCGCTGCTCGGCACCGACGTCCACGACGCCGAGGACACCCTGGAGAACCTCCTCGACGCCCACCTCCTGGAACAGCACGAGGCCGGGCTGTACGGCTTCCACGACCTGGTGCGCACCTACGCGATGAGCGTGCGGGAGGCGGAGGACGACGAGGAGGGGGCGGTGGGGCGGTTGGTCTCGTATTACACGCTGGCGACCGACGTGGCGTGCGAGGTGCTGTTTCCCGGCCGTGAGCCCTTCGGCGACCCGCCGGCCGCCGACGCGCCGGAACTGCCCCGGCTGGACGTCGGCGAGCAGGCGCTGCGCTGGTTCGACCGCGAGCACGAGGCGCTTCTCGCGATCCTCTCCAGAGCGGCCGCGCAGGACCTGCACCGCACCGCCGCGCTGCTGGCCCGCAATCTGCTGTTCTACCTCAACTTACGCGGACACAACGAGCAGTTCCGGGTGATCAGCCGGATCGCGGTCGGTGCCTGCCAGCGGCTCGGTGACCGGGAGCTGCTGGGCCTGAGCCTGACCAATCTGGCCATCGCGCACTGGTGGCTCGGCGACTTCCAGGACGGCATCACCACGGCGCAGGAGGCCCTGGACCTGGCCGATGCCGACGACCGCAGCACCAGGGCGTTCTGCCTCGACGTGCTCGGCCTGCTGCACGGGGCGCTCGGCCACTTCGACGAGGCCCGCGCCCACCTGTCCCAGGGCATCCGGCTGCACCGGGAGGTGCGGGCACCGCGCGACGAGGCGCAGGCGCTGGTCAACCTGAGCACCGTGCAGACCTGGGCGGGCCACTACGCCGAGGCCGCCCGGTACGCGGCCCGGGCCACCGAGCTCAACCGGCGCCTCGGCGAGCGCAACAACGAGATCTCCTCGCTGACCTGGCTGGCCCTCGCCCACCTCGGCACGGGTGACGACGAGCGGGCCCGCGCCTGTCTCGCCCAGGCGCTCGAACTGTGCGACGAGTCTCGCAAACCCGGGAACGTGGCCGTCGTCCTCGCGCTCTGGGCGCAGGTCTGCCAGCGCCTCGGCGATGTGCGCTCGGTCGCCGAACACGCCGAGCGTGCCCTGGACCTGGTCACCGCCGAGGGCAATGCCCTGCGGCAGGCGACCGTGGCCAACCTGGTGGGTCTGGTGTATCTGCGGCGTGCCGCGCCCGACCGGGCGATGGAACTGCACTGCCGCGCACACGAGTTGGCCTCTCGGCTCAACTACCGCTTCGAGGTCGCCCGGGCGCTGCACGGCATGGCGGAGGCGGCACAGGCGTTGGGCGACGCTACGTCGGCGCATCGGCACCGACAGGCGGCGGAGGCTCTGTACGACGCAATGGGCGTGACCGAGGCGGGCAGGCGGCTGTAGGCGAGGAAGCGCACCGACGGGGCAGGTGCCCGGTCGGTGCGGCCGCTGCCCCGGACGGTCAGGGGTTGACGCTGCGCGGGTCGCGCTCGTCCGCCAGCACCGGACCCGACGCTGCGTGCTCGTCCGACAGGCCGGCCGCGACATGCGCCAGGTCGCGGCCCACATCGTTCGCCGGACCGGACGCGGCGATACCGAGCGTCAGCACACCCGCGCCGGCGAGCGCGGTCAGAGCCGTCTTCGTACGCAGTGCGATGGAACGCATGGTGTATCCCCCAGGAAGACAGGAAGAGCAGAGACGGTTCGTGATCCGGTCGCCGGGCCTCTCCCCGACGCCGTGACCGATGCTCCTGGGGAACGATCCCCATGCCGTCCCCGCTGGTTCCCGTACCAGGTCAGCCCCCCGGTACTCCCGGATTCAAGCGTTCCTCAAGCGGTCCTCAAGCGGCCCCGGATCTCCGTCTCTCCCCCCTGGAAAGGGCGGCGGGGGGTCAGGCGACCCCGGCCACCCGCAGCAGCGCGGTCGTCGCCGCCGCGCCCACGACCACCACGACGAACGGTGCCCGCCGCCAGGCCAGCAGGACGGCCACCAGCACCCCGGCCGGCCGGGCCCAGCCGGCGAAGCCGCCGCCCTCGGTCAGCGCGCCCGTGGCGAGCAGGGCGACCAGCAGGACCACCGCCCCGGCCGAGGCCAGCTCCTGGACGCGCGGCGGGACCGTCACCCGCCCGTGCAGCACCGGTCCGACCAGCCGGAAGGCGTACGTGCCGACGGCGAGCGCCAGGATCACGACGACCGTGGCGTTCATGCGGAGGCCTCCTTCCGGGCGACCGGTCCCCGGTGCAGGAGGAGCCCGGCCAGAGCGACCAGCACCGGCACCCCGGCCGGCACCGCGGGCGTCACGGCCAGCGCCAGTGCGGCGCCGGCCGCCGCGCACCGCCGTACCGCCGCGTCGGCCCGCAGCGCGGGCAGGACCAGGGCGACCAGGACGGCCGGGAAGGCGGCGTCCAGGCCGTAGCGCGCGGTGTCGCCGAGCGCGCTGCCGGCCAGTGCTCCCGCGAGCACGCCGATGTTCCACACGGCGAACAGCCCGAGCCCGGAGATCCAGAAGGCCCGCCGCTGCCGTACCGGATCGCTCTGGGCGAGAGCGAAGGCGACCGTCTCGTCGGTGACCAGGTGCGCGCCGAGGAAGCGGGCCGCGCGGCTGGTGCCGAGGATCTCCGCGACGGCCAGGCTGAACGCGGCCGTACGGGTGTTGAGGAGCAGCCCGGTGGCCACCGCCGCGACCGGCCCGCCCCCGGCGAGCAGCACGCCGACGGCGCTGAACTGGGCCGATCCCGCGTACACCAGCACGGACATCAGCACCGGCACCCACAGCGGCAGCCCGCCGGCCACGGAGACCGCGCCGAAGGAGACGCCGACGATGCCGCTGGCCAGCCAGACGAGCGAGGCGTCGCGGATCAGCGAGCGGTCCTCGGACAGGCCGGAGGGCGCCGGGGGAGTGGAGGATGTCGGGGGTATCGGGGTTGTTCGTTGTGGCGAACGCATGTTTTCTACAATGGACAGTGAGTACTCTGTCCGTCAAGGCGAACGATCGTACCGATGGAGCGAACAAGATGTCCGAGGTCCCCGACCGGCTCCCGATGGACTGGATCGCCGCGTCCCTCAAGCGCGAGCGCACCCGTGCCGCGCTGTCCCTGTCCGAGCTGGCCAAGCGTGCCGGAATCGCCAAGTCCACGCTGTCCCAGCTGGAGGCCGCCAGCGGGAACCCGAACGTCGAGACGCTGTGGGCCCTCGCGGTGGCGCTGGGGGTGCCGTTCAGCGTGCTGGTCGAGCCGCCGGTGCAGAGTGTCCAGGTGATCCGCGCCGGCGAGGGCCCCGGCGTCGCCTCCGAGCAGGCCAGTTTCGTCGGCACGCTGCTGTCGGCCAGTCCGCCCGGGGCGCGCCGGGACATCTATCGGATCAGCACGGAGCCGGGCTCGGCCCGCGCGGCGGAGCCGCATATTCCGGGCACGGTGGAGCATCTGATCGTCGGCTCGGGACGGGTGAAGGCGGGACCGGTCGGGGAAGAGGTGGAACTGGGCCCCGGTGACTACATGACGTATCGCGGGGATGTCGCCCACTCGTACGAGGCGCTGGTGCCGGGCACGGCCTTCGTCCTCGTCATGCAGCACGTGTAGAGAAGTGGAGAATTCGCCGGGAATTCACAGAAGGCAGGTTCCCGGCAAAGGCAGGAGCCCCGTCGCCTTACGGCGCGGGGCTCCTTGGGTACTGCACTCAGGTTCTGCGATCAGGCAGTGATCAGACGGGGGTGACGTTCTCCGCCTGCGGGCCCTTCGGGCCCTGCGTCACGTCGAAGGAGACCTGCTGGTTCTCCTCGAGCGAACGGAAGCCCTGGGCGTTGATCGCGGAGTAGTGAACGAAGACGTCGGGGCCGCCGCCCTCCTGGGCGATGAAGCCAAAGCCCTTTTCGGCGTTGAACCACTTAACGGTTCCGGTAGCCATAAGCCCTCCTTGGGCTCAAAAGGGTTGCCCTGCTCCAGAACCTGCACGTGCGAAACGGTGCTGCACAACTGCATTCGTCTGAAAACGACGAGAGCCCGCGGTCACATGCTCCGCAGGCTCTGTACTGCAAGGGAAACCAAACTGCAACTTGCGGCGAGCCTAGCATGCGGGCAGCCGAAAGCAATAGAGGGCAAGATCACTTCACCCGGATGTTTGAACGGCTGTTACTCCGTTCGATGGCGGGGTCGGTCGCAGCACCGTACCGCACGGGGTCTAGCCTCGCGATGTGGACAATTCTCGCACCCGGCCACGCGTGGGCCACATCCAGTTCCTGAACTGCCTGCCCCTCTACTGGGGGCTCGCGAGAACCGGCACGCTCCTCGACTTCGAGCTGACCAAGGACACCCCGGAGAAGCTCAGCGCGCAGCTCGTGCGCGGCGATCTCGACATCGGTCCGATCACCCTCGTCGAGTTCCTGCGCAACGCGGACGATCTCGTCGCTTTTCCCGACATCGCCGTCGGCTGCGACGGCGACGTCATGTCCTGCGTGATCGTCTCGCAGGTCCCCCTCGACCGCCTCGACGGCGCCCGGGTCGCCCTCGGCTCGACCTCCCGCACCTCGGTCCGGCTCGCCCAGCTGCTGCTCGCCGAGCGCTACGGCGTCCACCCCGAGTACTACACCTGCCCGCCCGACCTCAGCCTGATGATGCAGGAGGCCGACGCCGCCGTCCTGATCGGGGACGCGGCACTGCGCGCCAACCTCTTCGACGGCCCGCGCTACGGCCTGACCGTGCACGACCTCGGGCGGATGTGGAAGGAGTGGACCGGCCTGCCGTTCGTCTTCGCGGTCTGGGCGGCCCGCAGGGAGTACCTGGAGCGCGAGCCGCTCCTCACCCGCCAGGTCCACGAGGCCTTCCTCGACTCCCGCAACGTCTCCCTGGAGGAGGTCGGCAAGGTCGCCGAACAGGCCGCCCGCTGGGAGAACTTCGACGAGGCGACCCTGGCGCAGTACTTCACCACCCTCGACTTCAGCTTCGGTGCCCCGCAGTTGACGGCCGTCGCCGAGTTCGCCCGCCGGGTGGGCCCGACGACCGGCTTCCCGGCGGATGTCAAGGTGGACCTGCTGAGTCCGTGAGCCGCTGCGGGCCCCCCGTCCCCGTCCTTGCGAGGCCACTGAGGCGTGGCGCCGGCGAACACCGCCGGCCCACGCAGGGACGACGGGGAAGCCGAGCCGTAACCAGGCCGCGGAACGCGGCGTCAGGAGTCCGACAAGTCCGACGGGGGTGCCGCGGGTTCTGTCCGCCCACCGGCGGCCGCTCTCCCGGCCACATGCGCCGCAACGATACGGTGGCCGCCTTCCGTGGCGCGACTGATGGAGAGTGAGCCGGCATGGAACCACGCACCGAGGCCCTCCCCGACGAACTCCTGCCGACCCGGCGCGAGGGCGTCACCGCGGCCGGGTGAGGGGCGTGCCGCTCTGCATCGCCGCCGCCGTGCTGTGGGGCGCGGTGGCAGGGGCGCTGCTCCCCAGGGCCGCCTGCCGCTTCGCGGTTCCGGCGGGGGAGGGGTGGCGGGACCGGTGCCCGCGGGGACACGCGCTGCGCGGCTGGCTCGGACCGGCACGCTGCGGGGAGTGCGTGCGCGGCGGGGAGCGCGGGCGGATCCGGGAGGTCTCCCTCCTCGCCGCCGTCACCGCTCTCCTGTGCGCCGCCCTCACCGCCGCCACCGGAACCCGGCCGGAACTGGCGGTCTGGCTGCTCCTCGCGCCCGTCGGGGTGCTGCTGGCCGTGATCGACGTCAGGGTGCAGCGGCTGCCCGACCCGCTGACCCTGCCGCTCGCCCCGGCCGCCCTCGCCCTGCTGGGCCTCGCCGCGCTGGTTCCCGAGCACGCCGGCCACTGGCTGACCGCGCTGTACGGTGCGCTCGCCCTGGGCGCGGGCTATCTCGTGTTGTTCCTCGTCCATCCCTCCGGCATGGGCTTCGGCGACGTGAAGCTGGCGGTGGGGATGGGCGCGGTGCTCGGCTGGTACGGCTGGTCCGTCGTGCTGCTCGGCGCCTTCGCCGGGTTCCTGCTGGGCGCGTTGTACGGCGGCGCGCTGGTCGTCGTACGGCGGGCGGGGCGCAGGACGGCGATCCCGTTCGGGCCGTTCCTGCTGTCCGGCGCCCTGGCCGGGGTGCTGATCGGCGCGTGCGCGGCCTGAGGTCGGTGGGGTGAAACGGCTGGCGTAGGCTGGTTCGGTCCGTCCACGTTCCTTGCGGAAAGGCAGCCCGGTGACCGAGAAGGCCGACCTCGCTTCTGTTGATGTCACAGCCGTGCTCGACCGAGCCGCAGCGGGCGGACGCATCACCCCGGAGGAGGCCCTCGTCCTCTACCGCGACGCCCCGCTGCACGCGCTGGGCGCGGCCGCCGACGCCGTGCGCCGCCGCAAGTACGCCGGGACCGAGCACATCGC
>NZ_JBHJYK010000035.1:0-77655 GCF_042269865.1 Streptomyces sp. NPDC055966
AGCTCTCGCAGGGGGCCAAGCCAGGGCTGGGCGGGATGCTGCCGGGCGCGAAGGTGACCCCGGAGATCGCCCGGATCCGCGGCATACCGGTCGGCAAGGACTGCGCCTCCCCGTCGCGGCACACCGCGTTCAGCGACGTCGACTCGATGCTCGACTTCGTCGAACTGATCGCCGCCGAGACCGGTCTGCCGGTCGGGGTCAAGAGCGCGGTCGGGGAGATGGGCTTCTGGCGGGAGCTGGCCGCGCTGATGGCGCGTGGCGACCGCGGTGTCGACTTCGTGACCGTCGACGGCGGCGAGGGCGGCACCGGGGCGGCGCCGCTGATCTTCACCGACTCGGTGTCGCTGCCCTTCCGGATGGGCTTCTCCCGGGTCTACGGCGCCTTCGCCGAGCTGGGTCTGACCGACGACCTGACCTTCATCGGCTCCGGCAAGCTCGGCCTGCCCGAGAACGCCGCGGTCGCCTTCGCTCTGGGGGCCGACATGGTCAACGTGGCCCGTGAGGCGATGCTGTCCATCGGCTGCATCCAGTCGCAGAAGTGCCACACCGACAAGTGCCCCACCGGCATCGCCACCCAGAACCAGTGGCTGGCCCGCGGCCTCGACCCGGCCTCGAAGGCCACCCGGGCCGCTGTCTACCTGCGCACCCTGCGCAGGGAGCTGACCAAGGTCTCGGCAGCCCTCGGGGTCGCCCACCCGGCACTCATCACCGCCAACGACATCGAGATCATGAACGGTGACTACGAGGCCCGCACCCTGGCCGGCGTCTACGGCTACAAGGACGGCTGGGGCGAGCTCGGCCCGCACCTCGCCGATGAGATCACGGCCCTGCTCACCACCAAGCCGACCGCCGTCCAGAAGCCGACCGTCTGACACACCCTCACCCGCCCGTGAACAGGCGGGCTGCGAGAGCGTCGTCGGCCCGCACTCGGCGAGAACCCGCCGGCCGTCTCGCGTGTCAGCAGGCAGGCACGCGAGGGGGCCGGGATGCCGCGCTACGACGCCTTCGGGCCGCGCCGCACTACCGCGGCGGCGCGCGTCCGCTCCTTGTGTCCCTCTCCCCTCCGGAGGACGGCCGCTTCGACCTGGACTGACTCCAGCCCGTCCTCGACGGCGGCTCCGTGCCGGCCCGTGCCCCGCTGGAGCCCGGCCCGTGGGACGTACGGATCCTCGTCACCGCGGACGCAGCGCCGACGGCCGAGGACGAAGCCACCGTGTTTCCCGCCCGGAGCCCCTCCGGCTGACCGGGCTCCTGTCACCGGGGCCGGCTACCGGTCGGCCGGAGTGATCCGACGGCCTGTGAGGTGCGTGGGCCGGATCGACACCCACATCTCGCGCCCGCCGCCCGCCCACGGCCTGGTGTGGGCCCGTTCGGTGAGCCGGTGGACGGCCCCGGGCTCCGTCACCACGCTCGCGGGGCCGACCGCGAGCACGCTCCAGCCCTGGCTCAGCGCCTCGTCCACATGGTCGACCTCGAAGGCGACCTCCCTGCCCGCGGCTGCCGCCGGCGCGGAACCGGGTGCGGTCCGGAAGGCGATGGCGTCGTCGACGACCTCGTAGTTGACCGGGACGACCGCCGGGCGGCCGTCGGAGGACGACACCGCGACGCGCCCCACACCGTGCGTCGAGAGCAGTTCGCGGCACTCGTCCGGGCTGAGATCCCGCAGCTGCGGGTGGAGCAGCGCGTGGCCCTGTCCCGGTGGGAGATCCATGCCTCCGCCGCGCAGCGCGGTGACCGTGGTGCCCAGGGCGTCGGCCAGCCTGATGACCGTGGCCATGGTCGGATCCGCGGGCCGCTCTTCCAGGTAGGCCAGGTAGTCGGGGGACATCCGGGCGCGGCCGGCCGTCTCCTCCCGGCTGAGCCCCCTCCTGCGGCGCTCGGCCCCCACGCGCCGGCCGATGTCGCCGGGATTCGCCGTCCCGGCCGGAGAGGCGGTCAGGGACCCGGCCTCCGCCTCGTCCGTGCCGGGCCGCGTCCCTCGTGCGGCGGCTGCCGGCCCGACCTGCTCAAGGTGACGGATGTGGGCGTCGGGCCCCGGGAACACGAGGGTGACTTCGTCCGTGTCCGACCAACGCACGTCGTACGGGGGCGTTCCGTCCTCGTGGTGGAGTCCGACGATCTTGCCGTCGCGCGTGGTGGCGCCGGTCGTCGGGCTGTCGATGACGAGCAGGTCGCCGAGGTGAGCTCGCATGATCGCCGCCCTCTCCTCACAGGGGTGCTGTATCCAACCTGCCACGCGGGGCGCGTGGTCGCACGGTCGCACGGGGCCGTGTTGCCCGGGAGTACGGCGGGGGTGACCGTGGAGAGGGGGAGCGAGGAAGTGAGAACCGTGCGAGCGCTCGTTTACCACGGCCCGGCACAGACCTCCTGGGACAGCGTCCCGGATCCCGTGATCGAGGAGCCGACCGACGCGATCGTACGCATCGACGCCACCACCGTGTGCGGCAGTGATCTGCACATCCGGCGGGGGGACTTTCCCGAGGTGAAACCCGGGACGGTGCTCGGTCACGAAGCCGTCGGCGAGGTCGTGGACGTCGGCGCCGACATCCACCGGCTGCGCCCCGGGGACCAGGTCATCGTGTCGTCCGTGTCGGCCTGCGGTGACTGCGGGGAGTGCCGTGCGGCCAGGTACGGCCAGTGCCGTGGGGGCGGCGGATGGATCCTGGGGAATCTGATCGGCGGGACCTAGGCCGAGCTGGTGCGGGTGCCGTTCGCCGACCACTCCGTGACCCGCTGTCCGTCCGATCTCCCGCTCGACGACGCCGTGCTGCTCGCCGAACTCCTCCCCACCGCCTACGAGGTCGGGGTCCGCAACGGACATGTGTCCCCGGGAGACACCCTCGTCGTCGTGGGCGCGGGCCCCGTCGGCCTCGCCGCGGTGATCGTGGCGCGGCTCTACTCGCCCCGCCGGATCGTCGTCGTGGACCTGGCCGGCGCCCGGCTGGAGACCGCGCTCAGGGTCGGCGCCGACGCCGCCGAGTCGCCGGGCGCGATGATCGCCGAGCTGTCCGAGGGGCCGGGCGCCGACGTGGTCATCGAGGCCTCGGGCGATCCGGACGGCTTCGTGCTGTGCACGCGCGCCGTCCGCTCGGGGGGACACATCGCCAACATCGGCTCGCACGGCAAGCCGGCGACGCTGCATCTGGAGTCCCTGTGGCGCAAGAACGTGACGATCAGCACCGGTCAGGTGGACACGTCCGCCACCCTGTGGCTGCTGGAGCTGCTGCGCTGCGGACGCCTGCCCGTCTCCGGCCTGGTCACCCACACCTTCGGCCTCAGCCGCATGGAGGACGCCTACGAGCTGTTCGCGCACGGTGCCACGACCGGAGCGCTCAAGGTCGTACTGCACCGCGAGTGAACCGGCCCCGGCAACCCGTCCGGCGCGCTGGATCCCCCGAACTGCTTGCCACGGCGACCCCATGAAGGGCGGTGGGGAACATGACGCTCCCTCTGGTCGTGGGCGTCGACGGGTCGGACTCGTGTCTGACGGCGGTCGACTGGGCCGTGGCCGAAGCCGTGCGCCACGGTCTTCCGCTCAGGCTGGTGTACGGCTCCCTGTGGGAGCGCTACGAGGGCGGCCTGCCGGCAGCGGGCCACGAGCGCCCCTCCGAGCAGCTGTTGGCGGAGCACATCGTCGCCTCCGCGGCCGACCGTGCCGCCCGGCGCGCCACCGAGGTGAAGGTCACCACCGAGATCCTCCCGGAGGACGCGGCGGACGCCCTCGTGCGCGCGGGCGACCATGCCTTCGCGCTGGTGACGGGGTCGCGTGGGCGTGGTCGGCTGCAGGGCATGCTGCTCGGGTCGGTCGGTCTGGCCGTGGCTGCCCGCGCGCCCTGCCCGGTGGTCGTGGTGCGGGGCGACCCGGCAGGCCTCGCAGGCACGCACGAGCGGATCCTGCTCGGCCTCGGGGATGCCGACACGGGGGCGGAGGCCGTGCGGTTCGCCTTCCGTGAGGCCGAGGTGCGCGGCTGTGTGCTGGACGTGGTGCGCGCCTGGCGCAGGCCCGCCCACGACCGGATCGGCGACCGCGCAGCGGCCGCCGACACCCACGCGCAGCGTGCCTCGGCGCTGCTCGACGATCTGCTCGGCGCCGCTGCCACCGCGTATCCGCACGTCCGGACGCGCCGGGCCACTCCTGAAGGCACGGCGGGCAGGATCCTCGTGGACCGGTCGGCGGCCGCGGATCTCGTGATCATCGGGGCGGGGCACAGAGCGGGGCGTTTCGGACTCCAGCTCGGTCGGGTGAGCCACACCCTGCTGCACCACGCCTCGTGCCCGGTCGCGGTCGTGCCGCAGCGTCACTGACCGCGTCCGCCGCCGCGCGTCATGCCGCCGGATGCACTTCTCTGGCGGTGCGGCGATGCGTCCCGCAGCGTGGAGTACGGCGCCGGCGCGCACGTCCGAAGAGGCGTCGGAAGGAGAGGTGGCACGCATGGACAAGGATGTCTCCGAGCGCCGGGTGGTGGTCGGTGTCGACGGGTCGCCGTCCTCGTACGAGGCCCTGCGCTGGGCCGTACGCTACGCCGGCCTGCTGGACGCCACCGTGGACGCCGTCGCGGCGTGGGAGCTGCCGGGCCTGCACGGCTGGTCGGCGCCCGCCGTGGACATGGAGGTCGACGAGGAGGAGACCCGGGAGACGCTGCGCGAGGAGCTGACCGACGTACTCGGCGCGGACGCGGTCCGCTCGGTCCGGCCCCACGTGGTGCACGGCAACGCCGCCGACGTCCTGCTGCGCGCCGCCGAGGGAGCCGAGGTACTCGTCGTCGGCAGCCGGGGCAGGGGCGGATTCGCCCGCGCCCTCCTCGGTTCGGTCAGCCAGCACGTGTCCCAGCACGCGAACTGCCCGGTCGTGATCGTGCGCACCACGTCGTCATGACCGCGGCGTCGACCGCGACCCCCTGGGCCGGCTTCCACGCGGCTCCTGTACCGGTGAGCTCGGCCGTGAGCCGGGGTCAGAGCACGTCGAGCAGGTCCGACACCGCTCGCCGTGGGCTCGCATGCCCTTCGGGGCCGTGGCCGAGCCGGATCACCATCTGGACGTACGCCATGTCCGAGACGGGATCGCGTACGGCCCAGCGGATCTCCGGCCACTCCAAGGGCTGGGACGTGACCGAGGTGACCAGTCCGTCCGCGGTGGCCCGCAGCAGGACCCGCTCCAGTGCCTGGCCCGCACACAGCCAGTCCGCGGGCTCGTCGCGGGCCGTGCCCAGCAGAGCGACGTTCGGGTTCTTCTCGAAGGGCGCCCAGCCTCGTCCGGGCACCGGGCGGCCCGCGGCGAAGTCACGCACCGGGGCGGAGGTGGTGGGTTGGCGCGGACCGAACGCATCGGCAGGGATGCCGTCGGGCACCGCGACGGCATCCGGTGCTTCCGTGTGCGTCCACCGGGCCGTCTCCTGACGCAGTCCGGGGTCGAGCGCCTCCCTGCCCTCGGCGTCCCGCACGAGTTCCAGGATCGACCGCACGTGCCAGGCGCCGGGGAACACCAGCTGCGCACCCTCGGCGCGGGCCGCCTCGCAGAGCCGCTCGCGCACGGCGGCCGGGATCTCCTCGTCGCGGAACGGCACTCGGCTGGAGTGCCGGCGGCGGATCGCGGGCCGCAGCGGGACGAGCGACCCGTCGGGTGCTCCGGTGCCGTGCAGCCGCACCTCGGCGAGGAACTCCGGGCAGGCCGGATCGGGCAGCAGTCGCACGGTCGGCGCCAGCCCCGCCGCGGCGGCGGCCACCCGCAGGTTGAACAGCGCGGCGCCGCACCCCACGTGCAGGCCCCGGTTGTCGGGGTCGGTCCGCGGCAGAGCGCGCTCCAGGTCGGCGTACAGGCGCAGGACATCGCTGTCGCGCAGGTAGCGGAACGCCCAGGGCTGTGCGTTGTGCAGCGAGGGCGCCGCACCGGCGTCCGCCACAAGCGCGGTGACGGTGTCCACGCCAGGAGACGGTGCGGTCATGGTGACTTCCCTTCGTGCCGGTCCGGCGGCTCACCCGGGGGACGGGACGGCGATGACCGGGCAGCGGGCGTGGTGCAGCACGCCCTGACTGACCGAGCCCAGCAGCATGCCGGTGAAACCTCCGCGCCCCCGGGTCCCCACGACCAGGCCCAGCGCATGGGCCGAGGCCTCGGTGAGCACCTGCACGGGATGTCCGACGACCAGTTCGTGACGCAGCTCGACTTCGGGGAAGCGGTCGCGACGGCCCGCCACGACCTCGGAGAGCAGCCGGCGGGCCTCCTGCTGCGGCGCGTGCTCGTCGAAGATCCTCAGCGGCCCGGGTTCCCACACGAGCAGGGCCCGCAGCTCGGCGCCGCGCAGGGCCGCCTCCTCGAACGCCATGTCGACCGCGGCGACGGAGTGCGCGCTGCCGTCGACGCCGACCACGAAGCAGGCCGGGTCCTGAGTGATGTGCTCCGGCTCGGGCACGACCACCAGGGGGCAGCGCGTGTGCGCCATGACCGGCAGGGCGACCGATGCGGAGCCGAACACCTCCTGGCCCCGGCTCAGATGGCGCGATCCCAGGACGACCGCGGTGGCGTCGCGACTCTGCTCGCGCAGCACCCACGCGGGATCGCCCTCCGCCAGCAGGACGTCCAGCTCCAACCGCGGATGCCGGGCCGCGACGAAGTCCCCGGCCTGCTCCAGCACGTGCTTTCCCGCACCGTGCAGGGACTCGTTCCACTCCTCCCAGGAGGGCGGGACCTCGCGCCCCCGCAGGCCCCTGGTCGGCACCCCCTCGACGTGGACCGCCCGCAGTGGCAGGCCACGACGGGCGGCCTCGTCGGCAGCCCACGCCAGCGCCGTGCGCCGGGCGGGATCGGGATCGACGCCCACCACGACCGGAAGACGGTCACCGGGCCGGGACACGGCCGCCTCCAGCCGCCAACTCGCCACAGCCGTATACGGGTTCGCGTACGACCGCCCCGGCCCGCCTGTCGATGGGCCGCGCGGCCCGGTCCTCGTCCTGACGTCGTACGGGAGCCGTCGTCCGTGCGGGAGCCGTCATCGCTCTCGTCTCCTTCCCGCGGTGCCGCGGACGGGCGGCGCCGCCGATTCCATCGAAGGTCCCAGCGGTGCCGGCCTGCCAGGGGCCATTGGTCCCCACAGCGGGCCCGCCGGTCCTCGGCAGGGCGGACTCCGGTCGTCGGCAGTCTCCCGGGCCTCAGTGGTCCGAGCGCCCCGTCGAGCCCTGCGGCTCCAGGTGGGACGCGAGGACCGCCGCCTGGACCCGGCGCTGGACGCCGAGCTTGGACAGCATCCGCGAGATGTGGTTCTTGATGGTCTTCTCCGACAGGTACAGCTTCTTGCCGATCTCACGGTTGGTCAGGCCGTCGCCGATCAGGGCGAGGATCTCCCGCTCCCGGGGCGACAGGCTCGCGAGCTCCGGCGGCATCGAGGGGGCCGCGCCCGGATCCCGGAGGGAACGCATGAGGCGGGCCGTGGTCGCGGGGTCCAGCATCGACTGCCCCGAGGCGACCGTGCGGACCGCCGAGACGAGGTCCGAGCCCTTGATCTGCTTCAGGACATAGCCGGACGCCCCGGCCATGATCGCGTCCAGCAGGGCCTCCTCGTCGTCGAAGGAGGTCAGCATCAGGCACGCCAGCCCGGGCACCCGGTCGCGCAGTTCGCGGCAGACCGTGATGCCGTCGCCGTCGGGCAGCCGGACGTCCAGTACGGCGACGTGCGGGCGCAGCGCGGGGCCGCGGGTGAGCGCGTGCTCCGCGGTGTCCGCGTCGCCGACCACCCGGATGTCCGGTTCGGCGTCGAGCAGATCGGTCAGTCCACGGCGGACCACTTCGTGGTCGTCCAGCAGGAACACCCGGATCGGGTCCTGCTCGGTGAAGGTGCGTGGCTCGGTCATGGCGACCCCTCGTTCCCCGGTGGCGAACAGACTGCGACTGTCCGTGACGCTGATCATGACCTGCCGGCGCCGCACGCACTAGGGCCGATCGGCCCCCCTCGCTACAGGGTCCTCGTGGACGAGGTCGAACCGCACGTCCACCACTCCTTCGACGGCCCGCACCAGGCGTGCGGCCACCGGGACCAGCGCGCGGTCGCGGATGCGGCCCGCCAGTGTCACGACGCCGTCCCGCACCTCCACCTGGACGGCCGAGGCCGACAGGGGAAGAGGTACGACACGATCTCCCGCCGGACCTCCCCGGCGATGTCCTCGTCGTCGCGAAGGAAGACCGTGAGCAGGTCGGCGCGGCTGACGATCCCCTGCAGCAGCCCGGCCTCGTCGACGACGGGCAGCCGTTTGACGCCACCCCGCGCCATGATCCGGGCGGCCTCGGCGACGGTGGCGGTCGCCCGTACGGTGAGCGCCGGGGAGGACATCACGTCGCCTGCCGTCAGGCCCTCGGCCTTCGCCACGTCGACCGGCTGACGCAGTTGGAGGTAGGCGGCATCGGGGTCGTCCCTCAGCTCTTCCTTGGTCAGCAGGTCGGCCTCGGAGACCACGCCCACCACTCGGCCCTCGCCCTCGATCACCGGCAGCGCGCTGACCTTCCAGTCCTGCATCAGCTGCACGGTCTCCTTGAAGGGGGCCCGGCGGCCGATGGCGGCGACCGTCTGGGTCATGACATCACTGACGATGCGCGAGGTGCCGTACATGGTGAACTCCGTGGGTCCTGTGCCGGTCCTGCCCTTTCCAGCCTGTGCCGGTGCGGTGAAGCCGGCCAGGGGCCACCCGGCCCTGCGGGCGGGCCGGCGGGTGCCCGTGCGTTACGTCATGCGCGCGTCACTCGTGCTCCGCAAGGGGGCCGTTCGGCTCTGTGCAGGGACCTGCGGCCCCTGACCCCGCGACGGCGGTGTCACCACGCTGGTATCGGATTCCTCGTCCCGGGAGGTGGAGGCCATGACCCGAGCCGTCACGGCAGGTCTCGACGGTTCGCCCGAAAGCCGTGCCGCCGCCGAATGGGCGGCCCGCGAAGCGCGGCTACGCGATCTGCCGCTGAAGATCCTCCATGTCTTCGAGCCCGCGCCCCTGCCCGTGGCGCAGGCTCCGCTGCTCGGCGCCGAGACGAGCCAGGACTGGGCGGAGAGGATTCCGGCCGAGGCCGCGGAGGGCCTGCGACTGCGCCACCCCGGTCTCGAAGTGATCACCGAGCAGGTCACCGGCGAGCCTTCCGAGGTCCTGGCCGAGGCGGCGGGCGCCGCGGAGTTGCTGGCGCTGGGCTCACGCGGTCTCGGCGGGATCGGCGGGTTCATGACGGGTTCGGTCAGCCTGTCCGTCATCGCCCACGCCGTTCGCCCGGTGGTGCTGGTGCGGGCCGGAGAGCAGGCCGCCGACGAACACTCGGCGGACCCCGTGGGGATCCCGTCGGCCGCGACCCCCTTCCGGCCCGTCGTCGTCGGCCTCGACACCGACGACGTGGACGAGACGCTCCTGGAGTTCGCCTTCGACGCCGCCGCACGCCGTGACGCTCCCCTGCGGATCGTGCACGGCTGGCCCGAGCCGCCCACCGCCTTCTACCGCTTCTACGGTGACGCGGAACTCTCCGGCACGCTCTCCCGCGGTCAGGCGGCCGCCCTGACCGAGGCCGTACGGCCCTGGCGGCGGAAGTTCCCGAACGTCGACGTCATCGAGGCGAGCCGCTGCGGCAGTGCCGCGCAGGTCCTCGTCACCGCGGCCCGCGACGCCTCCCTCGCCGTGGTCGGCCGGCGCATCCGCACCAGCCCGCTCGGGGCCCACCTCGGCCACGTCACCCATGCGGTCCTGCACCACGTCGTGGCGCCCGTCGCCGTGGTCCCGCACGGCTGACCCGCAGCGGACGAGTGGAGACGAGCAGAGACGAGTGGAACGGAGAGGAGAACCATGACGGATCTTCCGATCGTCGTCGGCGTGGACGGCTCGGAGCCGAGTCTGCGAGCCGTGGACTGGGCGGCCGACGAGGCCGCCCTGCGCGGGGCGCCGCTCCGGCTGGTGCACGCGTCCTTGTGGGAACGCTACGAGGGCGCACTGCTCGATCCCGACCCGGACGAGCCGTCCGAGCGCATGCTCATCGAGGACATCGTGGCCGTCGCCTCGCGCCGCGCCGGCCGCAGGCAGCCGGAGGTCGAGGTGACGACGGACGTGCTGCCCGAGGAGCCGGACTACGTGCTGATCCGGGAGAGCCGTGCCGCCCTGATGCTGGTGGTGGGATGCCGTGGCCGTGGCGAGATCGCCGACGCGCTGCTCGGATCCGTGAGCGTGACGGTCGCCGGACACGCCCACTGCCCGGTCGTCGTGCTGCGCGGCAGCCACGACAACCAGGCCCGCGCCGGGATCCGGGGCCGTGTCGTCCTCGGCGCCGGCGAGAAGCCGGCGGAATCGGCCGCCGCGCGGTTCGCGGCCGAGGAGGCCCTGCTGCGGAGCGTGCCCCTCCGGGTCGTACGGGCATGGCGGCGGCCCGTGCACGCGACCGGTGAACCGGCGGACGTCCACGAGGGTCAGGCCGCCGAGATCCTGGAGGAGGTCCTGCGGGTCGCGCCGGCCGGCCTCGACGTGGACCGCCGCACCGTCGAGGGGTACGCCCGCGACGCCCTGATCGCGGTGTCCCGCGAAGCCGATCTGCTCGTCGTCGGCGCCCGGCGCCGGCCCGGACACCACGGACTCCAGCTCGGCCGCGTCGCCCACGGCGTCCTGCACCATGCGGCGTGCCCGGTGGCGGTCGTACCCGAACTTTCCTGATCAAACCGGCAAAATGGCCGACAACGGACGACGAATCCGAGGTTCCCATGCCCAAGGCCGCTCACCAGGACGACACCGCACCCATCGAACCCACCGAGCTGATCGAACCCACCGGACACACCGCTGTCACGGACGACGAACTGCGCACCCTCGACGCGCACTGGCGCGCCGCCAACTACCTCGCGGCGGGCCAGATCTATCTCATGGCCAACCCGCTGCTCCGTGAGCCGCTGCGGCCCGAGCACATCAAGCCGAGGCTGCTCGGACACTGGGGCACCTCACCCGGCCTGAACCTCGTGTACACCCACCTCAACCGCGTCATCACGGCGCGCGGACTCGACGCGCTGTGCGTGTGGGGACCGGGCCACGGAGGGCCGGCCGTCCTCGCGGGCTCCTGGCTGGAGGGCAGCTACAGCGAGACCTACCCGGACGTGTCACGGGACGCGGCCGGCATGGAGCGGCTGTTCCGGCAGTTCTCGTTCCCCGGCGGCGTCCCGAGCCATGTGGCGCCCGAGACCCCGGGGTCGATCCACGAGGGCGGCGAACTCGGCTACTCCCTCGCGCACGCGTACGGCGCCGCCTTCGACAACCCCGGACTGCTCGTCGCCTGTGTGATCGGCGACGGCGAGGCGGAGACCGGGCCGCTGGCCGCCTCCTGGCACTCCAACAAGTTCCTCGACCCCGTCCACGACGGTGCCGTGCTGCCGATCCTGCACCTCAACGGCTACAAGATCGCCAACCCGACCGTCCTGTCCCGGATTCCGCGGGAGGAACTGGACGCGCTGCTGCGCGGATACGGCCACGAACCCCTCCACGTCACCGGTGACGATCCCGCCACCGTGCACCGAGCCCTGGCCGCGGCGTTCGACGAGGCGCTGGACCGCATCGCCGAGGCGCAGCGCGCCGCGCGGGAGGACGGGGCCGGTGACCGGGTGCACTGGCCGGTCATCGTGCTGCGCACACCGAAGGGCTGGACCGGCCCCGCCGAGGTCGACGGCGAACCTGTCGAGGGAACCTGGCGCTCCCACCAGGTCCCGCTGCCCGCCGTCCGTGAAAACCCGGCGCATCTACGGCAGTTGGAGCAGTGGCTGCGCTCCTACCGGCCCGAGGAACTGTTCGACGCCGACGGACGGCCCGTACCCGGCGTGCTGGCCTGCGTCCCCGGCGGACCGAGGCGGCTCGGCGCCACCCCGCACGCCAACGGCGGCCTCCTCGTCCGCGAGCTGCCCCTCCCGCCCCTCGACGGCATCGCCGTACCCGTCGACAAGACGGGCTCGACCCTGCACGAACCCACCCGGATCCTCGGCACCCTCCTCGAACAGGTCATGAACGACACGCGGTCGCGCCGGGACTTCCGGCTCGTCGGCCCGGACGAGACCGCCTCCAACCGGCTCCAGGCCGTCTTCGACGCCAGCGGAAAGGCCTGGCAGGCGGGCCTGCTGCCGGTCGACGAACACCTGGACCGGCACGGCCGGGTACTGGAGATCCTCTCCGAACACCTCTGCCAGGGCTGGCTGGAGGGCTACCTGCTCACCGGCCGGCACGGACTGTTCTCCTGCTACGAGGCGTTCGTGCACATCGTCGACTCGATGGTCAACCAGCACATCAAGTGGCTGAAGACCTCGCGCGAGCTGGCCTGGCGCGCCCCGGTCGCCTCCCTCAACTACCTGCTGACCTCGCACGTGTGGCGCCAGGACCACAACGGCTTCTCCCACCAGGACCCCGGTTTCGTCGACCACGTCCTGAACAAGAGCCCCGACGTCGTCCGCGTCTACCTGCCGCCGGACGCCAACACCCTGCTGTGCGTCGCCGACCACGTCCTGCGAAGCCGCGACTACGTCAATGTGATCGTGGCCGGTAAGCAGCCCTGCTTCGACTGGCTCACGCTGGACCAGGCGCGCGAGCACTGCGCGCGCGGAGCCGGGATCTGGGAGTGGGCCGGCACCGAGAACGGCGGCGCACCGGACGTCGTCCTGGCGTGCGCCGGGGACGTACCCACCCAGGAGGTGCTGGCCGCCGCGCAGCTCCTGCGCCGGCACCTGCCCCGCCTCGCGGTGCGCGTGGTGAACGTCGTCGACATGACCCGGCTGCTGCCGCACGAGGAGCACCCGCACGGCATGACCGAGTTCGAGTACGACGGCCTGTTCACCACCGACAAGCCGGTGATCTTCGCCTACCACGGCTACCCGTGGCTCATCCACCGCCTGGCGTATCGCCGCACGGGGCACGGGAACCTGCACGTGCGCGGCTACAAGGAGTCCGGCACGACGACGACTCCGTTCGACATGGTCGTGCGCAACGACCTCGACCGCTACCGGCTCGTCATGGACGTCATCGACCGGGTCCCGGGCCTCTCCGTGCGGGCGGCGTCCGTGCGCCAGGCCATGGCCGACGCCCGCACCCGTCACCACGCCTGGATCCGCGCCCACGGGACAGACCTGCCCGAGGTCGCGGAGTGGAGCTGGCAGAGCTGAGCACGGACAGCTCACCGGCCCCGACCACGACAGCGGCGCTCGCGGCACCCGGCGTCGTGCGAGGTGCCGCGCCCGGCCCGGCGGGGGCTCACCGGTAGGGGGCGGGGTGCGTGGGACGGAACGTGGTCGTGTCAGCCGGACCTGTGGCGCCACCGGGGCTCCACGGTGTCCCACTCCCGGTCCCAGCGGGCCGTGCGCCGCCGGTCCAGGCACGCCCGTGCGACCGTCGCCGCCCCGCACGCGGGGGCGGCGACGGCGAGGGCGGCCGCGGCACCGAAGAGACCCGCCTCGACAGCGCCCTCGACACGTCCCGTCGGCTTCGCGGGGGCCAGCCGGCCCTGGTCGTCCTGCCAGACCAGCACGCGGGACCCGGCACGCAGACCGGCGGCGACCGTCGTCCGCCCGGTGTGCGCGGTGCCGTCCGGGGCCGTCCAGCGGACCGTCGCCAGGACCCGGCCGTCCGCCGACAGGGCGGACAGGGCGCCGCTCGGCGCGTCCGCCGGCAGTACGGCGCGGACGGCGTGCCGGTGGGCGCGCTGCTGCGCGAACACGTCCTGCGCGGCACGGGTCGCCGTCACCGCGGCAACAGCGCCGCCGACCACCACGACGACCCACATCGCCAGGACGATCCAGGACTCCACGACGTCCTCGCGACGGCGCAGCGGGTTCCTGGCGTTCATCGGGCACCTCCTCGCCGCGGCGCTGCCGTCCGCGCCGTGTCAGGGACCGGGGGAGACGTCGGGTGCCGACGCGGGCCGAGGGAGCTCGGGGTGTACGTCGAAGACGTCCCGCAGCCCGGTGACGTGCAGCGCGCGCAAGAAGGCCGCGTCCCCCGCGACCAGGCGCAGCCGGCCCTGCCGGGCGAGCACCCGGTTGCGCGCGCGGCACAGGACGCCGAGTCCGACGCAGTCGATGAACGCGACCGGACGCAGGTCCAGCACCAGGTCGAGGTGGGATGCGCGGGTGACCGTGTCGAGCCGTTCCGACAGCGCGGGCGCCGTCAGCACGTCGATCTCGCCGCACAGGGTCACGACCGTCGCGCCGCTGCTTCCGTGGCGGGCCACGGCCGATACCGGTTCGACGGGCCCGCCGGTCGCGTGCGCCGTGTGCTTCTCGGCCATGGGGAGATCGAACCGGGTACACCGGGCACGACGGTAGGGCCGTCCGGCCCTGGTTGCCGGCCCGTCCCGGACACCTGCGCCACCCGTCTGCTTCCGGTCCGGGCCGTGGGCGCCCGTGCCACCGCCCGCCCGGTGCGAGGGCCGTACGGCCCAAGCGGAACGTCCCGCGCACCGACGAAGCTGAAGGTGCGGGGCGGCCTCCGGGCCGTGCCGGACGGCGCCGGACTCGCGACGGACCGACCGAAGAGAGTGAGGAACGCCATGAAGGGCTTCGTCTTCCACGGTCCCGGACAGGCCTCCTGGCAGGACGTCCCGGACCCCGGCATCAAGGAGCCGACCGACGCGATCGTGCAGGTCGGAGTCGTGACGATCTGCGGGACAGATCTGCACATCCTCAAGGGCGACGTGCCCGAGGTGCCTCCCGGAACGGTGCTCGGCCACGAGGCGGTGGGGGAGATCGTCGAGGTCGGCAGCGACGTGCGCACCGTCCGGCCGGGGGACCGCGTGCTGGTGTCCTGCATCACCTCGTGCGGCCGGTGCCGCTTCTGCCGGGAGCAGCGCTACGGCCAGTGCCGGGACGGCGGAGGCTGGATCCTCGGCCATCTGATCGACGGCACCCAGGCCGAGTACGTCCGCGTTCCCCACGCCGACCTGTCGGTGCACGCGCTGCCCGGCGCCGTCCGCAGCGAGGACGCCGTCCTGCTCGCGGACATCTTCCCGACCTCGTACGAGGTGGGTGTCCTCAACGGGCGGGTACGTCCCGGAGACACCGTGGTCGTCGTCGGCACCGGTCCCATCGGGCTCGCCGCGATCGTCACGGCGCGGCTGTTCTCCCCCGAGCGGATCATCGCCGTGGACCTGGCCCCGGCTCGGCTGGAGGCGGCCCACCGGCTCGGTGCCGACGCGGTCGCGGACGTCCGGGAAGCTCCCGCCCAGCTGGTGGCCGACCTCACCGACGGGCTCGGCGCCGACGTCGTCATGGAGGCCGTAGGCGTCCCCGACAGCTTCGAGCTGTGCACCCGCATGGTCCGCCCGGGCGGGCACGTCGCCAACATCGGCGTGCACGGCAGGCCGGCCACGCTGCACCTGGAAGACCTGTGGATCAAGGACGTGACCATCACGACGGGCCTGGTGGACACCTACTCCACCCCGACCCTGCTGCGGATGACCGCCGCCGGCCGGCTGCCCACCGGGCACCTGGTCACCCACGCCTTCCCGCTCGGGCAGATGGAAGAGGCGTACGACGTCTTCGGCAACGCCGCCGAGACCGGCGCGCTCAAGGTGGTGCTCGGCGGGGAGCAGCACGCGCAGGTGGCCGTTCCCACGGCTCCCACGGCCTGACCGGCGGTGCCTCGACCTGCCGGCCGGCCCAGGGCACGCCGCACGAGGATCACGGTTGCCGATGCCGGCCGGCATCGGTGAGCAGCACGCCCGTGACCAGTTCGGGACGGATGCGCACCGCGTGGTCCGTGCCGGGATGCGGCGCCCAGGGCTCCAACAGGGCGCGCAGACGGGCCACTTCACCGGGAGCCGAGACGAGGCGGGCGTACCCCGTGACCACCACGCTCCAGCCGAGGTGGGTGACCGGGTCGATGGCGTCGGCCTCGTAGGCGACCACGACCCCGTCGCCCTCGCTCTGCCCGGCGTGCGCGGTGAGCGCCGCGCCCTCGTGGGTGCGGATGACGATGTCGCCGTTGTCCAGGACGTGGCTGGCCGGGTGGATCGTCGGCAGGGCCTGGCGGGTGAAGACGATCCTGCCCAGGGTCACGCTGCCCAGCAGCCGCAGCGCCTCGACCCGGTCGAGGTCGATACGGCGGCGTACGCGCTCGGTTCCTGGGATCATGGCCGGTCTCCGCTCACCTGGTGTCCCCGCCGCCACTCCCGCCGAGCGCGGCCCGGCCCGCCTCCAGCCGGGCCACCGGGACCCGGAACGGCGAGCAGGAGACGTAGTCCAGTCCGACGCGGTGGAAGAAGTGGACGGACTCCGGGTCGCCGCCGTGCTCGCCGCACACGCCGGTCTGCAGCTCCGGCCGGACCGCACGGCCCTCCTCGACGGCGATCCGGACCAGCCGGCCCACACCCTCGCGGTCGAGCGTCTCGAACGGCGAGGCGGCGAAGACGCCCTTGTCGAGGTAGGCGGAGAAGAACGCGGCCTCGACGTCGTCGCGGGAGAAGCCCCAGGTGGTCTGGGTGAGATCGTTGGTGCCGAAGGAGAAGAACGCGGCCTCCTCGGCGATCCGGCCCGCCGTGAGCGCGGCCCGGGGCAGCTCGATCATCGTGCCGACGGGGCAGTCGAGAGGCACGCCGGTCTCCTCGCCGACCTCGGCCAGCACCCGCGTCACCTCCGCGCGGGCGAGCCGGAGCTCCTCGACCGAACCGACGAGGGGCACCATGATCTCCGCCCGGGGCGAGCCGCCCTCGCGCACCCGCTCGGCCACCGCCTCGCCCACCGCTCGCACCTGCATCGCCACGAGCCCGGGGACCACGAGCCCGAGCCGTACGCCGCGCAGGCCGAGCATCGGATTGTCCTCGTGCATCCGGTTGACCGCGGCGAGCAACTCCACGTCGCGCGGGTCGGTCCCGCGCCCCGAGGCCTCGGCGGCGGCGACGCGGACGGCGAGTTCGGTGCGCTCGGGCAGGAACTCGTGCAGCGGCGGGTCGAGGAGCCGGACGGTGACGGGCAGGCCGTCCATCGCCCGGAGGATGTCCGTGAAGTCCTGCCGCTGGAGCGGGAGGAGAGCCGCCAGGGCCCGGTCCCGTTCCTCCTCGGTCCGCGCGAGGATCATCTCCTCGACCAGCGTGCGGCGTTCGCCCAGGAACATGTGCTCGGTGCGGCACAGCCCGATGCCCTGCGCCCCGAACCGCCGGGCCCGCGCCGCGTCCTCGGCGGTGTCGGCATTGGCCCGCACCTCCAACCGGCGTACCGCGTCGGCGTGTTCCAGGGCCCGGGCGACCGCGGCGACCAGACAGTCCGCCTGCTCGCCGCACTCCAGATACCGCATCGTGGCGGAGGCGACGAGCGGCACCGACCCCGCGTACACGGCACCGGTGGAGCCGTCCACCGAGACCACGGTGCCCTCCTCGACGACCGTGCCGTCACGTGTGGTGAAGCGCCGGGCCTCGCCGTCGACGGTGATGTCCTGCGCGCCGCACACACAGACGCGGCCCATGCCACGGGCGACGACGGCCGCGTGACTGGTCTTGCCGCCCCGGCCGGTCAGCACCGCCCGGGCGGCGACCATGCCGGGCAGGTCCTCGGGGGTGGTCTCCTCGCGCACCAGCACCACCGGCTCACCGTCGGCGGCACGCCGTACCGCCGACGCGGAGTCGAAGACGGCCGCACCGGCCGCCGCACCGGGCGAGGCCGGTACACCGTGGGCGATCTCCGGGCCGGCCGCGCGGGTGTCGAAACGGGGGAACATCAGCCGGCCGAGTTGGTCACCGTCCACCCGGCGCAGCCCCTCGTCGGCCGTGACGAGCCCCTCACCGACCAGTTCCGCGGCGATCGCGAAAGCGGCCTCGGCGGTCCGTTTGCCGACCCGGGTCTGCAGCATCCACAGGGTGCCGCGCTCGATCGTGAACTCGATGTCGCACAGGTCGCGGTAGTGCCGCTCCAACGTCTGCGCGTGGTCGCGCAACTGCCGGTAGGAACGCGGGTCCAGCCGCTCCAGCTCGGCCAGGGACACGGTGTCGCGGACGCCGGCGACGACGTCCTCGCCCTGCGCGTCCGGCAGATAGTCGCCGTACAGGCCGGGCTGTCCGGTGGCCGGGTCGCGGGTGAAGGCGACGCCGCTGCCGGAGTCGGGTCCGAGGTTGCCGAACACCATGCGCTGCACGGTGACGGCCGTACCGAGGTCGTCCGGAATGCGCTCCCGCCGCCGGTACAGGCGGGCCCGCTCGGCGTTCCAGGAGCGGAACACCGCGCGGACCGCCAGCCGCAACTGCTCGGCGGGGGACTGCGGGAAGTCGCGGCCCGTCTCGTCGCGGACGAGGTGCTTGTACGTCTCCACCAGCCGGGCGAGGCCGAAGGCGTCCGGACGGAGGCCGTCGGGGGTCTCACACGTATCCCTGAACAGCGTCATGGCCTGGTCGAACAGGGCCGGGTCCACGCCGAGCACCGTGCTGCCGAACATCTGGATGAGCCGGCGGTAGCAGTCCCAGGCGAAGCGCTCGTTTCCGGACACCTTTGCCAGGCCGAGCACGGAGGCGTCGGTCAGACCGATGTCGAGGACCGTCTCCATCATGCCGGGCATGGAGAAGCGCGCGCCGGAACGCACGGAGACCAGCAGCGGATCGTCGGGCTGCCCCAGCAGCCGACCGGTGGCCTCCTCCAGCGCCGACAGGTGCCGGGACACCTCCTCCGTCATGCCGTCCGGCTCCGCACCGGTGGCCAGAAACACGCGGCAGGCCTCGGTGGTGACGGTGAACCCCGGCGGCACCGGCAGCCCCAGCCGGGTCATCTCGGCCAGGTTCGCGCCCTTGCCGCCGAGCAGGTCGGCCATGGCCCGGTCGCCGTCCCGGAAGGCGTACACGTAACGAACCATGGCGCAGCTCCTCGGCCGTACGGTCTGCGTACCCCTCCAGCGTCGGTCCGGACCGGTCGGCGGGGGAGGTGCCCACCGTCCCGGTGACCGGGCCGTTCGGCCCACGGCCGGTGCGGGCGGGCCGGGCGGTTCCGGCAGGGTGGCCGGTTGCCGCGACCATGTGTGCCGCCCCGCGCGGGGCGGGATACGGTGGACACGACCCGTCGGTGCCGGGTCCGTGAACCGAGGGACCGGGAGGAGCACGGTGGGATCTCCCGACAAGCCCCGCGACCTGCTGCCGCAGCTGAAGCTCGACGAGTTGCTGGACGAGCTGCAGTCGCGGATCGATGCTGTCCGCGGTACCCGGGACCGCGTGCACAGCCTGCTCGGAGCGGTCCTCGCCGTCGGCCGCGACCTGAACCTGGAACAGGCCCTGCACTCCATCGTCGAGGCCGCCGCGACCCTGGTGGACGCCGAGTACGCGGCCCTCGGCGTCATCGGCCCGGACGGCAGGACCCTGTCGGCCTTCCACACCATCGGGGTCAGCGACGAGCAGATCGCCGAGATCGGCCCCTTCCCCGAGGGCCACGGCATCCTCGGCGAGCTGATCCGCAACCCGGAACCCCTGCGCCTCGAAAAGATCTCCCAGCACCCCGCCTCGTACGGCTTTCCGGCCCGTCACCCGCCGATGAACAGCTTCCTGGGCGTTCCGATCCGGGTGCGCGACCAGGTCTTCGGCAACCTGTACCTGACCGAGAAGCGCGGCGGGCTGGAGTTCGACGAGGAGGACGAGTCGGTCCTGTCCACGCTGGCGTTCGCCGCCGGTGTCGCCATCGACAACGCCCGCCTGTACGAGGACTCCCGGCTGCGCGAGCGCTGGCTGAGGGCGAACGCGGACATCACCCACAGCCTGATGTCCGGCAGCGACCGCGCCGTGGCGCTGAACCTGATCGCGGAACGGGCCCGGGAGATCTCCGGCTCCGCCCTCGCCGCGGTCGCCATGCCGCTCGCGGGCAGTGGGCTGCTCAACGTGGAGATCGCCGTCGGCGTGGACGCGGAGGCACACCGGGGACTGGTGCTGCCGTTGGACCGGACGCTGATGGGTCTGGCGTTCTCCGCCGCCGCCCCGGTCACCAGCGACGACGTCACCCGCGACGAGCGGATCTCGCCCGAACCCGCGCGCTTTCAGGGGCTCGGCCCGGCCGTGGCCATCCCCATCGGCACCGGCGACGACGGCGCGCGCGGCGTGGTGCTGCTGTGCCGTGAGACCGGCCGGCCGGTCTACTCGGGCAAGGAGACGGAGATGCTGCGCGGCTTCGCCGCACAGGCCGCGATCGCCATGGAACTGGCCGAACGCCGGCAGGACGCCCAGCAGATCGCCGTCCTCCAGGACCGCGACCGGATCGCCCGCGATCTCCACGACCTGGCCATCCAGCGGCTGTTCGCCACCGGCATGACCCTCCAGAGCGCGGGCCGCTTCATCGAGCACCCCGAGGCTTCCGAGCGGGTGCTGCGGGCCGTGGACGACCTGGACGAGACCATCAAGATCATCAGGTCGGCGATCTTCGGCCTGCGGGCCCGCGAGACCACCGCGGCCGAGGGCCTGCGGGCCAGGGCCGTCCAGGTGGTCGGCGAGGCCGCGCAGGTGCTGGGCTTCGCGCCCAGCGTGCGCATGGAGGGCCTGCTCGACACCGACGTGCCGCGCGAGTTCGCCGACCATGTCGTGGCCGTGCTCTCGGAGGCGCTGACCAACATCGCCCGGCACGCGCACGCCAACCGGGCGGACGTGGTGCTCACGACCGACAGCCGCGAGGTGCGCCTGAAGGTCTCGGACAACGGCGTGGGCATCGCGGCCGGTGGCCGGCGCAGCGGGCTGCGCAACATGGCCGAGCGGGCGGAACAACTCGGCGGGACACTGGACATCAGCGGCCCCGCGAGCGGTGGAACCGTCCTGGAGTGGCACGTTCCGCTCCCGCCCCTGAGCTAGTCAGTGCGCGGCCGACGGGGCCGAGGGGGCGGCGTGTCGGGCCCACTCGGCCCATGACGCGGGCGGCCCGGGCGTCGCAGCCTTGAAGGTGTCCCGGGACGGCAGCCGAGCCCATGGAGGACGCCATGAACGGCACTCCGACCGTCGTGAACGACGTGATGACCCACCGGGTCGTCGCCCTGCGCACCGGCGCGGTCTTCAAGGACATCGTGCAGGCCATGCACGAGTGGCGGGTCAGCGCTCTGCCGGTGCTGGACGACGGCGGAGTGGTCGTGGGCGTCGTGTCCGAGGCCGATCTGCTGCCCAAGGAGGAGTACAGCGACGACGTCACCGGACGGTACGGGCAACCGGGGCGGGCCGCCGACGCGTACAAGGCGGACGCGGTGACCGCGGGTGAGCTGATGACCGCCCCGGCCGTCACCGTGCGAGCCGACGCCCCCCTCGCCCACGCAGCGCGCCTCATGGCCCGCACCGGCGTCAAACGGCTTCCGGTCGTCGGCCTCGACGGCGCCCTGAAGGGTGTCGTCAGCCGCTCCGACCTGCTGAAGGTCTTCCTGCGCGCGGACGCCGACATCGCCGAGGAGGTACGGCGCGACGTCGTCGTACGGCTCTTCGGCCCGCGCGCGGACACAGTCCGGGTCGAGGTGCACGACGGCGTCGTCGCACTCTCCGGGCGGGTCCGCGAGACCTTCCTGATCCCGCTGGTCGCCCGGCTCGCGCGGACCGTGCCGGGCGTCGTCGACGTGCGGTGCACACTGACCGGCCCGCCCCGGCACCCGGACCTCGACCCCGGCCTCCCCGGCACCGGGCGGGCCCGCACGGCGTGACGCGGCGCCGCCGGCACAGGGCAGGAGGCGGCGACGATGGCAGGAACACCTCCCGCGACCGTCAGCCCGGTGCGGCTGTGGCGCTGGCGCCGCAACCCGCTGCGGCGGCACAGCGACGTCGTCGAAGGATGGGTCGTGCTCGTCATCTGGATGCTCACGATCCTGGCCGGAGGCGTCGCCGGGGCGGTGGCCGCGCAGAGCGTCGACCGTTCGCTCGGCGTGCACGCGGTGCACGCCGTCCTCACCGACGCGGCGGCACGCACCCCGGTCGGCGCGGGCGGACACGACGACGGCAGGGTGTGGGCCGCCGTCCGGTGGACCGATGCGGACGGCTCGGCGCACACGGGCCGGGCGAAGGTCTCCCCGGGAGCTCCGGCGGGCACCCGGATCACGATATGGACGGACCCGAGGGACCGGGTGGTGTCCGCACCGCTCACCGGCGCCGCGGCGACGCTGGAGGCGGGCATGACAGGCGCCCTCGTCGCCGTGTCCGTCGGCGCCGGGGCCTGGGGCACGGGCTGGGTGGTCCGCACGCGGCTCATCCGGCGGCGCATGGCCGAATGGGACGAGGAGTGGAAGCGGATCGGACCGCGGTGGGGGAACCTGAGCGGCGGGAGCGGGGGTGCCGGGGGCAGAGGCTGAACGGCGGGGTGACCATGCGTCCCCATGGGGCCGACGACAAGGTGCCGTCGGCCCCGCTCGACGTCTGTCTCCGGATCACCCCTCCCCGGCCGCGGTGAGCCGGCAGTCCACGCCCACCAGGCCCTCGACGCCACGCACCAGCCGGGCGGCGAGCGCAATGTCCGTGACGTCCTGGACCCGACCGGTCAGCGTCGCGACACCGTCGACGACCGTGATGTGCACGGGCTCGACCGGCGCCGGGAACAGCACGTCGACGATGTCACGCCTGATCTCGTCGGCGAGGTCGTTGTCCGGGCGCAGGAACACCTTCAGCAGATCCGCCCTGCTCACGACGCCTTCGAGCATGCCTTCGGCGTTCACCACGGGCAGCCGCTTGACGTGCCGCAGCGCCATGATGCGCGCCGCTTCGGCGAGCGTGGCGTCGGCGTGCACGGTGACGGCCGGCGCGCTCATCAGGTCCTCGGCGGCCACCGCCCCGGCCTTGGCCAGGTCGGCCAGCCGGCGTCGCTGGGTGAACCGGTCCGGGTCGCTGCCCCGGAACTCCTCCTTGGGCAGCAGATCGGCCTCGGACACGAGCCCGATCACCCGCCCGTCGCCCTCCAGCACCGGAAGCGCGCTGACCTGCCACTGCTCCATGCGCTCGACCATGTCCTTGAACCGGGCCCTGCGGCCCACGGCGACGACGGCCCGGGTCATCACGTCACTGACCCGGTGCGGGGTGGTCTCCATGGTCTCCTCCTCGAAGGGCCGGGCGGCTACGCCGGCTCTCCGCTGCCGTAGGGGGCGTACAGATCGAGCAGACGGACCCGGGACGCGTGCAGGCGCTGGGCGACCACCTGTCCGACCCAGACCGCGATCGCCCGGCCGAACGCGGCGTCCTCGGCGCACAGCGTCCGTACCGCCTCGGCATCGAACTCCCAGGCCCGCACCGGGCTCGTCGCCTCCGCACCCAGGTGCCAGAGGCACGGCGGGAAGTGCCAGGACCAGCCGACGAGTTCGCCGTGTCCGAGGGTTTCGATCACGGCGGCACGGCGGCCGGGCACGTGCAGATCGAGGGCGACGTTGCCGGTGCGCACGATCCAGAAGCGGTCGGCACGCCGGCCCTCCTCGAACAGCCGGGTCCCGGTCTCGAAGGAGACCTCGCGGGCGAGCCGCATCAGCCGCTCGCGATACGCGGGGTCGAGAGCTGCGTTCATGGTCGTCGCGGAGGTCATCTCACCGGCTCCCTTCGTGGCGGTCACCTCCAGCCTCGGCGCCTTCGGCGCCCGCCGCCACGGGCCGCCAGGACCCGGCCCGGGGCCCTTCGGCCCATGCCGCGCGGCCCAAGGGCGCTTCACGGTGCGGCAGGTGAGGGTTCCGGAGCAACACAGTCCGGGCCTCCGGCGCCGCCCGTGCGCCCTGCCCGGCGCCTCTCAGCCAGGTCGAGGGCCCGTTGCGCGAGCCACAGCTCGTGGACGGCGCTCGGGGAGCGCAGCAGGGAGCGTTGGAGCAAGGCCTCGCTCCGGGCGAGACGTTTGCGCACCGCGGACGTCGAGAGGGACAGCGCGGCGGCCGTCGGGCCGATGCGTGCGTCGAGCCGCAGCCAGGTGGTGAGCGTCTGCGCGGTGCAGTCCGGGACGCCGGGCGTCTGTAACGGGCGGAACTGGCGTTGTGCCCAGGCCACGACGTGGGGAAGTGCAAGGAGTTCGTCCAAGGAGGGCGCCGCCCCCACGGTGTCCGTCGCGCGGGGCTGCGGGCCGGGCGGGATGCCGGCGGCGATGGCGCGGAGGGCGAGGGCCAGCGCGGCTTGGTCGTGGAGGCGGTTCAGGTCGAGGCCCAGGAGTCTCTGGACGTGGGTGAGGCGCGCCGTGAGGGTGTTGCGGTGGATCTTCAGGTGTGCCGTCGCACGGGAGGAGAAGCTGAGCCAGGAGGCCGCGGTGGCCAGTAGTTCCCTGCCGTCCGGGTCCTGTGAGCGCCGTGCGGAGTGGGTGCGCAGCGGCGTGAGGAGGACAGCGGCCCAGGCCTCCGCCTGGGGTCCGATGGTGAGGGCCAGGTCGGGGTCGGCCGCGAACGAGGCGTGCCGTTCGGCGCGTTGGCGTGCGGCGGCCAGTGCGTGGAAGGCCTGGGCGTATGCGGTGGCGGTGTCGCGTAACGGCAGCGGGTCGCTCACTCCGATCCAGCAGGTGTCCGTCACGGAGCGCAGCCAGACCGGCTCGGCGGCGATGCCGGGGTGCGCCTCGGGACCGGCGGGCTCCAGTACCGCCAGGTGATCGGCGTACACGGGGCACGGCACGACCCACGCGTCGTCGACCGCGGCGGCCAACGCGTCCGCCACCGCGCGGCGTATCGTGGGCGGTCCCTCGACGACGTACAACCGCATCAGGTCGGGCAGTGCGGGGCGCAGCGCCCCGGCGACCTGGCGTGCGGCGCTCACCTGACCGTTCATCAGCAGATGCAGGACGGCCTCGCGCGTCCGGGCATCGGCGAGCCGGAGCGACCGCTGCTGCTGCCGGGCGTGCTCCAACTGCCAGCACAGGCTCAGACAGGACGTGGCGTCCGCGAGCAGGAGCCGCAGACCGGGCGGCGTCGGCCCGCGCAGCACGGCGGCGAGGAGCGGTGTGCGGACGCCCGGCGGGCCGTCGAGGGGAAGGACGAAGCACACGAGGTCTTCCTCGTCGATGGCCAGGGACTTGAGCCCCCGTGCGGTGATCTCCCGTACCCCGTGCCGTACGAGAGCGTGCTCCGCCCTGCCGAGGGGGAACCGGAGCGGGGACGTCACGACGCCCGAGCGGTCCACCAGGAGGACGGCTGCCCCGGTACGGGCCGCCAGCCAGCGGAGCAGTCGCGCGGTGCCGCCTTTTCGGGCGGCACGCTGCATGTTCAGCACGTCCTCGGCCCGTCGGGTCCGTTCGGCCGTTGCCGTGGCGGTACGCGGATCATCACCGTGCATGTCACTCCCCCGAGAGACATCCGAGTCGGTCAGGCCAGAGAGTAGCCGGGCGCTGATGGAGGTGAACAACGGGCTCGCCGTGCCGTCCGGCACGCGCAAGCCGTACTGCGCCGATTCCTCAGGGCGGGGTTTCGCCAGTCAATTGCACGATTGCGCAATTATGTGGCTATGCTGCTGAAGGTTTGAAGAGGCACCTCGTTCGGTGAGGCGTCTTCGCGGACACAGGCCACCGGGAAGACGCCGTGAAGTGCCAAGGCGCCGACGAGTTGGGGTGTACCGCCCGCCGCGCGGACCGGTCCGCTCCTTGAAACCCTGGCTCATTCGGTACGTCCCGGGGCACCGTCCCCGCGCCCCGGGCCGGCCCGAACCACATCCGACACATTTCTCACCGGAGGCCGCTCCCCATGCTTGTCGCTCTCGACCACGTCCAGCTCGCCGCACCGCCCTCCAGCGAGGACCGCCTGCGGTCCTTCTACGTCGATGCGCTGGGCCTGGTCGAGATTCCCAAGCCGCCGGTGCTGGCCAGGCGCGGCGGCGTCTGGTTCGCGACCGCCGACGGCTGCGTCCAGCTCCACCTGGGCATCGAGGAGCCCTTCCGTCCGGCCAAGAAGGCCCACCCGGGACTTCGGGTGAAGGACATCGACGCCTTCGCCGGACGGCTGGCGGCGCACGGCGCCCCGGTGGTCTGGGACGACACCCTCCCCGGTCATCGCCGCTTCTACAGCACGGACTCGGTCGGCAACCGGCTCGAATTCCTCGAACCCCTCACCTGACCCGCACGCCACCCGAGCAGATTAGGTAGACTGGTCTACCTAATCTGGAGGGAAGGGTCGTCATGAGCAAGACCGGCGCTGCGGCAGCACGGTCCACAGAGAGGCGGCGGCCGGCGCGTGAACGGCTGCTCGCCGCCGCGGCCCGCCGCTTCTACGCGGACGGCGTGTCCGCCACGGGCATCGACACGATCACCGCGGACGCGGGCGTGGCGAAGATGAGCCTCTACAACAACTTCTCGTCCAAGTCCGACCTGGTGAGGGCCTACCTCGACGCGCGGCACGAGGAGTGGCTCGGTCTGTACCGGCGCCGCCTGGAAGAGGCCCGGGACGCCCGCGAAAGCGTGCTCGCCGTCTTCGACGCGTATGCCGATCACGCGGCCTTCGCCTACGAGCACGGGTTCCGGGGCTGCGGCCTGCTCAACGCCGCCGCCGAACTGCCCGCAGGGGACGAGGGGCGCGCCGTCGTGCGCCGGCACAAGGAGCAGGTCGAGTCCCTGATCGCCGGACACCTGGAGCAACTCCTGCCCGACCGCCCCGAGGAGGCGCGTG
Source organism: Streptomyces sp. NPDC055966 (assembly GCF_042269865.1). Lineage (NCBI taxonomy): Bacteria > Bacillati > Actinomycetota > Actinomycetes > Kitasatosporales > Streptomycetaceae > Streptomyces > Streptomyces sp. NPDC055966. The sequence continues at coordinate 26,482 of NZ_JBHJYK010000035.1, forward strand.
CGGTGGCGGAGCATCTCGCGTTCCTCCTGGAGGGCGCGATGGCCCGGGCCGGCCTGGAGGGTGTGGACACCCGCCTGCAGCACGCGCGGACCATGGCGGCCGCCCTCCTGGACCGACTGTGACGCGGCCCGCCGGACGCCCGGCCCGCTCGGTCGGCATGGGATCGCTCTGCGTGCTGCTGGCATCCGTGCTGTGGGGCACCACCGGCACCGCCGCGACCTTCGCCCCCGACGTCGGCCCCCTCGCGATCGGCGCCGCCGCGATGGGCCTGGGCGGCCTGCTCCAAGCCGTCATGGCCGGCCCCCGCATCGCCGGGGAAGCCTCCGCGCTGCGCGAGCGTCGCGGTGCGGTGCTGCTCGGCGCCCTGGCGGTGGGCGTCTACCCGCTGGCCTTCTACAGCTCCATGCATCTGGCCGGAGTCGCCGCCGGAACCGTGGTCTCGATCGGTTCGGCCCCGCTCGCCTCGGCCCTCGTCGAACGCGTCGTGGACAGGCGCCGGCTCACGCGCCGCTGGACGGTCGGTGCGGTGCTGGGCCTGTCCGGTACGGCGCTGCTGTGCGTGGCGGAAGCGGCCGAAGCGGCCGGTGAGCACACCGGCGCCCGATCCGCGGGGTCGACCGTGCTCGGCGTCGGGCTCGGCCTGGTCGCCGGTTTCACCTACGCCCTCTACTCCTGGGCCGCCCACCGCCTGATCAGCCGGGGCATCAGCTCCCGCGCCGCCATGGGCGCCGTGTTCGGAGCGGGCGGCCTGCTGCTCATGCCGGTACTGCTGGCGACCGGCGGTCCGCTTCTCGACTCATGGTCCAACACGGCCGTCGGCGCCTACATGTCCCTGGTGCCCATGTTCCTCGGCTACGTCCTGTTCGGCTGGGGTCTGGCGCACGTGCCGGCGAGCACCGCGACCACGCTGTCGCTGCTGGAGCCCGCCGTCGCCGCCGTACTGGCCGTCCTGGTCGTCGGTGAACGCATCCCCACGCCGGGCTGGATCGGCATCGCCCTGGTCGTCTGCTGTCTCGCCGTGCTCACCATGCCGTCCCGCCGGGCGGCGGCGCGGGAAGCGGACGACGACGGCCCGGCCTCTCCGGGCCGCGACGGCCTCCCGGCGGGCCCGGACGGAGTGCACCGCGAGAGCGCGCCCTTGTCCGAGGAAGCGCGGGACGAGTTGGTCGGCCGCGCCGGCGGCGGGTAGCGCCACGGCCCTGTCCGGGCGCCCCTTCGGTGCCCGCGCCGGCAGCACGCGGCGTGCGCGGCCGTCTCCGCGGTGAGCGTCGCCTCACGCCCTGGGCCGTGGCGCCCGGCGGACCGCCCGCCGGCGGCCTGCGGTGCCCGGGCGCCGTCACCCCCGGCCACCGCCGCCCGGAGCCGTCAGGGTGTGGGCGATGAGGTAGTCGACGGTGTCGGTCGGGCGCCGCCGCTGCCGCAGAGCGGCGCGCTGCCGGACCGCGCCGGTGCCGTGCAGGTCGAGCCGGGAGAGCAGGGAGTCGAACAGGGCGCTGTCGCCGTGCCGGTCAAGCGCGGGGCGGATCCAGTCCAGCAGGCTGCGCATCCGGCGCGAGGACGGTGTGCGCAGGCGGGAGACCGGGTCGAGAGCCGTACCCGTGAGGCCTTCGCGGGCCGAATGCCACGATGCCGCGCGCAGCAGATGGGGGTCGGGGCGTGGGGCGGACCGACCGGAGCGGACTTCGGCCAGCGCGGTGGCGGCCGCCGCGCGAACCAGGGCGGCGAACAGTACGGTGTCGTCCACGGTCAGGGCCGCGTCGGCGACCCGCACCTCCAGGGTGGGCAGGTGGTGGGAGGGTCTGATGTCCCAGTAGATCCCCCCTGCGTCGAGTACCACACCGGTGCCGATCAGGGTGGCGACGAGGTCGTCGTAGTGGTCGGCCGACTCGAAGTACGGCGGGGGCCCGGCGGCCGGCCAGCGCGCCCAGCACACGGTGCGCCAACTGGCGTGGCCGGTGTCCCGCCCGCCCCACAACGGCGAGTTCGCCGCCACCGCGATCAGCACCGCGATCCAGGCCCGCAGATGATTGCTGACCCGGACGGCCTCCTCACGGCTGTCCATCCCCACGTGGATGTGACACGCACAGCACACCTGCTCCTCGTCCAGCGCGCCGAAGGCCCGCGCACTGCGCTCGTACCGGTCACCGGGCATGAACGGCGGGGCACCCGCGGGGGAGAGGACCGGGGTGCCGCTGGAGACCAGCCCGGCCCCGTGGGCGGAGGCCGCGCGGGACAGGTGCAGCCGGTTGGCATAGAGCTGTTCGGCGAGCGTGCCCAGATCCCGGTGGGGGTCCGTGCGCGTCTCGACCTGATAGCGGGTCAGCTCCGGGGCGACCCGGTCGTCGAGCCTGGCCTCGGCGGTCGCGATGACCGGCGCGGCCACCGGCGTCAGCAGCCGCGTCCGCGGATCGACGAGGAGGAACTCCTCCTCCACCCCCACCGTCAACAACGGCCCCCTCACCCTTGCCACCGGCCCGCTGCCGGTCTCGGGGGCGGGTGATCTCTCGCTGCGGGATATTCGGCTCTCCACAGTCGGGATCCTTCACCGGGCGACCGCCGGGCTCCCGCCGCGAGGGGGAAACGCCGCGAACGAAGCGGCAGATGGCCGAAGAACCCCGGTTCCGTGCCGGCGGAACACCGGTCCGGCTTGGCTCGTACGGTCCGGGCACAGCGGCCCCGCCCCGTGGCCGGCCCGTGTCCGCCCACGGGCGTCGTCCGTGGACCTGCGTCCTTGACACGTAAGTCTCATAAAGCAACTCTGGAGGTCAAGATTACAATTGACGAGGAGGCGGGCGGTCTTGGAATGGACGGGCGCGTGCTACGCGGACACACCCACGACCGAGGTGCGGGTATGGATCGACGCCTCACCCGACACGGTGTGGGCCATGGTCAGCGACATCGAGCTGATGCCGGGCATGAGTGAGGAGCTCCGGTCCGTGGAATGGCTAGACGGGGCGGCCGGTCCCGCGGTGGGGGCGAGGTTCGTCGGCCGCAGCGAGCACGAGGCGCTCGGCAGGTGGGAGACGACGTCCCACGTCATCGAGTGTGAACCGCGGTCCGTCCTCGCCTGGGCGGTGGAGGATCCGGCCCATCCCTCCGCGGTCTGGCGTTTCCGGCTTCGGCCCAGGGACGGCGGGACGGAACTGTCGCAGTGGATGCAATTGGGCCCCGGGCGTTCCGGGCTGTCCATGGCGATCGACCGGATGCCGGAGAAGGAACAGAAGATCGTCTTCGTGCGCATGCGCGAGTTCGAGCGCGCCATGACGCACACGCTGGCGCAGATCAAGCAGCGGGCGGAGGCGTGATGCGGACGGCCACCACCATCGAGGCCTCGGGCGGGGAATCCTGGTCCGGCCACACGGACTTCGTCGTCGAGGCCGAGAAACTGGGTCTGGACATCTGCTGGGTCGCCGAGGCGTGGGGCTCCGACGCGCCCTCGGCCCTCGGCTACTACGCGGCACGAACCGACCGGCTGCTCCTGGGGTCCGGCGTGATGCAACTGGGCACACGGACGCCGGCGGCCGTCGCACAGACCGCCGTCACCCTCTCCAACCTGTCGGGCGGACGCTTCCTGCTCGGTCTCGGCGCATCCGGCCCCCAGGTGATCGAGGGACTGCACGGAGTGCCCTTCGCCCGGCCGCTCAGGCGCATGCGTGAAACCGTGGAGATCGTGAAACGGGTCCTCGACGGCGACCGACTCTCCTATTCCGGCGCGGAGTTCACGATCCCGCTGGCCGGCAGCGAGGCCGTCCCGATGCGACTGTCGATGCGCGCCGAGTACGACATCCCCGTCTACCTGGCGTCACTGTCCCCGGCGATGCTCCGCCTGACCGGCGAGGTCGCCGACGGCTGGCTCGGCACCAGCTTCGTGCCCGAGGGCGCGGCCGACGCCTACTTCGCCCACCTCGACGAGGGGTTGGCCCACAGCGGTCGTACCCGAGCGGACCTCGACGTCTGCCAGGGCGCCGAAGTCGCCTTCGCACCGGATGCGGACGCGCTCCGCCACATGATCGCCGGACGCAAGAAGGAACTCGCCTTCAGCCTGGGCGGCATGGGGTCGGCGTCCACCAACTTCTACAACAACGCCTACAGCCGACAGGGTTGGGCCGAGGCCGCGGCCGAGGTGCGCGAGCGGTGGCAGGGCGGTGACCGGGACGGCGCCGTCGGTCTCGTGACCGACGAGATGGTGCTCGGTACGACGCTCATCGGCACGGAGGACATGGTCCGCGAGCGGCTACGGGTCTGGCGCGACGCGGGCGTCACCACCGTACGCCTCTATCCGGCCGGAGAAACCCTGGGCGACCGGCTGGACACCCTGGCCAGGGCGATCGAACTGGTCCGTGAGGTCGACGCGAGCCCTGAGCCGTCGCAGAGCGGCTGAGACACCCGGCGCACTTGCTTCCGCCGCATACGTGTGTGATCGGCGTCCCGCGAGCGCCGGATCCGGACGCCGAGATCACCCGGCGTCCGGATCCGGCGCGCCTTCCCCCGACTCATCCAGCCGGAAACGCCGCCGGACGGCCGGCCGGTCGAGAAGTCGCGCGGGATAGCCGGGGCCGGGCCGTGCGGTGACGTCCTCCCAGGCGAGGGGCTCCTTGCAGTGCGAGCACACCACCTCCCCGTGGGCGTCATGACCACAGGTCTCGTGCCGGGTGATCACCGGTGCCCCTTCCTCGTCCGCGAGCCACCGGTCGCCCCACCGCGTCATGGCGAGGATGACACCGTAGAAATCGCGACCGGACTCGGTCAGAACGTACTCGTGGCGCACGGGCTGTGTCTCGTACACCCGCTTCTCCAACAGGCCCGCCTCCACCAGCCTGCGCAGCCGCTCCGCCAGCGTGTTCCGGGCGATGCCCAACTCCTGTTGGAACGCGTCGAACCGGCGGATCCCGTAGAAGGCCTCCCTCAGCACCAGGGGAGTCCACCAGTCCCCCAGCAGATCCATGGTCCTGGCCACCGAACACGGCCAGTTCGCGAACGACGTGCGTCTCATACGGCGATGGTACGAGTCTTCTCGTGAGACTCAGCAGCCGGCGAAGGTGATCGTGCAGATCACGGGGAACACACCCCACACTACGTCTGGTGCCTCGGCGAGACGAGCCGGGCAGGAGACCAGGGAACCAGGAGAAGAAGCATGGGCATCGAAGCCGGATCCGGCTCCCTCCCACACGTTTCCGGAGCGGGGTGGCCGGTCCCCGAAGCCGGTCACGCACTGGTGGAGCGGTGGCGTGCGGCGGGCGGCGAACTGGTGGAACTGCTGTCCGAGGTCCGCGAGCAGTTCGGCGGCGTCGCCGCGTTCCGCCTGGGACCGGCTCCCACCGTGCTCGTCACCGACCCGGAGGCGGTCCAACACGTACTCGCCAGGCACCCGGAGCGGTACGTCAAACGGTCGCACCGCGCCCGCCTGCTCATCGGCGACGGGGTCCTGTCCGCCACCGGTGCCGCCTGGAGGCAGCAACGCCGGTTGCTGCAGAGCCAGTTCACCGCCACCGGCATGCGGCGCTACGAACGGCGGATCACCGAGGCCGCCCGGACCACCGCCGGACGCTGGGCCGCGTACGCCCGTACCGGGCAGTCCTTCGACGTCGGGCAGGAGATGCGGCGCTTCGCGTTGGACACCATCTGGCGCTCCCTCACCGGGCACCCCCTCGACGACGAGACCGATCGTGAACTGGCCGCCGTGGCTTCCGTGGCAGCCGCGCTGCCGACGCTGCCGGCTGACGTCCGCCACGCCCAGGACGCCGTCGCCGCCGATCTCGCCCGGATCGACGCGGTCGCCCGGCACGCCATCGAAGCCGTGCGCAGCGGGTCGACCGGGCCGGACGGCCCTGGCCTGCTGCATGTCCTGATCGACGCCGCGGCCGAGTACCCCGCGTACACGGACCGGCTGATCCGCGACGAACTGGTCACGCTGCTCGTGGCCGGGCACGAAACCACGGCCACCACCCTGACCTGGCTCTACCTGCTCCTCGACGCGAATCCCGCTGCCCGTGAGCAAGCCCTCGCGGCGGGCGGTGAAGGATCGGAGCGACGCCGCGAGGCCGTCCAGGCTCTCGTCCATGAGACGCTCCGGTTCTACCCGTCCGGCTGGATCCTGCCCCGCCACGCCACCGAGGACGACACCCTCGCCGGCTACGCCGTCGACGCGGGTACGGACATCCTGGTCTGCCCGTACCTCACCCACCGTGATCCCCGACTGTGGTCGGATCCGGACCGCTTCGATCCGCTGCGCTTCACCACCCCGGACGCCCGCCCCACCCGGCCCGGCGCGTACTACCCCTTCGGCATCGGCCCCCGCGCCTGCCTCGGCATGCAGTTCGCACTCCGGGAATCGACGGTCCTGCTCGAACACCTGCTGCCGCACCACACACCGGTCTTCAGCTCCACCCCCGAGAAGGCCGCGTACGGCATCACCGTCCGCCCGGACGGCCCCACACCCGCCACCCTGCAACCGTCACTCGCGTGAGGCGCGTGTGGTACGAGACGGTTTCCCGCGGGGCGCGCAGGGCGCGACTTGACTTCGAGTGCACTCGAATTCGTAGCGTTCCGGACATGAGCACTGCACAGCACAAGATCGGATCCGGTTTCGGCGCCACCAGCACCGCCGACGACGTCCTGCACGGCATCGATCTGACGGGCAAACTCGCCCTCGTCACCGGCGGCTACTCGGGGATCGGCCTGGAGACCACCCGGGCGCTGGTCAAGGCCGGCGCCCACGTGGTCGTGCCCGCCCGCCGCCCGGCCACGGCCGAACAGGCACTGGCCGGCATCTCCGGCGTCGAACTGGACGAGCTGGACCTCGGCGACCTGGAGAGCGTGCGCGGCTTCGCCGAGCGGTTCCTCGCCTCCGGGCGGACGATCGACATCATGATCGACAGTGCCGGGATCATGGCGTGCCCGGAGACCCGGGTGGGCCCCGGCTGGGAGGCCCAGTTCGCCACCAACCACCTCGGTCACTTCGCCCTCGTCAACCGTCTGTGGCCCGCGCTCGCACGCGGCGGCGCCCGGGTCGTCTCCGTCTCCTCCCGTGGCCACCACTTCTCCGGCATCCGCTGGGACGACATCCACTGGCGGCAGGGCTACGACAAGTGGGAGGCCTACGGTCAGGCCAAGACCGCCAACGTCCTGTTCGCCGTCCAGCTCGACAAGCTCGGCCGGGATGCCGGCGTCCGGGCCTTCGCCCTGCACCCCGGTGGCATCATCACCCCGCTCCAGCGGCATCTGCCCAAGGAGGAGATGATCGAGCGGGGCTGGATCGACGAGGACGGCAACGTGCTCAACCCCAAGGGCTTCAAGACCCCGCCGCAGGGTGCGGCCACCCAGGTGTGGGCGGCGACCTCGCCGCAGCTGGACGGGATCGGTGGCGTCTATCTGGAGGACTGCGACATCGCCGAACTCGCGCCGGAGGGCGACGCCGGGCCCCTCGGCGTCAAGGAGTGGGCGATCGACCCGGAGCAGGCGGCCCGGCTGTGGGAGCTCTCGGCGGAGCTGACGGGAGTCAACGCGTTCCCCGCCGCCCCCGCCGAGGACTCGCTGTAACTTCCGGGAACCCGTGGCCGGTTCGACGACCGGGCGAGATCCTCGGACACGGCCCACAGCCGTCCAGGGCGTAGGGTGCGACGCCGGCGACCGGCTCGGCCTCGGCACGGTCCTCGAAACAGCGGCCGGTGATGCCTTCCACCGTCGGCGATGCCGCCGGCGGCGCCGAGGCCGCGGCGCCCTGCGCCACCTCTTCCGCGGCGGCAGCGCGATGGCGCCCGAGGCGATGAACTCGGCCACCTCACGCATGTCCATGTGCGTGGGCCGGGCGAGCGACCGCGTCACGAAGGTTCCGAGGCTCCGGCGCAGTTCGACCAGGCCGGCCTGCTTCGTGCCGCGGTAGGCCCGGAGCACGGTGTTGGGGTTGATGGCGGTCGCCGCCGCACCTGCTTGGCCGTGGGCACCCTGTCCCCGACCTTCAAGACGCCCATCCGGAGCGCCCGCTCGGTCTGCTCGACGATCTGCACATAGGCCGGGCGTGGTGGATGCCCGACACCGATGTCAAACGCCGAGGGGTGCGCGAGCCCGCGAAGCATCGTGGGCGGTGCCTCCGGCGGGACGAGGTCGCGCCCCGAGATGCCGTCGGTCGTGAGTGTGAAAACGTGTAACCGTGAGATGAACCGGAACGGCGTCCAGGCGAGGAAGGCCGGCGCGCTGCCCGCTCGGCGGTGGAACGGACCTGCGGCCGGAGTGCCGTGGAGTGCCGTTTGGCCCCTGCGGGCGGGAGTCCGACGACAGGGCCCAGGAGGTGCAGCACCGTGCGCGAGATACGCGAGATGGCATCGGTGACCGGGGTCGGACCCAAGATGCTGGCGGACGTCAAGCCGCCGTTCATTCCCGAGGGCGCTTCGGGGATGACCGTCCTCGTCGAGTGGCCTCCCGGTGACCCCGGGACTCCTCCGCACCGCCACTCGGGGCCGTGTTTCGGCTACGTGATCGACGGCGCGGTCCGGTGGGAGCTGGAGGGCGAGCCGGAGCGCGTGATCAAGGCAGGTGAGACGTTCTGGGAGCCCGGTGGTGACGTGATCCATTACCAGGACGGCAACGCCCTGTCGGACGCGCCGGCCAGGTTCGTCCTGGTCATGATGTGCGCCCCGGGCCAGCCGATGCTCACCCTGGTCGACGAGGACGAACTGAAGAAGCGGGCCCATCTGCGCGCCCCACGTCCCACCGGCTGACCTGCCGCCTGATCTCACAGGCCGGGCCCCGCGAAAGCCACCCCTCATATGGTTTCATTCGATACCGTATCGAATGAGTGGATGGCTGGTAATGTTCCCTCATGGCTGCCAATGCTCCTCGTCAACCCGCCGTCCCGCGCGCGACCGACCGCCCTGGGGACCGGTCGCCCTTCGCGCTGGGCTTGTTGCTGCGCCGGGCTCACTGGCGTGCTGCCGCGCTGATGGGGGAAGCGCTTCGGCCGCTCGGCATCGAGTTGCGACATTTCGCCGTGCTGATCGTGCTGGTCAACCACGGGCCCACGGTGCAGCGGGACCTGGCGGCGGCGACCGGGTCGGACAAGGCGGGAATCATGCGGGTCGTGGACGACCTGGAGCGCAAGGGTCTGGCCGTACGCAAGGCCGTTCCGGGGGACCGGCGGGCGCGGGCGGTGGAGATCACCCCTGAGGGAATCGAACTCTTCGATGCGGCCCACGTGGCCGCCGAGCCGCTGGCCGAGCGTCTGGTCGCCGAACTGGCCGCCGGGGAGCCCGAGCAACTGACGGAGTTGCTGACCCGGCTCGCCCATCCCGTGGACGGCGAGGCGTAAGGGCGCCCGCGCGCCGGTTTCCGGCCGCGCCGGTCGCGACGCGCGCACCACCGAGAGCCGAGATCCACGCCGAGATAGTTGAGCTCGATACGGTATCGAGTGATACTATCTTGAGCGTAACGAAGCTGAACTCGTTGAGTGGATGGAGGCGGGCGATCATGGACGTCTATGAGGCCGTCACGAGCCGACGGGCGGTGCGCGCGTTCACCGACCGGCCCGTGCCGAGGGAAACGCTGGAGCGGGTGCTGTCCGCCGCGGCCTGGGCGCCGTCCGGATCGAACATCCAGCCGTGGCGCGCCTACGTGGTGACCGGCGGGCCGCTGGCCGAGATAAAGAAGCGTGCCGGCGAACGGCTGGCCGCAGGCGACCCCTGGGACGAGCGGGAGTACGAGATGTACCCGCCCGACCTGAAGTCCCCGTACCGCGAGCGCCGATCCGACTTCGGCAAGGTGCGCTACGGCGCACTCGGCATCGCCCGCGAGGACTGGGAGGCGCGCCGGAGGGCCGCCACCGAGAACTGGAACTGTTTCGGAGCCCCCGCCGCCCTGTTCTGCTACATCGACCGCGACCTGGGCCCGGCCCAATGGTCCGACGTCGGCATGTTCTTGCAGACCGTCATGCTGCTGCTCCGCGCCGAAGGTCTGCACAGTTGCGCGCAGATGGCGTGGTCGGAGTACCGCAGGACCGTCGCGGAAGTCCTGTCACCGCCGGAGAACCTCGTCCTCTTCTGTGGCATGGCGATCGGATATGAGGACGTCAAGGTCCATGGTGAGCGCACGGGCCGGGCGCCGCTCGACGAGACGGTCACGTTCGTCGACGGACTCTGACGCGGCCCCTCCTCGGTCGGTCCACAGGTGCGACGGGCTGATTCATGCCCCGCCCACACGACGTTCCGTATGCCATATTGCGCACGTAATCCGGACGAAAGGTATGTCATGAAGATCGCAGTCATCGGGGGTACCGGACTGATCGGGTCGCAGGTCGTCAAGGACCTGAACGCGGCCGGACACGAGGCGGTACCGCACTCGAAGTCCACCGGAGTCGACATCATCAGCGGTCAGGGGCTGGACGAGGCGGTGGCGGGAGCCGACGTCGTCGTCAACCTGACGAACTCCCCGACCTTCGACGAGGCCTCCCTGGCCTTCTTCCAGACCTCGATGGACAACCTCCTGGCCGCGGCCCGGAAGGGCGGTGCCGGCCACTTCGTCGTCCTCTCGATCGTCGGCGTGGACCAGGTGCCCGAGCTGGACTACTACCGCGCCAAGCTGCTCCAGGAGAAGATCCTCGCAGCCGGGCCGATCCCCTACTCGATCGTGCGGGCCACGCAGTTCATGGACTTCATGGACGCGGTCCTGTCCTGGACGGCTGACGCCGACACCGTCCGGCTGCCCGCCACGCCCATCCAGCCCATCGCCTCCAAGGATGTGGCCGCCGCGGTGGCGGAGGTCGCCGCGGGGGCCCCGCTGAACGGCATCCGGAACGTCGCCGGCCCCGAGATCTACCCCCTGGACGAGTTGGGCCGGATGACCCTGTCCCGCAAGGGCGACAAGCGTACCGTCGTCACCGACCCCACGGCCGGCATGTTCGCCGCCGTCAAGGGCGACGTCCTCACGGACAGGAACGCCCACCTCGCCCCCACCAGCTACACCGAGTGGCTGTCCTGACATCCCCGCCCGCGCTGGATCCGCGGCGCGCTGGGGTTCACAGGTCGTTCAGCAGTACCGCCGCCCCGTCGAAGCGGCCCGCCTTCAGATCGCTCAGTGCCCGCTGCGCCTCGGAGAGCGGGTAGGGATGTGTGGTGGCCCGGACGCCGTACCGGGCCGCCAGTGCCAGGAAGTCCCGGCCGTTGTCCCGGGTGTTCGAGGTGACGCTGCGCAGTTCCTTCTCGTAGAACAGCTCGCTCTCGTAACGCAGCACCGGGACATCGCTGAGATGGATGCCCGCGACCGCCAGGACCCCTCCCCGGTCCAGTGCCCGCAGTGCCACCGGCACGAGCTCACCGGCCGGTGCGAACAGGATCGCCCCGTCCAGCGGCTCCGGCGGCTCGTCGTAGGCCCCGCGGGCCGACGCACAGCCCAGGTCGAGGGCGAGCCGTCGCGAGGCCTCGTCGCGGGTCAGGACATGGACCGTCGCTCCCTGTGCCAGGGCGACCTGCGCGCACAGGTGGGCGCTGCCGCCGAACCCGTACAGTCCGAGACGCCCGCCCGGCGGCAGTGACGTCCGCAGCAGTGCCCGGTAGCCGATGATGCCCGCGCACAGCAACGGTGCGAGCGCGACGTCGTCGACGTCCGCAGGCAGCCTGTAGGCGAAGGCGGCCGGGACGGTGGTGTACTCGGCGTAGCCGCCGTCGGCGTCCCAGCCGGTGTACTCGGAGCCGGGGCACAGGTTCTCGGCCCCGCGCAGGCAGTACCGGCAGGTGCCGTCCGTACGGCGCAGCCAGGCCGCTCCCACGCGGTCGCCGGCCGCCCACCCGCTCACACCCGCACCGGCGCCGTCGACCACGCCGACCACCTCGTGGCCGGGCGTCACCCCGGCCCGGCGCACCGGCAGGTCACCCTCGGCGACGTGCAGATCGGTACGGCACACACCGCACGCCCGCACCCGCACGAGCAGCTCACCGGATCCCGGTTCCGGCACGGGCCGCTCGACGAGCCGCAACGGCTCCTGCTCGACAGGCCCCGGCCGGGCCACCACCCATGCACGCATCGGCTGTGCCCCCTGTCCTGTGCACGCCTCCCCTTCCAGTGTGGTCCAGCATGACGGCCGGCGCGCGGTACCGCCCCGCTGGTCGTGGCGGAGGCGTGGGGTGAGGCGAGGTAGACGACCAGGTTGGCGATCACCTCGGGCTCGATGCGGGGATGACGACGGCCGAGTCGCTGGCGAGGTTCAGGACGCGTTCCCCCGTCGAGGCTGCGTTCCGCCGGATGCGGTCGGGGAGGGGTGACGGACTCGGAGATCACGATGGTGCCGTCGCTCAGGCGGCGCCTGGCGCCGCGACGCCTTCTGCGCCGGGGTACGCGCCATATGCCTCGGCGATTCCCACGAACGTCTCGTCACCATGGCGATGTGCGGGCGAGAGACGGCAGCGGGATTCCTGACTGTCCGTCATACGCGTCGCCACGGGCGGACGTTAGGGGGAAGGCGTTGGCCGCGAGGTCGTGGTCGGTGAGGGTGAAGCCCCCGCGCGCGACCCGGTCATGGTCGAACACGTCGTCGCCGACCCCGCCGGCCCGTCGCCGATGGGCATCTCCTGCGGGCGGTGCGGCGCTTGACGTCGGCGGCCTGCGCATCGGCAGCCAGGACACCGTGAAGACTTCCTGGTTCCGGCAATGGATTCCGGCGCCTTCCCCGCGATGATCTCCGGACGTAGTCCGTGTTCTCGACCCCCACAAGGAAGGCCCACACATGAGACTGACCCGCGCTGCCCTGGCCGTCGCGGCCACCGCGCTGACGCCCGCGCTCCTGATCGCGACCCCCGCGTCCGCCGCCCCCGCGTCCGCGCACCACCCGGCCGGTGCCTCGACCACCTCCGCGGCGGCAAGGTCCGACGCGGACGGATCGACCACCCCGGTGGACGAGATGTCCGACGACGAGGTACGGATCGCGATCATGCGCATCATCGCCGACCCGGGCACCGGCAAGGCGGTCTACGCCGCCGCGCAGAAGGCCATGGACGGCACCATCGAGGACCAGCGGAACTTCCTGAGGACCGGCCGGTCGGCGGCCCGGGCGGAGGACGACCGCGTCGCCGTCTTCCGGATACTCGCCGTCGCTCGCCAGAACAACGACAAGGCGGTCGTCAGGGAGGCCACCAAGGCCCTCGACGACGGCACGCCGGCCGCCCTGCGCGCCTTCCTGGAGACCGGCTACCGCCTCGCCCGGGCCGAGGACGACCGCGTGGCGATCTTCCGGATCCTCGCCGATCCGGCCACCGGCGCGGCACTGCGCACGGCCGCGGAGCGGGCCCTCGACGACGGCACGCCGGAGGCGTTGCGGTACTTCCTGGAGCATGGCCGGTACAAGGTGGGTGCCCAGGGGAGGATGACGAGCGCGGACGCCGCACGCCGCCGTTCCCGCTGATCCAGCCGGGAAAGGCGAACTGCGCCAAGGGAGTTGAGCCGTCGGCCGCTCAGGTCCTGGCCCCTGGAAAATGGTTCGCAGGCTTGGCCGAGCACTGGCACAGTGGCGCACCATGGATGACTCCGAGCTCCTGACGGCTGCGGATGTACAGCTCATGCAGAGCCTGGCGCAGCGGGTCACTGCCGTCCGTCCCGACCTGGTCAACAGCGACGCGTCGTACGGCGAGCTGGCCTGGATCTGGGGCAAGGGGCACGCACGCGCCGGCGAGAGCTGGCTCCGTCGGCTGTGGTTCTCCGGTGCCGATCTGGTCGCGTGGGGCTGGGCTCGACTGCCGCACCGGGCGAGGCGGAGCGACGGGTCGGTGGCGGACGTCACCAGCGCCTGTCTGGTGTACCAGGTTCATCCCGGCCACCGCGAGCTGGTGGACGAGGTGATCGGCTGGTACGACGCCGTGGCGCCCGGCGTCGAGCGCACGGTGGTGCCGGCCGCTGGCGATGAGTTCGCCCTGACGCGATGGGCGGCACACGGTAATCACACCGATCCGGACTCGCTCGGCGACACCGGTTCCTGGACCCAGCTCAACGTGCGGGACCTCGATGTCCTGGAGCAGCCGGTGCTGCCGGACGGTTTCCGGTTCCGCACGGCCGACGAGGCCGGGCCACGGGCCGCGGTCCAGGCTCATGTGGACGCCTGGGCTCCGACGACGTACACGGCCGAGGCCTACGAAGGTGTCCGGCGGACACCGCCGTACCGCGGCGACCTGCACCTCCTGGTGGAGGCACCGGACGGAACGATGGCCGCATCGACGATCATGTGGCTCGACGAGGCGAACCGGACCGCCGAATTCGAGCCGGTCGGCACGCATCCGGACTACCGGCGGCTCGGGCTGGGCCGCGCGATGCTGCTGCACGGGATGCACCTGGCCCGGGAGGCCGGTGCCGGTCACATGACGGTCGCCTGTCTGGGTGCGCCGGGGCATCCCGAGGCACGTGGGCTGTACTACGGCGTCGGGTTCCGTCCGTTCACACGCGACGAGCCGCTCATCAATACCGGGGCCTAGGGCGCCCGAGTCCTCAGCCGCCCCCATTCCCGGTTCGCCCCCCGACCCGGGCGGGGTTCCGGAATCGCCCTCGGCCGGGCCGCTGCCGACACCTCCGAGGGGCCTGGAGACGTGACGCCACCCATAGGAGCCAGATCACATCCTATCCGGGATCGTAGGACCGGAGCGGCGTGAGCTGGGAATAAATACGTCATAACCCATCATTTCCGACATTGCCACGATGTGGCGTAGTACGTCACATCATTGCGCTCGGCCGGGTCCGCCGCTAACCATTGCTGTCGTTGCCGGGACCAAGCGACGGACCGAGCGGATTCCCGCCGGGACCGTCACTCCCACCCGCAGCACGGGGCCCAGCCCCACGCAGCCGTCAGAGGCGGCCTGCACCGACCATGTCCCCCACGAAGGGTTACTTCCGCATGACCATGACCGCCCGCACCCGCATCGCCCGCCTGCGCACTCTCGCCCTCACCGGCATCACCACGACCGGCGCCGCAGCCGCGGCCCTGACCCTGATGCCGACGACCGCGCAGGCCGCCGAAGCGACGCAGGCGCCCGCCTCCCATGCGGTCACGGCCTCCAAGAAGGTCGCGGGCAGTGAAAGCCGTACCATCTCCCGGCAGAAGTCCGGCACCAGCGGTAACCTCGACGGCTGGATCAAGCAGGCCCTCGGCATCATGAAGGCCAAGGGCATCCCGGGCAGCTACGACGGTCTCAAGCGCAACATCATGCGCGAGTCCGGCGGCAACCCCGCCGCCCAGAACAACTGGGACGTGAACGCGCAGAAGGGCACCCCCTCCAAGGGCCTGCTCCAGGTCATCGACCCCACCTTCAACGCCTACCACGTCTCCGGCACCGCCCGCAGCGTCACGGACCCGGTCGCCAACATCACCGCGGCCGCCAACTACGCCGCCCACCGCTACGGCTCCATCGACAACGTCAACTCCGCCTACTGACCCCGGAGTCGGACGACCACCGACGGCGCACCGCCACCGCACAGGACCGACGCGGTGCGCGCGGGAACACGGACGCCGCGGGGCCAGGGCCGGCCCGAGCAGGCGCACTTCAGTGCCCGAAGGCTCGAAGCTGCCGCAGCCGGAACCCGCCAGGCATCGACTCTGCCCGCACATTGCCCGTTTCGACCTGACGGTCGGGACCGTCCTCGCCCTACACCGGAACGGTAAGTCTCGGTGCGGTGAGGAGAGGCGTGCGCGGACACAAGAAGCAACCCGAGGATGCCACCGCGGCCGGGAACACGGGCAAGACCGCCACGGAGCGGTCGAGGGAGCCGCGACGCCCGGAGCGTGCGGACACGCCGCGGCCGGAACCGCTGCGACCGGACGCCGTGATCGCCTTGCAGCAGCTGATCGGCAACGCCGCGGTCGGCGAGGCACTCAGCCGGGCCAGGGCAGAGCCCGCCGACGCGGCCGAAGGCCAGTCCGCCTCGGTCCACGAGGTACTGCGCTCTCCCGGACGTCCCCTGGGCGACGCGGTACGTGCCGACATGGAATCCGCGCTCGGCGCGGACTTCTCCGACGTCCGCGTGCACACCGACCGCGCGGCACACGAGTCCGCCACGTCGGTCGCCGCGCAGGCCTACACCTCCGGCTCCCACATCGTCTTCCAGCGAGGCCGGTACGACACGGCGTCCGACTCGGGCCGCGAGGTGCTCGCCCACGAGTTGACGCACGTCGTCCAGCAGCGCCGTGGCCCGGTCGCCGGCACGGACACCGGTGGCGGGCTGGCCATCAGTGATCCCTCGGACCGCTTCGAGCGCGAGGCGGAAAGAGTGGCGGCCGACGTCATGGCCGGCACCCCTGCCGCACCCGCCTCGGCCCCCCACGCCGGGGCCGCTCTGCCTGTCGCACGCCTGATCTCGGTCGTCGAATTCCGGCGGAGGACCGCTGTCGGTCTCCTGGAGAAGCGCGGCTCCTCGATCGTACGGGTCGAAGACGCTCTCGCCGCCTATCACCAGCTGCCGGTGAACAGCTACATGGCCAGGCGCCGGCAACTGGATGCGCTCAGGGGCGCCGCTGAGGAATACCGTGACCAGTCCAAGTCGGGAAGGCACCAACAGGCGGTCGACGCCCTGGTCGCCGAAAGCCACGCGGAATCCAACCGGATCCGGCTGCCGGCCGTCATCGAGGAGATCCTGCGGCAGGTAGCGGCTCACGCGGAGATCTACCAGCAACTGGACGACGTCGACCGGGAAGCCGACCAGCTGGCGAAGGCGCGCGGTCTGCTGGCCGCGCAGGAGACGATCCTGCATCAGATCCAGGTCACCAACGCCCCCGTCGACAGCGACCTCTCCGCCGCCAACACCAACCTCGCGAACTGGCTGAACGGGGTCGTCAACGGCCTGTCGGAGGACGATCGGCGCCGCCTCGTCGAGGACGATCTGCGGCTGCTGGGCCAGATCCGGTCGGACGCCGCCGCTCCGCAGATCACCCGGGACGTCCTCGGTGACCTGCTCGCGCACAGCGGCATCGTCAAGTTCACGACCGGAATGCCGGGGACTTCGCTCTCTCCCGATGGAACTGCCGAGAAGTACACCATGAAGCACGCGCTGTCCCAGTCGGCAGGCGCGACGGAGCGCCTCGGCTCGCTCGCCCATGAACTCACCCACGTGGACGCCGGCGAGACCTACGGCAACAGTGAGATCCTGCTGCTCCTGAGGCAGGGGCTGAGCGATGACGAGATCCGGAATCTGGCCAGGGACCGGACAGCCCAGATCGACAGCCTGAAAGCACTGCTGAATCAGAGCCAGGCGCTGACCGCCGAGCAGAAGGACCTCTTCGCGGCCAAGTTGCAGTATGCCGTCGAGCCGATGAAGGGGGTCGGCCGTTACGCGACGCTCTTCAAGTCGAGCGGCAAGATCGATGACGCCACCCACGAACGGCTGATGCACATCGAGCGACTGACCGCCCCCAACAGCTCCGTTGTCGTGGAATACGACACCGTCGTCACCCAGCTTCTCGTCTACCTTCACCGATGGGGAGTGGATCAGCGGGAGCCGCTCTACGCCGCGGTCACCGAGTTGGCCACGCGTCTGCGCGCCGACAGGAGCGCAGCCAAGACCGCGGCCTCCTAGGCGTCCTCCCCGCCGGCAACGCGGGTACACCGGTCACAGCAGCGGACCGGGCCCCGTCCCGTAGCACTCCACGGGCAGGGGGTCCGGACAGCGGTCGGGGTCGACGAGGTGCGCGACGACGCTCGCGGCGGTGCGGTGCCAGAACCGGTGGCGGCGGAGCATCGCGTGGTCACCGTGCCGGACGACGGCCATCGCCGCTCCGGCCGCCGTCTCCCGGGCCCGGCGCACATAGTCGGCCGAGTCACCGGGGGAGGTGACCCGGTCCCGATCGCCGTGCAGGGCGACCACACGACGGCCGGTCAGCTGGCGCACCGGCTCTCCCCTCGGCCACCAGGGCGCCAGGCCGAGCACCGCACACACCTGAGGATGGCCGGCGGCGTGCAGCGCGGCCCTCGCCCCCATGGAGTGTCCGACGAGGACGGTCGGCACCGGGCCGGCCAGCGCGGCGAGTTGGCGCAACGCCTCGTCGGCGTCCGCCACCGGATCGGCGCGGCTGCCGTTCCAGCCGCGTACGCGGTAGCGCACCTGGGTGATCAGCATGTCGTCGTGCGGCCGTGCGAGCGCGATGGCCCGCTGGAAGGGCGTCATGCGCAGTGCCGCGGGGTGCCAGCGGCGCGAGGGACGAAGGCTGGTCTCGCTCCCGCCGTGCAGCAGGAGCACCGCAGCCCGTGGGCGCACCGGGACCAGGCGTGGCACGAGGGCGCCGCCGGGCGCGGGAAGAGACCGGGTTACGTCCTGGTGCACGCTGGGCGCTCCCTCTCGGTCCGTGGGCCCCTGACGCGTCTGCCCGCCGCCGGGTGCCGTCGCCGACAATCTATCCGCCCCGTCAGCCGTCCAGCGCGGCCCGGATCGCTCGCTTCACGGTTGCCTGGAGGACGACGAACTCGGACTCGGTGATGGTGCCGCGCGTCGCGTCCATGATCTGGCGGTGAACGGCGCGCTGTCGGCCGTTCACCTGTCCGAGAGGGACCAGGGAGATGTCGTAACTGATCCAGTCGGCCTGCAGCAGGTCGGGCAGACCGAAGTCGGAGGGGGAGTGTTCGGACTCCATCGGAGCCTCCTGCAAGGAGGCGATGACCTGGAGCCGGATGTCGAAGCCGCGGGCTCGGACCTGGGGAACGAGATCCCTCAGGCCGGTCTCCATCGCCAACTGTTCCGTGTTCACGGCGTTGGTACCGATGACGAGGTTTTCCGGCGCGCTCGGGCCGCCGTCACCGTCACCCACCAGATGGCACCACTCGTACTTGGCGAGCTGCCCCACGCTTCCCCCGTTTCCAGGGCCCATCCACGCATGCGCCTGGGTGTTGCCCATGGCGGCGGCAGTGCTGCGCTGGCCGTCACGGCGGTCCACCTGCGGCCGGGCGGACAGCGCGGTGGCCCACCTCGTGGCGTTGCCCAGAGCGTCGAATCCCTGCGTGGACATGAAGCGCCGGTCGTTGTTGAGGAACTTCGGGTCGTTGCGTCCGGCGGGAACGTAGAAGGTGACAGCCTGGGTGGTGTCGGACGGGAGCTGGGCAAGGCCTTGTCGAGCGGCGTCGCCCTGCTCCACGTAACCGTCGGGATCCAGCCCGTAGAGCTGCGCGGCCGTCTCCTTGCTCAGCCCGGAGGACGGATCGACGCCCCACCTGTCTCCGAAAGCGTACGTGCGCCCACTGGACCGCCCGCCCGAACCGCGTGGAATCCTGCGCGTAATGGTGAACGGGGCGTCGGTGTCTATCAGGGTCCGGCTCACAAGACCGCCGGGGTCGTTGACGAGTTCGATCGTGTAGACGAAGAACGACGACTGGTAGGCGGCGGACCACTGGGTCTGTACCGCGTTGCCCCTGCGCCCCGAGGACTGGCGTGGCGGCGCGAACGAACTCTCGACCCGCAGCAGATCCACGTCGTCCGGGGACTGCCGGGTCAGCCACGCCTGCGTCGGCATGGCAGGCGGTTCCCCGTTCTCGCCGAACGTCTCCACAGGGACGTAGAACGCCACCAGAAAGCCGAGCTGCTGCACCTGCTCGTCCTGTGTCTGCGCGCTTGCCGGTGACGTCGGCATCCGTTGGACCACGTCGCGTCCGCCCGTCCGCCGGCGCGCCCCCGCCTCGTCGGACGAGCGCTGTACGGGGACGGTGCTCAGCACGCGCCTGGCGTTGGTTTCCGCCTCGCGTTCGTATCGGTCGGAGGGATCGGAGACCTTCAGGCCGGCCCCGTTGTCGGTGCCGGCGACGGGACCTCTGCGCTGCTGGACGACGTGGGTGAGTTCGTGGGCGAGCGTGTGCCGGTCCGCGCCGCCGTCGCCGATGACCACGTGGTGGCCGCTGGTGTACGCGCGGGCGCCGACCTCGGCGGCGGACGCCTTGGCGGCCGCGTCCGTGTGGACACGGACGTCGGAGAAGTCGGTGCCGAACCGGGCTTCCATGTCGGTGCGGGTGGCATCGTCCAGGGGGCGCCCGGGCGTGCGCAGGACGTCGTGCACGGCGGACCGCTGCACCGCGGGCACATTCTGGTCGGCCCGGCGGAGCATCTGGAGGACGGTGGCGTTCCCGACCGTGCCCTGGAGACCGAGCAGGCTGGTTTGTGGCGAGAGAGGTGCGGGTGCGGGCTTACGGACAGGGCCACGGCCGGTGTCGGTCCCGACAGCTCTGGCGTTCTCGCGATCGTGCAACGGGGCCTCTCCTGCCGGGCGGAATGGTCAACTTCTCCTGGATAACCGGTGGGACCGGCCGACGCCAGGTCCGGGCGGGCAGTATGAGGTGCCCGAACAGGCATGACGCGGTGCGCTGCGTCGGCGGCTGACCTGCGGTGCGGTATTCGGCCAGGTCCGATGGGTTTGTGCCATTCGTCGGCAACCAGCCTCCCGTATCGCCGAGGCGCCGCTACACATGAAGGCCGGGGTGGCGGCAGCGCGTTCCCTGTGGGGTGATGGCCGGTCATCGGGGGAGGTATGGACGGTTGCTGACCATGGACGTGGCAGGGCTGCTCACGGTCGTCGTCTTCTTCTGGTTACGGCGTCCCACTCCGGCGGGCCGGAGCGTCCTCGACGTTCTGACGCAGCCGGCGAGCGGCGTCAGAGGGGTCGGCCGGTGAGCCCCCGGACCCGTAAGGGGCGCCCGCAGACGCGGCGGCGTACCCGAAGACCTGCCAGAAGTCGGCGCCAACGTGCGGACGACCGGCTGATCGGTCTCCTCGTGGCCGCGGTCCTGGGCATCACGCTGGTGGTGGCCGTCGTGAACTGGCTGCTGGCGCACTGGTGGATCCTGGCCGTCGTCGCCGTGCTCGCGGCGCTGGTCGGTGGGGGCTGGTTCTACCAACGGCAGCAGGGCGCGCGCTGGGAAGCGGTGCGTGCGCAGGGCCTGCGGTACGCGCTGCCCGAGTTGGACGCCCTGCATCACACCCGGTTCGAGGACGCGGTGCGGGACCTGATGCGCCGTGACGGCTGCCAGGACGCGCTCCGCGTCGGCGGCGGCGGGGACCTCGGCGCCGACGTGAAGGCCACCGACCCCTACGGGCGGCGCTGGGTGATCCAGTGCAAACACCGGCGCAACGGCCTGGCCGGCTCCGCGGTCGGCACACCGGACCTCCAGGTCCTCAACGGCACCGCCCGCCAGGTCCACGGCGCCGACATCGCGGTGATCGTCACGAACGGCCGCGTCACCGCGCCCGCCGTGGCCTTCGCCGAACAGCAGCGGCTGCACGTCGTCGACCGCCACGCCTTAGGGGTGTGGGCATCCGGCTCACGCCCCCTGTGGGAGCTGCTCCGTGCCGTCCCACCGCCACGCAGACCGTCCGGCCTCGCCTGAAGCCGTGACGGGCGTGGAGCGGGAGGCCGGTCGTGCTCGCCGACTGTGACAGCGTGCGCCTGGCCATTTCGCTTCTGTCGCGGGAGCGGGGGAGTCTGGCATCGTGAAGTGTCCGGCCCGTCGCTCTCCCCCGTAGCGGCGGGCCGGGCGTCATGTTCACGGCGGCGGCTGTGGTGGTGGCGGTCGTCCCGTGGCGTACTAGAGCAGTCCGGCCCGGGCCGCCTGGATGCCCGCCTGGAAGCGGGTCCGCGCCCCGAGGTCGTCCATCACCTCGTGCACCCACCGCTGGACGGTGCGCGGTGAAACGCCCAACTGGCGGGCGATGCTGTCGTCGGTGAACCCTGCCGACAGCAGCGTCAGCAGTTCCCCCCGGCGGTTCCCCGCGCGGAGCGCCGGGCCGCCGGCGTCCGGCACCCGTACCGCCCGATGCCAGTACGCCTCGAACATCCCGGTCAGCGCGTCCAGCAGGGACGAGGCGCGGACCAGCACCGCGGCCTGCAACTCGGAGCCGGTGGCCACCGGCAGCATCGCCCAGCGGTCGTCCACCATGGCCAGCTTGCAGGGGAGTTCGGGCAGTATCCGCGCCTCCTCCCCGGCCCCCACCACCTCACGGATCTCGGCCAGTCGGCCTGGGGCGCTGACCGAGCCGGCCTCGTACACCGCGCGGATCCGCACTCTACGGGCCAGCAGGGAGCGCTCCAGTTCGGTGTCGGTGGGGGAGATGTGCGGGGGTTTGTCGAACAGCAGGAGATGACGGCGTGCACCGTCCTGCATCTGCCGCCAGCGCTCGGCGATGGCTGCCTGGCCGGTGACCACCTCCACCAGATCGGCACTCTGCGGTGGCTGGGCCCTCCGGTAGGTCCGCATCAGCTCGCCCACCCGGCCGCGGGTGCGCAGCAGTTCCTCCTCCCGGCGCAGCAGCAGTGCCTCGACGGCGACGTCGGGCGCCGTGGCCGACCAGCGGACCGGGACGCCGTCGTGCCGGGTGACCAGGCCCTGTCGGGCGAGCGCGGCCAGCAGCCGTTCGGCGCGGTCCGCCGTGATGCCTGACTCGGTGGCGAGATCGGCTGTCGTACAGTGCGCAGATGCGAGGACACGAAGATAGGTGTTCTGTTCCGCTTCAGGAATGCCGAGGCCTTCGAGCAGACCACCCGAAGCCGCGCGCATGGGCGCCGGCGGCTGGGCTCCGCCTGACGCAGTGTGGAAACCGGCTGGGAACACCCTGACCGCCCTTCGGCTCCGGGTGGCGAGGCTCGACGAGCGGTACTCGCCACCCGGTCATTGTGTCATGTTCTCGCCATGGCGGGTTCCGGTTGGCGCCTGGCTCTTGAGGGTTCACGCAGGCCACACCCACGATGAACCCCGGTCTGACAGGCCCCCGATCATCGACTCCATCCCCCACAGGAGACCGGTTACATGGGCACGTACACAGAAACCAGACGCAGTCGTTTCACCGGCCGAGCGGCAGCCGCGGGGCTGCTCCTCGCCGCCGTCGCTCTCGTCCCGGCATGTGCCGGAACGTCAGCGGCCGCCACCGGTACGGGTTTCGGCCCGCTCGACGGAGGATTCCAGGACAGCAACTGGGGCGGATACGTCGCCACCGGCAGCTTCGGCACCATCAGCGGCTCCTGGACCGAACCGCACGTCACGTGCAACAGCACCAACGACCTGTTCGCCCCCTGGGTCGGCCTGGACGGCTACGGTTCGCAGACGGTGGAGCAGACCGGCGTACAGACCGACTGCTCCAGCGGGTCGCCGGTCCTCTCCGCCTGGTACGAGATGTACCCTGCCGCCCCGGTGTACTGGAACAACCCGGTCTCCGAAGGCGACAGCATCACCGCCTCAGTGGTCTCCAAAGGCGGCGGCAGCTACACGCTGACCCTCACCGACAACACCAAGGGCTGGACCGAACACGTCACCAAGAACCTCGGCGCCGGCAACGCCAGCGCCGAAGCGGTCATCGAATCCCCCACCCAGAGCTATCCGTCCTTCAGCAAGCTGGACTTCTCGGGTGTGACGGTGGACGGCAAGTCGTTCGACGCGACGAATCCCCAGGCCTTCACCAGCGGCGGCTATGCACCGGGACCGCTGTCCGGCGGCTCCTTCTCCATGACGCCGAGCGGCACCGTCCGTGCGCCGCACACGCCCGCCCAACGGCCGCCGGTCATTCGCTACTGACGGCCGGTCCGCGGTGACGCGGAAACCGTAAGGGGCGCCCGGACCGCACGGTCCGGACGCCCACGGTCGGCCGGCGGGGTTTCTCCCCTTCGCCTGCGGTGCGCTGCGCGGGACGTACGGGTCTGACCGTTCCCCGCGTGACCTGCGCCACCTCTCCTCTCCGGAACTCGGTTGTCGGCCGGTCCGACACATGAAGCGGGACGGCTCGATCCGGCCGACGCCGTACGACGTGATCCGGAGACGCGGTTGATGCACGAGTCGCGGCAATCTTCTTCCCCCTCTTTCTCCGGCGCCGGTGCGGTGGTGCGGAAGCCGTGGTCACCCTGATGACAACGGATCTGACCGTCGGCGGCATGACCTGCGCGGCATGTGTGCGGCGGGTCGAGAAGAAACTCGGCAGGCTGGACGGGGTCACGGCGACCGTCAATCCGGCCACGGGGCGGGCCCGGGTGTGCCATCCGCCTCAGATCGCGCCCGAGGAACTCGTCGTGGCGGTGGAGAAGGCCGGGTACACGGCCGCCCTGCCGCAACCGCCCGAGGAGCACGGGGGCGAGAAGGGCCACGAGGGCGACGGGGACGACGAGGACGTGGACGCCCGCCGGGAGGAGAACCGGCTTCTCGTCACCGCGCTGCTGGCTGTGCCGGTGCTCGTGCCGTCGATGGTGCCCGCGCCGACATGTACGCGAGTGCCCTGGCCGCCGTACCGCATGCCGACGGCGAGACGCCCGCCGAGCACCGTCAGCGCGAGCTGCAGCACCTGTCGCTGACCCGCTGGCTGCGCCAACTCCTCTACGGCAAGGACCGGTTGAGCATCGTGCAGGGGCTGGAGGTGCGTGTGCCCTACTGCGACCACCACCTGGTCGAGTACGCCTTCTCCGTGCCCTGGGCGCTGAAGAGCCGCACGCCGTACGCCTGTCCATCCACCCCCAGCCCCTCGGCGCCGCCAAGTTCGGCATCCGCCTCCTGGACACCCCCGACGCGTGGACCGCCGCCGAAGGCAGGTCCTCTTCAGAGGTCGTTGCCCGCGTAGGAGAGGTTGAAGCTCTTGTTCGTCAGTGGGAAGTCGGGGACGATCGTGTCGGCCAGCGCGACGGGCAGGGCGGGCCAGTTGAAGAAGGACGGGTCGACCGGTTTGACCCGGGTCAGAGTGCCGTCGGCCGCGAGTTCCACGCGCGTGGCGATGGTGCCGCGCCAGCCCTCCACCAGCCCCACACCGTCACCGGCCCGGTCACCGGGCGCGGGGGAGAGCCCCACGACGGTGCGCGCGGCGGTGAGGCCGTCGGCCAGGTGCCGGACCAGGGCGAGGGACGTGTCGATCTCCTCGGCGCGCACGAGGAAGCGGGCCAGGACGTCGCCGTCGGTGTGGACGGGGACGTCCAGGCGTGCGCCGTAGTCGGTGAAGGGGTGTGCGGCGCGGGCGTCGTGGGCGAGGCCGCTGGCGCGGGCGACGTAGCCGAGGCAGCCGATCTCCCGGGCCGCCCGGGTCTTCAGGACGGCGGTGCCGGTGAAGCGGTCGCGCACGGTCGAGTGGCCGAGGGCGAGGTCGGTGATCTCGCGGATGTCCTCGCCGATCGTCCGCAGGGCCCGCGGGTCGGGCACGGACTGGAGGACGGCTCCGCCGGGCACGACGCCGCCGCGCAGCAGCCGGTGGCCGGTGGTCCGCCGGTTCAGGCGCAGGAGCTGTTCGCGGACACGCTGGGCATGGGCGTTGAGGATGCCGTGGCCGACGTCGTTGCAGAGCATCCCGAGATCGGCGACGTGGTTGTGGATCCGCTCCAGCTCCAGCAGCATCGCGCGGGCCCGCTGGGCCTCGGCGGGTACTACGGTGCCCGTGGCCTCCTCGACGGCCAGGCAGTAGGCCAGGGCGTGGCCGACCGCGGTGTCGCCGCTGACGCGTTCGGCCAGCGGCAGACCGGCGGCGATCGTGCGGCCCTGGAAGAGCTTCTCGATGCCCTTGTGAACGAACCACAGGCGGGCCTTGAGCCGCAGGATGGTCTCGCCGACGACGGAGAAGCGGAAGTGGCCCGGCTCGATGAGCCCGGCGTGCACCGGTCCGACGGGGATCTCGTAGACGCCGTCGCCCTCGACCTCAAGGAAGGGGTAGAGGCCCTCCTGTTCGCCGAAGGGCGGCGGCGGTCCGGCGTCGGGGTGCATCGGATACCAGCCGCGGGGCCAGTGGAAGTGCCGTACCAGGCGATGGGGCAGCGGGTGGTGCTGCGGGACGATGCCGAACAGGTCGCGCATCTCACGTTCGAACCGGCCCGCCGGGAAGGAGAGATGGGCCAGCGTCGGCAGTGCGGGACGGTCGGGGTCGAGGCGGACGTGCAGCTCGGTGCGGGTGTCGGGCGGGCCCGCCGCGAACACGTACACGACCCGGATGCCGCGTTCGTCGTGATGGGCGGCGACCAGGGCAAGGCGGTGCCCGCCGGTCAGCAACTCCTCGGCCCTTCGGGGCAGTTCGACGAGGCTGATCTCGTGCGTGGTGCGCATCGGGTCAGTGGCCTCCGATCGCCTGGGCGGCGGCGTGCAGCAGGTCGGTGAGCGGGCCGGTGGCGGTGCCCAGCGCGGCGCAGGCCACCAGGCCCAGGACCAGCGGCCACACGCCCGGCCCGCCCGAGCCGGCGGGGGGAGCCGTCGCGGGGCCGAGCAGCATCCGGGCGCTACGGGCGGCGAGTGCGGCGAAGGCGGTCAGCACCAGGAGCAGGGCCGCCGCCGTCACCCAGGCCAGCCCGGACCCGGCGGCGAAACCGGCCCGGGCGATGCCGAGTTCGGAGGCGAACAGGCTGAACGGCGGGAAGGCCATCAGCGCCACCACTGCGAACCCGAACACCCCGCCCAGGGACGGCGCCTGGGCGAGCAGCCCGCGGACCCGGCCGATCCTGGTGGTGCCGGTCAGCTGGAGGATGCGGCCGGAGGCGCAGAAGGCCGCCGACTTGGCCAGCCCGTGCCCGGCGATGTGCAGCAGCACGGCCGCCAGGGCCAGCGGGCCGCCGATCGCCGCGCCGAGGGCGATCAGGCTCATGTGTTCCATGCTGGAGTAGGCGAGCATCCGCTTGTAGTCACGCTGGGCCAGCAGCAGACCGGCGGCGAGGGCGAGGGTGAGCAGGGCGATCCCGGCGAGCAGGACACGCGTGAAGTCCGTGCCCAGGGCCGCGTCGGCGATGACCCGGTACCGCAGGATCGCGGCGAAGGCGACCGACAGCAGCACCCCGGACATCAGCGCGGAGACCGGCGCGGGCGCCTGGCTGTGGGCGTCGGGCAGCCAGGCGTGCAGGGGGATCAGACCGGCCTTGGCGCCGAAGCCGAGGACGACGAGCGTGATGCCGAGCCGGGTGACCGCCGGGTCGAGCCGGTCGGCACGGGCCACGAGGGTGGGCCAGTCCAGTGCCCATGCCTCGGCGATGCCGGCCTGCCGGGCCGCGTAGTAGATCAGCACGGTACCGAGGAAGGCGAGCGCGATCCCGGCCGAGCAGATCACCACGTACTTCCACGCCGCCTCCACCGAGGTGCGGGTGCGGCGGTGGCCGACGAGGAACGCGGTGACGATGGTGGTGGCCTCGATGGCGACCCACAGCACGCCGAGGTTGGCGGTCACCACGGCCAGGCACATCGCCGCCAGGAACGCCTGCACGAGCACGTGGTAGCGCCAGACCGTGCGCTCACTCGCCCGTCCGGCCGCCCGCTCGCCCGCCAGATACGCCGGCGCCGTTCCGCACGCGATGAGCGCGACGGCCCCGACGACGAGCAGCATCCAGGCGGTCAGGGCGTCGGCCCGCAGCAGCCCGGAGTAGGCGGTTCGCGGCCCCTTGTCGAGGACTCCCGCCGCCAGCAGGCTCCCGCACAGCAGGATCGCCACGGGCGAGGCGAGTGCGGCCCAGTCCGCCGGATACCGCCGGGGGACCGGCCCGGACTCGGGTTCCCCGGCCGGCCGGAGAGCCGTCTCCGCGATCGCCACGGGCTGTTCGGGCGCGCCCACCGGCGCGTGAGGTGCTCGTGTCCCGGTCAGCGCGTACGCGGCGGCGACCACCAGCGGCGCGGCGACCGGAGCGGCCAACAGCAGCGCGGCCCCTCCTGATTGATACGGCATCAGTCGTGCAGCTCCCGCAGGTCGTCGATGTCGGTCGTGCCGAATGCCTCCCGCATCCGGGTGGTGAGGATCTGCAGCACCAGCACCGCGAGCAGTACGTCGAAGGAGACCCCGAGTTCGACGATCAGGGGGACGCCGGAGGTGGCCAGGAAGGCGGTGGCGGTGATGCCGTTGTCCAGCAGCAGGAAGCCGACCACCTGGGCGAGTGCGCGTCTGCGGGTGACCAGGACGAAGAAGCCGATCAGGACGACGGCGAGGCCGACCGGCAGGGCGCGGGTGGCCGGCGTCGGGTTCAGGTCGGTCAGGGGCCGGGCCACGGCGTAGGCGAGCAGGGTCAGCAGGGCCGCGGTGAGCAGGGAGGCGGCGATGTTGACCAGCGGCTGGGTCTC
Organism: Streptomyces sp. NPDC055966; assembly: GCF_042269865.1. NCBI lineage: Bacteria > Bacillati > Actinomycetota > Actinomycetes > Kitasatosporales > Streptomycetaceae > Streptomyces > Streptomyces sp. NPDC055966. The sequence goes on from NZ_JBHJYK010000035.1 coordinate 54,453, forward strand.
GCGGACCTCCTCGCTCCCGCGGTCGGCGGCCAGTGCGGCCAGCGCGCGCCGGATCAGATACGGCAGTACGCCCGCCCGCAGCACCCCGACAGCGAGGCCCACGGCGGTCAGGTCCCACCGCTCCTCATGCGCGCCGAGCAGCAGGCCGATCGCGGCCAGGGCGACGCCCTGAAGGGCGAACACGCGGACGATCGCGGCGAGTTCACGGCGCCACAGCACGAGTACGGCCGCCAGCAGGAAGGCGCCGCACGCCAGATCGAGGAGCTGGGTGTACAGGCCGGTGCTCATGCGGCTCCGTTCAGGAAGTACGAGGCGGTCACCGCGAGCAGCGCCAGCAGGAAGGAACCGGCGAGCAGTTCGGGCACGCGGAACAGGCGGATCTTGGCCCAGATCACCTCGGCCGACGCCAGCACGGCCCCGAGCACCGCCACCTTCACCGCGAACAGCGCCAGCGCCACGAACAGGGCGGCCCAGGAGGGGTCGGTGGCGATGCCCCACGGCACGAACAGCGAGGACAGCAGCCCGAGCAGCAGCGTCAGCCGCATCTGCGCGCCGAGTTCGACCAGCGCGAGATCGGGTCCTGCGTACTCCAGCACCATCGCCTCGTGGATCATGGTCAGTTCGAGGTGGGTGGAGGGGTTGTCGACCGGGATCCGGCCGGTCTCCGCGAGTACGGCGACGGCGAGGGCGGCGACAGCCAGCAGCCCGGCCGGTGAGGCCAGTCGGGCCGGCTGGTGGATGGCGCCGGAGACGATCGCGGGAACGTTGGTCGTCCCGGCCGGTATCGACAGCGCGAACACCGACAGCAGCAGCGTCGGCTCGACCAGGGAGGCGACCGTCATCTCCCGCGAGGCGCCCATCCCGCCGAACGCGGTGCCCGTGTCCAGCCCGGCCAGAGCGAGGCTGAGCGTGCCGAGCGAGACCAGCGCCACCACCACGATCAGGTCCGCGTGCCCGCTGACCGGGGTGTCGGTGGACAGCAACGGCACCAGCGCGGCGGCCACGACGGTGGTGGCGACCAGCAGGGCGGGGGCGGCCCGGAACGCGGGTCCGGTGCCCACCGGAGTGATGGGCTCCTTGCGCAGCAGTTTGCGCGCATCCCGCCAGGGCTGGAGCACCCCGGCCCCGGCCCGGCCCTCCAGCCGGGCCCGCACCTGCCGCATCCACCCGGTCAGCAGCGGTGCCCCCACCGCCACGACCACGACCTGGCCGATGACGGCCACGTACCCGATTGCGTTCATCACCAGCCCACCGCGAGTGCCGACAACAGGACGACCAGCCCGGCGAAGCCGTAGCCGAGATACAGGTGCACGCTGCCGCCCGCCAGCCTGCGGGCCGCCTGACCCGTCCTGGCGAGCGCGCCCAGCACCGGCTCGTACAGCCGGTGCTCGATCCGGTCGGGCACCCGGTTCTGGAAGCGGACCCGTTCCACCAGGTACGCCGACTCCCGCACCGGGGTGACGTCCACGTCCTGCTCCGGGGCGAGCACGTCGTCGAAGACGCGTTGCAGCGGCTCGGCGAACGAGGTCGCCGTGTACGCCATGCGCGGCGTCGGCGCACCGCCCCCGCAGTCCCACAGCCGGGCGTTCGCCCGGCGCCGACGGCGACGGTAGAGCCGTGGCAGCCCGACCGCGAGCAGCATCGCGGCGGTGAGAGCGGCCACCACCCACAGCGGCGACAGCGACGCGGAGATGTCCGTCAGCCGCACCTTCAGCCCGCCGCCCGTCAGTGCCCCGCTGCCCGGCAGCCCGACCGCGCCCACGGCCCGGTCGAGACGCGCGCCCAGCAGACCCGGCACCACTGCGAGCGCCACGATCCCCGCGGCGAGCAGGCCCATCCCGGCGAGCATCAGCGGCGGCGCCTCCCGCGCGGCGGCGGCCCGCTCATCGCGCGGCCGGGCGAAGAAACCGACCCCGAGCGCCTTCACGAACACGGCCGCCGCGATCCCGGCCGACAACGCGATCAGCGCCACCGACAGGGGCAGCACGACGGCGACCGCGACACCTGGCACCTTCAGTCCGTGGATGAGGGACTGCAGCAGCAGCCACTCGCTGATGAAACCGTTGCCCGGCGGCAGTGCCACCGCGCCGAGCGCGGCCAGCGCGAAGAACCCGGCCGTGGCGGGCATCCGGGCCCGCAGCCCGCCGAGGCGGTCCAGATCACGCAAGCCTGTGGCGCGCAGGACCGACCCGGCCGCGCAGAACAACAGGGCCTTGAACGCCGAGTGGTTGACGACGTGCAGCAGCGCCGCCGCCAGGGCCAGCGCGGCCAGCGGCTTGTCGCCGTAGTGGGCGAACAGCCCGGACGCCCCGAGCCCGATCAGGACCAGGCCCATGTTCTCGCTGGTCGAGTACGCCAGCAGCCGCTTCAGATCGGAGGCCATCGCCGCCTGGAGGATGCCGTACACGGCACTGATCCCGCCCACCGCCAACAGCCCCAGCCACCACCACGCCGGACCGCCGCCGAGCAGATCGAGCCCGGTGCGGACCAGGCCGTACACGCCGACGTTGACCATCGCGGCGCTCATCAACGCCGAGACGGGGCTGGGGGCTTCGGGGTGCGCCCGCGGCAGCCAGGCGTGCAGCGGTGCCGCGCCCGCCTTCGAGGAGAACGCCAGCGCCACGAGGACGAAGACGAGCCCGCGCACGGCCGGCGACATGTGGTGCGCGCCCGCCCGCAGCGCGGCGAAGGTCTCTCCACCGGCCTGCGCGGCGAACAGCGCCAACCCGGCCAGCAGCAGCACCAGCCCGAGGTGTGTCATCACCGCGTACCAGACACCGGCCTGCCGTACCGAGCCCCGTTCCCGATGCTCGGCCAGTACCAGTGCCAGCGACCCGAGCGCCATCAACTCCCACAGCAGCAGGAACGTGGACACCGAAGCCGCCACCGGTACGAGAACCAGGCTGAGCGCGAACAGCGGCAGCACCGCCTGCGCCGTCCGCGAGCCGAGCCCGTGCGCGCTGTGCCCGGCCGCGTACCCGATGCCGTACACCGCGACCGCGGCCACGACGGCCCCCGCCACCGCCATGAACCAGCCCGCCAGCGCATCCACCGCCATGTGCGCCCCGGCCAGCGGCACCAGTGCGGGGAACGTGTCCGACCACCGGCTTCCGCCCAGTGCGGCCGCACCCGCCACCGCGCCCGCCACTCCCACGGCGGCCGTCAGCACCCCGACGACGGGAACCCGTGCCCGATACGGCAGAACCAGCCCGGCCGCCGCACCCGCACCGCCAAGCCCGACGGCCGTCGCGAGGGCGGCCGGGATCGCGCTCACCGGCCGGTCACCCTCCTGAGCGCCGCGACGATCGCCTCCGGCTCGGGCGGGCACCCCGGCACCGCCAGATCCACCGGCACGACATCGCCGACCGCGCCCTCGACGCCGTACCCGCCCGCGAACTCCCCGCAGTCGATCGCGCAGTCCCCGACCGCGACGACCAGCCGGGGCTCGCCCATCGCGGCGACCGTACGGCGCAGCGGCTCGGCCATGTTCCGGGTTACCGGGCCGGTCACCAGCGCCACGTCCGCGTGCCGGGGCGAGGCCACCAGCCGCGCCCCGTACCGCTCAGCGTCGTACACTGGGTTGAACGCGGCGGCGATCTCGATCTCGCAGCCGTTGCAGGAACCCGCGTCCACACAGCGCACCTGCACCGAACCCCGCAACTGCCGTGCCGTGGGCGGTACTTCGCCCTGCGGGCGTGGCGGTGCGGGCTCGGCGACCCGACCGGTGCTCCGGATCTTGCGCAACAGGCCCATTGAACCTCTCCTGGCTGGTGATGCCGGCTTCCGCAGGTGACCAACCAGGCAACCAGCGGCTGGAGTTACGACGCTTTTCCGGTGTTTTGCCTACTTTCATCAGGCTTTGCCGCTTGCTGTACGGTCCTGGACCGGGCCGGAACGGTTTCGTGTGCCAGATGACGGTGCCGTCGAGAGTGACCGCCGCCGGTCAGGGCGCCGTCGTCACGACGGCGCCTTCCGTTCCGGCTGGGCGGCCTGTAGATCGGCGAGCAGCTCGGCCTGTCCCGCCAGCACGCCGGACAGGATGGACCGGGCCACCCTCAGCAGGTCCGCGACCTGGGGGCTGGCGAGGGAGTAGTAAACGTTCGACCCCTCCTTGCGGGTGCGCACCAGGTTCGCCCGGCGCAGCACGGCCAGTTGCTGGGACAGGTGCGAGGGCTCGACCTTCACCTCGGGCAGCATCTCCGCGACCGCGTGCTCGCGCTCGCTCAGCAACTCCAGGACGCGGATGCGGACCGGGTGGCCGAGCGTTTTGAAGAACTCGGCCTTCAGCTGGTACAGCGGCGCACTCACCGTGCCGCCCCCCGTCCAGCACGGCACGGCCCCACCAGCCGGTGCACTCGGCATCGCATCCACCCACTCGTCAAGAACATGCGACCCATCCTCGCGTGCGGCACCGGCAGAGCCGAACCCGCACCGAGCGGCCGGGCCGCTCATATTCAGCGGTGACGACCTTCCTAATTTCCAATGTTAGCAATTTCATAGGCATGGCGAGGAGGACGGGACGGTACGAACGTGCGGTGGGGTCAGTCCGGCCGGCTCCAGGCCGCGGTCGGAACCGGCGAGGCGGCGGGCGGCCTCGGTGATGGCCAGCCGGCCCTCGGCGGACCGGCCGCGCAGTTCGCCAAGGTCGAGGACGACCGGCCCGCTGCCGCGGGCGACGACCCAGCCGATCGCGCCGGAGAAGCGGCGTACCGCGTCGGGGCCGCTGCGGGGTGCTGCTGGGGGCTGAGGATCAGCAGGGCCGGGGCCACGACGTGGTGCCGCTGTCCGATGCCCCATTCCAGCAGGGCCTGCTCGGCGGTGCCACGGGCCACCGGGACTGTCCTCGGCAGGGTCGACGCCTTGGACATATGACGGTGCGGCAGCGCCTCCAGCCGCGTACTGGCTCTGCGAGGGAAGTTGAGGGGTCGTGTCCGTTCCGCTGTGTCAGGCGAAGGCGCGCACGACAGGCGCTGGCCTGCCCCCTGGTGCTTGAACCGGCGGGAGGGGGCCTGCGTTGTGACGAGGCTGGGGGCCGAGACGGCCGGTCAGGTCAGAGCGATGCCAGCCACGCAGCGGTTTCGTCGGGGTGGCGGAAGCGGATGGTGTCGAGAGGGGCGAAGCGGGGGTCGTGGACACGGCGTTCGACCTCGGCGTGGCGGGACGCGTGCTGGGACCACGCCCACCAGGCCGGATGCTCCCGTGTCAGCCAGTCGGTCCAGGTCTCCCTGTTGCCGCCGAAGAGAACCTCGCGTGTGATGGTGCGCCGGAGGGACCGGCGCAGCACGCGGGGCATGATGACACGTCTGGGATAGTCCAGCCAGATCACGGTGTCGGCCCGATCCCACAGCTGATCGCGGACCTCGGGATGGCCGAGGGAATCGATGACCCAGCCGGGCTCGGCGGAGAGCCTCGACACCTCCTCGGCGAACCTGTTGTTCACCGCCCAGCCGGGGCCGTTGAAGTACAGAGCGTCCATCTCGTGGTACCGCAGGCCCAGACGACCGCTCAGGGCCCGGGAGAGCGTCGACTTACCCGCACCGGTCACTCCCACCACCAGGATCCGCTCCACAGACGCACCTTAACCCTGACGCGCACTGCCGGGCCGACGCGGTGATCTCCGGGCCGCCGTTGGTCGACCGCATCGCCGCACCAGGCAGTTCCTCGGATGATCCTCTACTGCCCGACCCGGGATCGTATCCACGACACTGACGATCGGCCGGCGCGGACGGACACGGATGGCGCGGGACGCGTACGCACGGTCGGCGATCCACGCCACCAGGAAGGAGTCCGCACCATGCTGGACGGCTGCACCCCGCTCCTGCCCGAGATCAACGGCCGCTACTACGACCACGGTTACTACCAGGGCGCCGCCCTGCCCCAACTCCTCGCCGAGCACGCCCGCACGTACGCCACGCGCACCGCCCTCGTCCACGGCGATCGTCGCCTCACCTACCGCGAACTGAACCGCCGCGTCGACCGTGTGGCCGCCGGGCTCACGCTCCGGGGCATCCGTCCCGGCGACCGGGTCATCGTCCAGCTTCCGAATGTGCCCGAGTTCGTCATCACCGTCTACGCCCTCATGCGGGCCGGTGCCCTCCCGGTGTTCGCGCCCACCTCGCACCGCGCCGACGAGATCGGATGTCTCGCGCGCCTCACCGAAGCCGCTGCCTACATCGGCCCCACCCTCCACCGCGGCTTCGACCACGCCGCAATGGCCGCGGAGATCAGCGTCGACCATCCGCGTCTGCGCCGTGCCTTCACCCTCCACGACCCCGGAGACACCCGAGGAGGCTTCGCCACCGCACCCAGCGGATGCCTGTTCTTCCCCCTCCACTCCGTGGACGCGCCGCGCGACCCGGACCGCACGTACAACCCCGACGACGTCGTGTTCTTCCTGCTGTCGGGCGGGAGCGCCGCCGCACCCGAGCTGGTCCCGCGCACCCACAACGACTACGCGTACCAGACCCGAGCCGCAGCCGAACTGATCGGCCTCGGCCCCGAAGACGTCTACCTCGCGGCCCTCCCGGCCTCGTCCAACCTCACCTTCGGCTGTCCCGGCATCGTCGGCACCCTCGCCGGCGGCGGCACCGTCGTACTGATCGACGAACCGGACCCCGCCGATGCCTTCCGTGTGATCGAGACGGAGAAGGTCACCGTCACCACCCTCGTCCCCGCCGACGCGCACCTGTGGCTGGACGCCTCCTCGACGGCCGGCGTGGGCCTCTCCAGCCTGCGCCTCATCCAGATCGGCGGCGCACGCCCCCACCCCGAACTGGCGGCGCGCATCCCGCAGGCCTTCGACTGCCGTCTCCAGCAGGTCTTCGAGATGGCTGAGGGACTGCTCTCGCTCACCCGCCTCACCGACACCGACGAGGTCGTCCGGCACACGCACGGTCGCCCTCTCTCGCCCGGGGACGAGATCCGCATCACCGACTCGCACGGCAGCGACGTACCGGCGGGCACCCCCGGACAGCTCTGGACCCGCGGCCCCTGCACCCTGCGTGGCTACTACAAGGCCCCCGACCGGAACGCCCGCGCCTTCACCGCCGACGGCTTCTGCAGGACCGGTCTCCTCGCCCGCCTCACCGAAGACGCCAACCTCGTCATCCACGGTCGCATGGACGTGGACTCCGCCCTTGCGAGCCCCGGGAACTGAAATACCTCTCAACGCCGCCTGTGCGGGCCCAGATTGAGCAGGACCGTGCCGAGATGGGCGGGAGTGAGGGCCGGTGTCGGCAGAGGGGGCGTGGCGGGGTGGGCGCGCAGGCCGTCGAGGAGGAGGGCGAGCGGGCGGAGCCAGGCATCCGGAGCGACCGTGGTGAGCGCGGGAACAGCCCGGCCCAGGGCTGCCAGCGCGAAGAGCAGGTCCTCGGTGGTGAGGTCCGGGCGGATGGTGCCCTGCTCCTGACCGCGCCGGATCAGCCCGTCGACGGTGGTGCGGTTGTGGGCGTGGATCGCCTCCAGGGAGGTGACGCCTTCCAGGTTCGTGGTCATCAGGTCGTTGGCGCCGCGGTCTGCGGCCAAGCCCGTGAACACCGCGCATAGGTACTCCGTCAGTCCCGTCCACGCGTCCTCCGCGGTTCGTGCCCGCTCGCCCGCCGCCGTGGTCTCGGTGAGCGCATCCCGGAAGACCTCGTCGACGAGCGCGGCACGGCTCGGAAAGTGGCGATAGAGGGTGGCGTTGCCCACGCCCGCCCGCCGTGCGATGTCATCGAGCGGGGCATCCAGGCCCTGTTCGGCGAAGACCTCGCGGGCCTTGTCCGTCAGCAGCTTCCGGTTGCGCAGCGCGTCGCGGCGTCCTGCCGGTGGACGGTCGCCCATCATGTCTCCCTCACCTCGATCCCCGTACCGGGGAACATTCCCCGGTACGGATGCTATCGTCAACACGGTAACCGGGGAAATCTCCCCGTTTTGCTTCCCGCGGACGCGCCGTTCGCGGGCGTCATGGGCATGCCGTTCACGGGGCAGGGGGGAAACGTGTCCGACACAGCACTCGTACTCGGCGGCGGCGGACCGGTGGGCGGGGCCTGGCTGGCCGGAGTGCTCGCAGGGCTCACCGAAGCTGGGATCGATCTCCGCAGCGCCGACGTCGTGATCGGCACATCCGCCGGTGCCGTCTTCGGATCCCGGCTCCTGGCCGGCATCCCGGCCGCGGATCTGTACGAGCGTCAGCTGAACGGAGCGGACGCGGTCCAACTGCCGGTGACCGCGCGCCAGACGGCGCGCTTCCTCTGGGCGGCGCTGGGCTCCCGCGATCCCCACCGATCCGTCCAACGCCTCGGCCGGGCGGCGCTGCACGCCAGGACCGGCCCGGAGTCGGACGTCTTCGACACGGTCGGCACGCTTCTGGGCGACGTCCGCGACTGGCCCGAGCGCGAGCTGCGCATCACCGCGGTCGACGCACGGACCGGACAACTCGAAGTGTTCGACTCGCGCTCCGGAACGACACTCCTCGAAGCCGTCGCGGCGAGCTGCGCCGTACCCGTCGTATGGCCGCCCGTCACCGTGGCCGGCCGACGCTGGATGGACGGCGGCAGCCGTTCGACCGCCAACCTCCAGCTGGCACGCGGGTACCGGCGGGTGCTGGCGGTCGTGCCGATCCCGCAGGCGGTCGGGCCGCATCCGAGCGCGTCGCGGCAGGCCGCGGAACTGTCCGACGACGGCACGCGCGTCCTCCTGCTGTCACCGGACCGCGCTGCGCGACGCACGATGGGCCGCAACCTGGCGGACGACACCCGGCGCCCGGCCGCCGCCCGCGCGGGCCACGCCCAGGCCGGTGCGGTGGCCCCATCGGTGGTCGACATCTGGCAGGGGTGACGTGGAGTCAAATGTGCGTGGCCCAACATTCCTCGGCTGCCTGAGTCGAGGTCGTCTGCCGTTCGGCGCGAGGAAGATCCTTGTGGAGGGCACCTGGGGTTCCGCGTGTTCGCTCACTCGATCGACCTGCTCGCGGCGTCACTGCGGCGGCTCGGCAACGACCTCGGCACCCTGCCGCCCGACAACGGCGCGCTCCTTGCCCACGCCATGGCTGCGGCCGGCCCGCAGGGCACGGCCCCCGCGGTCGACCCCGTCGCGTCGCTGCCGTACGATCCCGCCCATCCCATCCCATCCCGGCCGAGCCGTCCGAACTGCGCACGGTGCTGGATGTGTTGGTCGGTCTGCCCGCACCGCCGTGCACGCTCAGCTGGTGTGGGCCCCCACGGCATCGATGAGTACGGGCCAGAGCTCGCGTGGGCGGTCGTGCCCCATGTCGGGAACCAGAAGGAGCTTGGCGCCGGGCACCAGGTCGGCGGTGCGTTGCCCGCCGCTGACGTCGATCAGCGTGTCGTCCAGGCCGTGGATCACCAGGGTGGGCACCCGCAGTTCCCGGAGTGCGTCCGCGCGTGAGCCGCTGAGGATCATCGCTCCGAGCTGACGTCCCACCCCGGCAGGGTAGTAGGCGCGGTCGTAGCTGTCGGCAGCCAGCTTTCGAACGGCCGCGGGGTCGCCGTAGCGCTTGGACGCCCACACCAGTTCCCGATCCGCCGCGGCGATGTACCCCTCGCGGTCCGGCGGCTTCGGGCTGAACAGCGCCGCCTGGGCCTCGGGGCTGGGCCGGCCGTACTCGCTCTCACCCGTCGAGGACATCATCGACGTCAGTGTCAGCACTCGCTCCGGCTGGGTGATGGCCATCGTCTGGGCGATCATGCCGCCCATCGACGCGCCGACCACGTGAGCGCGTTCGATGCCGAGCGCGGCGAGCAGGCCCAGGCCGTCGTCGGCCATGTCCTGCAATCCGTAGGGAACCATCGCGAGGGCGGAAGGGATGTCTCCCGAGCTCACAGCGGCGATGAACTGACTGATGTCGACGGGGCGATCGTCGAACCTGGTGGACAGGCCGCTGTCGCGGTTGTCGTACCGGATCACGAAGCGGCCACGCTCTGCCAGCGCACGGCAGAAGTCCTCGTGCCAGGCGATCATCTGAGCGCCGAAGCCCATCACGAGCAGCACAGGGGGGTCGCCGGGGTCGCCGAAGCACTCGTAGGCGATGGACACTCCGGTCGACACGTCGACGATCGGCATACTTGGATCTTGCCAGGACCGGCTGGCGGAGCGCACCCGGATTGTCGGTGCCCCCCGCCGCACGACGGCCGTCGTCCCGGCGGCCGTCGTGTCACTCCCGGTCGGGTCCAGGGGCCGGTCCTACCGCGCTCGGGTCGCCGGCGGCGAGTCCGGACACGCGGTCCTGGGGCGTGTCCCCGGGCTTCGTCTCGCCGGCGCGCGGTCACGCGTCCCAGGTGACCGGGAGGCTCTTCACCCCGTAGATGTCCGCGGTCTCCGGGCGCAGGCCGACCTCTTCGGCGGGGACGGCCAGGCGCAGCGTGGGGAAGCGGTTGAGCAGTGCGGGGAACGCGACCCGCATCTCGACGCGGGCCAACTGCTGTCCCAGGCACTGGTGGATGCCGTGACCGAAGGCCAGGTGCCCGCCGTCCTGCCTGTGGAGGTCGAGCAGGTGGGGATCAGCGAAGCGCTCGGGGTCGCGGTTGGCGGTGTTGTACGACAGCACGACCGTCGTGCCCGCCTCGATGGTCTGTCCGCCCAGCTCGATGTCCACGAGCGCGGTCCTCATGAACGTCTTGGCGACGCTCAGGTACCGCAGCAGTTCCTCCACGGCCCGGTCGATGAGCGCGGGATCGGCACGCAGCGCGGCCAGTTGCTCCGGGTTGCGCAGCAGCGCGAAGGTGCCCAGCGCCAGCATGTTCGCGGTGGTGTCGAACCCGGCTGCCAGCAGAATCAGAGCGATCCCCCTCAGCTCCTCCTCCGTCAGATCGCTGTCGGTGAGGTCGCTGAGTACGTCGTCGGTGGGGTTCGCGCGCTTGGCGGCCACCAGCCCCGCGAGGTATTCCTGGGTCGCGGTGTAGGCCGCTATCAGCTCCTCCTCGGTTGTCTCCCCGCCGAGGAACGCGTCGATCTGTTCCTGGAAGGAACCCCGGTCCTCGTACGGCACCCCCAGCAACTCACAGATGATGATGGCGGGGATGGGCTTGGCGAACGCGGTCACCAGGTCCGTCGGCGGCCCGGCTTTCTCCATGGCGTCCAGGCGGGCGGCGGTGATCTGCTCGACGCGCTCGGTGAGCTGTTGCATCCGCCGTACCGTGAACTTGCCCATCAGCGGCTTCCGGTAGCGCCTGTGCAGTGGGTCGTCCGTGAGGAGGAACTCGCCGGGCGGCGCCGGAGGAACCTCGAAGTCGCCCACGTTGAGAAGTTCCTTGCGTGAGCTGAACCGCGAGTCGGCCAGGACCGACCTGACCAGGTCGTATCCGGTGATCAGCCAGCCGGGTCTGCCGCCGGGGTGGGTGTAGCGGCTGATGGGGCCGTGCCGACGGGCGTCGATCAGCTCTGCCGGCGGATCGAAGGGGCACCCGGGCCGACGGGCCTCCGGCAGAGCTGTGACGGTGTGGAGCGATTCACCCATGGCCGTTCCTCATCTCGCGATAGTACGTGTTTAACACGGCTCGAAAGCTACGGCGAGTTCGGAATGGCTGTCAATCAATCAAACCTCATTTCCCCAGGTGAATGGCGGCAAATTGATGCAATGGTGCTGCAGCCGAATGCAATGCGGCGTTGCAATGGGCTGCGGAGGAAGGCAATGCTGACGGCCCTTACATGTGGGCGCTGATCACGCCGCCGAAGCTGAGCACGACGTATACGCCGTTGGCGTCGAGCCCGACGTCGTGCTGGTTCGCGTCCAGCGTCCCGTCCACCGCGCCGTCGTTGCCGAGGATCTGTGCGCGGTACCGGTCGTCGCCGAGCTTCGTGACCTTGGCGGTCCAACCGCCCGCAAGTTTGAAGGTGCCCGGTGCCTGGTGTCCGCCGCCCATCCAGGAGTGGACCTGGCCGTCCAGCGTGAGTACGACGAACATGTCGTTGGCGTCGAGCCCGGCGTCGTGCTGGTTCGTCTCCAGCGTCGCCAGGACCTCACCGCCGTGGACGATCTTGGCGCGGTAGTGCTGGGTGCCGAGCTCGTAGATCTCGGCCTTGCTGCCGTCCACCAGGGTCCGGGTGCGGACCGGGGACGCCTTTCCGGTCCCGGAGGCGGGTGCGGTGCCGGAGTGATGCGCGGTGGCCGTCGACGTCGGCACGCCGGCCTCGGCGTTGCTGGGCGCATCACCGCTACCGGCGGGGCGGGAGGCGGCGGGGGAGCTGGAGACCTTCTTCCCCGAGCCGGTGGCGGCGTCCTTGGCCCCGCCCTGACAGGCGGTCAGTGAGAGTGCCGCAGCGGCGGCGACCGCCACCAGTGCGGCGGAACGGGCGGTGCGGGCGGTACGGCGAGTACGGCGCGTGGTCATGATGGAGCCCCCCATGGGATACCAGGATGCGGCACTTCCACCTGCTCCCTCACAGGGCGGCAGGCCGGATCCGCAGTTCGTCACACCCCGTCAGATGGCGTTTGAACGCGAGTTGTTCATCGGGTTCTGTCCGCATTTGGTAACGAGGGTGACCTGGTGGCCGGCTGCCGCGCCGGGTTGAGCGGCAAGGCGAGACGAGGTGCGGGGGGACGTACGATCGTCCGGGCCTCGCCGGTCCTCGCTCCCGGCTCCATGCCCCGGCCGGTCCGTCGGCTGGGCGAGTACGGGTGGTGACTACTGCCGGGACCAGCCGAGCAGACGGGCGACGGCGGCGGCCAGCTCACGCAGTGTGGACCCGTCGGCGGCCTCCTTGCCCAGCCGGAACTCGAACTCGGTCTTGCCGCCGCCTCGTTTGAAGCGGATGTCGACCTTCGTCTGGAGCCAGGCCACCGTACCGGCCAGAACGACGACGCCCGGAACGGCCAGTTCGCCGCCGAGCCGCGAGTCGTTGGGCGGATCGGCGAGCAGCTCGGCGGCGAAGTCCGCACCGCCCGGCTCCTCGGCGAGCACAGCGAGCAGGCGGCGGGCGGCGGCAGAGGCCGCAGCACCCTCGGGGACGGCCGTGGCCGCCTGCGACTCTGACTCCGGCCGGGCGCCGCGCAGGGCGTCCAGCAGGAGGAGCGCCTCCTCCTGGTCCAGCGGCATCGAATCCGCGGCCGCGCCGGTTGTCAGCTCCTCCGTCAACTCCTGGAGGATGAGGATGACTTCACGGTCTGTGAGGTCTGCCTGGGCGAACGGCGTCGGCGATGTCACCGGATTCTCCAATCTCCGAAGAGCGCGAGCGCGGCCCAATGGTACGGGTGACGCTGCCAGGGCGTGTCGTAGGGCGTGTCGTCCCCCGCGAGCATCGCGCGCTGGGCATCCCACAGGGCCCGCCAGGGTGTTTCGGGGGTGGTGGACAGCCGGCGGTAGAAGTCCGCGAAGAGCCGTCGTGAACTGGTGTCGTCCACGTCCCACAACGTGCCGACGACCGACCGCACACCGGAGGCCTGAAGGAGGTGGGCCAGCCCCTGGAGGTCCCCGGTGCTGTGCAGATCGCGGCGTGCCGTGGAGCAGGCGCGCAGTGTGAGCAGGTCCAACCGCAGTCCGGCGTCCAGTACATGACGGGCGGTCAGCAGGTGCCGGAGCCGGGTCCGGATCTCCACCTCCGGTGGGTACTTGCTCGGGCGCTGCCCGTCGTGGGCCAGCAACAGCCCGGAGTCGAGCGGCTCGGCGCGGTCGAACCAGCCGTGCCCGGTGAGGTGGGCGACGCGTGCGGCGCGCAGAGCGGCCAGTACGGCGTCCGGGGTGGCGGACAGCCGGCCGACTTCGGTCACCGCGTCCCGGCCGGCGTGCCCGGGGGAGATAAAGGGGGCGATGAAGTCGATGTCGTGCTCCAGGCGCTCCGGGTCCGGGTCCTCCTCGGCCGCGACGCCCGCGACCAGGACGCCGCCGTCGGCCGGAGCGGGGGGCCGGGCGACCGTACGCAGCAGGGCGGTGGCGCTGGACACCTGAACGACGGCGTGGCGGTGGGCGAGCGGCGGCCGGCCTCCCCGGGCGTCCTCGTCCGCCGACGGCAGTGGCAGCGCCGCCAGGGGCAGTGCTTGCAGCGCCGGGTCGGCCGCGACACAGAGCAGCTCCCGTCCCGTCACCGAGGGCAGGAAGGCCAGCAGTCCCGGCGCCAAGTCCTCGAAGAAGTCCAGCTTCCGGCGCCACGGCCGCCGTGCCGGAAGCGGAGGCAACGGCGGGAAGGCGTCCGCGTCCCCGTCGAAGGCCCGCCGCAGCCGTCCCGCCGCACGCTGCATCTCGTGCCCACCCAGCGGTGATTGAAAGACCGTCAGCCGTCCGGTGTCGGCGTGGACGACGAAGATGACGCAGCCGCCCTCGTCGCCGCTCTCAGCGCAGCAGAAGTACGAGACGAACGCGCAGTGGCGGGCGTCCGGATCCGCTGCCAGGCAGGCCCGCAGTTCACGCAAGGTCGCCGGTGTCCCGGGCACACCCGTGGGCGCCGAGGCCCCCTCGGCCCACGCCCGGTACTCCTCATGGAGATCGAAGGCGAGCTCGACCGCCCCGACTCCTTGCGGCTCGCCCTCCGGCTTTCCCTCCGGCACGGCGAGCCCGGCCCCGTCGTGGTCGAGCAGCATGCCGATCAGCAGGCCGTAGCACTCCTGGTGCCGCGTCACCAGCGCGGACAGGTCCTCCCGCGCCTCGCCGCCACGTCCGGAGACCGTACGCCGCAGCTCGCAGCGTCGCGCCCACAACAGGTCGAAGGCCGCCTGCCGGTCCGCACCGCCGCCCAATCGCGAATCCGCGCCCGCCCCGCCGGCCTCGCCCGCCCCGTCCGTCCTGTCGGTCCACAGCGTCCTCGCCAGCCGCACCTCAAGTCGCAGCAGCGTCGCCAGATCGGCCCGGCGCCCGAGCGCCTCCCGCCGCAGTACCCGCAACGCCGCGGCCGCGCCGCCCGTGTCTCCCGACGCGGCCAGCGCCTCCGCCTCGGCCAGCCGGAACGGCAGATGATGCCCCCAGTACCGGCCGTCCTTGGGGAACGAGTCGCGAAACACCTGCGCCGTGCGCAGCAGCAGCTCCGCCTCCGGAGCCCTGAGCCGTTCCATGCGCGACGCCACCATCCCCATACCCTGCGCGATGGCGTCCCGATTGACCGTCATCGACTTCAACAGGCCCTGGAAATACGCCTCCGCGGCCCCCGCGTGGTCGTCCTCGTCCACCAGCAGGTCCCCGAGCCCGACCCAGGCCTCCGCCGCCCGCAGCACGCTCGGGTCATCGACCCCGGCGTCACCGGCCAGCTCCAGCGTGCGCCGGAAGCAGCGCCGGGCCGCCGCGGCGTCCCCCGCCTGCCGGTACGCCTCTCCGAGCCGGTTGAGCGCCCGCGCCCGTGGTACCGGTCCGGCGCCCACCGCCTCGGCGCGGGTCAGTACCCGGCGGCACTCCCGCACCGCCGGCCGGCTCCGCCCGGCGGCAGCGTGAGCATCCGCCAACTCGCTTCGAATATCGAGCTCATCGCCGGTGTCCCCGATCGACGACACGGCATCGAGCGCCGCCCGGTACTCGGAACAGGCGCGTTCGTACTCGCCCTCCGCCCGGTACAGCCCGCCGCGTAACCGGTGCAGGCGCAGCCGCAGGCCGGGCTGGATCACATCGTCGGTGGTGCCGATCTCCCGGGCGAGGCCGTCCAGGATCCGCAGTGCATCGCGGTGACGCCCGGCGGCCCCCATGGCCTCGGCGACCCGCCACTCCATCCCGAACATCCGCCCGACGGCATAGGAGTCCGGGGGCAGCGCAGCGCCCGCGGACCGCACCAGTTCCAGGGCGGCGTCCAGTCGCCCCTGCGTCATCAGCCTGGAGGCGTCCCGCTCGATGGGCTCCCAGGTGTCGGCGGACTCCGCCCCACGACGCCGGTCGGCCTCCCGCAGTGCCGGTGTGAGCTCCTCCACCAGCGACACATAGAAGTCCACCAGCGCCGCCGCCTTCGCCTGCCCGGCCCTCTCGAAGGCGCGCCGCCCGTCCTGCAACTCCCGTACCAGTACGGCGAGATCGATGCCCGGTGTATGAGTGAAGAGCACGTACTCGGCTCGCCGCAGACTGTCCGCCTGCATCAGCAGCGCGGCAACGCGCCGCTCGCGGTCACCCACCCACGCCCCCCGCCGGATCGCCGATCTGCGCGCCGACGGTACGCGCGGCCAGCCGTACGGTCTCGCGATCCTCCTCGGTCTCCGAGGTCGCCAGCGCGAGGCCGAACTGCCGCCGTGCCTCGTCGCGTTCGCCGAGGTTCCAGAGGAACTGCGCGACGTGGAAGTGGGTGTGGTGTCCCGCCCGCGGAGCGGCGGCGAGTTCGAGGGCGAGCCGGCGCGCCTCGTCGTAGTCCCCGCGGCCGTCCGCAGCCCGGCCGTACACGGCGAAGAGCAGGCCGACCCCGAGCTGCTCGACGTGCGGGTGGCTACGGAGCTCGCGGCGGAGCTCGTCCTCGGCACCGGGGTCGCCGTCGGAGGCCCGGCGGCAGATGTCGTCCCAGCGGCGCTTCAACTCGCCCGAGCGCTCGCGGATTCCGGGGTCGGTCACCTGCTCGCGCGCGGCCGCGAGCACCGGCGAGTCCGGGGCGACCCGCTCCAGCCGGCGCAGAACCTCAGCCGTTCCGTCCTGGTCATCCGCCAGTATCCGTGCCATGCCGAGGAGTTCCAGTCCTCCCACGTCGTCCGGTGCCTGGGCGTGGATCCGCTCCGCGACCTCCGCCACCTCGGACGCGGTGACACCGCTGCCCGGCTGCTGAGCGAGAGTGGCCAGGATCCGGCACAGCTCCTTGAGGTCCGCGAGCGAGGCACGGCCCTGGGCGGCCAGCTCCCGGTAGGCGTCCGCACGGACCTCCAGCAGGCGCTGCTCCCTGCCCAACTGACCGCGCAAACCCTCCAGTTCCGCCAGCCGCCGGCGGACGATCGGGTAGGCCGGATCGTCGTCACGGCAGCGCCGGGCGCACTCCTCCATCACATGGGCGCATTCGTCCAGGCGCCCGGCACTCATCAGACAGGAGGCCATGTTCAGCCGAACGCGTGCGGTTCCCGGCAGATGCTCCACCAGCAGCCGCCAGAACGTGAGCGACTCGGCGTACCGGCCGGCCTGCGCCAGGCCGATCGCGTAGCGCTCGACCGCTGCCGGGTCGGCGCCGGACGCGGCGTCGGACAGAACGCCCAACCACCGCTCCCGGTCCGGAGCGGATCCGGCCTCCTTCACCCCGCGCAGGGCCTCGTCCCCGCGCACGTCCGGCCTCGCCAACAGCCACGGCCAGTCCACGTGGTACTCCGCCACGGCGTCACCCCCGTCTCCTCCGCCACGGCCTTCCTTCCCCTCCTGCATACCAGAACGCCACTCTCCACCACGAGGGCGTTCACGGCCGTCCGGCAGGTCCTCGATGAAGCGGTCGGCGCACCGTCGCGGCCTACGGCTCCGGGTCCCAGTCCACGAGTTGATCGAAGAGACGTCGGTTGCCGCCGAGCTTCAGGGAGTCCAACGGAATTCGGCCGTAGAAGGCGAGAACGAGCTCACTGGCCATGCCTCGGGCGGTGGCGTCGGCCGCGTCCGTGTCCTCGTCGGTGGTGGGGACGGCGGGCATCGTGCCGAGTGAGGGCAGGCGGCCGACCCGTGCGCCGTCGCCGGAGAGCCAGCTGTCCAGCGCCACCTCTTCCGGCAGCGGCTGCGGGGCGCCCACGGTGAGCTGGGCGTCGTAGGTGTGCACCGCTGTCTCGTGGAGCTGACGCCGGGCGGCGCCACCGCAGGTCCGTGGCGGCTGCGACTTGCCCCACCACGCCCAGCAACCGCGATCCGGGCCGCCCTCCGCAGCGAGTCCAGCAGCTGCTGCGTCAGGCCCCGCGGCGATGGTGGCGGCCCAGGCGAGGTGCCCCTCGCCCAAGTTCGCACCCGCATCGGCAGCCGCCCCTCGCTGACACCGCATCCGGTCACCCGGGGCGCGTAGGCAAGCAAGCATCGAGTGGAGGTCAACACCGCGCAACCAATGGGGTGTTGGAATACGTGCGACGTGCGCGAGGGGATGAGAGAGGGCAGGGCGCCAACGCCTTCGCACGCGATTGCGCGTCCGCGGCCTCGGCGACGCTGACGCCCGGTGGGGCTCTTGGGGGGCTTCCGGCTCGCGATGCCGACCTCGTCGCGGACCGGTGATCGCACGCCGCCGTGAGTGTTCGCGCACTGCGGTGAGCTGAACGGCGTGCTCGTTCGATTCCGGATCGCCGACCATGGTTTCGCCGTCTTCTGGCTGTTCGGGTCACGCGATCAGGGGACGTCGCCGTGGGACCGCCGTGACACGAGGCTCCGTACGGGAGTGGTCATGGCTGCCGTGATCAAGATCGGAATCCGGCCCGTACCGGGTGCTCATGGCTCTTCCGCTGTACGTCCGCGGTCCTCCGTCCCGGCGCTCACGATGGTGTCTCGGCGCTCACGATGTCCAGGAGCCCGGGGAAGCGCAGCTCGATGTCGGTCCGGCGGAGGCTGGCCATACGGCTGTTGCCGCGGTCGACCTGCCGGATCAGACCGGCCTCGCGCAGCGTGCGGAAGTGGTGGGTGACCGTCGCCTTGGACACCGGCAATCCGAACGAGCTGCACGTCCGCGCGGTGCCGTCGGGCGCGAGCGCCAACTCGCGCACCACCCGGCGGCGCAGCGGGTCCGCCAGCGCGGCGAGCACCGGGCCGAGCTCGATCTCCTCGACGGACGGGTGGCCTTCTTCGTCGCGCATACGAGAGTCTCCCGGTCACAGCCCTAAGGTACGGCTTGCATCATACCTTTCCACTTCGCTAGCGTGCCAAGGTACGAATCTGATCGTACCTATGTAGAGGGAGAGACCCATGACTCAGCCGTTCACCCTCGTCGGCACTGCCCGCCCCAAGCTCGAACGGGCCGCGGAGCTGAAGCAGTTGCTGCTGTCGTTCGTCGAGCCGACCCGGCAGGAAGCCGGCTGCCTGGAGTACCACTTCCACGAAGATCGCGACGAACCCGGAGTCTTCGTGTTCTACGAGGCATGGCGTTCAGAGGCAGATCTCGACGCCCACCTGGCCCTCCCGCACATGCGGGCTTTCTGGGAACGGCGCATGGACTATCTCGAAACCGACCTTGAGATTCGCTTTCTCACCATGCACAGCCCTTATTGACGCGAGGGGGCAGGGCTCTGAGCAGACATCGGTCGCGCAGGTAGGTGTCAGGAAGCCGGTGTCGTGGTGGCGTCGTAGGTGGCGCGGGCGGCGGTGATGTCTGCTCGGTGGCGCTCTGCCCAGCCGACGAGCCCGGTGAGGGTTGCGTGGAGTTCGCGGGCCATGGGGGTGAGGCTGTACTCCACCTTGGGCGGCACGGTGGGGTAGACGGTCCGGACGAGCAGGCCGTCGCGTTCCAGCTTGCGCAGGTTCAAGGTGAGCATGCGTCGGCTGATGCCTGCGATGCTGCGTTCCAACTCGGTGAACCGAACCGGTCCATGTGCGGCGGCGACGAGGATTCCGATGCTCCACTTGCCAGCGACGTGGTCGAGGACCTCGGTGATCGGGCACGCCTCGTTGCCGACCTGGTCGGACACATCGGTGTGACTGCGTGACATGAAAGTGCCTCCTTCCGCGGCACGTCATGGTTACAGAACATGACTGCTGTAACAAGTCGTGCACCATTGGAAGGAATTCACGTGCGCAGATCCAACGCGGCAGCAGAGACATCACGTTGGTCGGCCCTGGCCGTGTTGTGTGCCGGGCAGTTGATGGTCATCCTCGACGGGACCATCGTGAACGTGGCCCTGCCCTCCATCCAACAGGACCTCGGCTTCTCCTCGTCGGGCCTGGCCTGGGTGGTCAATGCCTATCTGGTCCCCTTCGGCGGTCTGCTGCTGCTTGCCGGGCGGCTCGGCGACCTCATCGGACGCAAGCGCGTCTTCATCGCCGGTCTGTGCCTCTTCACGGCCGCCTCACTGCTGTGCGGTGTGTCCCAGGAACCGGCGGTGCTGCTCGCCTCCCGGTTCGTGCAGGGCATCGGCGGCGCGGTGACCTCCGCCGTCACCCTCGGCATGGTCGTGACCCTGTTCCCGCAGCCGAAGGAGCGCGCCAAGGTCATCGGCGTCTACAGCTTCGTCCAGTCCGCCGGTGGCTCGATGGGCCTCCTTGCCGGCGGCGCCCTGACGCAGGCCACCAGCTGGCACTGGATCTTCTTCGTCAACGTCCCGATCGGCATCGTGGCTGCACTGTCGGCCGGGCGCGTGCTCGCGTCCGAGCACGGTGTCGGCCTCGACAAGGGAACGGACGTCGTGGGCGCGCTCCTCGTCACCTCCGCACTGATGCTCAGCGTCTACACGATCGTCGAGACCACGGACTACGGTTGGACTTCCACACACACGACCAGCTTCGGCGCAGCGGCACTCGCCCTGCTCCTGGCATTCGTCGTCCGCCAGGCGAAGGCAACCCACCCCCTCCTGCCACTGCGTGTGTTCCGCGCACGCAACGTCTCAGGAGCGATGGGCATCCAGGCCCTCATGGTGGCCGGCATGTTCAGTTTCCAGTTCCTGTGCGTGCTCTACCTGCAGAAGGTGCTCGGCTTCGACGAGATACACACCGGCCTCGGCATCTTCCCGGTCTCGGTCGCGATCGGCGCCCTGTCCCTCGGCCTCTCGCCCAAGCTGATCGCGCGCTTCGGCCCCCGTGCCGTACTGCTGCCAGGACTCTCGCTCATCGCGGCGGGTCTCGCCGTCCTCGGCCGTGTACCGGCAGGCGGGAGCTACGCCGTGGACGTCCTGCCCGCCCTGCTGCCGCTCGGCATCGGCTTCGGCCTCGCGATGCCGTCTCTGGCCACGCTCGCGATGTCAGCGGCCACGCCCCAGGACTCGGGGATCGCCTCCGGCATGTTCAACACCATGCAACAGATCGGCAGCGCCTTCGGCCTGGCGGTCCTCAGCACGCTCGCCACCTCGCACACCGAATCCCTGCTGGTCGACGGGGCCACCAACACCTCAGCGCTCACGGGTGGTTACCAGCTTGCCTTCCGCATCGGCTCGGGCCTCGTCGCCGCCGCTCTTCTGCTCGCCGCCACCGTGCTGCGATCCGTTACCACAGTGCAGCGTCCACCGGCTGCGACGAAGCCGGCCGCCGAGAACGCCACTCGCTGACCAGGCGGCGGCACCGCCCCGGGCCGGGGAGCATTCCGTAGTGCCTCACAGGGCCTTGGCCTGCAACAGCTCGGCGCTGACTAGGTCCCGCCGATCTCGACAGGCACGGGCCGTGAAGCGGCGCTCGTCGCGGCGGCGTTGGTCCCGCCCCGTCTCCGGCGCCAAAGTGTCCGTGCTCGTCGCCGCCCGCCTCGTCGGCCGTGAGTACCGGCTCGATCAGCTCGCCCGGCGGGTCCTGGTCGATGTCGGCCCAGCCCGGGACCATGAGGGTGTCGGCGCGCGTCGGGTGGTCAAGTCCGTGGTCGGGCTTCAGACGAAACCGGCCGACCTGCACGGCACTCGGCCCGCAGACCGAGAAGCGGTGAGGGAGGGGAGCGTGGGTTCGTGCGGGTCCGCTCGGGCCGCGACCTCGGCAACCTGAAGGCGCTGGCGTACGAACCCGGGCTGGAGGCTCGCCCGGCATCGGTCGAGGACCGTGCCTCGCTGGACCGCTCGCTGGCCGGCGCGGCGGCTGTGATCAACTGTGCCGGTCCGCCCTCGCTGCGACGGGCGCCCCTGCGACCGAGAAGGCTTGGCGGGCGGGTAAGCCGTATCTCGACGTGGCGACCACGACCGAGGCCAACGCCAACACCTGCGCGCACTTCACCGGCCAGGCCCCGGCCCGGGCCGCAGGGACGGTGATCGTACCGGCCACGGCCTTCTTCGGTCACTTCGGCGGCCTGCTGATCACCACGGCGATGGGCGGGTGGCCACGAACGACGCGCCCGACTTCCTGCACGCGCTGTCGCCACACATCACCGTGGAGCCGCCTCCGTAGCGGGCTGAACCGTTTCGGGCGTGGGAGTGTGGAGCGCAGTGCCCCGAGCGGGTGCCGGGAGCACGGCCGTGTGCAGCGGTACCCGTCGGGGCGGTCTGAGGAGACCGGTTTCTCGAACCACCCGCCCCCCTTTGCCAGAGAGGCCGGCGACCACGTGGCCCGCCTGCTACGAGCAGCATGACCACTGTGGCGAGGCTGTGATCTCCGAGCCCTTGAGGGAGGGGGAGCTCTGCGTCCGGTG
Organism: Streptomyces sp. NPDC055966; assembly: GCF_042269865.1. Lineage (NCBI taxonomy): Bacteria > Bacillati > Actinomycetota > Actinomycetes > Kitasatosporales > Streptomycetaceae > Streptomyces > Streptomyces sp. NPDC055966. Next base: position 76,533 of record NZ_JBHJYK010000035.1, read on the forward strand.
CCGGTGCTCGGGTCAGGCGCCGACCGTGCCGTCCACGCCTTCGCGGAGGAAGTCCGCGTGGCCGTTGTGGCGGCCGTACTCAAGAATCATGTGGAGCATCACCATCCGCAAGGAAACGTCCTCGCCCCAGCGCGGCTGGTGCCCGGCAAGGTCCAGAGACTCGGCGCTCCGCTCGATGCGGCGTGAGTGCTCGACCTCGGCCTCCCACACCGCGAACGCCTCCTCGGCGCTCGCGTCCGTGATGTCGTAGGCGGCCTGGAAATCGAATTCCTTCTGCGACCAGACCATCGGGGCGGTGTTGTCGTCGAACACCCTGCGAAACCAGGCACGTTCGACCTCGGCCATGTGGCGGACCAAGGCGAGCAGCGAGAGGGTCGACGGCGGGCTCGACCGCTCCCTGAGTTGTTCCTCCGTCAGGCCCTCGCACTTCATCGCGAGCGTCGCCCGGTGGAAGTCCAGGAACGCCCGCAGTGTTTCACGCTCCGTACCGAACAGGGGCGGGCCAATGCGTTCGAAGGCCATGGTGGGTTCCTCTCAATGGCGAGTCCGGGCTCGAACATATCCCGTCTCGCCGACCCACTGCAGCGTGCCTGAGTGCTTCACGTGTGGCGTGCTTCGGTCGGTTCGCCGACCGGATGAGTACGGTCCCCTCAGTGCACCTTGCGTCGCCGCGCTGGGTGCTGGGGGGCTCTTTGGGTGATTTGTGTGGAGGATGGTCCTCTGTTTGGTGGTTCGTTGATTGTTGGGTGGTCTGAAAACCATATGTTCGGCTTCGGCGCCAGCGGTGGCGGCGCTGGTACGCAGAGTTTGTTGATGTTTTTGCTGGCTGCGATGTCGGGAGGAACTGTCGTGCGAGTGGCTCGGTCTGTTTTCGCTGCTGCGACGGTGGCGGTTTCTGCCTCTGTCATTGGGTTGCCGTTGTTCTTCACGGATTGGGTGTCGCGGGGTTCGGGGGTCGGGCAGGTTCGTATGGTCGGTGCGGTGGGGGCTTCGTGGGGTGAGGGTGGGGCGTCGGGGTTGCCGTTTGTGGATCCGGGCTGGGAGGGGGCGGGTTGGTCGTGTCGTCGGTATGAGGGTCCGTATTGCGGTTGGGTGAGGGCGTATTGGGGTGGGTGTGACAGGG
>NZ_JBHJYK010000036.1:0-63144 GCF_042269865.1 Streptomyces sp. NPDC055966
ATGGTACTGCAGGGGGGACCCTGTGGGAGAGTAGGACGCCGCCGAACAAATTTTGGGAAAGGCCCACGCCATCAGGCGTGGGCCTTTCTGCGTTTTCAGAAGGTCAGGGTGGAGCGGATGCACGCGTCGGTCTGCGCGCCCGTGACGATGAGCCGGCCCACCTTGAGCTCCGACAGCACGGACTCCAGCTCGGTGTCCTCGAAGGAGTCCATCCAGTTCTTGGGCACGAGGGGCTCGGTGTCCTGCCGGACCAGCTCCGGGACGTACTGCCAGTTCTCGCTGCCCTCCTTCAGCTCCTCGTCGGAGTGCTGCACCCACATCACCGGAAACGTCGGCCGCGCGGGCCTTGCCGACGAGTGTGCTGATGTTGGCGATGACGTCGTCGCGGTGGGGGGAGCCGGCCATCACGCCGTTCTGTACGTCGATGACCAGCAGGGCGGTGTGCGGGCGTTGAGGGAGTGTTGTCATGGCGACCACAATATGAGATGCCACTGACAGCGGGCCGAACTACGGTGGCCCCATGAGCAGCAATCATGACTACGTCATCCGCGCCATACGACGCGACGACTGGCCCCTCGTGAAGCAGTTGCGGCTTGAGGCGTTGCGGGATCCGTTGGCGGATCTCGCCTTTCTGGAGTCGTACGAGGAGGCCGCGGTCAAGGCGGACGCCTTCTGGCAGGACCGGGCCGAAGGGTCGGGTGAGGGGTCCGCTGCGGCCCGGCAGTTCGTGGCCGAGGCGCCCGACGGGTCATGGGCCGGCTCGGTGACCGTGCTCATCGAGGAGGCCGGGACGAAGGACTGGGCCGGGACGCCGGTCGAGCGGCGGCAGGGGCATGTCGTCGGGGTGTACGTCCGGCCCGAGCACCGTGGGAACGGGCTGATCAAGGCCCTGTTCGACGCCGGTGTGGCCTGGGCGTGGGAGCGCGGTGCACAGCGGGTGCGGCTGCTGGTGCACGAGAAGAACACGCGGGCGCAGGGGGCGTACCGCAAGGCGGGCTTCGCGCCGAGCGGGGTGACGGTGCCGTTCGTCAAGGACGAGGAGCAGGACGAGTTGGAGTTCGTGCTGGGGCGGCGGTCCTAGACCGGCAGTTCCTGGTGGGGCCAGCGGGAGCGGGCCTGTTCGCGGGAGCGGAGCAGGGCGAGGGTGGGCAGGCCGCGGTCGGAGCCGGTGGTGAGCAGGTCCGGGAGTTGGGGCAGGGGCGCGACGGCCGCGATGTCGTCCAGGACCAGGGTGAGTGGTGGGTCGAGCCGACCGGAGGATGACCGTTCGGCCATGCGCCGGCCGCGCTCGACCACGCTTGAGACGAGGGCCGTCAGGAGCGGCATCGCGCCGGGGTTGCTCCGGGGGTCCTCGATGGATTCACCGACCACATAAAGCGTGCCCCCTTCGTGGACAAAGGAATCCAAGGCGAGCGCATCAGTTCGGTTGGGAGTGCAGGCCTCGCGGATGTTGACCGTGAAGAGGGCGGCGAGGGCGCGCGTGATCAACTCCTGGGCGATGTCCCGGCGTTCGGGGTGCGCGGTGAGGGCTGCCTCGAGTTCGCCGGCGGAGCCGGCCGCGGCCTTGGGGTGGGTGCGGAGCGTGCGTACGGCGTCCTGGACCTGGGTGCCCTGGGCCCAGCGGTGGACGTGGCGGATGGTGCGGGATTCCAGGGCGGCGGCGTGGAGGTAGCTGCGCAGGAGCGTGGTTGCCGTGTCCGTGACGGTCTGGTCGAGCTTGGCCGTGGGCTGGACCGGGGTGAGGAGTGCCGTCGCTCTGCTCAGGGCCGTCGGCTTGTCCTCGCAGCCTGCCGTGGGGGACCAGTGGAGGCGGGCCGGCGTGTCGCAGAGGTGCGCGGGGTCGTAGAGGAGGATGGGGCCCAGTTTGGCCCTGGCGTCCTTGGTGTCCGCCCAGAGGACGGGGTTCGAGGTGACGACGAGGGCGGGGCCTTCCGCCTCGCGTACGGCGTGGGTCGCGGTCGGCCGGCGGTCTTCTCTGGGCGCGACGAGGATTCCGTTCCGCCGGCCCACCGGTTCGCCGTTGACCGGGAGGCCGGGGGGCGCGGCTTCCGGCACCGTCTCCCGCAAGATCTCCGTCGGCTCCGGCTCGGGCTCGGGTGCCGGCTGAGCCGGTACCGGCACCGACTCCGACCTCGGTACCGGCTCCGGTACCGGCTCCGGTCTCGGTTCACCGCGCGGCACCGGTACCTCGTGGCGTGGCTCCGGACGCGGTTCCTCGTGTCCTTCCGCCTTCCGCCTCGCCCTCCCCGCCCGCCATCGCGCGGCCGCGCCTATCACGAACACGGTGAGGACGAACAGGATCATCAGCTGGCCGAGGAACAGGCCCCAGAACAGGCCCCAGCCGGACAGCTGGTTCGCGGGGGTGTCGGGCCAGGCGCCGGCGATGTCGTGGGGCTGTCCGATGAGGTGGCGCATGGCCAGGGGAGTGCGGGTGAAGACGACCCCCGTGGGCCAGGCGCCCTTGGTGAAGAGCGCGGCCAGCCCGGTGGCCGTCCACACCAGCAGGGTCATGCCGAGGAGGAACGCGAGTATGCCGACCAGGAGGCCGTCGGGGATGCCGCCCTGGCCCTCCCGCCGGTCGGTGCGGCGGTCGTCCGGTCTCACGCCTGTGCCCTTCCTCTACGCGCCTCTACGCCACCGTCGACTCGGAGTCGCCCAGGTGCTGTTCCACGAAGGCCGCCGCCCGCTGTTCGGCCTCCAGCTCGGCGGCGCGCAGCACCTCGTCGGCGACGAGGTCGCTGGAGGACTCGGTCATCGCGCGGTCGGTGAAGACCAGGGGGCGTTCCGTCTCGGTGACGAGGTGTTTGACCACCTGGACGTTGCCGTTGACGTCCCAGACCGCGATGCCGGGCGTGAGAGTGGGGATGATCTCCACCGCCCAGCGGGGCAGGCCCAGGACGCGGCCCGTCGACCTCGCCTCGTCGGCTTTCTGGGCGTAGATCGTCCTGGTCGACGCCATCTTCAGGATCGCGGCCGCCTCCTTCGCCGCCGCTCCGTCGACCACGTCGGACAGGTGGTGGACCACGGCGACGAAGGACAGGCCCAGGCGCCGGCCGAACTTCAGCAGGCGCTGGAACAGCTGGGCCACGAAGGGGCTGTTGATGATGTGCCAGGCCTCCTCGACCAGGAAGATGCGCTTCTTCCGGTCGGGGCGGATCCAGGTGTGTTCCAGCCACACGCCGACGATCGCCATGAGGATGGGCATGGCGATGGAGTTGCGGTCGATGTGGGACAGGTCGAAGACGATGAGGGGCGCGTCGAGGTCGATGCCGACCGTGGTCGGGCCGTCGAACATGCCGCGCAGGTCACCGTCGACCAGGCGGTCCAGCACCAGGGCGACGTCCAGGCCCCAGGCGCGTACGTCGTCTATGGCGACGTTCATCGACTCGGCCGACTCCGGCTCGGGGTGCCGTAGCTGCTCCACGATGTCGGTGAGGACCGGCTGGCGGTCCACGATCGACTCGTTGACGTAGGAGTGCGCGACCTTCAGGGCGAAGCCGGAGCGTTCGTCGAGGCCGTGGCCCATCGCGACCTCGATGATCGTGCGGAGCAGCGCCAGCTGGCCCGTCGTCGTGATCGAGGGGTCGAGGGGGTTGAGGCGGATGCCGTGGTTCAGGGCCGCCGTCGGGTCGAGCCGGATGGGGGTTATCCCCAGCTCTTCCGCGATGAGGTTCCATTCGCCGACGCCGTCCTCGCCCTGGGCGTCCAGGACGACGACCTGGCGGTCCTTGAAGCGCAGCTGGCGCAGGACGTAGGTCTTCTCCAGGGCCGACTTGCCGTTGCCGGACTCGCCGAGGACGAGCCAGTGGGGGGCCGGCAGTTGCTGGCCGTAGAGCTGGAAGGGGTCGTAGATGTAGCCCTTTCCGGAGTAGACCTCGCGGCCGATGATCACGCCGGAGTCGCCGAGGCCGGGGGCGGCGGTGGGCAGGTAGACGGCCTGGGCCTGGCCCGTGGAGGTGCGGACCGGGAGACGGGTCGTCTCGACCTTTCCGAAGAGGAAGGACGTGAAGGCGTCGGTGAGGACGGACAGCGGATCCCGCATCGGTGAATCAGCCCCTACCGTCGGATGCCGGTGGCGAAGGGAAGTGTGTTCACGAAGGCGCGGTGGTGCTCTCGGTCGCACCACTCCAGCTTGAGGTACGACTTGCCGGCGGAGGCCCTTATCGTGCGCTTGTCGCGGGCGAGGGAGTCGGGGGTGCGGGCGGAGACGGTGATGTAGCCGACCAGGTTGACGCCGGCGGCGCCGCTGGCGAGGTCCTCGCCGCGCTGGTCGAGGCGGTTGTGGGCGGCGATGTCCCGGGGGTCGACGGTCCGGTTCATCTTGGCGGCGCGGGACGCCTCGGCCTCGTCGTTGGTCTTCTCGGTCAGCATGCGTTCGATGGCGATCTCGGTGGGTTCGAGGTCCATCGTGACGGCGACGGTGCGGATGACGTCGGGGGTGTGGACGAGGAGGGGGGCGAGGAAGTTCACGCCCACCGGGGTCATCGGCCACTCCTTCACCCAGGCGGTGGCGTGGCACCAGGGGGCGCGGGTGTTGGACTCGCGGGTCTTGGCCTGGAGGTAGGTGGGCTCCATGGCGTCCAGCTCGGCCGGCCAGGCGTTGCGCTGGGTCATCGCCTGGATGTGGTCGATGGGGTGGTCCGGGTCGTACATGGAGTGGATGAGGGAGGCCAGCCGTCCCTGACCGAGCGGCTGGCGGACGCGGATGTCGGCCTCCTGGAGGCGCGAGCAGATGTCGGTCAGCTCGCGGGCCATGACGACGGCGAGCCCGGCGTCGCGGTCGAGCCTGCGGCCGGACTGCGGGCGGGCGGCCTTGGCCATGGCCTGGGCCTCGGCGGCCAGTTCGCGGGTGAAGTGCATGCAGGCGACGAGGTAGGCGCGGTGCTGCTCGCTGCTGGTGGACACCATGGACTGGAGCTGGTCGTAGGAGCGGGACAGCCAGTCCGGGGCGCGGTCGTCGCCGCGCAGGGCGACGTCCTTGGCGTGGGCGTCGGGGTCGGCGGGGAGGGTGCGGGCGAGCATCTGCAGCCGGGTCACGAAGCCGTCGCCGTTGGCGACATGCTTCAGCAGGGTGCCGAAGCGGTCGACCAGGGCCTCCTGGTCCTCCGAGTCGCGCAGGCCGACGCCGGGGCCCTCGATCTCGATGGCGGCGGTGACGGTCTTGCGGTCGGCGTGCAGCAGTACGGCGATCTCGTCGGGGCCGAAGGGTGCGGCCAGCCAGGTGATCCGCCCGATGCCGGGGGGCGGCCCCACCTCCACCTCCCGTCCGCCGATGCTGGTGCCGGCCTCCATGGCGGTGGAGCGGTAGACGGCGCCGTTCTTGACGGTGCGCTTGTAGCTGCGGTTGATCTCGAACCACTTGTAGAACGTGCGGCGCTTGTACGGCACGTAGACCGCGGCGAGCGCGATCAGCGGGAAGCCCGTGAGCAGCACGATCCGCAGCGAGAGCACCGGGACGAGGAGGCCGCACATCATGCCGAGGAACGCGCCCGCGATGATGAGCGCGATCTCGCCGGACTCACGGTTTCGGCCGACGATCGCGTTGGGCCGGGCGCGGCCGATGAGATACGTACGGCGGGGCGTGACCGGATGGGACAGGTGGGACTCGGTCGTCAACGCCCTTCACCTCCTGAACGGTTGTTGCGGGCGTTGCCGGCGTGCGGGGTGTTGGCCGGGCTGGGCGCGCGGGGCGCGGGAGTGGCGGAGGGGACTGCTCCGCCGCCGCCGGAGGGGCGGCTGCTGTGCGCGGCGACACCGCCGGTGGCGGGGTTGGCCGGGCGGGGGGTGCTGCTGCTGGTGCCGCCCGCGCCGCCGTTGTTGTCGGCGCGGGAGCTGTGGGTCTTGATGCCCTGGGCGACGAGGGTGGCGGGGGAGCTGATGACGGCGGCGGCCTTGCTCTCGGCGCCCTGCATGATGCGGTTGTTGCGGCCGTTCGCGATCTCGTCGCCGAAGCCGGGGACGAAGCGGTAGATCATCGCGCTGGCGAAGATGGCGAGCAGGATGATGGCGAGGCCGGAGACGACGGCGGAGAAGGAGTCGGGGCCGTTGCCGCTCGACAGCGCGCCGGCGAGGCCGAGCACGATCACGATGACGGGTTTGACGAGGATGACCGCGATCATGATGCCGGCCCAGCGCCGGACGTGTCCCCACAGGTTCTTGTCGACGAGGCCGGCGTAGACGACGGTGCCGAGGAGGGCGCCGACGTAGAGGAGGGCGGCGCGGATGACGAGCTCCAGCCACAGGACGCCGGCGGCGAGGATGCTGACCAGGGAGACGACGATCAGCATGATCGGTCCGCCGCCGATGTCGGTGCCCTTGCCGAGGGCGCCGGAGAAGGTGCCGAAGAAGACGTCGGCCTGGTTGCCGGTGGTCTTCGCGAGGACGGCGCTGACACCGTCGGTCGCGGAGACGACGGTGTAGAGGATCAGGGGGGTGAAGGCGGAGGCGAGGACGGTCAGCCAGAGGAAGCCGATGGCCTCGGAGATGGCGGTCGTCAGCGGGACGCCGCGGACGGCGCGCTTGGCGACGGCCAGGAGCCACAGCAGGAGCGTGAGGATCGTGGAGGCGGCGAAGACGACGGCGTACTGCTGAAGGAACTTCTCGTTGGTGAAGTCGACGTTGGCGGTGTTCTTCACGGCCTTGCTGAGCTTGTCGATGGTCCAGGAGGCAGCCTCGGCACAGCCTTTGGCGAGGGAGGAGAGGGGGTCCGTCGAGTCGGTGAGGGGGATGTTGGTGGAGCCGGAGGAGCCCCCCTTGGACCCGTTGCCCTGCTCGCAGAATTGCTTGGCCGCGTCATGGATCAGCGCGCAGGTGTCGCTCTGAGACGGCGACGGCGCGGGGGAGTTGGGCGTCGCGGTATGTGTCGGCGTGGGGGCGGCGAAGGCGCGGGAGGCCAGCAGCACCGCGTTTGTCTGCACGGTGCCGATGATCGCCGCGAACTTGAGGACGTAGTGGTTAGCGCGCATACGTGAACCCTCCGTACTCCTCGACGGCCTTCGTCATCTGGTCAGCAGTGGACGCCGTCTGATCACGGCCTACGGGCACGGGCCCTTCCTTCTGCTGGTCGCTGGAGATCTTCCAGTCGTTGCCGGCCCACTTCAGCAGGTACGTCGTGGTGTACCAGCTCTCCGTCACCGGATTCTTGGAGGCGTCGCCGGAGAGACCGAAGAGCGAGGTGTACCAGACCTCGACCGTGGCCGTGTCCGCTCCCGAGGAGGTGACCTTGGTGCCCACCGGGATTGCCCGGGACACGAACGTCTGCCCCTCGGGGGCCGCCCCGTCCTTCGTCAGGCCGATGTTGGACAGGAGCTTCTCGCCGGAGTAGGCGCTGTCCAACGCGGATTGTCTGGCGGCCGCCACGTCGGGTGCGTAGAGCGCGTCGACGATCGCGTGCCGCCGCGTGGTGTTGAACATGTCGGCCGACCCCAGAACCACCGCGTAGTTCGCCGCTGCGCTCTGAGCCCCCTGCTCCGTATGGGCGAAGCCCGAGGGGATGCCGGTGGTGGACTTCGTGTCCACCGGGCGGGTGCCGGAGGCCGCCGTCGAGGACGTCGTCGGCCTGTTGCCCTTGTCGGAGGCGGTGTCGGTGGAGGGGTGGTCTCCCCGGTTGGCGAATGCGATCGCTGCGATCAGCAGGACGACCACGCCCACCACGGTCACCAGACTGCGGGACGAGGAGCGGGTGGGGCGGCGGGGGGCGCCGCCGTAGGGGTCGTTGTCGGGGAGGCGGGTGCGGGTTTGGCCCGTGGGGCTGTCGTAGTCGGGGTAGGACCCATCGTCTCCGGGATTCATGCCGTGTACGCCCCCTCACCCTCGTAGGCATACGACGGTAGCCGTGCTGGTTCCCGCGCGGGCGCGGTGTGGTGACTCGACATCAGGGAAACGCAACCTCAGCCGGTGGGCACGACGGACGGGTGGAGACGGGGGGGACGGGGGACGGAGGGGCGGGAGGTGTGGCTAGACCGCCATGCCGTACACGATCGTGAACAGGGTGCCGAGGGAGCCGATGATGAAGACTCCGGTGAGGCCGGCGATGATGAGGCCCTTGCCCTGTTCCGCGCTGAAGGTGTCGCGCAGGGCCGTGGCGCCGATGCGCTGTTTGGCCGCGCCCCAGACCGCGATGCCGAGGCACAGGAGGATGGCCACCGCCATCACCACCTCGATCATCACCTTCGCCTCGTTGCCCAGGCTGCCGAAGGGGCCCCAGTTCGGGGCGATCCCGCCGATGATGGTGTTGATGTCACCCTTGCTGGCCGCGAGAAGCATGTAAGTCACCGCCCCTGGTGGGTAGTTCTGTTGGCCCCCTGCGGGGTGCAGAGGTCAGGCCTCATTGTCGCCGACATCGGCGCCGACGTATGTCGACTTGACGTCATTGACTGGCGGGTTTCGTACGTATCGCGCGTACGGTCACTCTGTGTATCACGGCAGGTCACCCCGGGCAACGAGGTCAGACCGGAACCTGTCGTGTGGTTCTGTCGTTGTCCCTCTTTACGACCTGGCACGGTTTCTGACGGCCGGTCGGGTGAGGCTTCGGGACGATGTTCTCATGAGGGACGGGCGGGAAATGGACAAGGCCCCGGCGGCCGGGTGCCGTCGGGGCCTGTGACGTGCGAGGCGGTGGTGCGGTCAGCCGGTGAAGGCCGCCGTGCCCTCGGGGGTGCCCCAGCCGGTCGGGCCGTCGTAGCCCGTGCCGGCGGTGCACAGGTAGCTGGGGGAGCAGGAGCCGTTGTTGCCGCTGGTGACGTCGTTCAGCGCGGAGGTGCCGGCCGCGGTGTACGGGAACTTGGCCGGGTAGCTGCCGCTGGACGGGGTGCCGGCGAGGGCGTACACGGAGGCGATGATGGGCGAGCTGGCGCTGGTGCCGCCGAAGGTGTACCAGCCGGCGGTCACGCCGTAGGAGTCGTAGACGGAGACGCCGGTCGCCGGGTCGGCCACGGCCGCCACGTCCGAGATGGTGCGCTTGGCGCAGCCGGTGTCGGTCTGCCAGGTGGGCTTGGCGTCGTACGCGGAGCAGCCGGAGCCCGTTCCCTCCGTGCTGCTGGTCTTCCAGACGGACTCGGTCCAGCCGCGGGAGGCGGAGGAGGACTTCGACAGGGCGGTGCCGCCCACCGAGGTCACGTACTTGGAGGCGGCGGGGTACTGGGCGCCGTAGGCACTGTCACCGGCGGAGACGGTGATGGCGACGCCCGGGTGGTTGAAGTACGAGGTGTCGTACGACGTGTCGGAGGAGGATTCCGAGCCGCCGTAGCTGTTGGAGACGTACTTCGCGCCCAGGGTGACGGCCTCGTTCACCGCCTTGCCGAGGTTGGCCATGGTCGCGGAGGTGGCCTCGACGAGCAGGATGTGGCAGTTCGGGCAGATGGCGGAGGCCATGTCGAGGTCGAGGGACTCCTCCTCGGCCCAGCCGCTGTCGGCGGTGGGGAGCGAGGTGGTGGAGCCGGTCTGGCCGACCTTCTTGAAGCAGCCGTTGGAGGTGGTGCAGGACGGCAGGCCGTAGTGCGAGCGGTATGTGGCGAGGTCGGCGGCCGCGTTCGGGTCGTCGTAGGCGTCGACGATCGCGACGGTCTCGCCCGAGCCGTTGGCGGAGGCCGCGGAGGTCAGGCCGTAGGCCGACTGGAGGTCCGAGGGGCCGTAGCCGGAGGGGGTGGAGGCGTCGGCGGCCTTCGGGGTGATGCCGGTCCGCGCCGCCTGCTGTTTCTGGAAGGCGGTGAGCCCGCCGGTCACGCGGAAGGAGTGGCAGGCGAGTTCGCCCTTGTGCTTGGGGGTGGCACAGGGGGTGGCGGTCCAGGTGGCCTTCGCGGTGGGGGCGGCGGCGTCGGCGTGGGCCGCGGTGCCGAGGCCGGCGAGGGCGAGTGCGGCGGTGGCCGCGAAGGCGGTGCCGAGGCGGCGCCACCGTCTGTGAGTCGTACGCATGTGTGCAGCTCCTGGTTTCCGGGTGGGGGGTGGGAACAGGGCTGTGCGGGTGCGTGCGGCGGTGCGTGGTACGCGGTAGACGATGACTTGTTGAGTACGTGACAACCAGGGGGGTACTGGAATCCTGGCGTCCGCCTTACCGAAGCATTCCGTTCACTTGACCCAACTCATAGACAGTGCATGGGAGTTGGACAGGAAGGAGAGGCGCTGGGCAGGGAAAACGGGCCGCGGCCGGCTGCCGTGACCCGTTTTCCTTTCCGTGCCGCCGAAGGGACCCCACGTCCCCCTCAAACTGGCGGCTCCCCGTGACCCGACGGGGTGGATCCTTGTGGGGTCAGCCCGCGCTGAAGGCGGACGTGCCCTGCGGCGTGCCCCAGCCGGTCGGGCCGTCGTAGCCGGGCCCGGCGGTGCAGAAGTAGTCCGTGTCGCAGGTGCCGTTGCTGCCGCTCGTCACGTCGTTGAGGGCGGCGGTGCCGGCCGCGTTGTACGGGTACTGGGCCGGGTAGTCGCTGCTGCCCGGGGTGCCGGCGAGGGCGTAGACCGAGGCGATGATCGGCGAGGAGGCGCTGGTGCCGCCGTAGGTGTTCCAGCCGCTCGCCTGGTAGGTGTCGTAGACCGAGACGCCGGTGGCGGGGTCGGCGACGGCGGACACGTCGGCGATCATGCGGGTGGAGCAGCCGCTGTCGGTCTGCCAGCTGGGCTTGGGGTCGTTGGCGGAGCAGCCGGAGCCGGTGCCCTCGGTGCTGGAGGTGTTCCAGACGGACTCGGTCCAGCCGCGGCTGCTGGAGTCCGTGGACAGGGCGGTGCCGCCGACGGCGGTGACGTACTGGGAGGCGGCCGGGTACTCGGCGCCGTAGGCGCTGTCGCCCGCGCTGGCGGTGATGGCGACGCCCGGGTGGTTGTAGTACGAGGAGTCGTAAGAGGTGTCGGAGGAGGACTCCGAGCCGCCGTAGCTGTTGGAGACGAACTTCGCGCCGAGCCTGACGGCCTCGTTCACCGCGGTGCCGAGGTTCGCGTCGGACGCCGACTTGGCCTCGACGAGCAGGATGTTGCAGTTCGGGCAGACCGCGCTGACCATGTCGAGGTCGAGGGACTCCTCACCGGCCCAGCCGCTGTCGGCGGTGGGGAGCGAGGTGGTGGAGCCGGTCTGGCTGACCTTCTTGAAGCAGCCGTTGGACGTGGTGCAGGACGGCAGGCCGTAGTACGACCGGTACGTCGCGAGGTCGGCCGCCGCGTTCGGGTCGTCGTAGGCGTCGACGATGGCGACGGTCTCGCCGGAGCCGTTGGCGGAGGCGGCGGAGGTCAGGCCGTAGGCCGACTGGAGGTCCGAGGGGCCGTATCCGGTGGGGGAATCGGAGGCGGCGTTCGGCGAGACGGTCTTCGGCGCGATGCCCTTGAGGGCGGCCTGCTTCTCCATGAAGGCGGTGGTGCCGCCGGTGACACGGAGCGCGTTGCAGGCGGCGAAGCCCTTCTTCGGGGTCGCGGCACACGCCTTCTCGTAGCGCACATGGGCCTTGGCGACCTGGGCGGCGACGGCCTGGGCGCTCACCTTGGTGGCCGCCGCGTGGCCGGTGGTGGCGGTGGTGGCGCTCGCGTGGGCCGCGGTGCCGAAGCCGGCGAGGGCGAGCGCGGCGGTGGCCGCGGCCGCGGTGCCGAGGCGGCGCCATCTACCGCGTATGTGGGGGGAGTTGTGGGTGGACGTACGCAAGGTACAGCCTCCTGGAAGTGGGTGACAGAGGCCTGCGGGTGTGGGAGTCCACCGGTGGGTGACCGGTGGGGGCGGCGGCCCGGGTTCGACCCTTGCTTGTTGAGTACGCGACAACAAGAAGGGTCTTGGAATTCTGACTCCCGCGTTACTGAAGTCGGGCGGAGGCTTACTGATCAATGGCCGTGTGCTGGCTCTGTGCTGGGAGTGGCTTGACCTGGGGCACAGGGCGGGCACAGACGGCGGCCGAAGGGTGCGGCTACGCGCGTAACTGACGGGTGGCGAGAGCGTGTTACCGCGGCCGGAGTCCGTTCAGCAGCAGATGGACGTGTTCGTCCAGGCCGCGCACGGCCTCCTCGGCGTCGAGCGCGCAAGCGGCGATGAGGGCGGCGAGGCCGTGCAGGCTCGCGGCGGCGACCATGGTGATCCGCTCGGGGTCGCCCGCGACGATCTCCCCTCGCTCCTGGGCGTCCGCGATCATCCGCGTGATGGAGCCGAGGGAGAGGTCGACGGCCGTGGCGAGCAGTTCGGAGCTGTCGGAGCGGGCGGAGTCTTCGGGGGCGTGCTTGCGCGCGAACATCAGCTCCAGCAGCTCGGGGTTCTCGACGGCGAAGCCGAGGTAGGCGCGGGCGAGTGCGGCCAGCCGTCCCTCAAGGCCGAGGCCGGGGTCCTCGACGGCGGAGTCCAGCGCCCGGTTCAGCCGCTCGTACCCGTCCAGCGCGAGGGCGTCGAGCAGGGCCTGCTTGTCCTTGAAGTGCCGGCCCGGGGCGGCGTGACTCACGCCGATGTCCCGGGCCAGCTCGCGCAGCGAGAGCGCGCCGACGCCCTTCTCGCGCAGGGTGCGCTCGGCGCTCTTGAGCAGGGCGGTGCGCAGGTCTCCGTGGTGGTAGGGACGGCGGGAGGGGGACGGCGAGGAGGAGGACAGGCGCGGCATGCCCACCATGGTAACGGGATGTTGTCGTTGACAGCTTTGTTGTCGATGCCTACATTCGGGGTATGGCTACTCACAAGTGGAACGTGACCGACCTCCCCGACTTCAGCGGTCGTACGGCTGTGATCACCGGCGCCAACAGCGGCCTCGGCCTCGTGACGGCCCAGGCGCTCGCCGGGGCCGGAGCGCACGTGGTGTTCGCCGTACGGGACCTCGCGCGCGGCGGCGCCGCCGCGGCGCGGGCCGGCGGCAGCACGGAGGTGCGCCGGCTGGACCTGGCCGACCTCGACTCGGTGCGCGAGTTCGCGGCCGGCTGGGACCGCCCGCTGGACCTGCTGATCAACAACGCGGGCGTGATGATGCTGCCCGAGCAGCGCACGCAGCAGGGCTTCGAGATGCAGTTCGGCACGAACCACCTCGGGCACTTCGCGCTGACGAACCTGCTGCTGCCGTATGTGACGGACCGCGTGGTCACGGTCTCCTCCGGTCTGCACCGCGGGGGCGACGGGGTGATCAGCTTCGAGGACGTGAACCTGCGCGGCCGCTACACCCCGACCCGCGCCTATGCCCAGTCCAAGCTCGCGAACCTCCTGTTCACCCTGGAGCTCCAGCGCCGCCTCGCCGAGGCCGGCTCCCCGGTGCGGGCCCTGTCCGCCCACCCCGGCTACGCCGCCACCAACCTGCAGAGCCACCACGGGAGTGCCCTCATGAGGGGAGTCATGGCGGTCGGCAACAAGGTGTTCGCCCAGAGCGACCGGGCCGGCGCCCTGCCCACGTTGTTCGCCGCGAGCCAGGACCTGCCCGGCGCGGCGTACGTCGGCCCGGACGGCCTCGGCGAGATGCGCGGCGCCCCGACCCTGGTCGGCCGCAGCGCGGCGGCGAGCGACCCGGCGGCGGCGCGACGGCTGTGGACGCTGTCGGAGGAGATGACGGGGGTGGCGTGGGGGCTGAAGCCGGTGAGCTGACGGCTCACGGCGGCTGCAACTGCCACTACCGGCGCTGAGCCACCTGGACGAGCAACCGACTCAGCGCGTGGCCGCGAAGTGGTCGAACTCGCCTGCCCGGACACCGAGTGCGAAGGCGTTCCACTTGCGGCGGGTGGTCGTGACGACGGTGTCCGCGCAGCGGAGGTGGAAGGGGGCGTCGTCGTGGGCGCCTTCGCTGACGGGCGCCGGCTTCTTCTTGAGGGCGGCTATGAGGGTGCCGAAGGCCGCCGGGGAGTTGCTCTCGCTGCAATAAGAGGACTTCTGCCAGTTCGGGTTCATCGGTGGTCCCTCACAGCTCTCGCATCAGGTCGTGGATGTGGTCACGGGTCTTGTCCGGGCTGAGTGCGACGGCGTCGATCCGGTCAAAGAGCGTTCGGTACTTGTGGAGTTGGGCCTCGGCATCGAGGAGGCTCCGCCGCCGAGGCCGTACCCGAGCCCGCACCGGCGGACGACGCGGAAAGCGGGCGCGCCCTGCACCTCGTACGGGCCTGTGCCGACTCCTGGGGTGTCTCCGTGCTGCGGGAGCTGGGTGCGTCCAGAGGCGGGAAGCTGCTGTGGGCGGACTGTCAGAGCCGTGGCTTACTGTAATCGTGCCCGATCGGAACGTGAGGAGGTGTGTGCTCATGGTGACGGTGACTGTGCGTGACGTGGAGGCGGGACAGGAGGCCGCCCAGTACGGTGGTTCCAGAGCCGAGCGGGACGTCGGACCTCCCACCGAACCCGCTCGCGCGGCCGAAGACGCCGGCGAGGCGGAAGAACGGAGGCAGCGAGCCATGTCCGTGTCGTCCGGAACGTGGAACGGCCCCCGTCCCCGGCCGGGGAACCTGCGCGAGGTCGCGGAGAAGATCGAGGAAGCGACGGGTCTGCGGGTGCAGGTCCTGGGCGGAAAGCTCGTGATGTCCCCGACTCCGCGTGGCAAGCACGCGGGTGTGGTGAGGCGGTTGCGGCGGCAGCTGGAAGGTGCGTCCCTCCCCGATGGGCTGGACGTCTATGAGGTGTCCTCCATCGGCCTCCCCGCCGACCCGGACGACTACGTGACGCCGGATCTGGTCGTTCTCCCCGAGGAATGGGAGGAGGACGAGAACTGGCTTGCCGACCCCGAGGACGCCGCACTCGCCGTCGAGGTCATCTCTCCCTCTGAGAAATCCCGCGACATCCGCGACAAGGCCGACTGGTACGCCGTGGCCCGCGTCCCCGTGCTGCTCGTCATCGACCCGCGCAAGGCCACCCGGACCCTGCACACCCGGCCTGACGACGGCGCCTACCAGGACGTGCTGCCAGGTAAGTTCGGGGAGCCGGTACCGTTGCCCGAGCCGCTGCACGGTGATGTCGCGACGGGTGACTTCCCTGTCTACGGGTGAGGCTCTGGGCCCAACCGGAGGTTTCACAGGAAAATCTCAGTTAAGTCTCAGAGGGATTCTCACGATCGCGGGGCAGAGTGGAGGCTGATGAAGCGCATCTCACGCATCACGCTCACCTCGCGCCCCGCACTGCTCGGCGCGGTGGTGATGCTCGCCCTGACCTCGGCGTCCGTGGCGGCCGCGGATGAGGCGTCGGGGCCCCTCGGGGTCACCGCCGATGCCTCGGTGAACCGGCACACCGCACGGATCGGTGTGCTCGTCGGCGCGGACCACGCCGGTGATCTCAAGGGCGGCCACTACTGCACGGCCTCGGTCGTGCACAGCCCCGGGGGCGATCTCGTCGCCACGGCGGCGCACTGCGTGAGCAGCGCCGACGACAAGCTGCTCTTCGTGCCCGGCTACCGGGACGGACACGCGCCGTACGGGGTGTGGAAGCTGGGCAGGCGCTACCTGCCCGACGGATGGGCCAAGGACCAGGACGAGGACAGCGACCTCGCCTTCGTCACCGTCGAGAACGCGAACGGCCGGCGCCTGGAGGACGTGGTCGGGGCCAACCGCTTCACGCCCGGTACGGCCACCGGTGCCACCGCCGTGACCGTCGTCGGCTACCCGGACTCCCGCGAGGTGCCGATCAGCTGCACCAACAAGCCGACCCCGCACAGCAGGACCCAGCAGCGCATCGACTGCCCCTCCTTCACCGCCGGCACCAGCGGCAGCCCCTGGGTCAACGGCGACAACCAGGTCGTCGGCATCCTCGGCGGCCACGAACAGGGCGGTTCGACCGACGACGTGTCGTACAGCGTGGTGCTGGGCAGCGAGGCGACGGAGCTGTACAAGGACGCCACGGCTGGTTGATCTTCATGGCAGGGCCTCGCGGCCGTCCATGAGCAGGGAGTCACGCCTCGGGACCTGAACCGCGGAACGTGATCCTCGCTGCCCGGGATCCCGGCTCATCATCAGCGTGAAACCGCCGCACAGCATCGATCCGGCCACCGCCCGGTGACTACACCCCCGTCACGTGCCGTGGTGTCACTGTGAAATGACGCCACATCACGCAAAAAGAGCCTTGAACCGCTCGGGCATGGGGGAAAGTTGGACCGTGCGGAAGGTATGGGTGTTCGGTGGGGCGGCCGTCGGGCTCGGCATGAGCTTCGTCGCGCTGCTCGTGGTCGGGGTCTACGTCGTCGCCGGGAACCTCGCGGGCGGGGTGGCCTCGGCAGGCCGGGCGCTGGCCAAGGGCGCCGTACCGGCCGCCTACCAGGGGCTCGTGCAGAAGTGGGGCAACCTGTGCCCGCAGCTCACCCCGGCGCTGCTCGCCGCCCAGCTGTACCAGGAGAGCGGCTGGAACCCGACTGCCGTCAGCCCCGCCAACGCGCAGGGCATCGCACAGTTCATCCCCGGCACGTGGGCCATCTACGGCATCGACGGCAACGGCGACGGCAAGCGGAACGTCTGGGACCCGGGCGACGCGATTCCTTCGGCGGCTTCGTACGACTGCCAGTTGGCCAAGGACGTGAAGAGCGTGCCGGGCGACGTCTCCGACAACATGCTCGCCGCCTACAACGCCGGTGCGTACCGGGTGATAAAGGCCGGCGGGGTGCCGGCCATCAGCGAGACGCAGGACTACGTCAAGAGCATCCGCAGCCTGTCGCAGAGTTTCGCCGCCCCCGTCACCCGCATCGATCCCAGTCAACAGGCCGCCGGGGCCATCGCGTTCGCGCAGAGCAAGCTCGGGACGCCGTATCTGTGGGGTGGGGAGGGGACCGCCGAGCAGGGTGGGCGGTTCGACTGTTCGGGGCTGACGCAGGCCGCGTACGCCAAGGTCGGCGTCACATTGCCGCGCGTGGCCAACGACCAGTACAACGCCGGACCGCATCCGTCGCGGGATCAACTGCTCCCGGGCGACCTGGTGTTCTTCTCCACCGATCCCAGCGACTCGCGGGCCATCCATCACGTGGGGATCTACGTCGGCGGCGGGTACATGATCGACGCGCCGCGTACGGGTGCGGTGATCCGGTTCGATCCCATCGACGCGCGCGACTACTTCGGCGCCACCCGCGTCACCGCGGATGGCGCAAAAGCGCTCCCCACGGCGGTCTGAGACGGAGCGTGAACCCACCCCCTGAGCTGCGAAGACGAGTCTCTCTTCGATAACGTCTGCGTGATCTTTCAGTGGAGAGTGGAACGTATTGGGGAGGGCTGTGCGTTCCTGTTGACGTAGCCGAGCGGACGTGCAGCGGAAGCGGATCTACGCACCACGGGGGGCAGGAGCGGCGCACATGAGGTGCGTCCGGTAGACGACGAAGGGGCCGCAGCACCATGGCTGTACTCGCCGAATCCGGATCGAACCCCGACGTCGGCCTGCTCTACGACATCAACGGCCTTGCCAAGGACGCTCCGCACTGGTTCGACCGGGTGATGGAGTTCGTCGGGGAGTACGGGCTGCTGCTCGCCATGGTGCTGCTGGTGGTGTGGTGCTGGTGGTCCGTGCGGCGCCGGGGCGGGGAGGACGCCGTGTCGTCCGTCGCCGCGCTGGTGTGGGCGCCGCTCGCCGCCGGCCTCGCCGTACTCGTCAACATCCCCATCCGGGGGTTCGTGGGACGGCCCCGGCCCTTCGTCGATCACCAGGGGCTCGACGTCCTCGTCCCCGGCAAGACCGACTTCTCCTTCGTCAGCGACCACGCCACCATCACCATGGCCCTCGGCGTCGGCCTGTTCGTCGCCAACCGCCGCTTCGGCATCGCGGGGATCGGGCTCGCACTGCTGGAAGGGTTCTGCCGGGTGTACATGGGCGTGCACTATCCGACGGACGTCGTCGGCGGCTTCGCCCTCGGCACGGCCGTCGCCCTGCTGCTGTCCCCGGCGGCCATGGCCCTGCTCACCCCGCTGATGCGGGCGGTGGAGCGGTCGCCGCGAGCGGGGTGGATCGTGCGGAGCCGGGCCGCGCGGGACGGCGGGCGGGACGGGGCGCTGCTGCCCGGCGCCCGCCACTCCGTAGAGAACGAGGAGCGGGATCTGGCGGCGTAGGAGCCGGGTCCGGATCCCGCCCGGGGTTCGTCAGAGCCCCTGCGCGTAGGAGAAGAAGCGCTGTGGGTCGTAGCTCTGCTTCACCTTGCCCAGGCGGCTCGCCGCGTCCCCGTAGTAGGCCTTGCGCCAGTTGCTCAGGGTCGGGTCCGTGTAGTTCTGGTACGCGGCGCCGGAGGCGTACGGCTGCATGGCGCCGTGTGCCGACGTCAGCCAGGACTGGGCCGTGGTGCCGGAGGCGCCCGCGCCCCAGGACGCGATGTACTGCGCCAGCATGCGCGAGCGGCGGTGGACGAAGGCCGTGGCCGTGGGGCTGACGCGGTTGACCGCGCCACCGAGGGCCGTGAAGGCGATGCTGCCCGCGCCGCCCCGGACCGAGGCGATCTGCCGCAGCACCGTCTGGATGCCCGCCGCGGACAGGGACCGGTCGAAGAAGTCGGAGCGGGCCGCGTAGGTCTCCCGGCCGAGCGCGCCCTGCGGGGAGCGGCCCGGGGTCGAGCCGGGCAGGTGGCACTGGGCGTCGGAGGAGAAGGACGTGCAGCCGGCGTAGGCCTCCATCGCCTCCTCGTAGCCCTTGCGGCGCAGGGTGACCGAGGAGGCGTTCGCGCCTGCCAGGTGGGCGAGGCGGTCCACGGCGTTCTGGAGCTCGCCGTACGTTCCCATCGAGAAGCAGGCCACCGAGATGCCGGGCGTGCGGCCCGGGGAGCACTCCAGGTGGAGGGAGGACCAGATCTCGTCGGGCTGGGTCGGGCCCCACTCCTGCCAGGCCTTCAGGACCGCCGCCGCCTTCGACCACGGCCAGGTCAGGTACGCCGTGACCGCCTGCGGTGCCGCGTGGGTCCTGAACTGGAGCTCGGTGACGACGCCGAAGTTGCCGTTGCCCGCGCCGCGCAGCGCCCAGAAGAGGTCGGAGTGCGACGACGCGTTCGCCGTGACCTGGGTGCCGTCCGCCGTGATCACGGTCGCCTGGGTGAGACTGTCGCAGGTCAGGCCGTAGGCGCGGGAGGCCACGCCGTGGCCGCCGCCGAGGACCAGGCCGGAGACGCCGACCGACGGGCAGGAGCCCGCGGGTATGGTCACGCCCTTGGCCGCGAGCGCCCGGTAGACGTCGATCAGCTTGGAGCCGGCGCCGACGACCGCCTGGCCGCCGCTGACCCGGATGCGGTTCAGCCTGGAGACGTCGAGGATGAGACGGCCCGTGCCCGAGGAGTAGCCGGCGTAGGAGTGGCCGCCGTTGCGTATGGAGATCCGGATGCCGTGGGAGTGGGCGTAGGCGAGAGTGGTGCGTATGTCGTCGGCGTGCGCGACGTAGGCGACGGCGGCGGGCTTCAGGGTGTCGAAGCGGGTGTTGTAGAGCTGGTGCGCCGTCTTCCAGGCCGCGTCGCCGGGGCGGACCAGGGTGCCGTCCAGGTCGCGGGCGAGGGCCGTCCAGTTCGCGGCGGCGCTCTGGCTGGTGGTCATCAGCGCCGTGCGCGAGGATGAACCCGTGTTTCCCGCGCTTGCGGTCGTACCCGAGCCCGTGCTGCACCCGGTCAGTGCGGTCGCGGTCAGTGCGGCCGCGCCGCCCGCGATGAACGTACGCCGTTCCATGCCCATCGTCGTCTCTTGCCTTTCCCCGGTCCCCCCGGACCCCCTTGGTCCTTCCCGGGGTGAGACGGCATCCTGGGCGGGAAAGTTCGTAACAGTTCGCACACAGGGATTCGAACGCCGAAGACGCGTGGGTGTAACCCTGCGGTCGAGACCGGCGCGTGCCCTCCCCGTAAGCATTCCGTGACCTAACCAGGCCGATGGCAGGGGTTCACCCCGCGTTCACTTCGGGCCATCGGCGGCTTCACCTGTTCTGCCTAATTTCGGCCGTACCCGATGCGGAGTGCGGCCCTGGATGCGCTGAGCTCCCGCGTCTCACAACCTCGCACGCCGCCGCATGCGGCGGCTCCTGGAAGGAACTCCCGAAAGTGATGCTTCAGCGCAAGAACCGGCTCCGCGCCATCTCCCTCGGCGCGATCGCCGTCTCCGGCGCCCTGGCCCTGACGGCGTGCGGCTCCGACAACACCGGTGGCGGTTCGAACGCGTCGGGCAACCCGTCGTCGTCCACCAACGCCTCCGCGATCAAGTGTGACGGCGCCAAGGGCCAGCTGCTGTCGGACGGCTCTTCCGCGCAGAAGAACGCGATCGACGCCTGGGTGAAGAACTTCTCCCAGGCCTGTGGCGTGCAGATCAACTACAAGGCCGGCGGCTCCGGCGCCGGTGTGACGTCGTTCACCCAGGGCCAGATCCCGTGGGCCGGTTCGGACTCCGCGCTGAAGCCCGCGGAAGTCGCGGCCTCCAAGAAGGTCTGCTCCGGCGGCCAGGGCATCGACCTCCCGATGGTCGGCGGCGCCATCGCCATCGGTTACAACCTGAACGGTGTGGACAACCTCGTCCTCGACGCCCCGACCCTCGCCAAGATCTTCGACGGCAAGATCAACAACTGGAACGACCCGGCGATCGCGAAGCTGAACCCGAAGGCGAAGCTTCCCGACCTGAAGATCCAGGCTTTCCACCGCTCGGACGACTCCGGCACCACGGACAACTTCACCAAGTACCTGAAGGCCTCCACCCCCGACAACTGGAAGTACTCGGGCGGCAAGACCTGGCAGGCCTCCGGCGGTCAGTCCGCCGCCCAGTCCTCCGGTGTGGCCCAGCAGGTCAAGCAGACCAACGGCGCCATCGGCTACTTCGAGCTGTCCTACGTCGGTGACGGCGTCAAGGCCGCCAGCATCGCCACCGGTGCCGCCCAGCCGGTCGCCCCGAGCACCGACAGCGCCACCAAGGCCATCGCCGCCGCCAAGGTCGTCGGCACCGGCCAGGACCTGTCGCTGAAGCTCGACTACAACACCAAGGTCGACGGCGCCTACCCGATCACCCTGGTGACGTACGAGATCGCCTGCGACAAGGGCAACAAGGCCGACACCCTGCCCACCGTCAAGTCCTTCCTCAACTACATCGCGTCCGAGGACGGCCAGAAGATCCTCAGCGGCATCAGCTACGCGCCGATGCCCGACGAGATCATCAGCAAGGTCCGCACCACCGTCGCGGGCCTCAGCTGACCTGATCCGAGAGTGCGGCCCGGTTTTCCCGCCTCCCCGCGGGCCGGGCCGCACCGTCCGGTGCACCGCCGCCACGAGCCACGCACCCCACCGGGTGCACGGCTCCGCAGACCGGAGAACCCGATGGACATATCGACCAAGACAACTGACGCATCTCCCCCCACCCCCCAGCCGGCCACGACCGGACGGAAGAGCAGCCCGCGCGGCACGGCCCGCGCCGGTGACCGCATCTTCCTCGGCCTGTCCCGCGGCTCGGGCATCCTGCTGCTGGTGATCATGGCCGCGATAGCGGTCTTCCTCACCTACCGCGCGTCCCTCGCGATCAGCAAGGACCACGGGAACTTCCTGACCACCTTCGAGTGGAACACCAACCTCATCCCGCCGTCGTTCGGCATCGCCGTCCTGGCCTTCGGCACCGTGGTCTCCTCGGTGATCGCCATGGTCCTGGCCGTGCCGGTGGCGGTCGCGATCGCGCTGTTCCTCACCCACTACGCCCCGCGCAGGCTGAGCGGTCCCGTCGCCTACGTGATCGACCTGCTCGCCGCCGTGCCGTCCATCGTCTACGGCCTGTGGGGCGCCCTGATCCTCGTACCGCACCTGAACGGCCTGTTCGGCTGGCTCAACGACTACCTCGGCTGGACCGGGATCTTCTCCTGGCAGGGCGGCGCCCCCCGCTCGATGCTCACCGTCGGCATCCTGCTCGCGATCATGATCCTGCCGATCATCACCAACGTGAGCCGCGAGGTCTTCCGCCAGGTCCCGCAGATGCACGAGGAGGCCGCGCTGGCCCTCGGCGCCACGCGCTGGGAAGTGATCCGCATGGCGGTCCTCCCCTTCGGCCGCTCCGGCGTGATCTCCGCCTCCATGCTCGGCCTCGGCCGCGCCCTCGGCGAGACGATGGCCGTCGCCACCGTGCTCTCGCCGACCTTCGACATCCAGTCCAGCCTGCTCGACCCGGGCGGCGGCACCTTCGCCCAGAACATCGCCAGCAAGTTCGGCGAGGCCACGCAGGACGGCCGTGACGCGCTCATCGCCTCCGGTCTCGTCCTGTTCGTCATCACCCTGCTGGTCAACGGCGCGGCCCGCGCGATCATCGCCCGCCGCAAGGAGTACTCGGGGGCCAACGCATGAGCACCGCAGCCGTCACCGACAAGCTGCCCAACAGCCTGCGCAGCGCACGTCTGCCGAAGTGGTCGCCCTGGGCGATCGCCGCGGGCTCCGTCGTGGTCGCCGTGGGCATCGGCGCGGGCGCGGGGCTGAGCAGCAAGGTCGAGTGGGGCCTGATCGCCGCGCTGCTGTTCCTCTTCGCCACGTTCGCCATCGCGACCAAGGTCGAGGGCAAGCGGCAGGCCAAGGACCGCATCGCCACCTCCCTGGTCTGGGTGGCCTTCCTGCTCGCCCTCATCCCGCTGGTCTCGCTGATCTGGACCACCGCCAAGCGCGGTGTGAAGGTCCTCGACCCCTACTTCCTGACGCACTCCATGGGCGTCGTCGCCGACTCCGAGCCGGGCGGCGGTATCTACCACGCCATCATCGGCAGCCTGGAGCAGGTCGGTCTCGCCACCCTGATCGGCGCCCCGGTCGGTGTGCTCACCGCCGTCTACCTGGTGGAGTACGGCCGTGGCGGTCTCGCCAAGGCGGTCACCTTCTTCGTCGACGTGATGACCGGTATCCCGTCGATCGTCGCGGGTCTGTTCATCCTCAGCCTGATGCTGATGTTCGACATGCAGCCCTTCGGCTTCGCCGGCTCGCTGGCCCTGGCCATCCTGATGATGCCGGTCGTGGTCCGCTCCACGGAGGAGATGCTGAAGCTCGTACCGAACGAGCTGCGTGAGGCGTCCCTGGCGCTCGGCGTGCCCAAGTGGCGCACCATCCTGAAGGTGGTCCTGCCGACCTCGATCGGCGGCATCACCACGGGCATCATGCTGGCGATCGCCCGTATCGCGGGCGAGACGGCGCCGATCCTGCTGCTGGTGTGGGGCAACTCCTTCATCAACAACAACCCGTTCTCGGGTGCCCAGCAGGCGCTGCCGCTGTACATCTACCAGCAGTACGCGAACAGCTCCGGTTCGACCGCGGCCTACGACCGCGCCTGGGCGGCTTCGCTCACGCTGATCGCCTTCGTGATGATCCTCAACCTGGTGGCCCGCGGCATCGCCCGCTGGAAGGCCCCGAAGACCGGTCGCTGACCCCCAGACTTGGAAGTAGTGAAGTAGTAATGGCCAAGCGAATCGACGTAAGCGGACTGACCGCCTACTACGGCTCCCACAAGGCGATCGAGGACATCTCGATGACCGTCGAGCCGCGCTCGGTGACGGCGTTCATCGGCCCCTCCGGCTGCGGCAAGTCGACGTTCCTGCGCACCCTGAACCGTATGCACGAGGTCACCCCCGGCGGCCGCGTCGAGGGCAAGGTGCTGCTGGACGACGA
The DNA here is from genome assembly GCF_042269865.1 of Streptomyces sp. NPDC055966. Lineage (NCBI taxonomy): Bacteria > Bacillati > Actinomycetota > Actinomycetes > Kitasatosporales > Streptomycetaceae > Streptomyces > Streptomyces sp. NPDC055966. Next base: position 23,439 of record NZ_JBHJYK010000036.1, read on the forward strand.
GGACCTGTACGGCGCGGGCGTCGACCCGGTGTCCGTGCGCCGCGAGGTCGGCATGGTCTTCCAGCGCCCCAACCCCTTCCCCACGATGTCGATCTTCGACAACGTGGCGGCGGGTCTGCGCCTCAACGGCAGCTTCAAGAAGTCCGAGCTGAACGACATCGTCGAGAAGTCGCTCAAGGGCGCCAACCTCTGGAACGAGGTCAAGGACCGCCTGAACAAGCCGGGCTCCGGCCTCTCCGGCGGCCAGCAGCAGCGCCTCTGCATCGCCCGCGCCATCGCGGTGGAGCCGAAGGTCCTCCTGATGGACGAGCCCTGCTCCGCCCTGGACCCGATCTCCACCCTCGCCATCGAGGACCTGATCGGCGAGCTGAAGGAGCGCTTCACGATCGTCATCGTGACGCACAACATGCAGCAGGCGGCGCGCGTCTCGGACCGTACGGCCTTCTTCAACCTGGCCGCCGTCGGCCAGCCGGGCCGGCTGATCGAGATCGACGACACGGAGCGGATCTTCTCCAACCCGTCGGTGCAGGCGACCGAGGACTACATCTCCGGCCGCTTCGGCTAGGCCGAGCCGGTCTCATAGGACCCCTCGCGGTGCTGCATGGCGGTGCCACCGCGAGGACGCAAGAGGGCCCGCCCCTGGCTCCCGGGGGCGGGCCCATTGCGTTTCCCGGCCCACCCGCCCACCCGACTCGGTCGGCTGCAAGGTGCTGTCAGGCGCCCACCTCGAACCACAGCAGCTTCCCGGCGCCTCGGTCCAGCGGACTGTCCCCGAGGGTGAGTCCGCCCCATGAATCGGCGTATTCCTGCACGAGGTGCAGTCCGCGTCCCTGCTCCGCGTTCACCGGCGCATGCGGTACCCGATCCCAGGGAGGCTCCCCGAAGGGGGCGGGGATGTTCGGGTGCCTGTCCCACACTCCGATCCGAATCCGGCCGTCGGCGAGCGCGGTGAGCCGTAGCGAGGCGGGCCCGTTGGTGTGCTGATAGGCGTTGCCGACCAGCTCGGACGTCAACAGTTCGACCCGGTCCAGGACTTCGTGTCTGTCGTGCCCGCTGAGTACTGCTCGTACGGTCGTACGTGCGACGCGTGCCGCACGCGGATCATGGGGCAGGCGAAGGGCGTACACCCAGGTGTCGGGCAGGGATACGGTGCCCATGAAGACCTCCGACGAGAGAAGGGGCTTGGGTTCGCTCAACTGACCACGTCAAGGCGGTGGCTCTGCCTGGGGTAGGTGCGCTTCCGGCTTATGGGCGTGGGGAGTTGGGCGGTACGGGCACTACAGTAGGACCCGGAGGGAGATTCATCTTCCAAATCGGGAAGATGAATCCGCTTTTTGCCTCGTGTGGGTTACGAGAGTGCCGCGTCTCAGCCTGAAAGGACGTGCCTTGCCGCCGGTCAACAATCCCACTCTGCGCCAACGCCGTCTTGGTGCCGAGCTGCGTAAACTTCGCGAGCGATCCGGGCTCACGGTCACCCAGGCCGCAGCGCTCCTGGGCGTCAACCAGGGGCGCGTCAGCATGATCGAGACGGGCCGCAGCTCCCTCAGCGCCGACCGCGTACGGTCGCTGGCCTCCGCGTACGACTGCTCGGACGGAGCCATGGTCGACGCCTTGGCGGCAATGACCGGACGCCGGACGCGCGGCTGGTGGGAGGAGTACCGGGAACACCTCCCGGCCGCACTGGTCGACCTGGCCGAACTGGAGCACCACGCGGCCGGATTGCGGGTGGCCCTCGCGCTGCACATTCCCGCACTGCTACAGACCACCGACCATGCCCGCGCCCTCTTCCGGGCTGTGGTGCCGCCCATGCGGCAGTACGAGATCGAGCACCGCCTCACGCACCGCATGAAACGGCAGGGCATTCTGCACCGGGAAGAGCCGCTCGCATACGCGGCGATCATCCACGAGTCAGCTCTTCGGATGCGGTTCGGTGGTCCTGACGTCAGGTGCGGTCAGCTCAAGCATCTCCTTGACATGAGCGAGTTGCCGCATGTCACCCTCCGGGTGATCCCCTTCGAAGCGGAGTACTACCCGAGCACGGGTCAGTCCTTCGACTACGTCGAGGGCCCGGTTCCGCAGCTCGACACGGTCCAGCTCGACACCCATCACGGTGGGTGCGGATTCCTCGACGGGGAGGCACAGTTGAGTAAGTACCGTGACGTGTTGGATCACATGGAGTCCTGCGCGCTCGGGGCCGCCAAGTCGCGCGACTTCATCCAGAGCCTGATCCGGGACATCTGAGAGAGCGACAGTGCAGACACTTCACTGGCAGAAATCCACTTACAGCGGCGACAGCTCGAACTGCGTCGAGATAGCCACCACCCCCACCGCGATCCACGTCCGCGACTCGAAGGACACCGGTGGCCTCCAGCTCACCATTACCTCCTCCACCTGGACGGAGTTCATCCGCTACGCGGCAGGGGGCAGAGCCTCGTAGAAGTTCGTGCAAGTTCGTGGTGGTGGCGGCGTTCTGGCCTGCAAGCTCGTTCAAGTGATCGCCCATCACGGTCAAAGGAGGCCAGGCATGACGTTGCGCAAGCTGGGCAAGGACCCCGAGAGTCCTGAGGGCAAGTCGCCGACCGTGTACCTCGACGATGAGAAGGACACCTACCTGGTCCAGGGCTGGAAGGTGACCGATGAGGACAGGCGCTCGCAGTTGGATCTGCCCGGTCACGAAGACGTCGTAGAGATCCCCCGACGCATGGTGCAGTTCTTTCTGGAGGTGAACAGCGGTGGCGATGCCGACGCTTGAGGAACGGCTTCGGCGCTGCACCCGTGCTGCCGTGCACCTGGAGATGCGCGACGGCTACATGCGTTCCGATCCCCGTTTCGTTGCCTGGCAGCAGGGCGTCAGGAACGACCCGGCCGACAGTGACCCTGAGCGTCGGCCGTGGTTGCGACTGATCGCCGACCTGGTGGGCCAGGGGGTCGAGGTGCGGAGGGCGCGGATCGTGTCGGAGCCGGTGTCGGACTACATCAGCTTCGAGCACCACCTGACCGGTCCCACCCTCGCCGCAGGCGAGCAGGTTCGCTGGTTGCCCCGCCGCCGTGCCTCCGGGCTGGCCTTGCCGGGAAACGACTTCTGGCTGTTCGATGACAGCTCATTGGTCTTCCACCATTTCGCTGGAGATGGTGAACTCGCGCCTGATGACGAGGAGTTCACTGACGATCCGGCCGTGGTGAAACTGTGTGCGGACGCGTTCGAGGCCGTCTGGTCCCTGGCAGTACCGCACGCGGACTACCCGCTGACCTGAGCCACCATCTCCAGCGTGTCCTCATCCAGCGTGAAGCAAGCACGGCAGGCTCTGGGCCGGCGTCTGCGCGAGATCCGCAAGGACGCCGGCCTCACGTCGCGGGAACTGGCACGACGTGCCGGCTGGCATGAGTCCAAATGCTCGCGTCTTGAGAATGGGCACACGCTGCCGTCCGATGCTGACATCCGCGCGTACACCGCCCACTGTGCTGCCAGGGGTGAGACGGCCGACCTCATCGCCACTGCACGCGGTATAGAAGGTGCGTACATCCAGTGGCGGCGTATGGAGCGGGCGGGACTGAAGCGCGCCCAGCAATCAGTGGCGCCTCTGTTCGAGCGCACGCGACGCTTCCGCGTCTACCAGTCGTGGGTGATCCCAGGACTGCTCCAGTCGGACGCGTACACGCGAGCCGTGCTGAGCACCGTGGCCCAGCTGCGGGACGTGCCCAACGACATCGATGACGCCGTAGCCGTCCGTATGGACCGCCAGCGCATCCTGCGCTCCGGTGACCGCAGGTTCGCGATGCTCGTCGAGGAGTGGGTACTGCGAACGGTCATCGGCGACAGCGACACCATGGCCGGAGCACTCGGCCATCTCATCTCTGTCGCTTCGCTGCCCTCGGTCAGCCTGGGCGTCATTCCACTCGGCACGCCCCGCGGTGCCGGTTGGCCCGTCGAGTCGTTCACCATGTACGACGACGCCCAGGTCAACGTGGAACTCGTCTCTGCTCACCTGACGGTCACCCAGCCTGGTGAGATCGCCGAGTACTCCAAGACGTTCGCGGAGCTGTCCGCCATCGCTTTGTACGGCGTACGGGCCAGAGCGCTCATCACTGCTGCCATCGATGCCCTTGCGTAACCACCGCGCAAGTCCGTAGAAGTTCGTCGACCCCAAGGCCCCCACCGTTCCAGCCTGGGCGCCATGGCCAGAATCCGGCAGACCTACCCCGACCCGCGTCCCGTTGATCTTCCCATCGGCTTCCATGCCTGGCTCCTGGACTGCGCTCCTGTCGCTGACTGCGAGACCTGCCAGTCCGAGTGGCAGCGCCTCAACGCGGCCAAGGGGCTCGGCGACATCACGCAAGCCGCCAAGCACGCCACGAACATCCGCGATCACGCGTCCGACGGTCACTCACAGCGGCAAGGCGCAGTCGCGCAAGAGAGGACTCCCAAATGACCATGGCACCTGAAACGCCGACCGTCGCCCTGCGGCACGGCCGGGACCTTGTCACGCCCGAGCTGTTCGCGCGGCTGGCCGACTTCTGCGCCGAGGAATACGGGCACGAGCGGTCCATGGCCGAGCGGATCATGACCGAGGCCCTGGCGTTCGTGGACGTCATGGGCCGGACTGGCGAGGGCATGTCGCCCTCCGCCGTCGTGGACCCGGGGTGGCATACGTTCATGCTCCACACCGAGGAGTACGCCGAGTTCTGTCACACGCGTTACGGCCGGTTCATCCACCACGCCCCGAAGTCCCGATACAGGGACAGAGCCACGATGGCGGACGTCGTGGCCAGGATGCGCGCCCACGGCTACAAGGTCGACGAGTCCCTGTGGGGCACCAAGGCCGACTGCAATGAACCGACGTGCTGCGGCGACGGTCCCTGCTGCTGATACCGGCCACTGTCAGTGCCAGCTCCTGGAGTCCCCGTTCTCGCGGTCGGGGACTCCAGGGGGCGAAAAGGGAGTTTTCATGGCAACTGCTGAAGGAACCAAGGGCCGGGGACGGGTGACCGTCTTCTCCCTCTTCGGGCCCGTCTTCGGTTACGCGACCACGCTCGTGGACGATCAGCAGCTCGCCTACGTGGGGCCACTGACTCCCGGTGTCGGGTGGCGCCTGCTCTGGAGGATGGCGGAGAGGTGTCACAACGACGGGGCGACGGAAATCAGGAAGGCCGAGTGGATCGTCTCGCAGGCGTCCCGGGCGTTCATCTGCGGGAGCGGTGTCGTGGTGAAGCTCTCCGACGCCGATTGGGAGATGGAGGCCGGCGGCTGGTCCGTGGAGCTGAGCGGCTCCTGGTGCAACCAGGACGTGCTGGGCACCGGCAATCTCACGGTGCCGGCGCTCACCGACGAGCAGACCGCCCCGAAGCCCACCTGCTACCCGCAGTACGCCGACTGACGCCCCGCCCGATCCGCAGGGCGCACCCCTCGGCCGCAGACCAAGACGGGTTTCGATGCCGGCGATTGGCACGTCTGGGCCGGCCCGGACGGCCGTGACAGGGGCTTCGCCGGGCGTCACTGGCCCAGATCGGCCAACCGTCGGCCGACCGGCACTGATCCGGCCGCGTCCCGGACAGCGAACCGCCCACCCTCTTGGTCGGCTTGTCAGCTGACCGAGACGGGTGGGCGGGTGGGCGGGAAAGGAACTACAGCGCCACCAGCTTGACCACGCCGAAGGCCAGCGCGGCGACCAGCGCGGCGGCCGGCATCGTGATGAACCAGCCCAGGACGATGTTCTTGGCCACGCCCCAGCGGACGGCGTTGACGCGCTTCGTCGCGCCGACGCCCATGATCGCCGAGGTGATGACGTGGGTCGTGGAGATCGGCGCCTTGAAGAGGAACGCCGTGCCGAACATGATCGACGCGCCGGTGGCCTCCGCGGCGAAGCCCTGCGGGGGGTCCAGTTCGATGATCTTGCGGCCCAGGGTGCGCATGATGCGCCAGCCGCCGGCGTAGGTGCCCAGCGACAGCATCACCGCCGAGATGATCTTCACCCAGACCGGGATCGGGTCGCCGAAGGTCTCGTTGCCGGAGATCACCAGGGCCATCACCACCACACCCATGGTCTTCTGGGCGTCCTGGAGGCCGTGGCCGAGGGCCATTCCGGCGGCTGACACCGTTTGCGCTATGCGGAAACCGCGCTTGGCCTTGTGCGGGTTGGCCCGGCGGAAGATCCACATGATCGCCAGCATGGCCAGGTAGCCGATGATCAGGCCGACCACCGGGGACAGCACCATCGGGATGATGATCTTGTCGATCACGCCGTTCCAGTGCACACCGGTGCCGCCCGCCAGCGCCGCGCCCACCAGACCGCCGAACAGGGCGTGGGAGGAGGAGGACGGCAGGCCGTAGTACCAGGTGGCGAGGTTCCAGACGATCGCGCCGATCAGGGCCGCGAACAGGATGCCCATCCCGGTCCCGCCGCTGGGCGTCTCGATGAGGCCCTCGGAGACCGTCTTGGCGACGCCGGAGCCCAGGAAGGCACCGGCCAGGTTCATCACCGCGGCCATCGCCAGGGCCGCGCGCGGGGTGAGGGCGCGGGTCGACACCGAGGTCGCGATGGCGTTCGCGGAGTCGTGGAAGCCGTTCGTGTACGTGAAGAAGAGCGCGACCAGAATGGTCACGATGAGGGCGAAGGTGTCCATCGACGCCTCAGGACTCCTTGACGGCGATGGTCTCCACCGTGTTCGCCACGTGCTCGAACGCGTCCGCCGCCTCTTCCAGGACGTCCACGATCTGCTTCAGCTTGAGCACCTCGATCGCGTCGTACTTGCCGTTGAAGAGGTGGGCCAGCAGCTTGCGGTGGATCTGGTCCGCCTGGTTCTCCAGCCGGTTGACCTCGATCCAGTACTCGGTGAGGTTGTCCATCGTGCGGAGGTTCGGCATCGCCTCCGCCGTCAGGTCCGCCGCCCGGGCCAGCACCTCGATCTGCTGCTCGACGCCCTTCGGCAGTTCCTCGACGTTGTAGAGGACGACCAGGTCGACGGCTTCCTCCATGAAGTCCATGATGTCGTCGAGGGACCCGGCGAGGGCGTAGATGTCCTCGCGGTCGAACGGCGTGATGAACGAGGAGTTCAGCTGGTGGAAGATCGCGTGAGTGGCGTCGTCACCCGCGTGTTCCGCGGCCCGCATACGCTCTGCGATCTCGGCTCGGGCAGGTCCGTCCGCCCCGAGCAGTTCCATCAGGAGTTTCGAGCCCGTGACGATGTTGTCCGCGGATGCGGCGAACATGTCGTAGAAGCTCGTCTCCCTGGGGGTCAGACGAAAGCGCACGTGGGGTCCTCGGGGTGCTTCGGTTTCGGTCAGGCTGATGCTAGGCGCATCATCCGGCCACGGCTATCGGGCCGCATCCCAGTGTCGCCCATCAGGCACAGTGATCAGCACGGGGGCGTACCAAGGGCCCCATACCCAGCAAAATTCGTTACCATATACCCAGTAGGGGTATGTGAACGCAATTGTGACCAAGATCGTGACCCAGACGGAGGCCAGCGATGACGACGACCGAGGCCGGCGCCCCGGCTCCCGCCGAGGGTACGGCCGCCGAGGGAACCTGCCACGACGCCCCCGCCACGCACGGCTACCACAAGCAGAAGGACGAGCACCTCAAGCGGCTGCGCCGGATCGAGGGGCAGATCCGCGGGCTGCAGCGGATGGTGGACGAGGACACGTACTGCATCGACATACTCACCCAGGTCTCGGCCTCCACCAAGGCCCTCCAGTCCTTCGCGCTCCAGCTGCTGGAGGAGCATCTGCGGCACTGCGTGGCCGACGCGGCGCTCAAGGGCGGTGACGAGATCGACGCGAAGGTGGACGAGGCGACGAAGGCGATCGGCCGCCTCCTGCGCACCTGATCACCCGCGCTCGCGCTCACGCTCCTCGTACACCCGCAGCACCTCGTCGATGCTCTCCAGGCTGAGCCGGTCCTCGGCGGCCGACGCCGCGATGATCAGCTCTCCGCACAGCTCGATCTCGGCGAGGGCCACGTGGTCCTGAACCGCCGTCCCGCCGACCGGAGCCACCCGCCTCACCTCTTCTCTGCCGTCACCGACTTCCTAGAGTAGGCAGCGCTCTACACACCGCGCATGGCACGGACGGGCTAGTCCCCGGATGGCCCGGCGGGCTAGTTCGAGGGTTCCCGGGTGGCTTCCCGGGATGGCTTGTTCTCGCCGGTGTCCGTGCCGGCCTCCTCCGCGATCCGGCCGGCGTAGATGTCCTGCGCGTGCGGCAGCCGCACCTCGGCCGGGGTGCCGAAGTCGTACAGCAGCGTCGTCGAGGCGACCGCCACCGGGGTCTTCTGCCGGCCGTTGACGAAGCTGAAGCGCTGCCGGAGCTTGCGGATCCGGCCCTGGTCGTCGAGATAGACGTCGAACGGGACCTCGGCCGTGGCGAACCCCTTCGCTGCCGCGCCCAGGGCCGCCCGGTTCGCGGCGGAGGCGCTGCGGGCCGCGTCGGCCAGATTCGCGGTGCCCCGGTAGTGCCGTACGGGGGTGCCGCCGACCTCGGTGCGGCCCGCGTAGGCCGCCGTACGGGTGCCGCGCAGCACCTCGGCCGCCGCGTACGGGTCGGTCGCGCCACCGGTGACCAGGTTGCCGTCGGCCACAGAGGCGGTGGCCACCCGCACCCACTTGTCGGCGGGCACGCCCGCGCCCCGGTTCTTCATGAACAGGGCGCCGGGTGCGAGCAGTTCGGTGATGGGCTGGTGCTCGGCGGCGCCGGCGGGATCCTCGGGCAGGACGACGGTGAGCCGGCCCAGCCGGTGCCGGTAGTCGTAGACGCCCTTGCCGCGGATGGTGACCCGGGTGCCGCCGGCGGCCATCTCCATGGAGGTGGTGGCCTTCGAGGTGCCCGCGCCGCCCAGGGTGTCGGCGGTCCGCCGCAGCAGGGCGACCGGATCGCCCGCGCCCTTCACGTCGTCGGCGGCGGCCCGGCTGTCCGAACAGCCCGTGGCACCCGCCGCGAGGCCGAGCAGGACCCCGACCGCGACGACCGTCCCGCCCAGGTGACTGTGCTGTTGCTGCCGCCGATCCATCGCCTGCCTACCCCCAAGCCGGTACGTCCGTCACGGGCCCCAGTCGTTCCGGTTAACGACGGGTAGGGGGGCACCGTCACGCGCGAGGGCGGGCGCACGGAGGGCGTAAGGGAAGCGCGGGAGTACCGTTGACGTCGTGGCGCAGCAGGATGGGCCGGAGCGCGTCCGGCGGGAGCACCTCACTTCTACGACGGAACAGGGCCGCTTCTGCCTGGCCCGCTGCGTCTGCGGCTGGCGCGGCCCGGCCCGCAGAGCCCGCAGCCAGGCCCGTACCGACGCGGAGGCTCACACGGCCAGTGCGTGAAGGGCGTCCGCCACCAGGTCCCGGTCCCGCGGCTGGGTGAGCCGGTCGCGGGCGGCGGCGGGGGAGAGCCACAGGATGCGGTCGACCTCGGCGTTGGGCGTGAAGCGGCCGGACACCGCCCGTGCCGCCCAGTAACGCACCTGTTTCGGGCGGTCGTTGGCCAGATAGCGCATGGTGGGCAGCTCGGCGCCGGGCTCGGCCGTGTACCCGGTCTCCTCGGCGACCTCGCGCAGCGCCCCGGCGAGCGCGTCCTCACCCCGCTTGAGCTTGCCCTTGGGATGGGACCAGTCGTCGTACTTGGGCCGGTGGACCAGGCAGATCTCCAGGTCCCCGGCGACCGGCGAGCGGCGCCAGAGCACACAGCCGGCCGCCAGGACCAAGGTGTCGTTCACACCGCCTCCAAGCGGGATGTCAGGGCGTGCCGACGGTCTGCTGCTGCCAGGCCTGCTGGAAGGCGAACCGGGCCGCCTCCACCTCGTGCCGCTGGTCGGCGTGGAGCACCCCGAGCGCGTACGCCGTCGCCGGCGCGATGCGCGGGGTACGGGCCGCCTGCGCCGCCGCGGCCGCCGCCTCCGAGGCGTCCCGGTGCCGGTTCAGCGCCTGCCCCGCCGACAACAGCCGCACGTCCACCGGTGAGTTGCCCCCATGCAGCACCTCCTGGGCGTACCGGTGCAGGCGCAGCAGCAGCCGGACCTGGTGCCAGGGGCCGTCCTGGGGGTGCGGGGACGGGTCCGGGGACAGGCCGTGGACCAGGGCCTCCGCGTTGTACGGGTGGCCCGCGGTGACCAGGGGGAGTGCGCCGATGGCGGCCGTCAGCCGTTCCTCCGCAGCGGCTGCCGGCGGGCGCAGGTCGGTCGTCGCGGCGGTGCGGGTGAGGGGCACCTCGCTGGCGAGTACGGCGACCTTGTCGGCCACGGCGTGAAAGCGGCTGGACCCCAGTGCCTGGAGCGCGGTCGAGTGGGCGCGGGTCCGGGCCAGGGTCAGCTGGCGCTCCAGCAGGGCGCCCGCCTTGGCCGCGCCCACGGTGAGGTTGCCGCGCTCCTGTGTGGCCGTCGTGCCGGCCGCGCCACCGGCCGGGAGCGGCGCGGCGGCCAGGGCGGCGTCCACCGCCTGGGCCGGGAGCACGGTCGCCCCCGACAGCCGGTGCAGGGCCAGCAACAGCCGTTCCAGACGGGCCTCGTAGGAGTGCTCCAGGCCCAACGTGCCGGACAGCCAGGCCAGTTCGGGGCGCATCTCCTCGGACCAGTCGGGGTCGAGGAGGGGCCGGAAGGTGTGCAGGTTGCCGCTGATGCGGCGGGCAGAGCGGCGCAGCAGCCGTGCCGCGTCGACGGACTCCTCCGCGCCGTTCGCCTGGTGGCTGCCGCCGGTCTCCCGGTGCAGGCGCAGGGCGCGGAGGAACTCCGTGGCCTGGGCGCGCAGATAGGCCGCGAGGGACTCTCCTGTCGCCACGTCCGCCGCGGGGTCCGTCGGGTCAAGGTGTTGCTGTGCCACGCCGGCGCCTCCGGGCGTCTATGAGCATCTCCTGGACGTTGCGCAGGGGCTGTCCGTCCCCATCGGTCGCGTGCCGGGTCCACTCGCCGTCGGGGCCGAGGTGCCAGGAGGCCGTGGTGTCGGACATGCCGGTGTCGAGCAGCCGGTTCAGGGCCGCCCGGTGGGCCGGGTCGACGACACGGACCAGGGCCTCGATCCGGCGGTCGAGGTTGCGGTGCATCATGTCGGCGCTGCCGATCCACACCTCGGGCTCCCCGCCGTTGCCGAAGGCGAACACCCGCGAGTGTTCGAGGAACCGGCCGAGTATGGAGCGGACCCTTATGTTGTCCGACAGGCCCGGGACGCCGGGGCGGATCGCGCAGATGCCGCGCACCCAGACGTCGACCGGCACGCCGGCCTGGGAGGCCCGGTAGAGGGCGTCGATGACGGCCTCGTCGACCATCGAGTTGACCTTGACGCGGACGAAGGCCGGACGGCCCGCGCGGTGGTGCTCGACCTCCTTGTTGATCCGGGAGATCAGGCCGTCGCGCAGGGACTTGGGGGCCACCAGCAGGCGGCGGTAGGTCTCGCGGCGGGAGTATCCGGACAGCCGGTTGAACAGGTCGGACAGGTCCGCGCCGACCTGCGGGTCGGCCGTGAGCAGGCCCAGGTCCTCGTAGAGGCGGGCGGTCTTCGGGTGGTAGTTGCCGGTGCCGACGTGGCTGTAGCGGCGCAGGGTGTCGCCCTCCTGGCGGACCACCAGGGACAGCTTGCAGTGCGTCTTCAGGCCGACCAGGCCGTAGACGACGTGGCAGCCGGCCTCCTCCAGCTTCTTCGCCCACTTGATGTTGGCGTGCTCGTCGAAGCGGGCCTTGATCTCGACCAGGACGAGGACCTGCTTGCCGGCCTCGGCGGCGTCGATGAGCGCGTTGACGATCGGGGAGTCGCCGGAGGTGCGGTACAGGGTCTGCTTGATCGCGAGGACGTCCGGGTCGTCGGCCGCCTGCTCGATGAAGGCCTGCACGGAGGTGGAGAAGGAGTCGTACGGGTGGTGCAGCAGCACGTCCCGCTGGCGCAGGGCGGCGAAGATGTCCGGCGCCGACGCCGACTCGACCTCGGCGAGGTCGCGGTGGGTGCCCGCGATGAACTTCGGGTACTTCAGCTCCGGCCGGTCGAGGCTGTGGATGCGGAAGAGGCCGGTGAGGTCCAGGGGGCCGGGGAGCGGATAGACCTCCGCCTCGGAGATCTTCAGCTCGCGGACCAGCAGGTCGAGCACCTCGCGGTCGATGGACTCCTCGACCTCCAGGCGCACGGGCGGCCCGAAGCGGCGCCGCATGAGCTCCTTCTCCAGGGCCTGGAGCAGGTTCTCGGCGTCGTCCTCCTCGACCTCCAGGTCCTCGTTGCGGGTGAGCCGGAAGGCGTGGTGCTCCAGCACCTCCATGCCCGGGAACAGCTCCTCCAGGTGCGCGGCGATGACGTCCTCGACGGGGACGTAGCGGCCGGGGCTGCTCTCCAGGAAGCGGGACAGCAGCGGCGGCACCTTCACGCGCGCGAAGTGCTTGTGGCCGCTGACCGGGTTGCGCACGACGACGGCGAGGTTGAGCGAGAGACCCGAGATGTACGGGAAGGGGTGCGCGGGGTCGACGGCGAGCGGGGTCAGGACGGGGAAGATCCGGTGCCGGAAGAGGGTGAACAGGCTGGCCTGTTCCTTCTCGGTCAGCTCCTGCCAGCGGACGAGGTGTATGCCCTCCTCCGCGAGTGCGGGGGCGACGTCCTCGTGGTAGCAGGCGGCGTGCCGGGCCATCAGCTCGCGCGAGCGGGCCCAGATCATCTCCAGGACCTCACGGGGCTGGAGGCCGGACGCGGAACGCGTGGCGACGCCGGTGGCGATCCGGCGCTTCAGGCCGGCGACGCGGACCATGAAGAACTCGTCCAGGTTGCTGGCGAAGATCGCGAGGAAGTTCGCGCGCTCCAGCAGGGGCGTGTTCGGGTCCTCGGCCAGCTCCAGGACGCGCTCGTTGAAGGCCAGCCAGCTGCGCTCGCGGTCCAGGAACCGGCCCGCGGGCAGGGGGGTGCCGTCCCCCGGCGCCTCCTCGTAGTCGTCGAGGTCGGCATCGAGGTCGGGCTCCAGGTCGGAGACCGTGGCGGCGACGGTGTGCGGGCGGTGCGCGGCGATGGAGCCCACGGGGGGCTGCGTCTGCTGGACAGGTGCCTGGGCGTCTGGCTGACTCATGACCCCATTCTTCCGCGCCATGGGCGTGACGGGCGCGTCGGAACGTGCGGGCGGGAGCGTCACGGCCCCGTTCGGCGCGGCCCTCTCGGGGGGCGGCGAAGGCTCTGGCACGGCGGGCTTCATTGGCCGAGCGTCGCAAGTCTGGCTGAATCAATGGTTACGGAGACATGACGTGCGGGATAGCGCGGGGCGGCTCCCAGGGGGGAGCGCCCCGCCGGAGACCGGGCGGGGGTCCCGCCTGGCCCTACGACACCTGTCGCCGCAGCACCCGGAAGCACGCGAGGGCGAGCAGCCCGGTGACGGCCAGGAGGAGGGCGCTGGCGGTGAGCTGGAGGGGCCAGTAGTGGGAGTAGGGGTGGTAGGTGTTGTAGAAGCCCGCGGCCTTGGCGTAGGCCGCGTCGCAGGCCGCCTCGGAGTCGCAGCTGGGCATCGGCAGGTGGCCGCCGGTGCGGGTCAGCAGGCCGTGGTCGACGCCGAGCCCGGTCCCGAGGTCGGCGTGCTGCTGTGTGACGGGGGCGGTCCGGGTGACCGCCGGCCACAGGTGGGGCAGCAGTTGCTGGGTCGTGCCCCAGACGCCCGACATGAAGACCACGCCGAGGACCAGCGCGGGCAGCGCTCGGCGCAGCAGCAGGCCCGCCAGGGCGCCGGCCGCGAGCCCGGCGAGGGCCAGGGCGGCGGTGGTGGGTCCGTTGGCGTGGAAGGTCCCCGTGTCGTACCAGGTCTTGGCCGTGTCGATACGGCCCCGGCCCGCCGTCCAGGCGCGGTGGTGCAGCCAGAACAGCAGGCTCGTGCCGGCGGTGAGGGCGAGGGCGGGGACGGTCAGCCGGGCCGCGAGCCAGCGGGCCGGGGAGGCGCCCTGGGTCCAGGCCAGCCTGGCCGTGCCGGACTCCAGTTCGCGGCCGGTCAGTGCGGCCCCGGCCCAGGCGGCCACCAGGAAGGGCAGCACGTTCAGGGCGTAGGTCGTGTAGTTGTACCAGCTCTTGTAGCGCAGGATCGCGGTCTGGTCGTAGCTGCACGGCCGGTCGAAGTCGCAGGCGTCGTAGTGCCGCCAGCCCTGGGCGGCCGCGTCGGCCCACGGGCCGGCGAGGGTGATCAGCAGGCCGGCGACCACGGCGAACAGGCCCGCCCACGCGAACAGCGCGGGCCGGTGCAGGCGCACCACCCAGCGGGTCATGCGCGGCCTGCCGGCGGCCGCCACGGCGTCGACCGGTCCGGTCAGAACAGTCACGCGGCACTCTCCTCGGTGACGGCTTCGGTGGTTTCGGCGGTGTCGGCGCCTTCGCCGGCTTCCGCGGTGGCCAGGGCGGGGGCCCCGGGGTTGCGCAGGTGGGCGAGGACCAGCTCCTCCAGCGAGGGCACCGAGGTGCGCCAGTCGCCGGGGAGCGGTCCGGCCGGGCGGATCAGCGCGGTGAGCTGGCGGCCGGTGGTGCGGGACTCGACCACGGTGTGCGGGGCGAGGCCGGTGCCGGCCTCGGCCGTGATCCGGCGGTGGGCGGAGCGCAGGTCGTCGATGTCGCCGGCCAGCCGGACCCGGCCGTCGCCGACGAGGAGCAGGTGGTCGCAGGAGTCCTCCAGCTCGGCGACCACGTGCGAGGACATCGCGATCGTGGTGCCGTGCTGGGCGGCGTCCGCCATCAGCGTGCCCATCAGCTCGTGCCGGGCGAGCGGGTCGAGGTCGGCCATCGGCTCGTCCAGGAGCAGCAGTTCGGGCCGTTTGCCGAGGGCGAGGGCGAGCGCGACCCGGGTGCGCTGGCCGCCGGAGAGCGTGCGGACACGGGCCTCGGGGTCGAGGGCGCCGCCCGCGACGACCCGCTCGGCGTAGGCCGCGTCCCAGCGCCCGGGGTTGAGGTCGGCGCCCATGCGCAGCGTCTCGGCGACCGTGAGCTGGGGGTGGAGCGGCTTGTCCTGGGCGACGAAGCCGACCCGGGGGCGGGCCTGCGCCGGGCTGGTGCCGAGCACGGTCAGCCGGCCCTCGGTGGGCGGGAGCAGCCCGGCGGCGAGCGCGAGCAGCGTCGACTTGCCGGCGCCGTTGGGGCCGACGACGGCGCACACCCGCCCGGCGGGCAGCCGGAAGCCGCACTCCCGCAGCGCCCGGCGCCCCCGCCGGCCGAACCGTTTCCCCAGTGCCTCGGCCCTCAGCGCCGTGTCGGTCATGACGGGTCTCCCTGCAAGTTCGCGGTGTGCTGGGTGTGCTCGGTGTCGCGTCGAGTGCCGTACGCGGTGACGTGCGTGCCGGGTTCGGCCGCGTGCGCGTCGGGTACGGCGAAGCGCTGGTCGAGTACGGCGGTGAAGAGCGCGGCCACGTCCTCGCGGTCCAGCCCCGCCTCGCGCGCCCGGTCCGTCCAGGTCTCCAGCTCGGCGCGGAGCGCGGCGTCGGCGGTCGCGGCGCCGAGCGAGCGCCGGACGAAGGTGCCGAGCCCGCGCCGGGCCTCCACCAGCCCCTCGCGCTCCAGCTCCCGGTACGCCTTCAGGACGGTGTTGGGATTGATCGCGGTGGCCTCCACGACCTCGCGGGCCGTGGGCAGCCGGTCGCCCGGCCGCAACAGGCCCATGCGCAGGGCCTGCTTGGTCTGCTGGACGATCTGGACGTAGGTGGCGACCCCGCTGTGCCGGTCGATGCGGTACTCGACCACGCCCTCACCACCCTTTCACTAATTGAGTAGTGAAAGGGTGGTGCAAGCCCGGCCGGGAAGTCAAGCGAGGATCCGCAGAACCGATCGAGGATCCGTGAACCGATCGTGGGCCCCGGTCCGATGAGGAGACGTGAGCGAGAAGAGAAGCGACGGAGAGCTGCTGCGGGCCATCGCGGCGGACCGGGACCGGCGCGCCTTCGAGGAGCTGTACCGGCGCTACGCGCCGTGGCTGACCGCGCGCCTGCGCGGCCGGTGCGCCGACGCCGGGGTCGTCGACGACGTCGTACAGGAGACGTTCCTCGCGATCTGGCGGGGCGGGGCCCGCTACCGCGAAGAGGGCGACGTGGCCGGGTGGCTGTGGCGGATCGGCTCGCGCCGGCTCGTCGACGCGCTGCGCGGCGACGGCGCGCGCGGCCGGCTGCGGCAGGCGCTGGCCCGGCTGCGGCACCGGGACGAGGCGTCCGCCGAGGAGCGCGTGCTCGCGGGGGTGGAACACGGGGACCTCGCGGGCGCGCTGGTCCGGCTCTCGCCCGAGCTGCGGGCGGTGCTCCAGGCGACGGTCGTCGACGGCCTGTCCACCCGTGAGGCCGCCGTCCTGCTCGGCATCCCGCCGGGCACGGTCAAGACCCGGGCGATGCGGGCCCGGAAGCAACTGCGGGAGGCACTGGCATGACCTGGCATGTCGCCGAGGACGATCTGCGGGCCTACGCGCACGGGGAACTGGCGCCCCCGCTGCTGTGGTCCGCCGACACGCACCTGACCGGATGCGCCGACTGCCGGGAGCGGCTCGCCGGGGTCTGGGACCCCGGTGCGCTGGACGCGGCCTGGGAGCGGCTGGACGCCGAACTGGACGTGCCGCGGCCGGGCCCGTTCGAGCGGCTGCTGCTCCGCTGCGGGGTGGCCGACCACACCGCGCGGCTGCTGGCCGCCACGCCCGTGCTGCGCCGCTCCTGGCTGACGGCGGTGTCGCTGCTGCTGGTGCTCTCGGTGCTGACGGCCCACGGCGGTCACTCGGACACGTTCTTCCTGGCCGTGGCACCGCTGCTGCCGCTCGCCGGGGTCGCGCTGTCGTACGGGCCCGCGCTCGATCCGACGTACGAGATGGCGGTCGTCTCACCCGTGCACGGCTTCCGGCTGCTGATGATCCGTACGGTCGCCGTGCTCGCCGCCGCGCTCGGCCTGTCGGGCCTGGCCACCCTCGCGCTGCCCGGGTACGGGCTCGGCGCGCTCGGCTGGCTGCTGCCCGCGCTCGCGCTCACCACGGCCGGGCTCGCGCTGACACCCCGGCTCGGGCCGGTCGTGGCGCCGTCCGCCGTCGGCGGGGGCTGGGTCGTCCTGCTGCTGGCCGCCCGCGCGCACCAGGGCGGCGGCGCCGGGGCGCTCGTCCCCTTCACCGCGGCCGGCCAGGCGGTGGCGGCCGGGGTCGCCGCACTCGCCGCCGGGCTGCTCTTCGCCGCCCGCGACCGCTTCGACCAGTCCCACCCGTCCCACCACTCGTACCGGAGCGCCGCATGACGACCGTCTCTGCCCCCGTCACCGTCTCCGCCTCCGGGCTGACCCTGCGCTACGGCACCACCCGCGCCCTCGACGACGTGTCACTGCGGCTCAGCCGTGGCGTGACCGGACTGCTCGGGCCCAACGGCGCCGGAAAGACGACCCTGTTGCGGGTGCTCGCCACCTCCGTGCCGGCCGGTTCGGGCGCGTTCACGGTGCTCGGGCACGACCCGGCCACCGCGCGCGGCCGCCAGGAGGTGCGGCGCGCGCTGGGCTATCTGCCGCAGACGCCCGGCTTCCATCCCGACTTCACGCCCTTCGAGTTCGTGGACTACGTCGCGATCCTCAACGAGCTGACCGACCGCGCCGCCCGGCACCGGGAGGTGCGCCGGGTGCTGGACGAGGTCGGGCTGGCCGAGGTGCGCGGCAAGCGGATCAAGAAGCTGTCGGGCGGGATGCGGCAGCGGGTCGCGCTGGCGGCGGCGCTCGTCGGCGACCCCGGGTTCCTGGTGCTGGACGAGCCGACGGTCGGCCTCGACCCCGAACAGCGCATGCGTTTCCGGGAGCTGATCGCCCGGGCGGGCGAGGGCCGCACCGTGCTGCTGTCCACCC
The DNA here is from genome assembly GCF_042269865.1 of Streptomyces sp. NPDC055966. Taxonomy (NCBI): domain Bacteria; kingdom Bacillati; phylum Actinomycetota; class Actinomycetes; order Kitasatosporales; family Streptomycetaceae; genus Streptomyces; species Streptomyces sp. NPDC055966. The sequence continues at coordinate 41,190 of NZ_JBHJYK010000036.1, forward strand.
ACCAGACCGAGGACGTGGCGATGCTCTGCCACCGGGTGCTGGTCATGTCCGGTGGCCGTATCCGCTTCGACGGCACCCCCGCCGAGCTGGCCGCGCGGGCCGCGGGCCGGGTGTGGAGCAGTACCGCCCGCGACCCCGGCGCGAAGGCCGGCTGGCGCACCGGCACCGGCAGCTACCGCAACGTCGGCGACCCGCCCGAAAACGCCGACCTGCTCGAACCCACCCTGGAGGACGGCTATCTGCTCGCCCTCGACGGCCATCACGACGGCCGGGCGGAGGTGACGGCGTGACCGCGACCACCCTCACCCAGCGGGCGGCACCCGCCGCAGCTCCCACCGGCACCCGGAACACCCGGGCCGCCGTCCTCGCCCTGGCCGCGTTCGAGGCCCGCCGTCTGTTCCTGCGCCTGCCCGTGCTGCTGGCCTTCGCCCTCCACGTCACCTGGATCGTGTGGCGCACGCTGCGGCCGTCGGACGACTACCCCGTCCTCCAGGACGCCGACCGCGCCACCCAGGGCGGCCCGCTGCTGGTCGGCCTCGCGGTGCTGCTGTGCGTGAACCAGGCCGTGCTGCGCTCCCGGCGCCGGGACACCGAACGCCACTTCGCGGTGCTGGCGCTCGGCGCGTGGCGCCGTACGGCCGCGCACGCGCTGTCCGTCGTCCCGCTCGCGCTGCTCACCGCCCTGGCCGTGACCGCCCAGTTCACCTGGGAGGCGCTCAAGTCCGGTGCGGTCGGCCGGGGTTCGGTGGCCGAGCTGCTGACCGGACCGCTGACGGTGCTGCTGTTCGGGACGATCGGGGTGCTGCTCGCCCGGCTGGTGACCTCGGCCGTCGCGGGACCGCTGCTCACCGTGGTGTTCCTGCTGTTCTTCGGCGGCGGCGCGTTCCCCTACACCGGGCAGGAGACCGGGGCCGTGTGGCTGGGCCCGGTGGTCACCACGATCGGCGTCCACCCGTACCCCTCCGACCTGCTGGGCCGCCCCGCCGGCTGGCACGCGCTCTACCTCGCCGGGCTGGCCCTGACCGCGGCGCTGCTCGCGGTGCTGGTCTCGGGCGGCCGCCGGAACCGGGCCGTGCAGGTGGCCTTCGCCGGTGCGCTGGCCCTGGCCGTGCTGGGCGGGGTCGTACAGACCGGCGGGGTGCCGGCGCGGACGGTCGCGGCCCGTACCCGCGCCTCGGTCGCTCCGGAGAAGGTGCAGACGTGCGTGCGGCGCGGGCAGGTGCGGTACTGCGCCTTCTCCGAGTGGATGCCCCGCGTCGCCGACTGGGCGCGGGTCGCGGACCGGGTGCAGGCCCTCGCGGGCGGCACCGCGCGGGGGCGGGACCTGCTCGTACGCCAGCGGGTGGACGTCCGGGGCGGGCTCTCCGACGACGCCGCGCTCGCCCCCTCCACCCGCCCCGGCCAGGTGACCGTCGGCACGTCCTGGGGCGGCAACCGGGTGCCGGAGTTCTCCACCGCCGTGGCCGGTGTGCTGGTCGCGGGCGACGAGAGGGCGGCGAGCGCGTTGTGCGACGGCCGGATGGTCACGGTGATGTGGCTGTCCCTCGCCTGGCAGCCCGACCCCGAGTCCGCCCTGCGCGATGTCCGCCTCGACGACAGCCTCAAAGGCTCCGCGATCGTGCTCTCCCGCACCGAGCCCCTGCTCATGACGGCCGGTCAGACCAAGGTCGTCCGCGCCCTGCTCGACCGCCCGTTCTACGGCGTGGCCGCCAGGGTCAAGTCCCACTGGGCCGAGCTGACGACCCCCGGGGTCACGACGGCCCGGGCGGCCGAACTGCTGGGCGTGCGGGCGTCGGTGGGGGCGGACAAGTGCGCGCCGTGACCCCGGACCCGGACTCCCGCCCGAGCCGGGCACTGCCGATCCGGGCACTGCCGGGTGCGCGGGTCGCCGCGGCCCTGGTCGTCCCCCTCTGGCGCACCCTGCCCTGGCGGACGCTCGGTGCGGCCGCGGCGGTGGGGCTGCTGGTGGTCGGGGCCGGCCGGGCGGCGGGGGCCGGGCCGGTGGAGACCCTGTACCTCCTGCGGGGCGCCGGTCTCGCCCTCGCCCTCGGGGTCGCGTTCCTGCTGGACGACCCCGCCCGGCACACCACGACCCCGGTACCCGTCCGGCGGGCGGTGCGCACGCTGCTGCGGGCCGCGCTCGTGACGCCCGTCGCAGGGCTGTGGTGGGTGGCCGTCCTGCTCCTCGTGCCCGGCGCGGACCGGCCCCCGGCCGGGGACCTCACCCTGGAGGCGGGCACCGCCTTCCTCCTCGCCCTCGCCGGGGCCGCCGTCGCCGTGCGCTACGGCGACGCCCCCGAGCCCGGCCGGCCGGTCGCCACCGCGCTGCTCGCGACCGCCGTCCTCGCCCCCCTGCTGCTGCCCGACCACTGGGCGCTGTTCGTCTCACCGACCGACCCCGGATGGGCCGCGGGACACGAACGCTGGGCATGGCTCCTGACGGCCGCGGCGGCACTCTGGACAGCCTCACTCCACGAACCACGCCCCCGCCACTCCAACCGAGCCACCCCCCACACCCCCGCGTGACCGCCGGCCCCGGGTGGCCCCCGCCGCCGAGGCCTGCGGCTGGTGGTCGTCCGGTGTCGAGGGTGTCGGCTGCGGCTCGTGTCTCGGCCGGTCCTGCCGGGCCGGTGCCGCACGCCTCCGCGTAACTGCCGGCTCCCGCTCGGGCCTCTGGTGGGTGGCCCGCGCCGCCCAGGCCTCCGGTGGGTGGCCCCCCGCCCAGGGCTCCACCCGGTAGGCGGTGTCCGCTCGGAGGTCCGGCTGGTGGCCACCTGGCGCCGAGGCGCCCGGCAGGTGGGCACCCGCCGCCGAGGCTCACGTCAGGTGGTCGGTCACCGATGAGGGCGGTGGTCGGTGCCGCTCGTGCGTCCGCCCGCCGGGGAGCTCTCGGTCACGTCTCCGTCCGGTACATCAGGTCCGTCTCGTACGTCGTGAAGCCCAGGCGTTCGTACACGGACACGGCCGCCTGGTTGTCGGCGTCGACGTAGAGCATCGCCGTCGGCAGGCCCTGTGCGGCCAGGTGGCGCAGGCCGATCGTGGTGAGGGCCTTGCCGAGGCCGCCGCCCTGTTCGCCGGGCCGCACGCCGAGGACGTACACCTCGCCGAGCTGCTCCTCCGCGTGCACCTTGGTCCAGTGGAAGCCGACCAGCTCGCCGCTCCGCTCGGCGAGGAAGAAGCCGGCCGGGTCGAACCACGGCTCGGCCTTGCGGTCGTCGAGGTCCCGCTGGGTGAGCGATCCCTGCTCGGGGTGGTGGGCGAAGGCGGCCGCGTTGACCGTGAGCCAGGCGGTGTCGTCCTTGCCCGGCACGAAGGCGCGCACGCTCACGCCCTCCGGCAGCTTCGGGTCGGGCAGTTCCAGGCCGCTCAACGGCCGCCGCATCTGACGCAGTTCACGGAACAGGGTCAGGCCGAGCACCTGGGCCAGGTGCCGGGCGGCGGGATGTCCGCCGTGCGCCCACACCCGCAGCCGCTTGCCGGACGCGCCGAGCAGGGCGGAGCCGAGCGCCCGGCCGTGCCCGTGCCCGCGGTGGACGGGGTGGACGACGAGTTCGGCGGCCGGCGCCTCCACCGGGTCGGTGTCCTCCAGCTGGGCGTAGCCCACGAGTTCACCGTCGACGGTCAGCAGCAGATGCGAGACGCCCTCCCGGGTGCCCCCGCGCAGTTGCAGCCGCCCCTGCTCGGACACCGGCTGCTGCCCGTCGGCCCGGACGGCCTCGGCCAGCAGGTCGAGCACGGCCTCGGCCTGGTCCGGGGTGAGCGCGGAGTAGGTCTCGATGGAGCGGGTTGGGAAGGCTCGTACGGTGTCGTCGCTGCTCATGGGTACGAGGGTACGGGGCGGGGGTCGCCGCCGTGCGGCAGAACGTTCGACACGCGCCATAAAACCTGTGTGAACACCGCTGCGGTTCCAGAATTCCCCTGTGAATTGCGCACAGGGGTATTTCATTCAGGTCTCATCGGAATCGGCTTTTCCTGGCTCGCGAATCCCGTAATGTTTTCCATGTCGAAAGCGAAAGGCGCTGACGGCAGCAAGACGGCAACGAAGAGAGAGGTCACAGTCGTGAGCTTCCACAAGATCGTCCCGGTGAAGAAGACCCGCAAGCCCGCCCCGGAGCCGAAGCCGCAGCCCCGCAGGCACCAGCCGAAGAGGCACGAGCCCAAGCGCCCGGTCGGCCACAAGTAATTCCCGGACGGCACAGGAAAAAGAAAGGGAAATTCCATGTCTTTCCACAAGCTCGCTCCCGTCAGGAAGCACTGCAAGCCCGGCCCCGAGCGGAAGAAGCCGGCGCCGAAGAAGCCCGAGCCGCGCCGCCGCCCGATCGGCGACAAGCGCTGAGACAAGCGCTGGGGCATGCGCTGGGACAAGGGCCGGGACAAGGCCTGAGTCAGTCCGTCGTGAGGCGGGGTCACCGGTCACCGCGTGGTCGCACCGGTGGCCCCGCCTCGGCCGTGTCAGCTGCCTCAGCTGTGTCAGCCATGTCCACAGCTGTGGAAAGGATCCGCCGATGCTGAGGGAAGCGCGTGAGGCCTTCCGCCGGTTCTGGCCGCTGACCCGCGGGGACCGCGGATGGCTCGCGGCGATCGTCGCGTGCGTGGTCGTGGCCGCGCTCGCCGAGACCGCCGCGATCCTGCTGTTCGCGCAGCTCACCGACCACGCATTGAAGGCCGGTTCGCTCGCCGCCTTCTGGGGTCCGGCCGGCGCCTGGCTGGGCGTGGCCGCGCTCGCCGCGCTCGCCGGTTATCCGGGCAACTCCCTGGCCACCCGGACCGCCGAGAGATTCGTCCTGCGCCTGCGCGCGTCCGTCTTCCGGCACGTCCAGGACCTGCCCCCGCACTTCTTCCAGCGTCATCGCCAGGGCGACCTGGTCGAACGGCTCACCGGAGACGTCGAGTCCATCGAGCAGCTGGTGCTGTCCGGCGTCGTGGGAGCGGTGTCCGCGGGGTTCTCGGCCGTCTTCTACGCCACCGCCGCGTTCTGGCTGCGCTGGGACCTGGCGCTGGCCACCTTCGTCCTCGCGCCCCTGTTCCTGCTCGCCGCCCGCCGCTTCTCCGGCCGGATCGGCGAGGCCTCGCGCGCCGAGCGGGTCGCGGACGGCGCGATCACCTCGGTGGTGGAGGAGTCGCTCGGCAACGTCGTGCTCACCCAGGCGTACAACCGGCAGCGCGACGAGGAGCGGCGGCTGGAGCGTGAGGCCCGCGCCTGGATGCGGGCGAGCGTGCGCGGGGCGCGGCTGAGCGAGATGTACGAGCAGTGCGTCGAGATCGTCGAGACGCTGTGCGTGATCGCGGTCATCGGCCTCGGCGTCTGGGAGATCTCGGCGGGCCGTATGACCCTGGGACAGCTCCTCGCCTTCGCCGCCTTCCTCGGCTACCTCTACCCGCCGATCCGCAGCCTCGGGCAGCTCGGCCTCACGGTCACCGCGGCCACCGCCGGCGCCCGCCGCATCGGCGAGATCCTCGACGCCGAGCCCGCCGTCACCGACCCCGCGCGCCCCGTCCCGGCCTGGCCGGTGCGCGGCCGGCTCGCCTTCCACCGGGTCTCCTTCCGCTACCCCGACGCCGTCCGCTCCTGCCTCCGCGACATCGAACTCACCGCCGAGCCCGGCGAGTTGGTGGTCGTCACGGGCCCGAGCGGTGCCGGAAAGTCCACCCTCGCCGCCCTCCTCACCCGCTTCTACGACCCCACGGCCGGCGCGATCACCCTCGACGGCGTGCCCCTCACCGACGTCCCCCTCCGCTTCCTCCGCGAGCAGATCACCCTGCTCCCGCAGCAGACGCTGATCCTGAACGGCACCATCCGCGAGAACATCGCCTGCGGCCGCCCCGGCGCGACGGACGCCGAGATCGAACGGGCGGCGAGGAGCGCGGCGGCCCACGACTTCGTCACCGCGCTTCCCGACGGCTACGACACCCGCATCGCCCCCGGCACCGCCGCCCTCTCCGGCGGCCAGCTCCAGCGGATCGCCATCGCCCGCGCGATGCTGCGCGCCTCGCCGGTCCTCGTCCTGGACGAGCCGACGGCGGGCCTGGACGCGGTGGCCGCCCGCCAGGTGGTGCGGCCCCTGCGCCGCCTGATGTCCGGCCGTACGACGATCATGATCACCCACGACCTGTCGCTCGCCCCCGACGCCGACCGCATCCTGGTCGTCGAGCACGGCCGGCTGGTGGAGACGGGAACGCACGCGGAACTCCTCGCCCGGGGCGGCGCGTACGCCCGGCTGGCGGCCCCGCTGCCGGAGACGGCCGTCGAGGCACCGACGCCGCAGGACACGATGATCCTCAGGCGGTGACCGTGTTCAGTTGGTCTTCTTCCGGTCGAACGGGATGGTCAGGAGCGTCGGCATCAGGCCCGCCCAGAACACGATCCGCGGCACGCCCCGCTCGGCCCACGGCACCTGGCTGACCAGCAGCGCGCACAGCACGGCCCAGGCGGCCTGGCCGAGCACGATGCGGGGCCAGCGGCGGCGCCGGAGCACGGACCGGAGGTTGTACCGGACGCCCGTGCGCAGCCGTCGGTAGCGCAGCAGGGCTCCGACGGTCCACAGGGCGCCGATGGGTACGAAGTACCACAGCTGTTGCCCGAGCGGGACGGGCAGCTCGCGCGGGGCCTGCCCCTCCTTGGTCCACAGGTCGAGCATCGTGGCGGCGAATCCCAGGCTGAGCACGGCGATCAGACGCACCCCGCGCAGCAGCCGGTACGTCGCGTGGTCCAGGCCCTGCTGAAGGGCCGCGGAATCCGGGGTGACGGCGAGCGCGTCGGCGTAGAGCGCGGCGGCCTCGGCGGCCTTGACGCCCGGCGCGGTGGCGGCCTGCTCGGTCTGCCGGGCGAGGGCCTGCGGGTGCTGGGGATCGCGCCGCAGGATCTCCCGGACCATCTCGTCGGCGAGAGCCCGGTCGCCGCCGATGTCCGCGATGCTCCAGCGGACCTCGTACGGGAAGACCTCCTCGGGTGCCAACCGCACGGCGGTGAGCGCCAGTTCGTCCGACTCGCGCTGGAAGGCGGTCGTGGCCTCCTGGGTGACCGGGCCGCCCGCGTGGCCGAGCCGCAGGGTGCGTATGCGCCACAGCCAGTGCCCGAGCAGCGCGTAGCCGTACCAGTAGTCGGGGGCCAGGCGGATGACCTCGCGCAGGGGGGCCTCGGCGTCCACGATGCGGGCGTTGGACTGGAGGGCGCGCGCGTGCTGGAGGAGCGCGCCGATGTGCTCCGGGGCGATGGCCAGCGCCCGCTCGGTCGCCTCCAGGGCCTCGGCCTTCTCGTCCTGCGCGCCCAGGCAGCGGGCGAGCCGGACCCAGGCGCCGACGTCCTCGGGATCCTCCGCGAGCCGTCGCCCGAGCAGGGCCTTCGCCTCGTCGTGGCGGCCCAGCTCGTGCAGCGCGTCGGCCCGCTCCAGGGCCGGATGCGTACCGGTGGCGCTCACAGCTTCCGCCGCTTCTTCAGATAGGTGACGAGGTCGTCGTACATCCCGCCCTCGTTGGCGAACATGGCCACGTTGCGGGCGGCGGCGAACCACGGCTCGGTGGACGGCACGACCTCCTTCGCGGCGGCCAGCAGGTCCTTCATCCCGATCATCCGCACGGTCCCGGTCCGGGCGGAGTCGAGCAGCGCGCGCTCGGAGGCCGCCTCGCAGACATGGGCCAGATCGGCGCCGGAGAGCCCGTCGGTGACCTTGGCGAGCTTGGCCAGGTCGATGTTCTCGACCGGCCGTTCCCGCAGGTGGTAGCGGAGGATCGCCTCACGGGCGGGTCCGTCGGGAGGCAGGACGAGCAGCGTCCGGTCCAGCCGCCCGGGCCGGCGCAGGGCGTTGTCGACGTCCCAGGGCACATTGGTGGCGGCGAGCACGAACACGCCCTCGTTGGCGGCGGATTCGACCCCGTCCAACTCGGTCAGCAGCTGGTTGACGGTGTTGCGCATGCCGCCGTGGAGGGTACGGCTGCGCTTGCCGCCGAGCGCGTCCAGTTCGTCGAGGAAGACGACACAGGGGGCCTGCCGCCGGGCCGTCTGGAAGATCTCGTGCATGTTGCGCTCGGAGTTGCCGGTCCACATGTCGAGCACGTCGTTGACCGACACGGACAGGAAGGACGCCCCGAGCTCTCCGGCGACGGCCCGCGCGATGAAGGTCTTCCCGCACCCCGGGGGCCCGTACAGCAGCAACCCGCCGCGCAGGCTCTTCCCGTACAGCTTCCGCAGCTCGGGATTGCGCAGGGGCGCCAGGAAGGCGGCCTCCAACCGCTCCTTGACCTCCCGCATCCCCCCGACGTCGGCGAGCCGCACACCTCCCGGCCGCTCGACGTCCCAGGCGTCGACGTCCCCCGGATCCCCCTGCCCGTCCGCCCGCAACGGCTCCTCGGCCTCCGGTTTCCCTTCCACGAACCGCGGCGGCACGACATCCCCGACCTGCTCCTCGGCAGCCCGCCAGTCGAAACCGGAGCGAACGGAGGGCGCCTGCGGGAGCTGCTGTTGCTGTTCTTGCTGCTCCGGGGCCCCCATGGCCCGCGCCATGAGCCGCCGCGCCTGTTCGTCCCCCGGCGCGTTCTGGAGCGCGACGGCCACCTCGGCGACGGCAGCCTCCGACTGCCCCTCGTCCAGGAGGAGTTCGGCCAGGTGCAGGCGGAGCGGTACATCACGCGGCGCGGCGGCAACGGCCGCACGCAGGCTGCGTATCAGAGGGGAGTCTTCCGGCATGGACCCCACCCTACGGAGCCGCTGTGCGGCTACTTCCGCTTGGGCCCCGTGATGGCGGCCCTCGCCCCGGCCGGGATTGCCGACGGTGACAAGCTGATTGCGCACGATGTCCTGGCCGACGGCTATAGCCTCGTCGCACACCTGAATGACGGACGGTCTGCATCGACCCGGGGGTTGAGCAGCCCGGCAACCGTTGAGATGTGGGTGTGCGTCGTGAAGGACTCGTTCGGAGGGTCCTCTTTCGGGAGAGTCCGCCGGAGAATCACGCCGTTGGTTCCGGCGGCGGCGTAGGTGCCCCCGGCAGCCGTACCGTCGCCACCGTGCCGCCGCCTTCCGCGTGGGCCAGGATGACCTGGCCGCCCGCCTGCTGGACCGTGCGGGCCACGATGGACAGGCCGAGGCCCGATCCGGGCAGGGCGCGGGCGCCGGGGGAGCGCCAGAAGCGGTCGAAGACGTGCGGGAGTTCGTCCGCGGGAATGCCGGGGCCGTGGTCGCGGACGGTCAGCTCGCCGTCGGCCAGCCGCACCTCGACCGTGCCGCCCTCGGGGCTGAACTTGACCGCGTTGTCCAGGATGTTGACGACGGCCCGTTCCAGCGCGGAGGGTTCGGCGCGGACGTACCAGGGCTTCAGGTCCGCCGTGATCGTCAGCTCCGGCCCGCGCAGCCGCGCCCGGCGCAGGGCCGCCTCGACGGTGTCCAGCAGCGGTACGACCTGGACGCGTTCGCCGTGCTGGCCCTCCGAGCGGGACAGCTCCTGCAGGTCGCCGATCAGCGAGGCCAGTTCGGTCATCTGGGCCTTCACCGAGGCGAGCAGGGCCCTGCGGTCCGCCGGCGGGATCGGGCGGCCGGTCTCCTCGCTGCGGGTGAGCAGTTCGATGTTGGTGCGCAACGAGGTCAACGGCGTGCGCAGTTCATGGCCGGCGTCGGCGATCAGCTGCTGCTGGAGCTCGCGGGAGCTGGCCAGCGAGGCGGTCATCGAGTTGAAGGAGCGGGACAGCCGGGCCACCTCGTCCTCGCTGTCGTCCTCCACGGGGATGCGGATCGTCAGGTCCTCGGTCCGGGCCACGTGCTCCACGGCCTCGGTCAGCTTGTCGACCGGGCGCAGGCCGGCCCGGGCGACGGCCAGTCCGGCGGCGCCCGCGCCGATCACTCCTATGCCGGAGACGAGGAGCAGGACGAGCGCGAGGTCGTTGAGGGTCTTCTCGGTGTTCCGCAGCGGTACGGCGACCAGCACGCCCACGTTCGGACCACGGGTCCCGCTCGACGTCGACGTGGGCAGCAGGGGGCGGGTGAGCACGCGCAGCTCGTTGCCCTGCTCGTCCACTCCGTTGCGGAAGTAGATGTTGCCGGTGTCGAGGTTCCTGATCTCGTTCTTGTCGGCCTCGGTGACCTTGATCCTGCCCGATGCGCCCGCGATGAGGCAGACCTTGCCCTGCTCGGTGACCACCTGGGAGTACCGGTCCTGGAGGATCGTGTTGGTGGCGGGAGTGTCCGTGCAGTTGTTGAGCGTGAACTGGAGCTGCTCGAACTGCGACGTGCCGCGCAACGACTTCTGCAGGTCGTCGTCCAGCTGCGAGTACAGCTTCCCCTGCACGATGAACCAGCACGTCACCGACACCGCCGCCACCGCGAACGCCACCGCCGCCGCGACCAGCATCGCCAGCCGGGCCCGGATGGGCAGAGCCCGGTACCGGCGGACCAGCCTCCTCACTCGGCGCCGCCCTGGCGGAGCACGTACCCCACGCCCCGGACCGTGTGCACCAGGCGCGGCTCGCCGCCCGCCTCGGTCTTGCGGCGCAGGTACATGACGTAGACGTCGAGGGAGTTGGACGAGGGCTCGAAGTCGAAGCCCCAGACCGCCTTCAGGATCTGTTCGCGGGTGAGGACCTGGCGCGGGTGCGCCATGAACATCTCCAGGAGGGTGAACTCCGTGCGGGTCAGTTCGACCTGGCGGCCGCCCCGCGTGACCTCGCGGGTCGCGAGGTCCATGCGCAGGTCGCCGAAGGTGAGCGCCTCGTCCTCCTGGATGTCGGGTGACACCGCGGCCGCGTACGAGCTGCGGCGCAGCAGGGCGCGGATGCGGGCGAAGAGCTCGTCCAGCTCGAAGGGCTTGACGAGGTAGTCGTCGGCACCGGCGTCCAGGCCGGTCACCCGGTCGCCGACGGTGTCCCGGGCGGTGAGCATGAGGATCGGGGTCGTGTCGCCCGCGCCGCGGATGCGGCGGGCCGCGGTCAGGCCGTCCATGCGCGGCATCTGGATGTCGAGGACGACCAGGTCGGGCTTGTAGGCGGTGGCCTTCTCCAGCGCGTCCGCGCCGTCGACGGCCACCTCCGTGTCGTACCCGTCGAACGCGAGGCTGCGCTGCAGCGCCTCGCGTACCGCCGGCTCGTCGTCGACGATCAGGATGCGCTGGGGGTCACGGTCGCCTTCGGCGGGGCTCATCGCTCGCGGTTCCTCGGGGTACGGGTCCTGTCCGGACGGGGGCTGTCTCTCAGCGTGCCACGTTCAGGCCCGCACCGCGGTCAGGCGGTTCAGCGGGACCTTGCGGCGGTGGGTGCGGACGGCGGAGGTACGCAGGCCCATCAGCTCGGGGACCGGTGTCACGACGACCTCCGGGGCGCGGGGCTTGGGGATCGGCAGGTGCAGATCGCGGGCGATGGTGAGCGCCAGGGTGATGTCGGCGGCGTGGCGGCCGGTGATCTGGTGCGCGTGCGAGACATGCGTGATCATGACGTACTCCCTGCTGACGTGCCGGTGCTCGGAGCTGGTGGAGCTGTTAGCCGGTGGCGCCCGACCGGAGCTTGGCCAGGTCGGACTTGACGGTGTTGATCGGGATCGCGAAGCCGAGGCCGATGCTGCCGGCGTCGGAGGACGACGAGGACTGCTGGCTCGACGAGTACATCGCGGAGTTGATGCCGATGATGTTGCCGCTCGCGTCGATCAGCGCACCGCCGGAGTTGCCGGGGTTGAGGGACGCGTCGGTCTGGATGGCCTTGTACGTCGTCGTGGACGAGCCGGTGTCGCCGTTGAACTGGCGGCCGCCGAACTGGAACGGCCAGTTTCCGTCGCCGCCCTGGTTCTGGCCCTGGTTCTCGTCGGTGGAGACGGTGACGTCCCGGTTCAGGGCGGAGACGATGCCGCTGGTCACGGTGCCGGTCAGGCCCTCGGGGGAGCCGATCGCGACGACCGTGTCGCCGACCTGGACGCCGCTGGAGTCGCCGAGCGAGGCCGTCTTCAGGCCCGAGGCGCCCTGGAGCTTGAGCAGCGCCAGGTCCTTGGAGCTGTCGGTGCCGACGACCCGGGCGGTGTATCTGCTGCCGTCGCTGGTGCGCACCTTGATGGACTGCGCGCCGGAGATGACGTGGTTGTTGGTGACTATCTCGCCGTTCGACGTGATGACCACGCCGGAGCCGGTGGAGGAGCCGCTGTCGAGGGTCGCGTTGATCTCGACCACGCTCGGGCTGACCGCGGAGGCGATGGCGGCGACGTCACCGCGCTTGCTGGAGGGCACCACGTTGGTGGCCGTGCCGCTGGAGGCGACCGTGTCCTTGCCGGTCAGCTCCTGGAAGGCGTAGGCGGTGCCGCCGCCGACGGCCGCCGCGACGATCGCGACCGCCGCGAGGAGGGCGACCGGGCCGCGGCTGCGCTGCTTCCTGTCTTCGCCCGGCTGGTACGGCGGCGGGGGCGGCCACTCGGGGTTCACGGAAGCGGAGTGGTCCGCAGGAGCGGAGTAGTAGTGCTGCTGCGGGTACTGCTGCGCGTCGTTGCCCTGGCTCTCGGTCATGTCATAGAGAGTCCCCCGCGAACGTGAGAGCTTCCTGAGTGCTTGCTGAGAAGCCCGGCAGAACCTCGTTTGCCCGATATAAAGAACCAGCGGGGCTACTGGCAGCCGCAGCTCGTGCGCACCACCAGCCGCGACGGGAACGTCTTCAGCCGCTCCCGGCGCGAGCCCGCCACCCTGAGTCCGTCGTCCAGGACCAGGTCGACCGCCGCCCGGGCCATCGCCGAGCGGTCCGAGGCGACCGTGGTCAGCGGCGGGTCGGTGAGCGCGGCCTCCTTGATGTCGTCGAACCCGGCCACCGCCAGCTCGCCGGGCACGTCGATGCGCAGCTCGCGCGCGGCCCGCAGCAGGCCGATCGCCTGGTCGTCGGTGGAGCAGAAGATCGCGGGCGGCCGGCGGGGCCCGGACAGGACCTCCAGGGCCACCCGGTAGGCGTCGTAGCGGTTGTACGGAGCCTCGAACAGCCGGTCCTCGGTGCTCAGGCCCGCCTCGGCCATGGCCCGCCTCCAGCCCTCGACGTGGTCGGAGACCGGGTCGCCGACGGCCGGCGTCTCCGCCGTACCGCCCAGACAGGCGACGTAGTCGTGCCCGTGCTCCAGCAGGTGGCGTACGGCGAGCTGGGCGCCGCCCAGGTCGTCGGTGACCACGGCGACGTCGTCGATGGCCTCGGGCCGCTCGTGCAGCAGCACCACCCGGGCGTCCCAGGCGTCGATCTCGGCGGCGGCCAGGTCGTTCAGCGCGTGACTCACCAGAATCAGGCCGGAAACACGCATGCCCAGGAAGGCGCGCAGATAGTGGACCTCGCGCTCGCCGATGTAGTCGGTGTTGCCGACGAGGACCATCTTTCCGCGCTCGGAGGCGGCCTGCTCGACCGCGTGCGCCATCTCGCCGAAGAACGGCTGGCGGGCGTCCGGGATGATCAGGCCTATGAGGTCGGTGCGGCGCGACGCCATGGCCTGGGCGACCCGGTCGGGCCGGTACCCCAGCTCCTTGATCGCCGCGAGGACACGCTCGCGCGTGGCCGGGGCGACCGGCCGGGGTCCGTTGTTGATGACATAGCTGACCACGGCGGTGGACGTCCCCGCCAGCCGCGCCACATCATCCCGAGTCACCTTGGCCACGCGCGGAGTCTACGCGGATGGACCCACTCTGGGCAGGGCGTATCAGTGCTCGGATGGTGCCCCCGAGGCGCGGGGACTACACGTCGGCGTGGACGTCGGCGCCGTCCCGGACGGCCGCCTCGGCCGTCTTGTCCGGATCCTCCGCCTTTGCCTGTTCGGCCTTGGCCTTGGCCTCCTCGGCCGCCTTCTCGGCGGCGCGGTCGACCTTCTCCGGGGTGACGAACCGGTAGCCGACGTTGCGCACGGTGCCGATCAGCGACTCGTGCTCCGGGCCGAGCTTGGCGCGCAGCCGCCGTACGTGCACGTCGACCGTGCGGGTGCCGCCGAAGTAGTCGTAGCCCCAGACCTCCTGGAGCAGCTGGGCGCGGGTGAAGACGCGGCCCGGGTGCTGGGCGAGGTATTTCAGCAGCTCGAACTCCTTGAAGGTGAGGTCGAGCACCCGCCCCTTGAGCTTGGCGGAGTACGTGGCCTCGTCCACGGAGAGATCGCCGTTGCGGATCTCCATGGGGGAGTCGTCGCCCACGATCTGCTGGCGCCCCGTCGCGAGCCGCAGCCGCGCCTCCACCTCCGCGGGGCCGGCGGTGTCGAGCAGGACGTCGTCGATGCCCCAGTCGGCGGTGACGGCGGCGAGCCCGCCCTCGGTGACGACGAGGATCAGCGGACAGCCGGGGCCGGTGGACCGCAGCAGCTGGCACAGGCTGCGCACCTGCGGCAGGTCGCGGCGGCCGTCGACGAGGATGACGTCGGCGCCCGGGGTGTCGACCAGGGCGGGGCCCTCCGCCGGGGCGACCCGCACGTTGTGCAGCAGCAGGCCGAGTGCGGGCAGCACCTCCGTCGAGGGCTGGAGGGCGTTGGTCAGGAGCAGCAGAGAACTCATACGTCTGGTTCCTCCTCGGGTCCCCGCGAGGACTGTGCGGACGGGCACTGCTCTGCGATCCCGAAGGCCCCGTACACGGCCACGGGCCACCTGGGGTTTCCCGTTTCGTATACAACGCTTCCGAAAGCACAAAAGGACCCGGGGGCTTCGCTGCCCGAGTCCTCTGCCCAGCAGAATAGCCCACATGAGGAACCGTTCGGCAGGTCAAGTGGCGCATTCCACCGTTCGTCCGAATCCCGAGACGCCCAGACAGGAAGCTTTCCGGACGTTCCTGCGCACGGCCGACGGAATTCCGGTCGATTCCGTATACGATCCGGGCGCCTTCGTATACGAAAGCCCGGAATCCCTTCCCGACACCTCGGGTACGCCCGTCCGTGACCTCGTGTTCGTGATCGCCCACGGGTTCACCGGGGACGTGGACCGGCCGCACGTACGAAGGGTGGCGGGCGTGCTCGCGCGTTACGGCGCGGTCCTCACCTTCTCCTTCCGCGGCCACGGACGCTCCGGCGGCCGCTCCACGGTCGGCGACAAGGAGGTGCTCGACGTCGCCGCCGCCGTCGAGAGGGCCCGCTCCCTCGGGCACGCGCGCGTGGTGACCGTCGGCTTCTCCATGGGCGGCTCGGTCGTGCTGCGCCACGCGGCCCTGTACCCGCGCACGGCCGACGCGGTCGTCGCGGTCAGCGCCCCCGCCCGCTGGTACTACCGCGGCACCGCCCCCATGCGCCGGCTGCACTGGCTGGTGACCCGCCCCGAGGGCCGCCTGGTCGGCCGCTACGGCCTGCGCACCCGCATCCACCACCGCGACTGGGACCCGGTCCCGCTGTCCCCGGTGGAGTCGGTCCCGGGAATCGCCCCGACGCCCCTCCTCGTCGTCCACGGCGACCAGGACGGCTATTTCCCCCTCGACCACCCCCGGATGCTCGCCGAGGCGGCCGGTGACCACGGGGAACTCTGGGTGGAGCCCGGTATGGGCCACGCCGAGCACGCGGCGGACGACGCGCTGCTGGCCCGGATCGCGGACTGGGCTGTCGGCGCGGCGGGCTAGCCTGAGGGCACTCTTATTTCTTTCCTGCCGTCGATTGAGGAACGAGATGCCCAAGGTCACGGTGCGCTACTGGGCCGCCGCCAAGGCCGCGTCCGGCGTCCCCGAGGAGCCGTACGACGCGGACACGCTGGCCGACGCGCTGGCCGCCGTGCGCGCGCGGCACCCCGGTGAGCTGTCGCGTGTGCTCCAGCGATGCTCCTTCCTCATAGACGGTGACCCCGTCGGGACCCGCGCGCATGAGACGGTACGGCTGGCCGAGGGCGGCACGGTCGAAGTGCTCCCGCCGTTCGCAGGAGGATGAGGCGCGATGAGCGACCAGCCGCATGAGGGGTACGGGCCCTACGACCCGTACCAGCAGCAACAGCAACCACAGCAGCAAGAGCAGCAGTGGCAGGCCCACGACCAGTACGGCCCGTACGACCAGTACGGCCACCAGTCGGGCTACGACCCCCAGTCGACCCAGCAGTGGCAGGGCCAGACGTGGGACACGCAGACGCACGCGCACACGTACCCGCCGGCGCAGCCGTACCAGCAGCCCCAGCCCCAGCCCTATCAGCAGCAGTACCAGCAGCCGGCGTACTCCGGTCCGTACGCACAGCCGCAGCCCCAGCCGCAGCCGGTACCCGAGCCCGAGCCGAAGGCCGCGCCCGCGGCCGAGCCGGAGGCGCAGGAGGAGGGGGAGCCGGAGTACGGCCCGGCCACGCTCGGCGGGAACGCCCGGATCACGGACGCCCAGCGGGCGCGCCTGGAGGGCCGTTCGCCGGTCATCGAGCCCGGCATGCAGCCGGCGCTGCTGACCGCCGTCCTCGGCCTGCTCCTGGCCGCGACGGCACCGATCGCCTCGTACGCCCTGGTCGTCCCGCTGGTCGTGCTCCAGGCCGTGACGGCGGCGGGCTGGTTCCGGCTGAACGGCATGTGGCCCGCCCGGCAGGGCATCGCGCTGGCCTTCGCGGGCGGCCTGACGGCCGACGCGGCGGTCCTGGTCGCGGGCCGCGACAACGCGCCCGCCGCGATCCTCGGCCCCCTCGGCGTCTGGGTCCTGCTGTCCCTGGTCCTCCAGCTGCGCTCGCACGCCTCGCCGGACGAGCGGATGTACGGCCTGATGGCGACGGTCGCCTCGGCGTCGCTGACCGTCCTCGCCACCGGCTACCTGGGCGCCGACACGCACGCGGTGTCGGTCGGCGCGGCGGCGGTGGCGGTCGCGGTCCTGGCCCGCGCGCTGCCCCTGCCGACCCCGGTCTCGGTCGTGGTCTCCCTGCTGGCGGCCGCGGGCGCGGGCATCGCGGTGGGCCAGATGACCCACTTCGGCACGCAGGGCGCCGCCCTGGGCGCGGCGGCAGCGGCCTGCGCGCTGATCGGTCACCGCGTCGCCAGCTACGACTACCCGTCCCGCTTCGTGCACTTCACGGCCGGCGTCGCACTCCCGCTGTCGGCGGCGGCCCCGGTGGTGTGGGCCCTGGGCCGCGCGCTGGGCTGAGCAGGCGGAAGCAGACCGAAGGGCCGTACCCCCATGGCGTCCAACCCCGGGGTACGGCCCTTCTGTCCGTCACTCAGCCGTCACTGAGTCCTCGGCTCGCTCAGACCGCGATGGCGACCTCGGCGAGCCCGCCCTTCTCCGCCACGACGACCGTGCGGTCGGCGGAGCCGCCCGGCACCAGCGCCCGCAGGGTCCACGTGCCCTCGGCCGCGTAGAACCGGAACTGACCGGTCGCCGAGGTCGGGACCTCGGCCGTGAACTCGCCGGTCGAGTCCAGCAGACGGACGTAGCCCGTCACCGGCTCGCCGTCGCGGGTCACCTGGCCCTGGATCGTGGTCTCACCGGGCTTGATCGTCGAGGCGTCGGGGCCGCCGGCCTTCGCTCCGCACATGTCGTCTCTCCAGAAGAAGGGGGATGTCTTACTTGTTGGCGCCGAGCTCGATCGGCACGCCGACGAGGGAGCCGTACTCGGTCCAGGAACCGTCGTAGTTCTTGACGTTCTGCACGCCGAGCAGCTCGTGCAGCACGAACCAGGTCAGGGCCGAGCGCTCACCGATGCGGCAGTAGGCGATCGTGTCCTTGGCGAGGTCCACGCTCTCCTCGGCGTAGAGCTCCTTGAGCTCCTCGTCCGACTTGAAGGTGCCGTCGTCGTTGGCGTTCTTCGACCACGGGATGTTGCGCGCGCTCGGCACGTGGCCCGGGCGCTGCGACTGCTCCTGCGGCAGGTGGGCCGGGGCGAGCAGCTTGCCGCTGAACTCGTCGGGCGAGCGCACGTCGACCAGGTTCTGCGAGCCGATCGCGGCGACGACGTCGTCACGGAAGGCGCGGATCGAGGTGTCCTGGGCCTTGGCCTTGTAGTCGGTCTTCGCGCGCTCGGGGACCTCGTCGCCGGCGACCAGCTCGCGGGCGTCCAGCTCCCACTTCTTGCGGCCGCCGTCGAGGAGCTTGACGTTCTCGTGGCCGTAGAGCTTGAAGTACCAGTAGGCGTACGACGCGAACCAGTTGTTGTTGCCGCCGTAGAGGATCACCAGCGTGTCGTTGGCGATGCCCTTCTCCGACAGCAGCTTCTCGAAGCCGGCCTGGTCGATGAAGTCGCGGCGGACCGGGTCCTGGAGGTCCTTGGTCCAGTCGATGCGGATCGCGTTCTTGATGTGGTTCTTCTCGTAGGCGGACGTGTCCTCGTCCACCTCCACGAGGGCGATGTTCGGGTTGTCCAGGTTGTCCTGGACCCAGTCGGCGTCTACGAGGACGTCGCTGCGGCTCATGCTCTTTCTCCTCCGGGGCAGTCGCGGCGGGGCGTGCAGAAGTAGAGAGGGCGCGCGCCCGAAAGAGGCCGGGCGGCGCACGGGTGCCCTTACCAGCAGGGCGGCTGAGGGATGCGGAAGTGGATTACTTCCACTCAGAAGGGGCGACAGAGCATGGCGGCAACGCGGCACAGGTCCACTGCCCGCCGCTTCGTGAGATCCGCCTGTCGCTTCATGGCCCCGATCGTAGGGACGTCCGGGCGCGCGTGTCACCGGTGTGTCGTATGGCGAGATGCGATCGTCCGAATGTTGGGACGAGAAGAGCGCCCGGGGCAGGCGGCGGCGGCCTCCGGGCGCTCGTGCGGGTGACGCATCTACGGTACGGACGTGGCCGTCTCGCCAGTCGGACCAAGTCTGTCCATCGCCGGTGTTCCGCGGGTGTCCCTACCCTGCCAGCCTGACGTCCGAACCCTTCACGCTGATCTGCACGCCGTCCGGCGCGGCCTGCACCTTGTCCAGCTTGATGCCGCCGGGCAGCCGGTCGATGGCCTGGTTGAAGTCGGTGATGTCGCGGACGCGGTTGTCGGCGGCGGCGACGGCGGCCAGCTTGGGCAGGGAGTCGGCGTGGACCTCGACCTTGTTGTTCACGACGGCCACGGAGCTGAGCACGGACGTCGTCTGGTCGACCGGGATGGACAGGAACGAGCCGGTGATGCGGATCGCGACCTTGATCTTGCCGTTGCCGCCGTCGGACAGCCCCACGACCTGGGCCTGGACCCCGGGTACGACCTCGGTCGGCTGGGACTTGGCGGTCTTCAGCAGCTCGGCGTAGGAGACGGTCGCGGTGCCGGTGGCGCTGTCCGCGGTGGCGGAGCTGTAGTCGCCGGAGAAGGAGACGCCCTTCATGTCGGCCTTCAGGTCGTCGATCCGGATCGTCTTGCCGTCGGTCCCGGTGGCCGCCTGGTAGTCCTTGATCCCGACCTGTACGTCGTCCAGCGACCCGCCCGCCAGCTGGGTGAGGAACGGGAACCCCTCGATGCTGACGTCCGGTGTCGAGGCGAGGTTCTCCGTCGACTTCAGCTTGTCGGCGGCCTGCCCCTCGGCGAAGTGCACGGCGACCCGGTCCACGATCACGAACAGCCCGCCCAGGATCACGACGAGGATCAGGAGTATTCGCAGGGCGCGCATGTGGTGGTTCTCCCCGGGGGTCGGTGTCGTTCGTCCGCTGCCGTACGCCACGGTAACCCTGCGGGGCGGGGGCGCCGGGAGTTTGTGGATCAGTTGTGACAGGGGCCGCTCGGAGCCCCGCGACCTACTCTGGACGTATGTACGCGCGGCGGCGGCACGTCTACTTCGCGATGATGGGCGTCTGTATCGGGCTTTTCGTTCTGGCCTGGGGAGTCGTCCGGATCTGGTCTGTGCCGGCGGCCGTCGGCATGTGCGTGGTGGCCATGGTCATTCCACCGGTCGCCGCGATGATCGCCAACCGCCGGGGCCCCGAGGACCGTTGGTGGGACGATCCGTCGGGGGACCCGAAGTCCGACGAGTGGTGGGACGAGCTGGACGGCAAGAAGCGCCCCAGGCAGTGATCCGGCAGTGACCTGTCAGTACACGAGGGCCTGGGTGTCGTCGGCGAGGGCCTCCTGGACGAAGACCTGCGCGCCCGCGATCCGTACGCCCTCGATGACGTCCTTCTCGGTGATCTCCCGCCGGGCCGCGCACTGCGTGCACAGCGTGAGGCGCCCGGCGGCCAGGACCGACTCGATCAGGTCCGGCAGCGGCGCGGAGTGCGGCAGCTCGAACTCCGCCGCCCGCCCCGGCAGCGCGAACCAGGACGACTCGCCGGTCAGCCACAGCGAGACCTCGACGCCACTGGCCACGGCCACCGCCGCCACGGTGAACGCCTGCGAACAGCGCTCGGGCGCGTCGGCCCCGGCCGTCACCTTGATCACGAGCTTCTTGGTCATGAGGGAAGCGTAGCCGCGACGACGACGGTGACGATCAGCGTGGCCAGGCAGAGGACGGTGAGGACGCCGCTGACGGTGGCGCCGTCCACCGATCGCCGCGGGCGCCGTCGCTCCCGGGCCCGCTCGGCGAAGTACGGGTGGAAGGGCGGCACCGCGTACGCGGGCGGGACGGACTCCGGGTCCCGGGGCGTACGCCCCTCCTCCTGCCATCGCTTGCACTCCTCGTACGGCAGTCCCGTCATGCCTGGTGCTCCCTGCGCTGGTGCTGGCGCAGCAGGACGTTGGCGTCCACCTCTGCGCTCCGGTCGTACGTCGCCTGCGCGGCCTCCCGTTGGCCCGCCAGCTCCGCGCAGGCGGCGCAGCCGGGGACGGGGCTCGGTGGCCGGGTGATGTCGTTCATGGGGTCGGCTCCTTTCTCCGCACGCCTGCGCACAGCGCGAGGGGAGCGCTACGCTGCGTGTTCGGGTGGCGTGATGAGCATGGCGCAGAGAAACGGCATCTGGGCTGTTGAGAGGCTCAACTTCCATGCAGGGCGACCCAAATTCCACAAATTCCACAGCCGAGGAGCGCGATGCCGCAGCGAAGGGTGGTCACGGGACGCAGTCAGGAGCCGAGGGTGCGGTTCACCGAGGAGTTGCGGCTCCTGCGGACCGAGCGGGGCTTGAGCCTGCGGAAGCTGGCGGAGGAAGTCGGCTGGGACGCCTCGCAGTTCGGGAAGATGGAGAGCGGGCGGACGCTGGGCAGCCCCGAGGTCGTACAGGCGCTGGATCAGTACTACGGGACACCGGGACTGCTGGTCACGCTGTGGGAGCTGGCGGTGGCGGACCCTGCGCAGTTCAAGGAGCGGTACCGGCAGTACATGATTCTGGAGTCGGAGGCGGTGAGCCTTTGGCACTACGGCGTGAGCAGGCCGCCAGGGCTTCTTCAAACCGATGCGTACGCGCGTGAAGCGCTAGCGGCGGGCGGGATCAAGGGAAGCGAGCTGGAGCAGCAGGTAGAAGCGCGCACTGGGCGGCGGGAGTTGCTGGAGGGAGGCGAGGCACCGTCCTTCCGCAGCATCCTGTCCGAGGCGGTCCTGCGGACGCCGCTGCCCAATCGGGGCGAGTGGCGTGAGCAGTTGGAGCACCTGCTGGAGATGTCGGAGCGCCCGAGCATCACACTCCAGGTGTTGCCGTTCAGCGTCAGCTTTCACGGCCTGGCTAGCACTGACTTGATGTTCCTGCGGCTACTGGACACCCGTACCGTGGCTTACGCCGAGAACGACGTACATGGTGAACTGATCGCAGAACCGAGCAAGGTTGAGCGTTTCCAGCGCACTTAGGGCCCGCAGAGAATCAACATGTTGCTTCCGGTGGTGTGGCTCGTTGATGTGGTATGGGCATAACGCAGGAGATTCGAGATCAACTGACCGTGAAGTTCGGGGTGTTGTTCCCGCATCTGGACGAGCGGCAGCAGCGTCTGCTGATGGGGGCCGAGGCCCGGCTCCTGGGACACGGCGGGATCCGGGCCGTGGCCCGGGCGGCCGAGGTCAGCGAGACGACGGTCCGCAAGGGCGTCTATGAGCTGGAGGCCGGCGAAGCACCCCTGGGGCGGGTCCGCCGGCCCGGCGGCGGACGGAAGAAGGCCGCCGACCTGGATGCAGGGCTGCGGCCCGCGCTGCTGGCCCTGGTCGAGCCGGACATGCGCGGGGACCCGATGTCGCCGCTGCGCTGGACGACCAAGTCGACCCGGAACCTGGCCGACGAGCTGACGCGCCAGGG
>NZ_JBHJYK010000037.1:0-61505 GCF_042269865.1 Streptomyces sp. NPDC055966
GCGATGTGCTCGGTCCCGGCGTACTTGCGGCGGCGCACGGCGTCGGCGGCCGCGCCCAGCGCGTGCAGCGGGGCGTCGCGGTAGAGGACGAGGGCTTCCTCCGGGGTGATGCGTCCGCCGTCGGCGGCTCGGTCGAGGACGGGCTGGAGAGGGGACTGCGAGGGTCGGGACATGATGGCCGGGCCTTTCCGGTGGCGTAGGGCGGATCAGGGTGCGGAGGGTTCCAACAGCCGGACGGCGACGTCGGGCGGGAAGCCCTCGGGGCCGCCGCCGACCAGGCGCGCGAACTCGGTGATGCCGGCGAGCTGCGCCGTGCCGAGGCTGAAGTCGAGGGCCGTGGTGTAGTAGCGCTGGAGCGTCGCGGCGTCGAACTCCTCCCACTGCGAAGCCTGTTCGCAGACCTTCGTCACCTCCGCCAGGGACAGGTCGCGCGAGGCCAGCAGATCGGCGTGGACCTGGCGCACCAACTCCGGTTCGCGGGCCAGGAAGTCACGGCGCGCGGCGAACACGGCGAACACGAAGGGCAGCCCCGTCCAGTCCTTCCACATGCGGCCCAGGTCGTGTACGTGCAGACCCATCCGGGGGGCCTCGTACAGGGCCGCGCGCAGTGCGGCGTCGCCGATGATCACGGCGGCCCTGGCCTCGGACATCATGGTGCGCAGGTCGGGCGGGCACCCGAAGTAGCGGGGGTTCACCCCGACGCGCTCGGCGAGCAGCAGCTGCGCCAGACGCACCGAGGTACGGCTGGTCGAACCCAGCGCCACCGGCTGCCCGTCCAGCTCCTCCAGCGGTACCTGGCTGACGATCAGGCAGGACATGACGTCTCCGTCGCTGCCGACCGCGATGTCCGGCAGGGCGACCAGGTCGTCCGCGTGCCGCAGGAACTCCAGCAGGCTGATCGGCCCCATGTCCAGCTCGCCGGCGGCGAGTGCGTCGTTCAGGCCGTCCGGCGTGTCGGTGCGCAGGTCCATGTCGAGGAGGGAGCCGGTGCGGGCCAGCCCCCAGAACAGCGGAAGGCAGTTCAGGAACTGGATGTGACCCACGCGGGGTCGGCGCCGGCGCACGGGCGTCGGCTGTGCTGTGTCGGGGGCGAGTTGCTCGGTCACGGTGCACGACTCCCGAAGCGGGTCGAGGGGAGGAAGGACGAGGGGTGCGCGGTCAGACGGTGCGGACCGGCGCGGCGAAGTGCTCGCGGAGTACGGCCAGCACCTCGGCCGGCCGCTCCGAGAGGAAGAAGTGCCCGCCGGAGAAGACCCGCAGGTCGTACTCCGTCTCGGTGTGCTCGCTCCAGGCGCGGGCTTCCTCCAGCGACGTTCGCGGGTCGGCGTCGCCGGTGAGGACGGTCACGGGGCAGCGCACCGTCGCGCCGGGCGCGCTGCGGTACGTCTCGACGGCCCGGTAGTCGCTGCGGATCGCGGGCAGCACCATGCGCAGCAGCTCCTCGTCCTGGAGGACCTGGGCGTCGGTGCCGGCCAGGGCGCGCAGTTCGGCGATCACCCCGTCGTCGTCGAGCGTGTGCACATGCTCGTCCCGGACCCGGGACGGAGCGCGGCGCCCGGACGCGAACAGCCGGACGGGGCCGGACCCGGTGCGCTCCATACGGCGCGTCACCTCGAAGGCCACGACCGCGCCCATGCTGTGCCCGAAGAAGGTCACCGGCCGGTCGTCGTCCCATTCCGCGAGGGCCGCGCTGACCTGGTCGGCGAGCTCGGCCACCGAGGCGGGCCCGGGTTCGTGCCTGCGGTCCTGGCGGCCGGGGTACTGGATCGCGGCGACCTCGACGTCCGGGCTGAGCGCGGCGGCGACCGGCAGGTAGAAGCTGGCCGAGCCGCCCGCGTGCGGGAAGCAGACCAGCCGCTCGGCGGCCTCGGGCGAGGGCCGGAACCTGCGGATCCACAGGTTGTCGGTGGTGGAACTCATCGGGCGTGTGGGTCCTTCCCAAGTGTCGAGGTGAGCGGGCCCGGCGGCCGGACCACCGGGGCGGTGGGATCCGGCCGCCGGAGAGGCGGCGGACTCAGTCGTCCGCCTCGGGGCCGTACACCTCGACCTGATCGGAGACGCGGCGTACGTGAATGCAGTCGCCGGGGCACTTCTTGGCCGAGTCGACCACGTCGGTGAGCAGTTCCAGGGGGACCCGGGTCGTCGAACCCGGCTCCTGGAGCAGTTCGTCCTGCTCGTTCTTGACGTAGGCGAGCCCGTCGATGTCCAGCTCGAACACCTCGGGCGCGTACTCGGCGCAGATTCCGTCGCCGGTGCACAGGCCCTGGTCGATCCAGACTTCCAGGTCCTCGTCGTGGGTCGTCTGCGGGGACATAAACACCTGCCTGGCAGTGTCGTCATGGTGTGCGCGCGGTGCGCGCACAGCCGCCCGGGGCCGAGCGGAGCGCGCACCGCGCACACAGGGGTAGTCGTGCACGCCGTACACGAGGGGGGAGTCCGGCCGCGGTGGCCGGTCCGGGGGTCAGACGCGCATCGGCTGCGGCGACTCGCGCCGGGCCGGGTCGGGGCCGTCGTACTCGCGGATGATCTCGTAGCGCGTGTTGCGCTCGACCGGGCGGAAGCCTGCGTCGCGGATGAGGTCGAGCAGGTCCTCGCGGGTGAGCTTGTTCGGGGTGCCGTAGTTGTCGGCGTCGTGGGTGATCTTGTACTCGACGACCGAGCCGTCCATGTCGTCGGCGCCGTGCTGAAGGGCGAGCTGGGCGGTCTGCACGCCGTGCATGACCCAGAAGACCTTGACGTGGGGGACGTTGTCGAAGAGCAGCCGGGAGACCGCGAAGGTCTTGAGGGCCTCCGCGCCGGTCGCCATCGTGGTGCGCGCCTGGAGGCGGTTGCGGACCTTGCCGTCCTTCATGTCCACGAAGTCGTGCTGGTAGCGCAGCGGGATGAAGACCTGGAAGCCGCCGGTCTCGTCCTGGAGCTCGCGCAGCCGCAGCACGTGGTCGACCCGGTGGCGGGGCTCTTCGATGTGGCCGTAGAGCATGGTGCACGGGGTCTTCAGTCCCTTCTCGTGCGCCAGCCGGTGGATGCGGGACCAGTCCTCCCAGTGGGTGCGGTGGTCCACGATGTGCTGGCGGATCTCCCAGTCGAAGATCTCGGCGCCGCCGCCGGTGAGGGATTCGAGGCCGGCGTCGATCAGCTCGTCGAGGATCTCGGACGCGGTCAGACCGGAGATCGTCTCGAAGTGGTGGATCTCCGTCGCCGTGAACGCCTTCAGACCGACGTTCGGCAGCGCCTTCTTCAACTCCCGCAGCGAGCGCGGGTAGTAGCGCCACGGCAGGTTCGGGTGGAGGCCGTTGACGATGTGGAGTTCCGACAGGTGCTCGTTCTCCATCGCCTTGGCCAGCCGGACGGCCTCCTCGATGCGCATCGTGTACGCGTCCTGCTCGCCCGGCTTGCGCTGGAACGAGCAGTAGGCGCACGACGCGGTGCAGACGTTCGTCATGTTGAGGTGCCGGTTGACGTTGAAGTGGACGACGTCACCGTTCTTGCGGGTCCGCACCTCGTGTGCCAGACCGCCCAGCCAGGCCAGGTCGTCCGACTCGTACAGGGCGATGCCGTCCTCACGGGACAGCCGCTCACCGGAGAGGACCTTCTCCTCCAGCTCGCGCTTGAGCCCAGCGTCCATGGCCGGGAACCTCCTCGTTCAGTGCCTGGCGGCACGCGTAGTGACTGTGCGCATGTGGCGTGATCCGACGCGTCGACGGGCCCCTGGACGCCGCTGTCGCGGCATCCCGCGGAACCGGCCGTCCCGCCCGGAGACGGTCGGGCGGAACGGAACGGATCCGCACCACACGGACACCGCGGCGAACCGGCCGGCCGCGACGGCCCGCGGCACCGGCCAACGATCCGGAACACCACGGGCCCCGGCCGGGCGGCGGGTACCGACGCCGCGTCCGGTGGGGCCCTCCCATCCTCGCGGAGGGCAGTGTGGGGAAAACCCCACATCCGCAACGGCTTTGCCGAGGGCATCCGGTGCCACACCGCGGACGGACGCCGAAGCGGCCTGCCGTCGCGGCGAGGCACGTCACGGCACGTCACGTCACGGCATACGCGAGTGACCGGGCCGTCGTCGGCCCGGTCACGGTCGTCTCGGCAGTGTGTGGGGCGGTTCGTCAGCCGTTCGTGTCGTCCTGTGGGGAGGCCGGCACGGAGGCGGGGCCGCGCGGCCTGCGGTCACCCATGACCTTGGCGAGCGTGCGGGTGCGGTGGAGCACGACCTGCGTGATCACCTGGAGGAGGATCCACGACACCGCGTACAGGGCGCCGTCCAGCGCGGGCACCGTGTCGACGGGCAGGGTGTAGGCCATGATGAGCCGGAGCAGCGCGTCGCACAGCAGGCCGATGCCCCACAGCGCGGTCAGGCCGCGCCATACGCGGCGGAACGAGGCGTCGGACTCCCATGTCCGTTCCAGTTGCTCGCTTCTCCCGGGCAGCAGTGAGCGCAGCGCCTGGTAGGTGAAGGGGCGCGCGGTGAACAGGGTGACCAGCAGCCAGATTCCGGCCAGCCCGGTGAACAGGCCGTTGCGGGCGAGGGCGAGGCGTGGGTCCGCGGCCAGCAGGGAAGCCACCGCGCTCACCACCAGCAGCGCGAGCGTGAATACCCCGATCGCGTCCAGCCTTCGATGGCGAATCGCGGAGTAGAGGGTGTGCAGGGCGGGCGCGGATCCGCTGAGCAGCAGAGCGGTGATCTCACCAGCTCCGGCGCCGCGCATTATGTAATAGAGCCCGACGGGGAGTACCACGTCGCAGCCGACGGTGATCACGAAAGCCCAGGGTGAGGACGGGTTTTCGGATGGGGTGGGGGGTGAGGCCGCGGAAGGTGGCGCCGCGGGCGCCGAGGACTCAGAGCGGGGTGTGGGGGAGGTCATGAGATGTGCTCCAGAGTGGTGGCCGTGCAGCTTTTCGGCCAATCTTGGTACTACACGGGCGTGGTGCAGCGGTCGAACACGACCGTCAATTCACGGGCGCACCGCTCCAGGTCCATCGCGGAGTGGGACAGATGACGGCACAGGACGGTGTCGATGGCACCGCGGATCGCCAAGGCCATGGTGAGACAGTCGAAGCTGCCGAACTCCCCGGCGTCACGACCCTGTTCGAGGAGAACGATGAGCCGGTCCACGGACATGATGCTGCGTTCGATACCCTCCAGACCGGTGATCTGGCGGTCCCGTACCATCCTGACGACCTCGGTCAGCGCCTGGGTGTGGATCGGGTAGCGCTCGACGAAGTCGAAACTGGACGTGATGTACGCGCTCAGCTTGCCGCGATACGTCCGCTCGTCGCCCATGCGTGAGTCCGCTATGTTTTCGGCCTTTTCGATGATGGCGCGGGCGACTTCCGCGAAAAGCTCGGGCTTTCCGGAGAAATGGTACGAGATCATCCCCGTGCTGCTGAGCTCGGCCTGCTGCGAGATCTTACTGAAGGATGCCTTTGTGTAGCCGGATGCGGCGAGTGTTTCGATTGCCGCCTGAACTATCTGCGCCCGCCGTGCATTCTGCGTGAATGTTCTGGTCTGCTCGTTGACTGTCCTGGCCATCATGGTTTCAGGTTAGCCGGATCGTGATCGTGATTTTTCCTAAAGTACAAAAGTCTCAGCGCACCGGAATCCGCCGGGCCGTCGTACGGACGGCGTCCACCAGCTCCATCATGGCGATCGAGTCAGTGTGCTGTCCGGCATCTCCGCCGCCCGCGCGGACGGCGTGCGCGAACTCCTGCAACAGCAGCGCCAGTTGGTCGGCGGCGGGCAGCGTCCTCCGTTCCTCGCGATCCTGCTCCTCGATGACGAGCAGCGGCTGGTGGGTGGCCGGCGGAGTGAACGCCCGGGTCACGGTCAACCGTGCCCGGTCGCCCCACATCGTGTACGTCGACGCGTAGGTGTGCTCGAAGCCGAACGCCAGCTCGGCGAGGATCCCGGAAGGCGAGGCGAGCAGCACCTGTCCCGACAGGTCGAGGCCGTCCGAGGCCCGGGTGCGCAGTGTCGCGCCGGCCACGTCGAGTCCCGGGCCCAGCTGCAGCACGGCGGCCCGCAGCGGGTACACCCCGACGTCGAGCAGCGCGCCGCCACCGAGCTCGGCGGCGTAGCGGATGTCGTCCTCCGGCAGCGGCGGAATGCAGAAGGCGGCACTGAAGGAGGCGAGCCGTCCCAGGCGGCCGTCGGCCACCAGCTCACGCACTCCGACGTGTTGCGGGTGGTGCAGGAACATGAAGTTCTCCCGCAACGCCAGTCCGCGTTCCGCCGCCAGCGCGCACAGGGCACGCGCCTCGGCGGCGTCGACACCGATCGGCTTCTCCACCAGCACGTGCTTACCGGCGAGCAGCGCCCGCTCGGCCCAGTGACGGTGCAGGGACGTCGGGGCCGACACATACACCGCGTCCACGTCGGACCGCTCCAGCAGGGCCCCGGGATCCTCCTCGGCCGCACAGTCGAAGTGCTCCGCGAAGCGGGCCGCCTTCTTCGGCGTGCGTCCGGCGACGGCCACCAGCTCCCACTCCGGCGCCCGGGCCACCGTCGGCAGGACCCGCCGCCAGGCGATCGACGAGGTACCGATCGCGCCGAGACGCAGCGGCCGCGCCGCCGGCGCGCTCACAGCGACCTCAGCGCGGCGATCAGCGTGCGCGCCTGGACGTTCACGTTGTGGCTGTGCCGCAGCAGTTCGTCGACCTGACGCAGCGACACCCAGCGGAACTCCTCCGACTCCAGCGGTGTCTCGTCCTCGACCTCGACGATCACGTAGTGGCTCTGGGCGTTGAGGAAACGCCCGCCCTCCTCGGACAACAGCACGTCGTACACGGCCTTGTCGCGCCGGTCCAGCAGCTCGTCCAGATACGGCGGCCACGACGTGCGCGGCAGATGGGAGTAGTTCTCCAGGGTGCACTGGACCGTCGGGCCCAGCTCGACCACCGACAGGAACCCGGCCTCGGCCCGTGCCCGCAGCAGCACGTGCGGCACCCCCTCGATCCGGCGCACGAACAGCGCCGCGATCCCCGTCCCGTGCGGTTCGACGAGCGGCTGCGACCACGCGGCCACTTCCCGGCGGCCCGACATGACGTCCACGGCCACCACGCTGAAGTGGCGTCCGTCCACGTGGGACACCGTGTGCGGGTCGCGGCGCCAGCCCTCGGTCCGCGCGAGTCCGATCGGCGTCACGCTCACCTCGTGCTCGGCCCGGCGCCGAGTGATCCAACTGCGCACCTCGGTGTCCGAGTGCAGCGATCCGGTCACCGCGGCGGCGTCCGCCCGCCAGTCCGGCAGGCACGACAGCACCGTACGGGCGTCCATGTTCACGACGTTGTCCTGCTGCAGCAGCATGTTCACCTGGCGGAGCGTCAGCCACGCGAAGTCCTCGCCCGCCTCCACCTGCGGACCCACCCGCACGATCATGTTCCGGTTCCTCTTGCGGAGAAACCATGAACCCTGCTCCGACTGCAGGACGTCGGCCACCACCGCGCCCGGCCCGGGACTGCGGAAACAGTCCAGGTACGCGACGGCCGAACCCCCGTGCACCCGGAGGTAGTTGCTCTTCGTCGCCTGAACGGTCGGCGACAGCTGCATCCCGTTCACGTTGCCCGGCTCCGACTTCGCCTGCATCAGCAGGTGCGGTACGCCGCCGAAGTCCCGCACGGCGATGCCCAGGATGCCGATCTCGGGCTGGTCGATGATCGGCTGGTCCCACGCCGGCACCGGCCCGAAGTCCGAGCGGACCCGCAGCCCGTGCACCGCGAAGAACCGGCCGCTCGCGTGCCGCAGGTCGCCGGTGTCCCGCTCGAAGCGCCAGCCGTCGAGCTCCGCGAACGGAACCCGCTCCACGCGCTGCGGCTGCGTGTGCCGCCGGTCCTCCAGCCATGCCGCGAGTTCCACGTCGCTCAGCACACCGCCGTCCACGGCCGCCGCGGAGACCGCCAGCGCCGCCAGGGTGTCCGCCTCCTCGCCGCGCGCGGACGCGGGCGCGGTTGTCGGAGTCATCGATTCGCCCTTCTCTCGATTCGGGAGTGCGACCGTGTGCGTGATCGACCGGGCCGGGCGCCGGCGCGCACCCCCACGCCGAAGGAAGCGCAGCGGACAGCCGCACGCACAGCCTGCCTGCTCGAATTCGAGCATTCGCCTAGACCGCCGCCCCTTGCGGCAGGCCCGTGCACTGGCTATGAGCCGCCGTCACGCCGCGGCCGGCACGCCCCGGCCGCCGCGCCGCGTTCGCCGCGGGCGGGGAACACTAGTGGATGTTCCAGACCGCCCCGGACCGGGCGTGCGGTGGCCGGAAGCCGGGCTACGTTGTGGCCTTCCGACCCGGCCGACAAGAGACGTTTGCGGGGATGCTCGTCGACCCCGAGGAGACGAAGATGCGAAACGGTCCCCCACGCGTCGCCGACTACATCATCTCTTCCCTGGCGGCACGGGGAACTGACCATGTGTTCGGAGTCGGCGGCGCGAACATCGAGGACCTCTACGACGCCGCCCACCTCTCGGACGGAGCCGTCCGGGCGGTCGTCGCCAAACACGAGTTCTCCGCCGCCACCATGGCCGAGGGGTACCACCGCACGTCCGGCAGACTCGGCGTCGCCATGGCGACCTCGGGGGCCGGCGCGATGAACCTGGTCCCGGGCCTCGCGGAGGCGTACGCGGCGCGCGTCCCGGTGCTCGCCCTGATCGGCCAGCCGCCCCGCCCGCTGGAGGGCCGCGGGGCCTTCCAGGACTCCAGCGGCCGGGCGGGCGCCTTCGACGCGGTCCGCCTGTTCGCCCCGATCTCGCGTTTCTGCGCCCGGGTCGACACTCCCGGCGACACCGCCGCGCTGCTCGCCGAGGCGATCGCCGCCACCCGAGGACCGCACCGCGGACCGGCCGTCCTGCTGCTGCCCAAGGACGTCCAGCAGGCGCCCGCGGACGGACTCCCTCCCCTCGCCGGCCTGCTGACCCCGCAGCCGCAGGCCCCCGCGGCCGCGCACCGGACGGCCGCGGCCGCACTGCTGGCCGAGGCCGTCACCGGCGGGGCGGACATCCTGCTGATCGCCGGGGACGGCGTCGGACGCGCGGACCTCCGCGCGGAGGTCGCCGAACTCGCCCGCCGGCTGGGCGCGTCGGTGGCCGTGACGCCGGAGGCCAAGGACGCCTTCGACAACCGTGACCCGCGCTTCGTTGGCGTGGCCGGCGCGATCGGGCACCCGTCGGTGCAACGCCATCTGGAGAAGGCGGCCGTATGCGTGCTCGTCGGCACCCGGCTGCCGGTGATGGCCCGCACCGGACTCGAACCGGCCCTCCAGGACACGCCGTTGATCTGCTACGACCCCGAGCCGCCCTTCACCGGCCCGCACCGCGACGGCGTACCGGTCGTCCACGTGGACGGCGACCTGCGCACCGAACTGAGAGCCGTCGACGACCTGCTCGGCGCACTGCCCCGGACCTCGATCGGCCGCGAACTGCCGGGCGGCGGCCCGGAGTACCTGGCGGCGCCCCGCCCCGACACCCCCGGCGTGCGGCTCACCGACGCGGTCCGGGCCATCGAGTCCGCCCTCCCCGACGACGCCACCGTGGTGTCAGACGCCGGCAACGCCAGCTCGGCGGTCATCCACCACCTGACCGTGCCCCGGCACGGGAACTTCGTCCTCGCCCTCGGCATGGGCGGCATGGGACACAGCTTCGGCGCCGGCATCGGGGCCGCGTTCGCCACCGGGCGGCGCACCTATGTGATCTCCGGCGACGGGGGCTTCTACGCACACGGCATGGAGGTGCACACCGCCGTCGAACACGACGTGCCCGTCACCTTCGTCGTCTTCAACAACAACGCCCACGGGATGTGCGTGACCCGGGAGCAACTCCTCTTCGAGGCCGACTACTCGTACAACACGTTCAAGCCCGCCGACATCGCGGCCGGCGCGCGGGCCATGTTCCCCTCGCTCCCGGCCGTCACGGCGACCACGGCCGACGAACTGCGCCGCGCCCTCCTCACGACGAACGACCGCACCGGCCCGGCTCTGGTCTGTGTGCAGTCCGACCCGGACGAGCTGCCCCCGTTCGTGCCGTTCCTCCGTCTGATCGACGACCGCCCCACCCCCGCAGGAGCACACCATGACGACCGCGTCACACCAGTTGGCTGACATCCCCGGCCTCGTCCGGTGCGAGACGAACAGCGTGCCCGAGCTCATCGCCGAGGCCACCGCCCGGACCCGGCCCGAGTACCCGCACGACGAGGTGTACGGGCAGTTCTGCACGATCCAGGAGTACATCGACTGCCCGCCCGAGGACGTCTTCGCCTACCTCAGCGACATCAACAGCCTGGACGAGTACTCGGTCAGCACACGGTCGTTCCGGCCGACCGGCACCGAGGGGCTCTACGTCGGCTGGGACACCCTCGCCGAGGACACCAGGATATTCATGCGGCTCCGGCCCAACCGCGAGGCGCTCACGCTCGACTACCACTGCGCCTGGGACCAGGGCGAGGAACTCTGGATGATCTACCTGTTCCGGATCGTGCCGGCCGAACAGGTGCTCGGCAAGCCGGGTTCGGTGGTCATCTGGACCAACTGCCACCACCCCCACTACGACAAGAACCCGTATCCCGAACTGTCCCCGGACCCGGAGCGGATCTGGGTGGGCGACCTGTGGCCGCTGTTCTACGCCGGCCACCGCATCGAGCTGGACAACCTCAAACGGATCCTCGAATACCGCAGCAGCCGGGGCCTTCCGGTCTCGGTCGCCACCGCGCCGGAGGCGGGCGAATGATCCCCGTCAGCCTGGTCGACGTGGACAGCTATCTGCCCGAACGCAGCGTCGGCACCGAGTTCTACACCGATCAGGAAGTCCAGGACACCGAGGGCGCGATGTTCAGCCCGCCGGCCGCCCGGCGGCACGCCGCGCCGGACGAGAGCGCCACCGACATGGCGGTCGCGGCCGCCCTGCCGATGCTGGAGCGCCGGCGCGAGCGGGGCGACGGCCCGGTGGACGTCGTCCTCACCAACGTCTCGCTCCCGGACCGGGCGTTCACCGGAGCCGGCGCCGACATCGTGGCCCGGCTGGGGCTGGACCCCGTACCCGAGTGGATCATCGACGTGCACAACAGCGGCTGTGCCGCCTTCGTGTACCTGATGAAGCTCGGCCGCGGCCTCATCGCCTCGGGCCAGGCCCGCACC
The DNA here is from genome assembly GCF_042269865.1 of Streptomyces sp. NPDC055966. Classification (NCBI taxonomy): domain Bacteria; kingdom Bacillati; phylum Actinomycetota; class Actinomycetes; order Kitasatosporales; family Streptomycetaceae; genus Streptomyces; species Streptomyces sp. NPDC055966. Next base: position 11,122 of record NZ_JBHJYK010000037.1, read on the forward strand.
GCCCTGATCTGCTGTGTGCAGAACACGGCCGGGCAGCTCTTCGCCCGGCCCGAGCTCAGGGGCCGCAAGCACGCCCCGGTGCCCGGGGACGGCTGCGGCGTCGGTTTCCTCAAGGCGGGCGACGAGTCGCCGATCCTCGACGTGGTGACACATCACGGTGTCGAGTACGCCAACGACATGACCCTCTCCGTGGACACCCGCAAGTACTGGCAACCCGGCGAGGGAGAGATCGACATCGGCTTCACCGACAGCAAGGTCAAGCAGATCGTCGCGCGGGGCAACCAGCTCGTGCCCCAGGTGACCCGGGAGCTGTGCGAACGCCTCGGCACCCCCACCACCGACATCGACCTGCTGGTCACCAACCAGCCGAACCGGATGTTCCTGCACAACTGGCGGGAGGACCTCGGCCTCAAGCCCGAACGCCACCCGGACACCTTCGACCGGTACGGCAACCTCTTCGGCGCGGGCATCCCGGTGACGCTCTCCCAGGCCCGCGACGAGGGAAAGATCGACAAGGGCGATCTCGTCGTGCTGTCCGGCTTCGCGCACGCCGGTGACTTCGCCGCCGCGGCCGCCGTGCGCTGGTGACCCCGGCCTTCGCCGTACGCCCCGATCCCTACCTGTCATACCTGGAGTTGTGCCGATGACCGACACCGCACCGCAGACCCGCACCGGCGAGGAACTGGCCGAACTCGACCGCCGCCACCTGTTGCACCCCTGGACCCCGCACGGTATCGGCGACCAGCTGGTGCTGGTCGAGGGCCGGGGCTGCGAGGTCACCGACTCCTACGGGCGCACGTACCTGGACGGCCGCAGCGGCCAGTTCAACGCGACGCTCGGCTACCGCCATCCCCGCGTGCTGGCCACGATCGAGGAGCAGGCCGGCAGGCTGATGACGTACGCCCTTCTGGGCTCGTCGAACGAGCCCGCCGTCCTGCTCGCCGCCCGGCTGGCGGAACTGCTCGGGGAGCCCCTCGAACGCACCCTGTTCTGCAACTCCGGCTCGGAGGCCACCGAGGCGGCGATCCGGATCGTGCGGATGTACCACGCACTGCGCGGCGAGCCGCGGCGGACCACCGTGATCTCACTCGCCGACGGCTACCACGGAACCACCGTCGCGGCCGCCGCGATGTCGGCCTCGCCGATCGCCTGGACGGGCTGCGGGGCGCTGCCCGAGGGGTTCGTCCAGATCCCCACGCCCGGCTCCGCGGCAGACGCCCGGCCCGGCCCGGAGGCGCTGGAGGAGGCCATCGTCGCGCAGGGCGCGGAGAACGTCGCCGCGTTCTTCGTGGAACCGGTCCTCGGGGTGGGCGGCATCCGCCCGCTGCCGGCCGGCTATCTGCGCGCCGTCCGGGAGATCTGCGACCGCCACGGGGTCCTGCTCGTCGTCGACGAGGTGACCACCGGACTCGGCCGTACCGGGGCGTGGTTCGCACACCAGTGCGAGGACATCCGTCCCGACGTGATCACCACGGGCAAGGGACTGGCCGCCGGATACGTGCCGTTCGCCGCCGTCACCATGACCACGGCCGTCGCCGACGTGTTCGCCGGCGACCCGATGCTCGGCGGCCTGCGCCACGGGCACACGACCAGCGGACACGCCCTCGGCGCCGCCGTCGCCCTGACCGCGCTGCGCACCATCGAGGAGGAGGGGCTGATCGACCACGCGGCCGCCATGGGCGAGCGCCTGTGCGGGCAGCTGGTGGACCGCCTCAAGGGACTGGACGGGGTCAGCGACGTACGGGGCGTCGGCCTGCTCGCGGGTGTCGAGTTCGACTCCTTCGCCCGCGCCGCCCAGGTGAGCCAGGCCTGCCTCGGCGCCGGGGTCGTCGTACGCAGCGAGGGCCCGGTGCTCTCCGTCGCCCCGCCGCTGATCGTGACCGCGCCCCAGGTGGACCGGATCGTCGACGCGCTGTACGACGCCACGGTTGCCGCGGCCGGCTGAGCCCCGCGCCCGCTCGCCCAGGTGCCCCCCGCCACGGCGTGGGGGCATCGGCGTCCCCGGCCGGGCATCACGCCTTCACCCGGTGTCCGACCGAAACGACACGCGGGCCTTCGGCATGCCCGCACATGGTCGGCGGCCCGTACGAAAGACCGAGGCTAGAGATTCCCCTAGAGCGCTTCCCCGGATCGCCGGAGGGCCCCGGGACGCGTGCGAATGTGTGAGCAACCCCCAGCCTCCCGCCCCCGGTATTTGGAGTGCCATCGATGAACGAGCCGGTGCCCACCGCCGTCCCGAACACCGTCCCGGGCCAAGAGCCCGTGGCCGTGGTCGGCCTCGCGTGCCGGCTCCCGGGCGCCGACGATCCGGCCGCCTACTGGGAGTTGCTGACCGCGGGCCGCAACGCCGTCACCGACACCCCCGAGGACCGCCGCGCGGGCGTGCCCGCCGACGGCTGGCCCACCCCGCACGGCGGCACCGCCCCCCTGCGCGGCGGCTACGTCAGCGCACCCGCCGACTTCGACGCCGCGTTCTTCGGCATCTCGCCCCGCGAGGCCGACGCCACCGACCCGCAGGCCCGCCTCGCCCTCGAACTGGGCTGGGAGGCCCTGGAACACGCGGCGATCCCCGTCACCGCCGCCCCGCGCGCCACCGCGGTCTATCTCGGCGTCGACGTCTGCGACTACGCCGACGTCGTCCGCGACGCCGGACAGGGCACCGGACACCACACCCTCACCGGCCTCAACCGCTCCCTCGTCGCCAACCGGCTCTCCTACGCGCTCGGCGTCAGCGGCCCCAGCATGACCGTCGACAGCGCCCAGTCGTCCTCCCTGGTCGCCGTCCAGCTCGCCTGCGACAGCCTGCGGCACGGGGACTGCGACCTCGCCCTCGCCGGCGGAGTGCACCTCAACCTCAGCCCGCAAAGCTCCCTGGCCGCAGCCCAGTTCGGGGCCCTCTCCCCGGACGGCACCTGCCACACCTTCGACGCCCGCGCCAACGGCTACGTCCGCGGCGAGGGCGGCGGCATCGTCGTACTGAAGCTGCTCGCACACGCCCTCGCCGACGGCGACCGCATCCACGCCGTGATCCGCGGCGGCGCCCTCAACAACGACGGCACCGGCACCAGCATCACCACCCCGGACGCCGACGCCCAGGCCGCCGTCCTGCGCGCCGCGTACCTGCGTGCCGGAACCGACCCGGCCGGCATCGGCTACGTCGAACTCCACGGCACCGGAACCCGCGTCGGCGACCCCGTCGAGGCCGCCGCCCTCGGCGCGGTGCTCGGCACCGCGGAAGGCCGGCAGACCCCGCTGACCGTCGGCTCCGTGAAGACCAACATCGGCCACCTCGAAGGCGCCGCCGGCATCGCCGGACTCCTCAAGACCGTCCTGTGCCTGTCCCACCGCCGGCTGGTGCCCAGCCTTCACCACGACGAGCCGAACCCCGCCATCGACCTCGACGGCCTCGGCCTGCGCGTCCAGCGCGAGACCACCGACTGGACCCCGGCCGCGCCCGGCACCCCCCTGCGGGCCGGGGTCTCCTCCTTCGGCATGGGCGGCACCAACGCCCACCTCGTCCTCGAAGAAGCCCCCGCGACCGAACAGGCCCCCCGGCAGCCGCGGACCGCCCCGGCCACCGTGCCCTGGCTGCTGTCCGCCGCCACCCCCGGCGCCCTGCGCGCCCAGGCCGACGGCCTCGCCGCGCACGTCCGCGCCACCGACGCCGACCCCGTCGACACCGCCTGGTCCCTGCTGACGACCCGCACACCCCTCACCCACCGGTCCTTCGCCGTGGGCTCCGACACCGCCGGTCTGCTCAGCGGCATCACCACCGCGGCCCCGTACGGCCCGCTCGACGGCGACATCCACCGGCCCGTGTTCGTCTTCCCCGGCCAGGGCAGCCAGTGGGCCGGCATGGCCGCCGAACTCCTCGCCTCCTCCCCGGTGTTCGCCGCACGCCTCACCGAGTGCGGTACCGCACTGGCCCCGCACGTCGACTGGGACCTCGCCGCCGTCCTGCGCGGCGACGCGGACGCCCCGCCCCTGGACCGCTCCGACGTCGTGCAGCCCGTGCTGTGGGCCGTCATGGTGTCGCTGGCCGCCCTGTGGCAGTCGCACGGCATCAGCCCCGCCGCGGTCGTCGGACACTCCCAGGGCGAGATCGCCGCCGCCTGCGTCGCCGGAGCCCTCAGCCTGGAGGACGCGGCCATGGTGGTCGCCCTGCGCAGCAAGATCCTCGTCCCGCTGGAGGGCCGCAGCGGCATGGTCTCGCTCGCCCTTCCCGAGGACGCCGCCCGCCGCTTCACCGCGCGGTGGGACGACCGGGTCACCGTCGCCGCCCTCAACGGGCCCTCCTCCACCGTCGTCTCCGCCGACATCGAGACCGTCACCGACATCCTCGCCACCGCACAGCGCGAGAACGTCCGCGCCGGCCGCGTCGGCATCGACTACGCCTCCCACTCCCCGCACGTGGAACCCGTCCGCCAGGAGATGCTCGACCTCCTCGCCGCCATCACCCCGCTCCGCCCCGACGTGCCCTTCCTGTCCACCGTCACCGGACAATGGATCGACAGCGCGGCCACCGACGCACACTACTGGTACGACAACCTCCGCAACCCCGTCCTCCTGGAACCGGCCCTGCGCGCCCTGGCGCTCGCGGGCCACGGCGCCTTCGTCGAGGTCAGCCCGCACCCCGTACTCACCACACCCGTACAGGAGACCGTCGAGGCCGCGACCGGCCCCCGGCAGGCCGTCGTCACCGGCACCCTGCGCCGCGGCCAGGGCGGAGCCACCCGCTTCCAGACCTCCCTCGGCGCCCTGTGGGCCCACGGCGCCGACGTCGACTGGACCCCCGTCTTCACCGGCCTCGCACCAAGGCGCACCGAACTGCCCACCTACGCCTTCCAGCGCCGACGTCACTGGATCACCGGCACACCGGACCTCACCCCGGCCACCACGACGGCCCCCGCCGACAGCGGCCCGGCCACCACCTCCGACGAGCCGGCCACCGGACTCGACGACGCCGACGCCCTGCGGCTCGTCCTCCAATCCACCGCCGTCGTCCTCGGCTACCCGGACCAGGCACTCGTCGACGCGCAACGGACCTTCAAAGAACTCGGCATCGACTCCGTCACCGCCGTCGAACTGCGCGACCGGCTCAACTCCGTGGCCGGACTCGCCCTCCCGGCGACCGCCGTCTACGAACACCCCACGCCCGCACGGCTCGCCGGGAGCCTGAACGCCTCCCCCTCGACCGACCTCGTCCTGCGCGAGCACCAGCACACCGCCGACGAGCCGATCGCGATCGTGTCCATGGGCTGCCGCTTCCCGGGCGGCGTCCGCGCCCCCGAGGACCTGTGGCGCCTGGTCGCCGACGGCGTGGACGCCGTCACCGCGTTCCCGGCCGACCGCGGTTGGGACCTCGACGCCCTCTACGACCCCGACCCCGACCACACCGGCACCACATACGTCCGTGAGGGCGGATTCCTGCACGACGCGGCCGAGTTCGACGCCGGCTTCTTCGGGATCTCGCCGCGTGAGGCGACCGCGATGGACCCGCAGCAGCGGCTGCTCCTGGAGACCACCTGGGAGACGATCGAACGGGCGGGACTGGACCCCCACGCCCTGCGCGCCACCGCCACCGGCGTCTTCGTCGGAGCCACCGCGCCCGAATACGGCCCCCGCCTGTACGAAGCGGCCGAAGCCGTCGAGGGCCACGTCCTGACCGGTACGACGTCCAGCGTGGCGTCCGGGCGCATCGCCTATGCCCTGGGCCTGGAGGGCCCGGCGGTCACGGTCGACACGGCCTGCTCCTCGTCCCTGGTCGCCCTGCACCTGGCCGTGCGCGCCCTGCGCTCCGGCGAGTGCAGCCTGGCGGTGGCGGCCGGTGCCACGGTGATGTCCAGCCCCGGCATGTTCGTCGAGTTCAGCCGGCAGCGCGGCCTGGCCGTCGACGGCCGCTGCAAGCCCTTCGCCGCCGGTGCCGACGGCACGGGCTGGGGCGAAGGCGTCGGTGTGCTGCTGCTGGAGCGGCTCTCGGACGCCGAGGCCCAGGGCCATCAGGTGCTGGCGGTGGTGCGGGGTTCGGCGATCAACCAGGACGGCGCGTCCAACGGTCTGACGGCCCCCAACGGCCTGTCCCAGCAGCGGGTGATCCGTGCGGCGCTGGCCGATGCGGGTCTGTCGGTGGCTGATGTGGACGTGGTGGAGGCGCACGGTACGGGTACGAAGCTGGGCGACCCGATCGAGGCGCAGGCACTCCTCGCCACGTACGGGCAGGGGCATGACAACGACCGGCCGTTGTGGCTGGGGTCGGTGAAGTCCAACATCGGTCATGCGCAGGCCGCTTCGGGCATGGCCGGGATCATCAAGATGGTGCAGGCCATGCGGCACGGCACCCTGCCGAAGTCCCTGCGAGGCGACCAGCCGTCGCCGCTGGTCGACTGGTCCGAGGGCGCGGTGGAGCTGCTGGCGCAGGCGCGGGCCTGGGAGGAGAGCGAGGGCCGGCCGCGTCGGGCGGCGGTGTCGTCGTTCGGCATCAGTGGTACGAACGCCCACGTCATCCTGGAAGCCACGGCCGAACCGGCCGAGCCCGAGCCCGCCGACGCGGTCACGGACGCGCCCGGCCGCGAGCTCGTACTCCCTTGGCTCGTCTCCGCCCGCACTCCCGCCGCACTCGCGGAACAGGAGTCCCGGCTCGCGCAGTTCGCCGCCGAGTCCACCTCCCTCGCCGCCGTGGATGTGGCGTGGTCGTTGTGGCGGTCGCGGTCGGTGTTCGAGTGCCGGTCGGTGATGGTGGCGGGTGAGTCGGTGTCGTCGGGTTCGGTGGTGGGCGGGGCTGCTTCGCCGGTGTTCGTGTTCCCGGGTCAGGGTGCGCAGTGGGTGGGGATGGCGGTCGAGCTTCTTGATTCCTCGCCGGTGTTCGCGGCTCGGTTCGCGGAGTGTGGGGTGGCGTTGGACGAGTTCGTCGAGTGGTCGTTGGTGGATGTGGTCCGCGGGGTGGAGGGTGCGCCCGGGTTTGACCGGGTGGACGTCGTCCAGCCCGTGTTGTGGGCGGTGATGGTGTCTCTCGCCGCCCTGTGGGAGTCGTACGGGGTGAAGCCCGCCGCTGTGGTGGGTCATTCGCAGGGTGAGATCGCTGCTGCTGTGGTGGCGGGTGCGTTGTCGTTGACCGATGGTGCCCGCGTCGTGGCGTTGCGGTCGCGTGCCATTGTGGCGCTGGCGGGGCGTGGCGGGATGGTGTCGGTCGCGCTGGATGCCGAGGGTGCTTCGGAGTTGGCGGACCGCTGGGCGGGTCGGGTGTCGGTGGCGGCGTTGAACGGGCCGACGTCCACGGTCGTCGCGGGTGACGCGGACGCGCTGGACGAGCTGGTCGCCTACGCCGAGGAATCCGGCGTTCGGGTGCGGCGGATCGATGTGGATTACGCGTCGCATTCGGCTCATGTGGAGGCGATCGAGAGGGAGTTGGCGGAGGTGCTGGCGCCGGTGGTGGCGTCGGTGCCGGGGGTGCCGTTCTTCTCGACGGTGACGGGTGAGTGGGTCGAGTCGGCGCAGACGGATGCGGGGTACTGGTACCGCAACCTGCGCCAGACGGTTCGGCTCAAGCCCGCCGTGGACGCGCTGATCGAGGAGGGCCATGGCGCGTTCCTGGAGATGAGTCCGCATCCGGTGCTGACGGTGCCGGTCGCCGAGACGGTCGAGGCGGCCGGTTCGGATGCCGTGGTCGTCGGGTCTCTGCGTCGTGGTGAGGGGGGTCTGGAGCGGTTCTATCTCTCTCTGGGTGAGGCGTGGACGCGCGGTGTCGGTGTGGACTGGGCGTCGGTGTTCGAGGGGTTGTCTCCGCGTCGGGTGGAGCTGCCGACGTATGCGTTCCAGCGCAGTCGTTACTGGCTCGATCTGCCCAGGGTGGGAGCCGTTGCGGATCCGGCTCAGGAGTGGTTCTGGCGGAGTGTCGAGGCGGGTGATGTGGCGGAGCTGGCGGGCACGCTCGGGGTTGCGGAGGGGTTGGAGCGTGTCGTTCCGGCCCTCGCCGCCTGGCGCACCGCACGCCGCGAACGGGGCGTGGTCGACGGATGGCGGCATCGTGTGGAATGGCGGCCGTTGCCCACCACCGTCCCCGCAGCTGTCGAGGGAACCTGGCTGATCGTCGTCCCTGAGCCGATGGACGGCGATGGACTGGTCACCGTGCTGCGAGCCGGGCTTGAGGACGAGCTGGCGGCCCGTGGCGCTCGTTCCGTCGTCGTCGCCGTCGACGCCGGCCGACTGGACCGTACGGCTCTCGGCGCTCTCCTCACATCCGCCGGCACGCCCACTGAGACACCCGCCGACGCGTTCGCCGGTGTGCTGTCGCTCCTGGCGCTCGACGCGCGACCGCACCCGCGACAGCCGGCCGTACCGCTCGGCCTCGCCGGAACCCTCACGCTCGTACAGGCCCTCGGCGACACGGGAATCGACGCACCCCTCTGGTGCGTGACCCAGGGTGCCGTGGCCACCGGCGAGGACGACGGCCCGACGGCGCCCGTGCAGGCCGGTGTCTGGGGCATGGGCCGGACCGCCGCACTGGAGCACCCCAGGCGCTGGGGCGGACTCGTAGACCTCCCGGCGGCCGGGGCGGCCGGTGCCGTCAGCCTGCTGCTGGACGCCGTCACGGCGGGCACGGCGGAGGACCAGGTGGCGCTGCGGGACGGCACCGCATACGGCCGTCGGCTCGTCCACGCTCGCACCGGCGGCAAGCCGGCGCCGCGTGACTGGCGGCCGCGCGGCACCGTCCTCGTCACCGGAGGGACCGGGGCGCTCGGCGCCCACGTAGCCCGCTGGCTGGCAACGCGCGGGGCCGAACACCTCGTCCTCACCAGTCGCCGTGGTGACGACTCCCACCTCGCCGAGCTGCGGCAGGAACTCGCACAGCGCGGCACCCGGATCACCGTCGCCGCCTGTGACACGGCGGACCGCGAGGCCCTTGCCGACCTGGTCAACGGCCTTGCCGCAGCCGGAACTCCGGTCCGGTCCGTGATCCACGCGGCAGGCGTGAGCGTCCTCGGCCCGATCACGGAGACCGATGTCGACGACCTCGCCGCCACCCTGTCCGGCAAGGTCCTCGGCGCCGCACGCCTGGACGAGGTGCTGGACGCGGCCGAACTCGACGCCGTGGTCTACTTCTCGTCGATCTCGGGCACCTGGGGCGTCGCCGACCACGCCGCTTACGGCGCCGCCAACGCGATCCTGGACGCCTGCGCCGAACAACGCCGTGCCGCCGGCGTACCGGTGCTCTCCGTGGCCTGGGGGCCCTGGGCCGGGGGCGGCATGATCGCCGAGTCCGTGCAGGACGGCCTGCGCCGCCGGGGCCTCCCCGTCATCGAGCCGGCCACCGCGATCACCGGGCTGCAGCAGGCCCTCGACCACGACGACACGGTCATCGCGGTCGCCGACGTCGACTGGCGCCGGTTCTCCGAGGTGTTCACCTCCGTGCGAGGAAGCGCCCTCCTGTCGGAACTGTCCGGCGCCCGCTCCGGGACGACGGACACGGCAGCCGCCAGCGCCTCGGGCGACGCGACCTCCGCCGCGCTCCGCGAACTGGCCGACCTCGAACCCACCCGTCGTACCGCCGCGCTGCGCGCTCTGGTCGGCACCCACGTGGCCGCGACGCTGGGCCACACCGACGCGGAGGCGGTCAGTGTCGAGGCGGCCTTCAAGGAACTGGGCTTCGACTCCCTCACCGCAGTGGCACTCCGCGACCGTCTGCACCGTGCGACGGGCCTGAAGCTGCCCACCACCGTCGTCTTCGACCATCCCAGCATCTCCGCCCTCGCCGACTACATCGACGAGCTCGCCTTCGACGGCCGGCGCGACGACGCGCAACCTGCCCCGGCCATCGTGCGCGCGGCCGGCGCTCATGCGGACGACGACATCGCCATCGTGTCGATGAGCTGCCGCTTTCCCGGTGGTGTCCGCACCCCCGAGGACCTGTGGCGCCTGGTCGCCGACGGCGTGGACGCCATCACCCCGCTGCCCACCGACCGCGGCTGGGACCTCGAAGCCCTCTACGATCCCGACCCCGACCACCTCGGCACCAGCTACGTACGGGAGAGCGGATTCCTGCATGACGCGGCCGAGTTCGACGCCGGGTTCTTCGGGATCTCGCCGCGTGAGGCGACCGCGATGGACCCGCAGCAGCGGCTGCTCCTGGAAGCCACCTGGGAGACCCTGGAGCGCGCGGGCATCGGCCCCAAGTCGCTGCGCGGCAGCTCGACCGGCGTGTACATCGGCCTGACCGACCAGGAGTACGCCACCCGACTGCGGGCCGCGTCCGGCGAGAACGAGGGGTACCTCGCGACCGGATCGGCAGCCAGCGTGGCGTCCGGGCGCATCGCCTATGCCCTGGGCCTGGAGGGCCCGGCGGTCACGGTCGACACGGCCTGCTCCTCCTCCCTGGTCGCCCTGCACTTGGCCGTGCGCGCCCTGCGCTCCGGCGAGTGCAGCCTGGCGGTGGCCGGCGGCGCCACGGTGATGTCGGGACCAGGGGCGTTCGTCGCCTTCAGCCGCCAGCGCGCCCTCGCCCCCGACGGCCGCTGCAAGCCCTTCGCCGCGGGCGCGGACGGATTCGCCCTGTCGGAGGGGGTGGGTGTGCTGCTGCTGGAGCGGTTGTCGGACGCCGAGGCCCAGGGCCATCAGGTGCTGGCGGTGGTGCGGGGTTCGGCGATCAACCAGGACGGCGCGTCCAACGGTCTGACGGCCCCCAACGGTCTTTCGCAACAGCGCGTGATTCGTGCGGCGTTGGCCGATGCGGGTCTGTCGGTGGCTGATGTGGACGTGGTGGAGGCGCACGGTACGGGTACGAAGCTGGGCGACCCGATCGAGGCGCAGGCACTCCTCGCCACGTATGGGCAGGAGCGGGAGGTCGACCGGCCGTTGTGGCTGGGGTCGGTGAAGTCCAACATCGGTCATGCGCAGGCCGCTTCGGGCATGGCCGGGATCATCAAGATGGTGCAGGCCATGCGGCACGGCACCCTGCCGAAGTCCCTGCGAGGCGACCAGCCGTCGCCGCTGGTCGACTGGTCCGAGGGCGCGGTGGAGCTGCTGGCGCAGGCGCGGGCCTGGGAGGAGCGTGACGGCCGGCCGCGTCGGGCGGCGGTGTCGTCGTTCGGCATCAGTGGTACGAACGCCCACATCATCCTCGAAGAGCCGCAGCACGCGGCCGACGACTCCGAGTTGCCCGAGCGGGACTCGGCGCGCGACGCGGCGGTCGTACCTCTGCTCACCTCCGCCCGCACGGAAGCGGCACTGGCCGCCCAGGTCCAGCAACTGACCGTCCACATGGAGTCCACCGCGGCCGACGCCGTGGATGTGGCGTGGTCGTTGTGGCGGTCGCGGTCGGTGTTCGAGTGCCGGTCGGTGATGGTGGCGGGTGAGTCGGTGTCGTCGGGTTCGGTGGTGGGCGGGGCTGCTTCGCCGGTGTTCGTGTTCCCGGGTCAGGGTGCGCAGTGGGTGGGGATGGCGGTGGAACTGCTTGATTCTTCGCCGGTGTTCGCGGCTCGGTTCGCGGAGTGTGGGGTGGCGTTGGGGGAGTTCGTCGAGTGGTCGTTGGTGGATGTGGTGCGTGGGGTGGAGGGTGCGCCTGGTTTTGACCGGGTGGATGTGGTGCAGCCGGTGTTGTGGGCGGTGATGGTGTCGCTTGCCGCGTTGTGGGAGTCGTTCGGGGTGCGGCCTGCTGCTGTGGTGGGTCATTCGCAGGGTGAGATCGCTGCTGCTGTGGTGGCGGGTGCGTTGTCGTTGACCGATGGTGCGCGGGTGGTGGCGTTGCGGTCGCGTGCGATCGTGGCGCTGGCTGGGCATGGCGGGATGGTGTCCGTTGCGCTGGATGCCGAGGGTGCTGGGGAGTTGGCGGGTCGTTGGGTGGGTCGGGTGTCGGTGGCTGCGGTGAACGGGCCGACGTCGACGGTCGTCGCGGGTGACGCGGACGCGCTGGACGAGCTGGTCGCCTACGCCGAGGAATCCGGTGTTCGGGTGCGGCGGATCGATGTGGATTATGCGTCGCATTCGGCTCATGTGGAGGCGATCGAGGGGGAGTTGGCGGAGGTGTTGGCGCCGGTGTTGGCGTCGGTGCCGGGGGTGCCGTTCTTCTCGACGGTGACGGGGGAGTGGATCGAGTCGGCGCAGACGGATGCGGGGTACTGGTACCGCAACCTGCGTCGGACGGTGCGTCTGGAGCCGGCGGTGCGGCGTCTGGTGGATGCCGGGCACGGTGCGTTCCTGGAGATGAGTCCGCATCCGGTGCTGACGGTGCCGGTGGCGGAGACCGTGGAGGCGGCTGGTTCGGATGCGGTGGTCGTCGGGTCCCTGCGTCGTGGTGAGGGGGGTCTGGAGCGGTTCTATCTCTCTCTGGGTGAGGCGTGGACGCGCGGTGTCGGTGTGGACTGGGCGTCGGTGTTCGAGGGGTTGTCCCCGCGTCGGGTGGAGCTGCCGACGTATGCGTTCCAGCGCAGTCGTTACTGGCTCGATCTGCCCAGGGTGGAAGCCGTTGCGGATCCGGCTCAGGAGTGGTTCTGGCGGAGTGTCGAGGCGGGTGATGTGGCGGAGCTGGCGGGCACGCTCGGGGTTGCGGAGGGGTTGGAGCGTGTCGTTCCGGCCCTCGCCGCCTGGCGCACCGCACGCCGCGAACGGAGCACACTCGACAACTGGCGGTATCGCGTCGTGTGGCGGCCCTACGAGGCGGCCGCGAGCGGGGCGCCCGGCGATACCTGGCTGCTCGTCGTGCCCGAAGGACGGACGGAAGACGACGTCACGGTCCGGACGCGACGCGTCCTGGAGGACGCGGGGACGAGCGTCGTACCCGTCGTCGTACCGGAGCAGGCGGACCGGGTGGTCGTCGCCGAGCTGCTGGACGCCGCGGTGCGTCCCGGGGACGCGCCGGCCGGGGTGCTGTCCCTGCTGGCCCTGGAGACCGAGCCGGACAAGCGCAGCCCGGGTGTCACCAAGGGAGTGCTGGGCTCCATGGCGCTGAGCCAAGCCCTCGCCGACAACGCGATCCACGCCGGACTGTGGTCGTTGACGCGCGGAGCCGTCGCCGTCGACGGCGAGGAGGCGCCGAGCGACGGTCAGGCAGCCGCATGGGGTCTGCTCCGGGTGGCCGCGCTGGACGATCCCGAGCGGTCCGGCGGGCTGGTGGACCTTCCCGCGGACGGTGGCATCGAGTTGCTCACGCACCTGCCCGCGCTGCTCGCGGCGGGCGACGCGCCCGGTGGGGAGAGCGAGTTCGCGCTCCGGCCCGGAACCGTGGGCCTGCGGGTGCGGCGCATGGTGCGCTCGCCGCTCGCAGGCTCGGCCGACGCCCCGGTGTGGACGCCGCGCGGCACCGTGCTCATCACCGGAGGCACCGGAGCACTCGGCGCCCATGTGGCCAGGGACCTCGCCCGTGCGGGCGCGGAGCATCTGGTGCTGACCAGTCGACGCGGTCCCGAGGCACCGGGCGCGGCGGAGCTGGAAGCCGAACTGGCCGGTCTCGGCTGCCGGGTGACCATCGCCGCCTGTGACGTCGCCGACCGCGACGCGCTCGGCGCGGTTCTGGACGGCATTCCCGTGGAGTCCCCGCTGACGGCGATCGTCCACACCGCGGGCGCGGTGGACCAGGCGCGACCGCTCACGCAGATCGACGCCGACGCGGCCGCCGAGCTCATGCACGCCAAGGTCGTCGGTGCCGAGAATCTGCACGACCTGCTGGGCACACGCCCGTTGGACGCCTTCGTGCTCTTCTCCTCCGGAGCCGGCGTGTGGGGCAACGGCGGCCAGGGACCGTACGCGGCGGCCAACGCCCACCTCGACGCGCTCGCCGAGCGGCGCCGTGCCGCCGGCCTGCCCGCCACCTCGATCGCCTGGGGCGCCTGGGCCGGTGGCGGCATGGTCGACGCCGAGGTGGGCGAGCAGTTGGCGCGGCGCGGGGTGTCCGCGATGGAGCCGGCGCTCGCCGTGCGCGCCCTGCGCGAGTCGGTGGCGGCGCGGGAGACCGCCGTCGTCGTGGCGGACATCCGCTGGGACCGGTTCGTCCCCGCGTACTGCGCCCACGGGCACCGCCCGCTGATCGAGGAGATCCCGGACGTACAGGCCCTGCTGGCCGCCCGGGCCGCCGAAGGCGCGGCCGGGCAGGCGGCGGACGCGACCGCGGGGGCCTCCGACAGGCTGCGCGGCGAACTGGCCGCGCTGCCTTCGGCCAAGCGCAGGCGGCGGCTGACCGAGTTGGTCCGGACGCACGTCGCAGCGGTACTCGGCGCGGGAGCCGGTGACGGAGTCAAGCCCGGCCGGGCCTTCCGTGACATGGGCTTCGACTCCCTGACCGGCGTCGAACTGCGCAACCGGCTCGGCGCCGCACTGGGCGTCAAACTCTCCGCGACGCTCGTGTTCGACTACCCGACACCGAAGGCGCTCGCCGACCACCTGGACACGGAATTCTGGCCCGCGGACGACGCTGACGACGCGGACAACGCCCTCGCCCCGGGGCTCACGGAGCGCGGCTCCCGGCTCAACCAGCTCGATCCCCGGCTCAAGGAGATCGAGGCGGCCTACCGCGCCACCTCGGACCCGGTCGGCCGGACTGAACTCGCCGACGCGCTGCGAAGCCTGCTCGACTCCTGGGCGGCACCCGTCGACGAGCCCGCCCCCGCGGCCGTGGACGAGGAACTGGTCGACGCATCCGACCAGGACATGTTCGACCTGATCGACAAGGAACTCGGGATCTCCTGAGCGGACCCCCGACACGACTTCCCGATTCTCGAAGGGCTGACTGGCATGGCCAACACGGACAACACAGGCAACGCGGGCACCACGGGCACCACGGGTACTACCGAGGACAAGCTGCGGGACTACCTCAAGCGTGTCACCACGGACCTGCGGCAGACCCGGCACAGGCTCACCGACCTGGAGACGCGGGCGCACGAGCCCATCGCCATCGTGGCCACCGCCTGCCACATGCCCGGCGGAGTGCGCAGCCCCGAGGACCTGTGGCAGATCGTCGCCGACGGCGTCGACACCGTCTCGGACCTGCCGACCGACCGTGGCTGGGACATCGAGGCGCTGTACGACCCCGACCCCGAACGCATCGGCACCAGCTACGTCCGCCAGGGAGCCTTCCTGTACGACGCGGCCGAGTTCGACGCGGGGTTCTTCGAGATCTCGCCGCGTGAGGCGACCGCGATGGACCCGCAGCAGCGGCTGCTCCTGGAGACCACCTGGGAGGCGTTCGAGCGGGCCGGCATCGACCCCACGACCCTGCGGGGCAGCTCCACCGGTGTGTTCGTCGGCGCCAGCAACCAGGCCTACGTCCCCGACGGCACCAGCGCGCCGGAGGGCATCGAAGGACACCTGCTGACCGGCGGATCCGCCGCCGTGCTGTCGGGGCGCATCTCCTACAGCTTCGGTTTCGAGGGACCGGCCGTCAGCCTCGACACCATGTGCTCCTCCTCGCTGGTCGCCCTCCACCTCGCGGTACGGGCGCTGCGCTCCGGCGAGTGCTCCATGGCCGTCGCGGCCGGTGCCACCGTCCTGGGCAGCATGCGCAACTTCGTCGAGTTCAGCCGGCAGCGCGGCCTGGCCGTCGACGGCCGCTGCAAGCCCTTCGCGGCCGGTGCCGACGGCACGGGATGGGGCGAAGGCGTCGGGGTGGTGCTGCTGGAGCGGCTGTCGGACGCCGAGGCCCAGGGCCATCAGGTGCTGGCGGTGATCCGGGGTTCGGCGATCAACCAGGACGGCGCGTCCAACGGTCTGACGGCTCCCAACGGGCCCTCGCAGCAGCGGGTGATCCGTGCGGCGTTGGCCGATGCGGGTCTGTCCGCGGCTGATGTGGACGTGGTGGAGGCGCACGGTACGGGCACGAAGCTGGGCGACCCGATCGAGGCGCAGGCACTGCAGGCCACGTACGGCCGCGAGCGGGACGCCGACAACCCGCTGTGGATCGGCTCCCTGAAGTCCAACATCGCCCACACCCAGGCCGCTTCCGGCGTCGCGGGCATCATCAAGATGGTCGAGTCGCTCCGGCGGGGGGTCGCCCCCAAGTCGCTGCACGGGGAGGAACTCACCCCGCACGTCGACTGGTCCGACGGCACCCTGCGTGTGCTCACCGAGGCCGTCGACTGGCCCGAGACCGGCCGGCCGCGCCGCGCGGGCGTCTCCTCCTTCGGCGGCAGCGGTACGAACGCCCACGTCATCCTCGAACAGGCACCGATCGCCGAACCGGCCGAGGAAGACGCCGTCGAGGCCGGGACGACCGACGCCGTCCTGCCCTGGCTGCTGTCGGCCCGCTCGGAAGCCGCGCTGAAGGAACAGGCCCAGCGGCTGCTCGACCGCGTGGACTCCGCCGACCTGCGCGCGGTGGACATCGCCCACGCACTCGCCACCGGCCGCGCCGCCCTTGAGGAGCGCACCGCTGTCGTCGGCGCCGACCGCACGGAGCTGCTGAACGGCCTGCGCGCCCTCGCCCGCGGCGAACGGCCCGCGAGCGCCGTCCGCGGCCTCTGCGAAAGCCCCGGCGCGAGCCTCGACCCCGTCTTCGTGTTCCCGGGTCAGGGTGCGCAGTGGGTGGGAATGGCGGTCGAACTCCTTGATTCCTCACCGGTGTTCGCGGCTCGGTTCGCGCAGTGTGCGGTGGCGTTGGACGAGTTCGTCGAGTGGTCGTTGGTGGATGTGGTCCGCGGTGTGGAGGGTGCGCCCGGTTTTGACCGGGTGGATGTGGTGCAGCCGGTGTTGTGGGCGGTGATGGTGTCGCTTGCCGCCCTGTGGGAGTCGTTCGGGGTGCGGCCTGCTGCTGTGGTGGGTCATTCGCAGGGTGAGATCGCTGCTGCTGTGGTGGCGGGTGCGTTGTCGTTGTCGGATGGTGCGCGGGTGGTGGCGTTGCGGTCGCGGGCGATCGTGGCGTTGGCGGGGCGTGGCGGGATGGTGTCGGTTGCGCTGGATGCCGAGGGTGCTGGGGAGTTGGCGGGCCGCTGGGCGGGTCGGGTGTCGGTGGCGGCGGTGAACGGGCCGACGTCCACGGTCGTCGCGGGTGACGCGGACGCGCTGGACGAGCTGGTCGCCTACGCCGAGGAATCCGGCGTTCGGGTGCGGCGGATCGATGTGGATTACGCGTCGCATTCGGCCCATGTGGAGGCGATCGAAGGGGAGTTGGCGGAGGTGCTGGCGCCGGTGACGGCGTCGGTGCCGAGGGTGCCGTTCTTCTCGACGGTGACGGGTGAGTGGATCGAGTCGCCTCAGACGGATGCGGGGTACTGGTACCGCAACCTGCGTCAGACGGTTCGGCTCAAGCCCGCCGTGGACGCGCTGATCGAGGAGGGCCATGGCGCGTTCCTGGAAATGAGTCCGCATCCGGTGCTGACGGTGCCGGTGGCGGAGACCGTGGAGGCGGCCGGTTCGGATGCCGTGGTCGTCGGGTCCCTGCGTCGCGGTGAGGGCGGTCTGGAGCGGTTCTACCTCTCCCTGGGCGAGGCCTGGACGCGCGGTGTCGCTGTCGACTGGGCGCCGGTGTTCGAGGGGCTGTCCCCGCGCCGCGTGGAGCTGCCGACGTACGCCTTCCAGCGCAGCCACTACTGGCTCGACCTGCCCAAGGCGCAGGCCGCCGCCGACCCGGCCCAGGAGCGGTTCTGGCGGACCGTCGAGGAGGGCGATGCAGAGGAACTCGCCCGCACCCTCGGGCTCGACGCCACCGACGGCCTCGATGACGTCCTTCCCGCTCTGTCCGCCTGGCATCGCGGGCGGCAGGGCCGTGCCCGGCTGGACAGTTGGCGCTACCGCGTCGTGTGGCGGCCGTACCAACTCCCGGAAGGCGGTGCGCTCGACGGCAGCTGGCTGCTCGTCGTACCCGAGGAGCACGCGCTGTCGCCCCTCGCCGGAGCCGTCGCCAACGGCCTGAGCGAGGCGGGCGCGACCCCCGTCACCTTCGTGATGGCGGAGGACGAACTGGACCGCGGGCGGATCGCCGCACGGCTGGCCGACGCCGTGGCGGACACCGGGCCCGATTCCGTGCGGGGCATCGTGTCCCTGCTCGCCCTCGACGAGCGTCCGGCCCCGGACCACGCCGGCGCGACGGTGGGCATGCTCTCCTCGCTGCTGCTGGTCCAGGGCCTGCTGGACGCCGGTGTCGAGGCGAAGATGTGGTTCCTGACCGGTGGAGCCGTCACCACGGGCGCCGACGACCCGGTGAACCACCCGATGCAGGGCGCACTTTGGGGACTCGGCCGTGTCGTCGCCCTGGAGCAGCCGCGCCGCTGGGGCGGACTCGTCGACCTCCCCTCCGCACCCGACCCCGACGCCGTACGAGGTCTCATCGCCGTCCTCGCCGAAGGGGGTGACGAGGACCAGGTCGCCCTGCGGGGACGGAACGCCCATGTCCGACGGCTGGTCCGCACACCCCTGGCGGGCCGTGGCGCGGCACGCCCCTGGAGCACCAGCGGCGCCGCGCTGATCACCGGGGGCACCGGCGGTCTCGGCGCCCACACCGCCCGACTGCTCGCCCGTAAGGGCGCCGAGCATCTGGTGCTCACCAGCCGCCACGGTGCCGAGGCGCCCGGTGCGGAGGAGCTGCGGCAGGAACTGACCGAGCTGGGCTGCCGGGTGACCATCGCCGCCTGCGACGTCGCCGACCGGGACGCGCTGCGCCACCTCGTGGAGCGGGTCGAGTCCGACGGCCCCGCGATCCGCACCGTCGTGCACACCGCGGGCGTCGGCATGCTCGCCCCCCTCGCCGACACCGGCCTCGACTTCTTCGCCGAGGGCGCCCGCGCCAAGCTGCTCGGCGCCGCCAACCTCGACGCGCTCTTCGACCACGACCGGCTGGACGCCTTCGTCCTGTACTCGTCCGTCGCCGGCACCTGGGGCAGCGGCGACCACGGCGCCTACTCCGCCTCGAACGCGTACGTCGACGCCCTCGCCGACCACCGCAGGGCCCGCGGGCTGACCGGCATGTCCCTCGCCTGGGGCATCTGGAGCCCGGAGGGCGGAGGCATGGCCGTCAACGTCGTCCGGGAGCAACTGCGCTGGCGCGGCATCCCGTTCATGGACGCCGAACTGGCGGTCGCGGGACTTGAGCAGGCACTCGACCACGACGAGACGTTCCTCGCCGTCGCCGACATCGACTGGGAGCGCTTCGTCCCCGTCTTCACCGCCGCCCACCCCCGGCCGCTGCTGCACGAGGTCCCCGAGGTGGCGGCCGCGATGCAGGCCGACGAAGCCGTTCTCGACCGGGCCGTCGAACGGCGCGGCGGACTGCGCGCGGAACTCGCCGGTCTGAGCGCCCCCGAACGCGAGCGGACCCTGACCGACGTGGTCCGCACCCAGGTCGCCGCCGTACTCGGATACGCCGACGGCAGCGAGGTCGCCGCCACGCGCGCGTTCCGGGAACTCGGCTTCGACTCCCTCACCGCGGTCGAACTGCGCAACCGCCTCAACGAGGCGACCGGCCTCGCGCTGCCGGCCACCATCGTCTTCGACCACCCCAACGTCCGCGATCTGGTACGCCACCTGCGCGGACACCTCGTCGACGACACCACCGAGGAGCCGTCCGCCACGCTCCCGACCGCCGCGCCGGCCCGCCCGGCCCACGAGGACGAGCCGATCGCGATCGTCTCCATGGGCTGCCGCTTCCCCGGCGGAGTGCACTCCCCGGAGGACTTCTGGCGACTCGTCCTGGACGAGACCGACGCCATCTCGTCCCTGCCCGTCGATCGCGGCTGGGACATGGACACCCTGTACGACCCCGACCCGGACCGCGCCGGCACCATCTACGTCCGCGAGGGCGGATTCCTGCACGACGCGGCCGAGTTCGACGCCGGGTTCTTCGGGATCTCGCCGCGTGAGGCGACCGCGATGGACCCGCAGCAGCGGCTGCTCCTGGAGACCACCTGGGAGACCCTGGAGCGGGCCGGCATCGCCCCCGACAGCCTGCGCGGCAGCGACACCGGTGTCTTCCTCGGCGTGTCCCACCAGGGCTACGGAGCGAGCGGCGAGGTGCCGGAGGGCCTCGAAGGCCACCTCATCACCGGCACCGTCACCAGCATCGCCTCCGGCCGCATCTCGTACACGCTCGGCCTCGAAGGCCCGGCCGTGACGATGGACACCGGCTGCTCCTCCGCGCTCGTCGCCATGCACCTGGCCATGCGCTCCCTCCGGTCGGGCGAATGCTCCCTCGCGCTGACCGGCGGCGCCGCCGTCATGGGCGAGCCCATCGGCCTGGTCGGCTTCAGCCGGCAGCGTGGTCTGGCCGTCGACGGCCGCTGCAAGGCGTTCGGGGCCGAGGCCGACGGCATGGGCATGGCCGAGGGCGTGGGCGTGCTGCTGCTGGAGCGGTTGTCGGACGCCGTGGCGCGGGGGCATGAGGTGCTGGCGGTGGTGCGGGGTTCGGCGCTGAATCAGGATGGTGCGTCGAACGGTCTGACCGCTCCCAACGGCCTGTCCCAGCAGCGGGTGATCCGTGCGGCGTTGGCCGATGCGGGTCTGTCCGCGGCCGATGTGGACGTGGTGGAGGCGCACGGTACGGGTACGAAGCTGGGCGACCCGATCGAGGCACAGGCGCTGCTGGCCACCTATGGGCAGGAGCGGAACGGCGACCGGCCGTTGTGGCTCGGGTCGGTGAAGTCCAACATCGGTCACGCGCAGGCCGCTTCGGGTATGGCCGGGATCATCAAGATGGTGCAGGCCATGCGGCACGCCACCCTGCCGAAGTCCCTGCACGCCGAGGAGCTCTCCCCGATCGTCGACTGGTCGGCGGGACAGGTCGAGGTCCTCGCGCAGACCCGCCCGTGGGAACGGCACGACCGACCCCGCCGGGCCGGCGTCTCCTCCTTCGGCGTCAGCGGTACGAACGCCCACATCATCCTCGAAGAGCCCGAGCCGCTCCCCTCGCAGGAGCCGGCATCGCTCGCCGAGGACCGGCCCGGCACCGTGGTGCCGTGGCTGGTGTCCGCCCGCTCGGACAAGGCACTGCGCGCCCAGGCCGAGCGACTGCTGAACCAGGTGGAGAACTCGACCGGCGATCCCGTCGACATCGCGCACTCCCTCCTGACCGGCCGCGCCGCACTGGAGGAACGCGCCGTCGTCGTCGGCGCCGACCGCGACAGCCTCGTCGCCGCACTGCGCGATCTGGCCACCGGGACCTCCGGCACCACCCTCACGCGCGGCACCGCCCAGCGAATCGGCGACACCGTGGACCCCGTCTTCGTGTTCCCGGGTCAGGGTGCGCAGTGGGTGGGGATGGCGGTGGAACTCCTTGATTTTTCGCCGGTGTTCGCGGCTCGGTTCGCGGAGTGTGGGGTGGCGTTGGGGGAGTTCGTCGAGTGGTCGTTGGTGGATGTGGTGCGTGGGGTGGAGGGTGTGCCCGGTTTTGACCGGGTGGATGTGGTGCAGCCGGTGTTGTGGGCGGTGATGGTGTCGCTTGCCGCGTTGTGGGAGTCGTTCGGGGTGCGGCCTGCTGCTGTGGTGGGTCATTCGCAGGGTGAGATCGCTGCTGCTGTGGTGGCGGGTGCGTTGTCGTTGTCGGATGGTGCGCGGGTGGTGGCGTTGCGGTCGCGGGCGATCGTGGCGCTTGCGGGGCGTGGTGGGATGGTGTCGGTTGCGCTGGATGCCGAGGGTGCTGGGGAGTTGGCGGGTCGTTGGTCGGGTCGGGTGTCGGTGGCTGCGGTGAACGGGCCGACGTCCACGGTCGTCGCGGGTGACGCGGACGCGCTGGACGAGCTGGTCGCCTTCGCCGAGGAGTCGGGTGTTCGGGTGCGGCGGATCGATGTGGATTATGCGTCGCATTCGGCTCATGTGGAGGCGATCGAGGGGGAGTTGGCGGGGGTGCTGGCGCCGGTGGTGGCGTCGGTGCCGGGGGTGCCGTTCTTTTCGACGGTGACGGGTGAGTGGGTCGAGTCGGCGCAGACGGATGCGGGGTACTGGTACCGCAACCTGCGCCAGACGGTGCGTCTGGAGCCGGCGGTGCGGCGTCTGGTGGATGCCGGGCACGGTGCGTTCCTGGAGATGAGTCCGCATCCGGTGCTGACGGTGCCGGTCGCCGAGACGGCCGAGGCGGCTGGTTCGGATGCCGTGGTCGTCGGGTCCCTGCGTCGCGGTGAGGGGGGTCTGGAGCGGTTCTACCTCTCTCTGGGTGAGGCCTGGACGCGCGGTGTCGCTGTCGACTGGGCGCCGGTGTTCGAGGGGCTGTCCCCGCGCCGGGTGGAGCTGCCGACGTACGCCTTCCAGCGCAGCCACTACTGGCTGGAGCCGGTCACCCGGCAGACCGCTGTCGATGGCGGGCTGTCCGGTGGCGTCGGTCCCCTGGAGGACGGGTTCTGGGCCAGCGTCGAGAGCCAGGACCTCGATTCGCTGGCCGAGAGCCTCGGTCTGGCGGACGTGCGTTCACTCGCCGAGGTGGTGCCCGCGCTGTCGTCGTGGCGGCGCGACCGGCTCAACCACTCGACGCTCGACGGCTGGCGCTACCGGGTCGCCTGGCGGCCACTCAACGAACAGCCCGCGCAGGCCCACGAACTCGCGGGCACCTGGCTGCTCGTCGCGCCGGCCGGACACGAGGACGACCCCCTGGTCCAGGAGGTGTTCGCCGCGATCGGCGAGCGGTCCGCCGAGGCCCGTCTCCTCGTCGTCGGCGAACCCGCCGCCGAACGCGACCACATGGCCGAGCTGCTCCGCGACCGGATCGCCGGCGCCGAGATCGGTGGCGTGCTGTCGCTGCTCGCGCTGGACGAGTCCCCCTGGTCGGACGAGGGCGTGCTGCCCACCGGCCTGGTCCTGACCACGGCCCTGCTCCAGGCACTCGGAGACCTCCGCCTCGACGGCCCGGTGTGGTGCGCCACGCGCGGCGCGGTCTCCGTGCACCGCAACGACCGGCTGAACAGCCCGCTCCAGGCGATGACATGGGGCCTCGGCCGTATCGCGGCCCTGGAGTACCCGCAGCGCTGGGGCGGACTCGTCGACCTGCCCGGCACGCTCGACGACCGTGCCGCGCGCCGCCTGACCGGCGTACTGTCCGGGACGCTCGAAGAGGACCACCTGGCGGTGCGTGCCTCCGGACTCTTCGCGCGCCGCCTGGTGCGCGCCGGCGACGGGCCGCGGCCCGACGGCAGTTGGCAGCCGTCCGGCACCGTCCTGGTGACCGGCGGCACGGGCGGGCTCGCCCGGCATGTCTCGCGCTGGCTCGCCCGCAGCGGTGCCGAGCACCTGGTGCTCGCCTCCCGACGCGGCCCCGACGCGCCGGGAGCCGACGAACTCGCCGCCGAACTCGCCGAGTTGGGCGCGCCCGCGACCGTCGTCGCCTGCGACGTCGCGGACGCCGACGCGGTGCGGCGGCTCGTCGACGACCTGCCCGGCGGGGGCACCCTCACCGCGGTGGTGCACACGGCCGGCATCATCGACGACGGGCTGATCGACGCGCTCACCCCGCAGCGTGCCCACGGCGTCGTGCGCCCCAAGGCCGACGCCGCACTCGCCCTCGACGCGGCCACCCGGCACCTCGACCTCGACGCGTTCGTCCTGTTCTCGTCCATGGCCGGTACCCTCGGCGGTCCCGGGCAGGGCAGTTACGCCGCGGCCAACGCCTTCCTGGACGCCCTGGCAGCCCGTCGCAGGGCGCAGGGGCTGCCCGCCACCTCCATCGGCTGGGGCACCTGGGCGGGCGGCGGCATGGTCGGGGAGGAAGTCGCCGAGCGGCTGCGCCGGGACGGCGTACCCCCGATGGACCCCGAACTGGCCGTCGCCTCGCTGCACAAGGCGCTCGAACAGGACGAGGAGTTCCTGATCGTCGCCGATGTCGACTGGAAGCTGATCACCGCGCGTGCGTTCGCCGCGCTGCGGGAGTTCCCGGAGGCCCGGGCGGCCCTGGCCACGGAGCAGGCGCAGAAGAAGCCCGAGTCCGCCGACGGGCCGCCGCTCGTCGAGCGACTGGCGGGTCTGGCCCCGGTGGAGCGCCGCGCCGCGCTCGTCGCCGAGGTCCGCGCGCAGGCCTCGGCCGTGCTCGGCCACGCGGATCCGGACGCCGTACCCGACGGGCGTGCCTTCCGGGACGTCGGATTCGACTCGCTGACCGCCGTCGAACTGCGCAACCGGTTCGCGGAGGCCACCGGGCTGCGCCTGCCGGTCACCCTCGCCTTCGACCACCCCTCCGCCGGCGCCCTCGCCGCCTACCTGGACGGGGAGCTGTTCGGGACGGACGCCACCGCCGAACCGGTGCTCGAACTGCCCACGGCGGCCGTCGACGACGACCCGATCGTCATCGTCGGGATGAGCTGCCGCTTCCCCGGCGGCGTCACCTCGCCGGAGGAGCTGTGGCGGCTCGTCGCCGACGGCACCGACGCCATCACGCCGTTCCCGGCCGACCGCGGCTGGGACGTCGAGAACCTCTACGACCCCGACCCCGACCGCATCGGGCACTCGTACGCCCGGCACGGCGGCTTCCTGCACGACGCCGACCGGTTCGACCCCGCGTTCTTCGGGATCGCACCCCGCGAGGCCGTGGCCATCGACCCGCAGCACCGGCTGCTGCTGGAGACGTCCTGGGAGGCGTTCGAACGCGCCGGGATCGATCCGGACCGGATCCGCGGCGCCCGCGCGGGCGTGTTCGTCGGATCCAACTACAACGACTACGGCAGCAGGGCCCGTACGGCGCCCGAGGAACTGGAGGGCTACCTCGCCACCGGCAGCGCCGGCAGCGTCGCCTCGGGCCGCATCGCCTACACCTTCGGCCTGGAGGGACCGGCCGTCACCGTCGACACCGCCTGCTCCTCCTCCCTGGTCGCCCTGCACCTCGCGGTCCAGGCCCTGCGGTCCGGGGAGTGCGAACTCGCCCTGGCCGGCGGTGTCACCGTGATCTCCACCCCGGACACCTTCGTCGAGTTCAGCAGGCAGCGGGCCCTGTCGCCGGACGGCCGCTGCAAGCCGTTCGCCGCCGAGGCCGACGGCGCGGGCTGGGCCGAGGGCGTCGGCCTGCTCCTGCTGGAGCGGCTGTCCGACGCGCGCCGCCACGGCCACCCGGTGCTCGCCACCGTCGCGGGCACCGCCGTCAACCAGGACGGTGCCTCCAACGGGCTCACCGCGCCCAGCGGACCCGCCCAGCAGCGCGTCATCCGCCAGGCGCTGGCCTCCGCCGGGCTCGCCCCGGCGGACGTCGACGCGGTGGAGGCGCACGGCACCGGTACCACGCTCGGCGACCCCATCGAGGCGCAGGCACTGCTGGCCGTCTACGGCCAGGACCGGCCCGCCGAACGGCCGCTGTGGCTCGGGGCCCTGAAGTCCAACATCGGCCACACGCAGGCCGCTTCGGGTGTCGCGGGCATCATCAAGATGGTGATGGCGATGCGTCACGACGTGCTGCCGCGCACCCTGCACGCCGACCACCCGTCCCCGCACATCGACTGGTCGTCCGGCGCCGTGCGCCTGCTGCACGAAGAGCGCGACTGGGCACCCGGTGACACACCGCGGCGCGCGGGCGTCTCGTCCTTCGGCGTCTCCGGCACCAACGCGCACGTGATCCTTCAGGAGCCGGACCGCCCCGCCCCGGCGGAGCCCCGGCCGGCCGACGACACCGTTCGCAGCCTGCCGTGGCTGCTGTCGGCCCGCGGCGACGCCGCGCTGCGCGCCCAGGCCCGGCGGCTGCTCGACGCCATTGCCGCCCGCCCGGACACCACCCCGGCCGACCTGGCGTTCTCCCTGGCCACCACCCGCGCCCGGCACTTCGACCGCGCGGCCGTCGTCACCGACGACACCGCCTCCCTCACCGACGCGCTCACCGCCCTCGCCGAGGGCCGCGAGCACCCGCTGCTGACCACCGACCGGGCCCGCGGCGGCAAGGTGGCCTTCCTGTTCTCCGGCCAGGGCAGCCAGCAGGCCGCCGTCGGCCGGGCCCTGTACGAGCGCTACGACGCCTACGCCGACGCGCTCGACGAGGCCTGCACCCACCTCGACGCCCACCTCGAACTGCCCCTGCGCGACGTCCTGTTCGCCGAGCAGGGCAGCATTGAGGCCGCCTGCCTGGACCGCACGGCCTACACCCAGGCCGGACTCTTCGCCGGCCAGGTCGCCCTGTACCGGCTGCTGGAGAGCCTGGGCGTACGGCCCGACGCGCTGCTCGGCCACTCCGTCGGCGAGATCGCCGCGGCCCACGTCGCGGGGATCCTCACGCTGGAGGACGCCTGCCGGCTCGTCGCCGTGCGCGGCGGGCTCATGGGGGACCTGCCCACGGGCGGCGTCATGATCTCCGTCCAGGCCGGCGCGGACGACGTGGTGCCGCTGCTCGCCGCCCACGAGGGCCGGGTGGCCGTCGCGGCCTTCAACGGCCCGCTCGCCACGGTCCTGTCCGGCGACGAGGACGCCGTCACCGCGGTCGCGGCCGAACTGGCCGGACAGGGCCGCAAGACACACCGCCTCAACGTCAGCCACGCCTTCCACTCGCACCACATGGACGGCATGCTCGACACGTTCGCCGAGCGCACCGCGGACCTCGGCCACGCCGCCCCGGCGCTGCCGCTGGTGTCCACGGTCACCGGGCGCCCCGTCAGCGCCGACGAGCCCCTCGACGGCGCCTACTGGGTGCGCCAGGTCCGCGAGCCCGTCCGCTTCCGCGACGGCATCCGCACCCTGGAGGAACAGGGCGTCACCACCTACGTCGAGATCGGCCCCGGCGGCGTCCTCACCGCGCTCGCCGGTGACTGCGTCGACGGCGACGCCACCCTCGTACCCACCCTGCGGCGCGACACGGCGGAAGAGGCGTCCCTGGCCTCCGCCCTCGCCCGGCTGCACACGCACGGCCACCAGGTGGACTGGGCCACCTGGTTCGCCCCTACCGGCGCCCGCCGCACCGACCTGCCCACCTACCCCTTCCAGCGGCGCAGCTACTGGCTGGAGACGACCGGCTCCGCCGCCGACCGCACGGACCTGGACGCCGTACACCACCAGCTGCTCACCGCGGCCGTCCCGCTCGCCGACAGCGCCGGGGTCGTCCTCACGGGCACCGTCCGCGTGCAGGACCGGCCCTGGCTCGCCGACCACGCACTGGACGGACGGATCCTCTTCCCCGGCACCGCGTTCCTCGACCTCGCCATGGAGGCCTGCGCCCACGTCGGAGCCGCCCGGATCGGCGACCTGACGCTGCAGGCGCCGCTCGTGCTGCCCGAGCACGGCGGCGTACAGCTCCAGGTCACCGTGGCCGCGCCCGACGGCAACGGCGACCGCGCCCTCGCGGTGCACTCCCGGCCCGCCACCGGCGGCGCCTGGACCCGGCACGCCGACGGCACCCTCGGCGACGCACCGGCGGCCGCCGCTCCGGCGCCCTTCCCGGGCGCCTGGCCGCCGCCGGCCGCCACCGAGGTCGACGTGAGCGGCCTGTACGAGAGCATCGCCGCCGCCGGCTTCGCCTACGGTCCCGCCTTCCGCGGACTGCGCGCGGCCTGGCGCGACGGCGACACCGTGTACGCGGAGATCGCCGCCGAGGACGGCGAACACCTTCAGGGCACCGACCGGTTCCGGGTGCACCCGGCCCTTCTGGACGCGGCCCTGCACACCGTGGCACTCGCCGCCGCCGAAGGCACCGGCAACCTCCTGCCGTTCACCTTCTCCGACGTCACACCGCACGCCGCCGGTGCCACCGCGCTGCGCGCACGCCTGACCCCGGTCGGCGAGCACACCTACCGGGTGAGCCTGCTCGACGGCACGGGACGTCCCGTCGCCGACATCGACGCGCTCGCCCTGCGGCCCGTGGACACCAGCGCACTTCCGGCCGCGCCGGGGCGTGGCGCGCTGCACCGGATCCGCTGGTCGCCCCTCGCCCTCGGTACGCCGCCCGCCGGCACACCGCACCTCGTCGGCGACGCGCTCCCGCCCGCCACGCCAGCGCTCGGCACCGCCGAGCACCACGCGGACCCCGCCGCGCTGTACGACGCCACGGCCGGCACGGCCGTCCCCGCGACGGTCCTGGCCGCCGTGCCCGACACCGACGCGGACGGCGACCTCACCGCGGCCACACGGCACACCACCCACCACACGCTGCGCCTCCTCACCGACTGGCTGGCCGTGTCCGGCCTGGCCGGCTCCCGGCTGGTGGTGCTGACCCGGCACGCCGTCACCACCGGGCCCGAGGACGCGCCCCGCACCGACCCGGCGCAGGCCGCGGTCTGGGGTCTGGTCCGCGCGGCGCGCGCCGAGAACCCGGGCCGGTTCGCCCTGGTCGACCACGACGGCAGCGCGGCCTCCCTGGCACAGCTGCCGGCCGCGCTGGCGTCGGCGCAGAGCGAGATCGCCCTGCGCGGGGGCAGCGCGCTCACCCCCCGGCTCACCCGGGCGGCCACGCCCGCCGGCCCGACGGACGGCATTCCCGCGAACGGCACCGTGCTCGTCACCGGCGCCGGCGGCGTCCTCGGCCGGGAGATCGCCCGACACCTCGTCACCGCCCACGGCGCACGCTCCCTGGTGCTGGCCGGACGGCGCGGCGCGGCGGCCGAGGGCATGGCCGAACTCTGCGCGGAGCTCAGCGGCCACGGAGCCCACGTCACCGTCGCTGCCTGCGACGTCAGCGACCGTGGCGCCCTGAGCACCCTGCTCGCCGACGTCCCCGCCGACCGTCCGCTGTCCGCGGTCGTCCACACCGCGGGCGTCCTCGACGACGGCATCGTGCAGTCCCTCACCCCCGAGCGCGTCGACACGGTGCTGCGCGCCAAGGCCGACGCCACCGTCCTGCTGGAGGAACTCACCCGCGACACCGACGCCGCGCTCGTGCTGTTCTCCTCGATCGCCGGCACCCTCGGCGGCGTCGGCCAGGCCAACTACTCGGCCGCCAACGCCTTCCTCGACGCCTTCGCCGCCCGCCGCGCCGCCGGCGGACGCCGCGTCCAGTCCCTCGCCTGGGGCCTGTGGGCCGAACGCAGCGGCATGACCGGCAAGCTCGACGAGGCCGACCGGCGCCGCATCGCCCGCAGCGGCCTGAGGCCCATGGCCACCGACGACGCGCTCGCCCTGTTCGACGCGGCGCTGCGCTCCCCGGAGCCGTTCCACGCGCCCGCCGATCTCGACCCGGCGGCACTGCGCGCCTCCGACGGATCGGTGCCCGACCTGGTCAGCGACCTCGTCCCGGCCCGCACCCGGCGCCCCGCGACCGCCACGGCCACCGCGCCCTCGGCGCCCGCCGAGGGCGAGCTGCGCGCCCGCCTCGCCGGGCTCGCCCCCGACGCCCGCCGCGCCGCCGCCCTGGACGCCGTACTCACCCAGGCGGCCCTGGTCATCGGGCACGACAGCCCGGACTCCCTCGACCCCGAAGGAGGGTTCCTGGACAGCGGATTCAACTCGCTGACCGCCGTCGAACTGCGCAACCGCATCGGTGCCCTCGCCGGGGTACGACTGCCCGCGACGCTCATGTTCGACTACCCCACACCGCAGCGGCTCGCCGCGCATCTCCTGACGCGCATCGCCCCCGAGGCACAGCCGCCCACCTCCCCGGTCCTCGATCAACTCGACGCCCTGGAAGCCCAGTTCACCGCAACCGGACTGGACAGCGCCGTCCAGGACCGGCTGCGCAGCCGGCTCAGCGGTCTGCTGGCCCGGCTGGACGCCGCGGACACGACGGCCGACACCGCCCTCGCGCCCACACCGCCGGCACCGGGAGCGGCCGCCGACGAGGTCTCCGACGACGAACTGCGCGCCTTCCTGGCGGGCGACCTCGACGAGGCCTGAACCGACAGGCCCGCTCCGGGCCCGGACCCACCCTCCGGACCCGGACGGCCGCCCCTCCCACCCACCACCCCCACCCGTCACCTGGATGGAACAGTGAAGGCTCTCGTGCTCGCGGGGGGATCAGGTACGCGACTGCGACCGATCACCCACACGTCCAGCAAGCAACTGGTCCCGGTCGCCAACAAACCGATCCTCTTCTACGGCCTCGAATCCATCGCCGCCGCGGGCATCACCGACGTCGGCGTCATCGTCGGCAGCACCGCCCCGGAGATCGAGGCCGCCGTCGGCGACGGCTCCGCCTTCGGGCTGAACGTCACCTACATCCCGCAGAGCGAACCCCTGGGACTCGCCCACGCCGTGCTCATCGCCCAACCCTTCCTGGGCGACGACGACTTCGTCATGTACCTCGGCGACAACTTCGTGCTCGACGGCATCACCGACGTCGTCGAGGAGTTCCGCAAGGACCCGCGCGACGCCCAAGTGCTGCTCACCCGGGTGGACAACCCCACGGCCTTCGGCGTGGCGGTCACCGACGACAAGGGCAACGTCCTCGAACTGGAGGAGAAGCCCCGCACGCCGCGCAGCGACCTGGCCATCGCCGGCGTGTACCTCTTCACGACGGCCGTCCACGAAGCGGTGCGGGCCATCCGGCCCTCCGCCCGCGGCGAGCTGGAGATCACCGACGCCCTGCAGTGGATGATCGACCAGGGCATGGCGATCCGCTCCACCGTCATCACCGGCTACTGGAAGGACACCGGCAACGTCACCGACATGCTGGAGGTCAACCGCACCCTCCTCGAACGCCTCCAGCCCCGCGTCGACGGCTACGTCGACGACGAGAGCGAGATCATCGGACGCGTCCGCATCGAGCCGGGCGCCGAGGTCCGCCGCTCCCGCATCGTCGGCCCCGCGATCATCGGCGCCGGCAGTGTCGTCAGCGACTCGTACGTCGGCCCGTCCACGTCGGTCGCGGAGAACTGCCGCATCACCCACAGCGAGATCGAGTACTCGATCGTGCTGCGCGAGTCGTCCTTCGACCACATCCGGCGCGTGGCCGCCTCCCTCGTCGGCCGCAACGTCAAAGTCACCCTCGCGCCCGGACTGCCGGCCACCCACCGCCTCGTCATAGGCGACCACGGGCACGTCCAGCTGTCCTCATGAACCCCATGAACCTGGTGAACCCCGTCCGCCTCCTCGTGGTCACCGCGGTCGAGGCCGAGCGCGACGCCGTCGCACGGGGCCTCGGCCCCACCGCGGCGGTCGGCTGCGGCGACCTGCCGGGCCGCGAGATGCTCCGCATCGGCTGCGCCACCGACACCTCCACCGCACCTGCCCCGCGCACCACACCTGCCCCGCGCACCGCGGCGGGCCCGTGCACCGCCCCTCGCCAACCGCTCAGCACCGATCTGGTGGCCGGGGGAGTGGGCCCCGCCGCCGCGGCCGCCGCGGCCGACGCGGCACTCACCGTGGCGACCGTCCACGGAAACCCGTACCACCTGGTCATCGCCGCGGGCATCGCCGGAGGCTTCGCGCCCATCGCCGACGTCGGATCCGTCGTCGTCGCCGACCGCGTCATCGCCGCCGACCTCGGCTGCCAGACCCCCGACGGCTTCCTCTCCGTGGACAGCCTGGGCTTCGGAGCCTCCGAGCACGCCTGCGCACCCCACCTCTCGGCCGCCGTCGCCCGGGTCCTCGGCGCCGTCCACGCCCCCGTCCTGACCGTCTCCACCGCCACCGGCACGGCAGAACGCGCCCAGGACCTGCGGCAACGCCACGGAGCCGCCGCCGAGGCGATGGAGGGCTTCGGCGTCGCCGAGGCCGCCGCCGTCCACGGCGTCCCGCTGCTGGAACTGCGCACCATCTCCAACACCGTCGGCCCCCGCGACCGCGCCGCCTGGCGCATCCCCGACGCCCTCGCCGCACTCCGGGACGCCTTCGGCGTCCTGCACAACGTGCTCGCCAGGGGCGCCCCACCGCCGTACACCTGAGCGAACCGGGCCCCGAACACCGCGCCTGCGAGCGGCCGTTCGGGGTCCGGCACACCCGCGCCGGTCCACCCACCCCGGTCCCCGGCCGCGGCTCCGGCCTGCGTGAATCGCGGGCCGTTCATGATTTCCAAGGGTTTCCCCAGACAACCCGGCTCGGGGCCGAGAAAGGCTCCCGAGCCGGGTCATGCTGTCCCCACCGCACGAGGAACACACCCAGCGGCCGGACAGCCACAGGGCCCCTCCACCGTGCGCGAAGGCACGTTCCATCACCGAACCGAACCGAACAGCATGGGGGCAGTCCATGACGAATGAAGCCCAGCTTCGGGACTACCTCAAGCGGGTCACCGTCGATCTCCACAACACCCGCCGCCAACTGCGGCAGTTGGAGGCCCGCGAACAGGAGCCCGTCGCCATCGTCGGCATGAGCTGCCGCCTGCCCGGCGGCGTCCGCACACCCGACGACTTCTGGGACCTGCTCGTCTCCGGGACCGACGCGGTGACGGACTGGCCCAGCGACCGCGGCTGGCCCACGGCCGCCGGGGCCGACGGCGCCGACGGCCGCCGCCGCGGCGGCTTCGTCCACGACGCGGACCGGTTCGACCCCGCCTTCTTCGGCATCTCCCCGCGCGAAGCCCTCGCCATGGACCCGCAGCAGCGCCTGCTGCTCGAAGTGGTCTGGGAAGCCTTCGAGCGCGCCGGCATCGACCCCGCCGGACTGCGGGGCAGCCGCTCCGGAGTGTTCGTCGGATGCAGCGACCAGGGCTACACCTCCGGGCTGCGCGAGGTCCCCGACGACGTCCGGGGCCATCTGCTCACCGGCAACTCCATGTCGGTCCTCTCCGGCCGGGTCGCCTACACCCTGGGCCTGGAAGGCCCCGCCGTCACGGTGGACACCGCCTGCTCCTCCTCCCTCGTCGCCCTGCACCTGGCCGCCCAGTCGCTGCGCTCCGGCGAGTGCTCACTCGCCGTCGTCGGCGGCGTCACCGTCATGTCCGGCCCCGGCGCCTTCATCGAGTTCGACCAGCAGGGCGGCCTGGCCGGCGACGGCCGCTGCAAGGCCTTCTCCGACGACGCCGACGGCACCGGCTGGGCCGAGGGCGCCGGAACCATCGTCGTCGAACGGCTCTCCGACGCCCGCCGCAACGGCCACCAGGTCCTCGCGGTACTGCGCGGCAGCGCGGTCAACCAGGACGGCGCCTCCAACGGCCTCACCGCCCCCAACGGCCTCGCCCAGCAGCGCGTCATCCTCGCCGCCCTCGCCAACGCCGGCCTGCCCGCCGCCGAGATCGACGCCGTCGAGGCCCACGGCACCGGCACCTCGCTCGGCGACCCCATCGAGGCCCAGGCGCTCCTCGCGACCTACGGCCAGGGCCGCCCCGCCGACCGCCCGCTGTGGCTCGGCTCGGCGAAGTCCAACATCGGTCACACCCAGGCCGCCGCGGGCGTCGTCGGCGTCATCAAGTCCGTGCTCGCCCTGCGCCACGGCGTCCTGCCGCCCACCCTGCACGCCGAACGCCCCTCGCGACACGTCGACTGGAGCGCCGGCCACGTCCGACTGCTCAGCGAGCCCGTCGAGTGGCCCCACGTCGACCACCCGCGCCGCGTCGGCGTCTCGGCCTTCGGCGTCTCCGGCACCAACGCCCACGTCGTCATCGAGCAGGCCCCCGAGCCCACCGCGGACGAGTCCCCCGCGCAGCCGGCCCCCCGCACCGCCCTGCCGGTCCTGCCCTGGCTGCTGTCCGCCCGCGACGAGGCCACCCTGCGCGCCCAGGCCGGCCGCCTGGCCGCCCACCTGACCGCACGGCCGGACACGGACCCCTACGACCTGGCCGCCTCTCTGGCCACCACCCGCACCACCTTCGAGACCCGAGCCGTCATCCAGGGCCACGACCACGCCGAACTCCTCGCCGGGCTCCACGCGTTGGCGACCGGCGACCCCGACTCCCACACCCTGACGGGCACCGCCCGGGACGGCCGCACCGCGTTCCTGTTCTCGGGTCAGGGTGCGCAGCGGTTGGGGATGGGCCGTGAGTTGTACGAGAGCTTCCCGGTGTTCGCGGAGGCTTTCGATGCGGTGTGCGCTTACGTGGGTGGGGAGTTGCGTGATGTGGTCTTCGGGGAGGACGCGGAGCGGCTGGATCGTACGGAGTGGGCGCAGCCCGCGTTGTTCGCGGTCGAGGTGGCGTTGTTCCGGCTGGTGGAGTCGTTCGGGGTACGTCCGGACATCCTGATCGGCCATTCCATCGGTGAGATCGCTGCCGCGCATGTGGCGGGTGTGTTGTCGCTGGAGGACGCCTGCGCTCTGGTGGTGGCTCGTGGCCGGCTGATGCAGGAACTGCCCGCCGGCGGTGTGATGGTGGCGGTGGAAGCCGCCGAGGACGAGGTGCTGCCTCTGCTGGAGGGTCGCGCGGGTAAGGTGTCGATCGCCGCGGTCAACGGTCCTCGGGCGGTGGTGATCGCGGGTGCCGAGGCTGCCGTCATCGAGGTCGCCGAAGAACTCCAGGCACAGGGGCGGCGCACGACCCGTCTGCGGGTCTCGCACGCCTTCCACTCGCCGCTG
This sequence comes from Streptomyces sp. NPDC055966, assembly GCF_042269865.1. NCBI lineage: Bacteria > Bacillati > Actinomycetota > Actinomycetes > Kitasatosporales > Streptomycetaceae > Streptomyces > Streptomyces sp. NPDC055966. The sequence continues at coordinate 45,289 of NZ_JBHJYK010000037.1, forward strand.
ATGGAGCCGATGCTCGATGCGTTCCGTGACGTGGCGGGAGGCATCAGCTACGGCACCGCGTCGATCCCGGTCGTGTCGAACGTGACCGGACGCCTCGCCGCGGATGGCGAGTTGGCGTCGCCCGACTACTGGGTACGCCACGTCCGTGAGGCGGTCCGTTTCGCTGATGGAGTGGCTGCGCTGGCCGCCGAGGGTGTGACGCGTTTCCTGGAGATCGGACCCGACGGCACCCTCACCGCCCTCGCGCAGAACGCCGCGGCGGACGACGCGCTGTACGTGCCGGTCCTCCGCAAGGACGGCCAGGAGACCCAGCACCTCGTGACGGCCCTCGCGCGACTGCACGTGAACGGGGCCTCGGTGGCTTGGGGCGCCCTTCTCCAGGGCGCCGCCGGCACGGTCGAGCTGCCCACGTACGCCTTCCGCCGCGACCGTTACTGGCTGGAGCGCTCCTACGGCGAGGACGGATCGGCCGTCGACGTCAGCGGACCGCACCACACGGTCGTCTGGCGTACGGTCGCCGGTCTGCCCGAGGGTTCCCGGCTGTCAGGGCGCTGGCTGTTCCTCAGGCCCGTGTCCCTGGACGGCTCCGACGGCTGGGACGGTGCGCTGACCGGTGCCCTGCACGACGCGGGGGCGGAACTGGTCGTCGTCGAGCATCACCACAGTGACACCCGGGCCGAGTTGGCCCGTCGGATCGCCGTAGCCATCGAGGACGCCCCGGTCACCGGTGTCGTCTCCACGCTCGCTCTGGAGCGCGGCGAGAACGGCGACGTGCCCGGCGGCCTGCTCGCGACCACGGTGCTCGTGCAGGCACTCGGTGACGCCGCTGTCCTGGCACCGCTGTGGACGCTGACCCGGGGAGCTGTCACCACCACGGCCGGCGATCCCGTATCGGAACCGGACCAGGCCGCCGTCTGGGGCCTCGGCCGCGTCGTGGCCCTGGAACACCCCGATCGCTGGGGCGGTCTCGTGGACCTGCCCCCGATGCTGGACGGGCGCTCGGCGGCCCGGCTCGTCACGCTGCTCGCCGAGGGCGCGAAGGCCACGAGCCCGCAGGAGGACCAGGCCGCGATCCGTACCGGTGGTGTCCTGGGCCGCCGTCTGGTTCCGACCTCCCGCGCACCGGAATCGGTCTGGCAGCCGTCCGGCACGATCCTGGTGACCGGTGGCACGGGCGCGCTGGGCGCCAGGGTGGCCCGGTGGGCCGCCCGGCAGGGCGCGGCGCACCTGGTCCTGGTCAGCCGCAGCGGAGCCCAGGCGCCGGGTGCTGAGGAGCTGCGGCGCGAACTGCGTGACATCGGCGCCGAAGTGACCCTGGCCGCACTCGACCTGACAGACCGTGAGAAGCTGCGCGCGCTGCTCGACACCCACCCCGTGGACGCGGTCGTCCACACCGCCGGAGTGCTGGAGGACGGCGTACTCGACGGTCTCACGCCGGGCGCGTTCAGGAACGTCTTCGCCGCCAAGGTCGCCGGTGCGCGCAACCTGGACGAGCTGACCCGCGACCGCGACCTCTCCGCCTTCATCCTCTTCTCGTCCTTCGCCGGCACGGTCGGCTCCGCTGGACAGGCCAACTACGCGGCTGCCAACGCCCTGTTGGACGCCCTCGCGGAACGCCGCAGGAGCGAGGGGCTGCCCGCCACGTCGATCGCGTGGGGGCCCTGGGCCGGTGGCGGCATGGCCGCCGACGCCGACGCGGAGGGCCGCCAACTGCGCGGCGGCGTCGGCCTGCTCGACCCCGACCGGGCCCTGGACGCCCTCGCGGCCTGCGCTGCGGACGCGTCCGCTGTCGCCTTCGTGGCCGACGTCGACTGGAGCCGCTTCGGCCCCGCCTTCACCGCGGTCCGGCCCAGCTCGCTCCTCAGCGAGGTGTACCGGACCCCGGCCGGGTCCGAGCTCACCGTCGAGACCGTCACGACCGGACTGCAGGCCCGGTTGCGCGCCCTCGCCCCCGAAGCCCGCCGACGTGAACTCCTCACCGAGGTGCGCGCCCGGGCCGCCGCGGCACTCGGGTACGCCGGCGCCGAACAGGTCGGTGCGGAGCGGGCGTTCCGGGATCTGGGTGTGGATTCTTTGATCGCGGTGGAGCTGCGCAACGTCCTGGCCTCGGTCTCGGGCGTCGCGCTCCCCTCGACGGTGGTCTTCGATCATCCGACCCCGCAGGCTCTGGCCGAGTTCCTCTACAGCGAGCTGTTCGCGGATGAAGCCGCCGCTACCGCCGTGCCGGGTGGCTCCACACCGATCGCGGTGGACGAGCCGGTGGCGATCGTGGGTATGGCGTGCCGTTTCCCGGGTGGTGTGGAGTCGCCCGAGGATCTGTGGGATCTGCTGGTCAACGGGCGTGACGGCATCGGCGACTTCCCCACCGACCGCGGCTGGGACCTCGATCTGCTCTTCGCTCCCGACCCGGACAACCCGTACGCCAGCCACACCGCCCACGGTGGCTTCCTGTCGGGTGTGGGTGGTTTTGATGCGGGGTTCTTCGGGGTGTCGCCGCGTGAGGCGTTGGCGATGGATCCGCAGCAGCGGTTGTTGTTGGAGACGTCGTGGGAGGCGGTGGAGCGGGCGGGGATGGATCCTCGGTCGTTGCGGGGGAGTCGTACGGGTGTGTTCGCGGGGACGAACGGTCAGGATTATCCGGCGTTGTTGAGTTTGTCGGAGGGTGACTTCGGGGGGTATGTCGGTACGGGTAATGCGGCGAGTGTGGCGTCGGGCCGGGTGTCGTACGTGCTGGGTCTGGAGGGTCCGGCGGTGACGGTCGACACGGCTTGCTCGTCGTCGTTGGTGGCTCTGCATCTGGCGGCGCAGGCGTTGCGGTCGGGGGAGTGTGATCTGGCGCTGGCCGGTGGTGTGACGGTGATGTCGACGCCGGGTGCGTTTGTGGAGTTCGGTCGTCAGGGTGGTCTGGCGGGTGATGGTCGGTGCAAGGCGTTCGCGGAGGAGGCGGACGGTACCGGCTGGGGTGAGGGTGTGGGTGTGCTGCTGGTGGAGCGGCTGTCGGATGCTGTTGCGGCGGGTCGTCGTGTGTTGGCTGTGGTGCGGGGTTCGGCGGTGAATCAGGATGGTGCGTCGAATGGTCTGACGGCTCCGAACGGTCCGTCGCAGCAGCGGGTGATCCGGGCTGCGCTTGCGGCGGCGGGTGTGTCGGCGGCTGATGTGGATGTGGTGGAGGCGCACGGTACGGGGACGAAGTTGGGTGACCCGATCGAGGCGCAGGCGTTGCTGGCGACGTATGGGCAGGGGCGTGAGGGGGAGCGTCCGTTGTGGCTGGGGTCGGTGAAGTCGAACATCGGTCACACCCAGGCTGCCGCGGGTGTGGCTGGTGTGATCAAGATGGTGGAGGCGTTGCGGCATGGTGTGTTGCCGGCGACGTTGCATGTGGGTGAGCCGTCCACGCATGTGGACTGGTCGGCGGGGGACGTACGCCTGCTGACCGAGAGCCAGGCGTGGATGGGGGACGCTGGGCGGGTGCGGCGTGCGGGTGTGTCGTCGTTCGGTCTCAGCGGTACGAACGCGCACGTCATCCTGGAGCAGGCACCCGAAGAGACGGTGGAGGTGGACGAGGGGCCGAGTTTGCCGGTGGTGCCGTGGGTGCTGTCCGGACGCACTCCTGACGCCCTGCGCTCCCAAGCCACCCGCCTGCTGGACGCCGTAGGGACGACGTCCGACGTCGACCGCGTCGAGGTCGGCGCCGCTCTTGCCACGACGCGTACCGCATTTGAGAGCCGAGCCGTCGTCTGGGGCCACGACCACGCCGAACTTCTCGCCGCTCTGGCCGCGTTGGCAGCGGGCGAGCCCAACCCCCGTGCTGTCACCGGAACCGTGGGAGAAGGGCGTACTGCCTTCCTCTTCTCGGGTCAGGGTGCGCAGCGGTTGGGGATGGGGCGTGAGTTGTACGAGAGCTTCCCGGTGTTCGCGGAGGCTTTCGACGCGGTGTGTGCTTACGTGGGCGCGGAGTTGCGTGATGTGGTCTTCGGGGAGGACGCGGGGCGGCTGGATCGTACGGAGTGGACGCAGCCCGCGTTGTTCGCGGTCGAGGTGGCGCTGTTCCGGCTGGTGGAGTCGTTCGGGGTACGTCCGGACATCCTGATCGGCCACTCCATCGGTGAGATCGCTGCCGCGCATGTGGCAGGTGTGTTGTCGCTGGAGGACGCCTGCGCCCTGGTGGTGGCTCGTGGCCGGCTGATGCAGGAACTGCCCGCCGGCGGTGTGATGGTGGCGGTGGAAGCCGCCGAGGACGAGGTGCTGCCTCTGCTGGAGGGCCGCGCGGACGAGGTGTCGATCGCAGCGGTCAACGGCCCCCGGGCGGTGGTGATCGCGGGTGCCGAGGCTGCCGTCATCGAGGTCGCCGAAGAACTCCAGGCACAGGGCCGGCGCACGACCCGTCTGCGGGTCTCGCACGCCTTCCACTCACCGCTGATGGAGCCCATGCTCGACGCGTTCCGCCACGTCGCGGAAGGCATCAGCTACACCGCACCCTCCATCCCCCTCGTCTCGAACGTGACCGGACGCCTCACCGGGGATGGCGAGTTGGCGTCGCCCGACTACTGGGTACGCCACGTCCGTGAGGCAGTCCGCTTCACCGACGGGGTGAGCGCTCTCGCCGCCGAGGGCGTGACCCGCTTCCTGGAGATCGGACCCGACGGCACCCTCACCGCCCTCGCACGCACGGTGCTCGGTGAGGTCGACCGTGTGGTCTGCGTACCCGCGCAGCGCAAGGACCGGTCCGAGGCCGACGCGCTGTACGCCGCGGTCGGAGCGTTGTACGCCGCGGGGCTTTCGGTCGGCTGGGCCGGGGTGTTCGCCGGGGTGCGGCCCGCACCGCTGCCGACGTACGCCTTCCAGCGCACCCGGTACTGGCCGGAGGTGCGGCGTGGCACCCGCGGCGCAGTGGCCGCGGTGTCCGCCGGGGAGGCCGCGTTCTGGGGAGCCGTCGAGCACGGGGAAGCCGATGAACTCGCCGGTGTGCTGGGGCTCGACGCCGGTGAACTGGACCGTGGTGAACTGGACCGTGTCGTGACGGCGCTATCGGTGTGGCGGCGCGCCGAGGTCGAGCGGACCACTGCGGACGCCTGGCGCTACCGCGTGCGTTGGGAGCGTCTGGAGCCGGGCGCGGAGCGGACGGTCACCGGGCGGTGGCTGCTGCTGCAGGCCGGTGACGACGAAGCACTGTCCGGCATCGAGGAGTTCGTGCCGGGAGTCGAGCGCGTCGTGTGCGACGTCGCCGACACCGGGCGTGCGGCCCTGGCAGTCGTGCTGGGCGCGGCAGCGGAAGACGGCGCGCCGGTCGCCGGTGTGCTCTCGTGCCTGCCGGGTGTGGACCGTGCCCTCGCGCTGGTGCAGGGGCACGGCGATGCCGGGCTCACCGCGCCGCTGTGGATCGTCACCAGCGGGGCCGTGGCCGTGGGAGCGGGTACCGAGGCCGCGGTCGAGCCCGGCCCGGCCTCCGTATGGGGGCTCGGTCGTGTCGCCGCGCTCGAACATCCCGATGTCTGGGGCGGTCTGCTCGACCTGCCCGCCCGGCCGGACCGACGCGCGCTCGCCCGGGTCGCCGCGGTGCTGGGCGCCGGCGACGAGGACCAGGTCGCCGTACGCGGCACCGACGCCTACGCGCGTCGGCTCGTGTCCGCGCCCGCCCCCGCCGCCGCGCGGGAATGGACCTCTCCGGAGCGTGTCCTGATCACCGGTGGTACCGGTGCCCTGGGTGCGCGTGTCGCGCGCTGGGTGGTGGAGCACGGGGCGCGTGAACTGGTGCTGACCGGCCGGCGTGGGCCCCAGGCACCCGGCGCGGACGAACTGCGCGCGGAACTCGTCCGACTCGGGGCGCGGGTGTCCGTCGTGGCCTGCGACATGGCGGAGCGCGGCGCGGTCGAGCGGCTGCTCGCCGAGCACCCCGTGGACGCGGTGCTGCACTGCGCGGGCGTGCTGGACGACGACGTGATCGCCGACTACTCGCCCGACCGGCTCGCCGCGGTCCTGCGCGCCAAGGCCGAGGCCGCCGACCACCTCGACGAACTGACCCGCGACAGCGGGCTGTCGGCCTTCGTGACGTTCTCCTCGATCGCCGGTGTCTGGGGCAGCGGCGGGCAGGCCGCGTACGCCGCCGCGAACGCCCATCTCGACGCGCTCGTGGAACGTCGTCGCGCCCGCGGTCTGGCCGGCACCTCCGTGGCCTGGGGCCCGTGGGGAGACACCGGTATGGCCGCCGGCGAGGAGGCCAGGGAGCTGCTGGTCCGTCGTGGGCTGAGGCCGCTGGACCCCACTGCCGCGCTGACGGCCCTCGAACGCGCCCTGGCCGCCCGGGACACGGCCGTGGTCGTGGCCGACGTGGACTGGGACCGGTTCGTGGCGGCGTTCACCACCGGCCGTCCCAGCCCCCTGCTCGCGGCGCTGAGCCACGCGGCCGCGGCACCGGCCGCGGACGGCTCCGCCACGGAGGCGGGCGGCGCGCTGCGCGACCGCCTCGCGCCGCTCGGCGCGCAGGAGCGCGACGCGGCCCTGCTCGACCTGGTGTGCCGCCGTGCCGCCGGGGTGCTCGGCCACGCCGACCCCGCCGCGGTGACCGTCGGACGCGCCTTCCGCGAGATGGGCTTCGACTCCCTCACCGCGGTCGAACTGCGCAACGACCTCACCGCCGAGACCGGCATCCCGCTGCCCTCCACGCTCGTGTTCGACCACCCCACCCCGCTCGCCGTCGCCGAGCACCTTCGGGACGCGCTGTTCGAGACGGTGGCGGAGCGGCACGAGGTGGCGGTGCGGGCCACCGACACCGATCCCGTGGTCATCGTCGGCATGGGCTGCCGGCTGCCCGGTGGCGTCGACGGCCCCGACGAGCTGTGGGAGCTGCTGGCCGCCGGCGGCGACGCCGTCGGCGGGTTCCCCGAGGACCGCGGCTGGGACCTGACCTCCCTGCTGGAGGCCAGTGACACCCGCTCCGGCGGTTTCCTGTCCCGGGCCGCCGACTTCGACGCCGCGTTCTTCGGCATCAGTCCCCGGGAGGCCCAGGCGCTCGACCCGCAGCAGCGGCTGATGCTGGAGACGTCCTGGGAGGCACTGGAGTTCGCCGGGATCGACCCCACCGCCCTGAAGGGCTCGCGCACCGGAGTCTTCGTCGGAGCCGGCAGCTCCGGCTACGCCACCGGTCTGAGCGAGGTCCCCGAGGGACTCGGCGGACATCTGCTGACCGGCCAGGCGGGCAGCGTCGTCTCCGGCCGTGTCTCCTACTCCCTCGGGCTGGAGGGCCCGGCCGTCACGGTCGACACCGCCTGCTCGTCCTCGCTGGTCGCCCTGCACCTGGCCGCGCAGTCGCTGCGCTCCGGGGAGAGTGATCTGGCGCTGGCCGGCGGTGTGACCGTCATGGCCGACCCCGGTGCCTTCGTCGAGTTCAGCCTCCAGGGCGGACTGGCCCCGGACGGCCGGTGCAAGGCGTTCTCCGAGGACGCCGACGGCACCGGCTGGGCCGAGGGCGTCGGCGTGCTGGTCGTGGAGCGGCTGTCCGACGCCCGGCGCAACGGGCACCGCGTGCTGGCCGTCGTGGCGGGCACCGCCGTCAACCAGGACGGCGCGTCCAACGGGCTGACCGCGCCCAACGGGCCCTCGCAGCAGCGGGTCATCCGGCAGGCGCTGGCCTCGGCCGGGCTCGCCCCGGCGGACGTCGACGCCGTCGAGGCGCACGGCACCGGCACCACCCTGGGCGACCCCATCGAGGCGCAGGCGGTGCTGGCGACGTACGGTCAAGGCCGTGCCGAGGACCGGCCGCTGTGGCTCGGCTCCGTGAAGTCCAACCTGGGGCACACCCAGGCCGCGGCCGGCGCCGTCGGCATCATCAAGATGGTCCTCGCCCTGCGCAACGGCATCCTGCCGGCCACCCTGCACGCCGGCCGGCCCTCCTCCCGCGTCGACTGGAATGCCGGACAGGTCCGCCTGCTGGACGAGGCCGTCGCCTGGCCGGCCGGTGAGCGCACCCGCCGTGCCGGTGTCTCCGCGTTCGGCGTCTCCGGCACCAACGCGCACGTCATCCTCGCCGAACCGGACACCGCCGAGGACGCGTCGGGCGCGCCCGCCGGTGACGGGACCGACCACGAGTCGGCCGCCCTGTCGTGGCTGCTGGCCGCGCGCAGCGCACCGGCCCTGCGCGACCAGGCCGCCCGGCTCCTCGCCCACCTCGAACAGCGTCCGGAGCTGGACGTCGCCGACGTCGCGCACGCCCTCGCCCTCACCCGCGCGCCGCTCGAACACCGCGCGGCCGTGACCGGGACCGGCCGTGCCGCGCTGCTGGCCGGACTCGGCGCGCTGGCCACGGGCGAGACGAGCCCCGCCGTGCTCACCGGGAACACCCTGAGCGGCGGCGGCACCGCGTTCCTGTTCGCCGGACAGGGCACCCAGCGTCCCGGCATGGGCCGCGCGCTGTACGACGCGTTCCCCGCGTACGCCGATGCCTTCGACGCCGTCTGCGGGCACTTCGACGGACTGCTGCCGCGGCCTCTCGCCGAGGTCGTGCACGAAGGCGACGCGGACACCCTCAACCGCACCGAGTACGCCCAGCCCGCGCTGTTCGCCGTCGAGGTGGCCCTCTTCCGGCTCCTGGAGACGTTCGGGGCCCGGCCCGCGCACCTCATCGGACACTCCGTGGGCGAGATCGCCGCCGCGCACGTCGCCGGGGTGCTCGCCCTGCCCGACGCCTGCCGCCTGGTCGCCGCCCGCGGCAGGCTGATGCAGGAACTGCCCGAAGGCGGCGCGATGATCGCCCTCCAGGCGGCCGAGGACGAGGTGCTGCCGCTGCTCGCCGGACGGGAGGACGTCCTCGGGATCGCGGCCGTCAACGGGCCACGGTCCGTGGTCGTCTCCGGTGACGAGGACGCGGCCCTCGCCGTCGCCGCCCACTTCGCCGAGCTGGGCCGCAAGACCACCCGGCTGCGGGTCAGCCACGCCTTCCACTCGCCGCGCATGGAGCCGATGCTCGACGACTTCCGCGCCGTGGCGGCCTCCGTCGAGTACGCGGAGCCGCGCATCCCGGTCGTCTCGGACCTGTCCGGCCGGGTCGCCGAGCCCGGCGAACTGACGGACGCCGAGTACTGGGTACGGCACGTACGGCACGCCGTACGGTTCGCCGACGGCGTCGCGGCCCTGGAGGAGCGGGGCGTCGCCCGCCTCGTCGAACTCGGCCCCGACACCACCCTGACCGCCCTGGCACAGGGCTCCTGGCAGGGCGCCGCGCCGCTCGCCGTGCCCACGCTGCGAGACGACCGCGACGAAACGGAGACGCTGCTGGCCGCGGTCGGCGCCCTGCACGCCCACGGCGTCCCCGTCGACCGGCGCGCCCTGCTCGACGCCACCGCGCCCGGCGCCCGCCCGGTGCACCTGCCCACCTACGCCTTCCAGCACCGGCCGTACTGGATCGAGACGGGCACCGCGGCGGGCGACCCGGCTGCCGCCGGACTCGTACCCGCCGACCACCCGCTGCTCGGCGCGGTCGTCCCGTCCGCCGTGGACGACTCCGTACTGCTCACCGGCCGCCTGGGCACCCGCACCGCGAGCTGGCTCGCCGCGCACCGCATCGGCGGCTCGGCCGTCGTCCCGAGCACCGCCTTCGTCGAACTCGCCCTCGCCGCCGGCACCCACGTCGGCCGCCCGCAGGTCCGTGAACTCGTCCTGGAACGCCCGCTGGCGCTGCCCGAGCACGACGGCGTCGCCCTGCAGATCCGCGTGGAGGCGCCCGACGCCCGCGGGGACCGCGCCTTCGCCGTGCACGCACGGCTCGCCACCGACACCGCCGCCGCATGGACCCGGCACGCCGCCGGCGTCCTCACCGCCGAAACCGAACCGGCACCTGCCCACGATCTCTCGGCCTGGCCGCCGCCCGGCGCCGAGGAACTCGACACCGAGGGCCTGTACACGCGGCTGCGGGAGGCCGGCCTCGACTACGGGCCCGTCTTCCAGGGCCTCGCGGCCGCCTGGCGGGACGACACCGCCGTGTACGCCGAGGTCGCCCTGCCCGAGTCCGCCACGGCCGACGCCGGCCGCCACGACCTGCACCCGGCCCTGCTGGACGCCGCCCTGCACCCGCTGGGCCTCGGCGCGTTCGACGGCCTGGGCGACGGGCGCGTGCTGTTCTCCGCGGGTCCGGTCCGGCTGTTCGCCACCGGCGCCACGACCCTGCGCGTCCGCCTGATGCGCAGCGGCGCCGACACGCTCTCCCTCACCGCCGCCGACGCGGTCGGCGACCCCGTCCTGACCATCGGGTCCCTGCTGCTGCGGCCCGCGCCCGGAGCGGCCACGGCCACCACGGACGCGGCCCGCGCCGCCCGGCAGGAGACCGCGCCCGCGGCCGAACCGGGCCGCCGCCGGGCCGCCCGCACCCAGCCTCCCGGCAGCCTCCTGGAACGGCTGGCCGGCCGGCCCGCCGCGGAACGCGAGCGCACGCTCCTCGCCACCGTCCGCGACCGGGTCGCCGCCGTGCTCGGCCACAGCGGCCCCGACGAGGTCGAACCGGCCCTGCCCTTCACCGACCTCGGCCTCACGTCCCTGACCGCGGTCGAACTGCGCAACGGGCTCAGCGCCGCCCTCGGCGTCACCCTCCCCGCCACCCTCGTCTTCGACCACCCGACACCGGCCGCCCTCGCCCGCCACCTCGCCGACGACCTGTTCGGCACCGCCGTCACCGGCGCGCCCACCGCCGTCCGCCGCGCCCTCGACGACGACCCGATCGCGGTCGTCGGCATGGCCTGCCGCTACCCCGGCGGCATCGCCGGGCCCGAGGACCTGTGGGACCTGGTGCGGGCCGGAGCGGACGGCGTCTCGCCGCTGCCCACCGACCGCAACTGGAACCCGGAGCGGCTCTACCACCCCGACCCGGACCACCCCGGCACGGTCTACACCCGCGAGGGCGGCTTCCTGCACGACGCCAGCCACTTCGACCCGGCGTTCTTCGCGATCAGCCCGCGCGAGGCCCTCGCCATGGACCCCCAGCAGCGCCTGCTCCTGGAGGTGTCCTGGGAGGCCCTGGAGCGCGCCGGCGTCGACCCCGCCGCCGCCCGCGGCTCCGCCACCGGTGTCTTCGCCGGCGTCACCTACCAGGACTACGTCACGATCCTCGCGGCCTCCGACGACAACTTCGAGGGCTACGTCGGCACCGGCAACTCGCCCAGCGTGCTCTCCGGCCGTATCTCCTACGCGCTCGGCCTGGAGGGACCGGCCGTCTCCATCGACACCGCCTGCTCGTCCTCGCTCGTCGCCCTGCACCTGGCCGCGCAGTCGCTGCGCCAGGGAGAGTGCGAACTCGCCCTGGCCGGCGGCGTCACGGTGATGTCGACACCCGGCTCGCTCATCGAGTTCAGCCGCCAGCGCGCACTGGCCGAGGACGGCCGCTGCAAGCCCTTCTCGGCGGACGCCGACGGCGCGAGCTGGGCCGAGGGCGTCGGCATGATCGTCCTGGAACGCCTCTCCGACGCGCGCCGCAACGGCCACCAGGTCCTCGCCGTCATCCGCGGCTCGGCCCTCAACCAGGACGGCGCCTCCAACGGCCTGACCGCCCCCAACGGGCCCTCGCAGCAGCGCGTCATCCGCCAGGCGCTGGCCGCCGCGGGACTGTCGCCGCAGGACGTGGACGCCGTCGAGGCGCACGGCACCGGCACCACCCTCGGCGACCCCATCGAGGCCCAGGCGCTCATCGCCGCCTACGGACAGGACCGCGACGAGGAACGGCCGCTGTGGCTGGGCTCGTTGAAGTCCAACATCGGGCACAGCCAGGCCGCCGCGGGCGTCGGCGGCATCATCAAGATGGTGATGGCGCTGCGCGAAGGACTGCTGCCCCGCACCCTGTACGCCGAGCACCCGACCCCGCACGTCGACTGGAGCGCCGGACAGGTCCGGCTGCTGAGCGAGGAGCAGCCCTGGCCGGACACCGGCCGCGCCCGCCGCGCCGGCGTGTCCTCCTTCGGCATGAGCGGCACCAACGCCCACGTCATCGTCGAACAGGCCCCCGACGCACCGGCCGCCCCCGCCACGACACCGGCCGAACTGCCCGCCGTTCCCGTGCTGTTGTCCGCCCGCACGCCCGCCGCGCTGCGCGCCCAGGCGGTCCGGCTCCGCGCCCACCTGCGCGCCCGGCCCGGCACCGCGCTCGCCGACCTCGGCTACACCCTCGCCGTCGGACGGGCCGCCTTCGCCCACCGCGCCGCCGTCCTCGCCGACGACGCGGACCGGCTCGACGAGACGCTCACCGTGCTCGCCGCCGACGGACCGCTCACCGCACCCGCACTGGTCGGCACCGCCGTCGCCGCGGGCGCCGAACCCGTCCTGGTCTTCCCGGGACAGGGCGCCCAGTGGGCCGGAATGGCCCGCGAACTCCTCGACGAGTCACCGGTGTTCGCCGACTGGATCGACCGCTGCGAGCAGGCACTCGCCCCGCACGTCGACTGGTCGCTGACGGCGGTGCTGCGCGACGGCGAGGACGCCGCCGACCTCGGCCGCGTCGACGTCGTCCAGCCGGCCCTGTGGGCCGTCATGGTGGCCACCGCCGCCCTGTGGCGGGCCCACGGCGTCCGGCCGGCCGCCGTCGTCGGCCACTCCCAGGGCGAGATCGCGGCCGCCTGCGTCGCCGGAGCCCTCAGCCTGGAGGACGGCGCCCGCGTCGTCGCCCTGCGCAGCCGGGCCATCACCCGCATCGCCGGAACCGGCGGCATGATGTCCGTGCCGCTGTCCGCCGACGACACCCGCACCCGCATGGCACCGTGGGCGGACCGGCTCGCCGTCGCGGCCGTCAACGGCCCCGCCTCCGTCGTCGTCTCCGGCGAGGCCGGGGCACTGGACGAACTGCACACCGCCCTCACCGGCGACGGCATCCGGGCCCGCAAGGTCAACGTCGACTACGGCTCGCACTCCGCACAGGTCGAGGCGATCCGCGACACCGTCCTCGCCGCCCTGGACGGCATCACCCCGCGCGAGGCGGACATCCCCTTCCGCTCCTCCCTCACCGGCGACTGGCTCGACACCACCGGACTCGGCGCCGACTACTGGTACACCAACCTGCGCGAGACCGTCCGCTTCGAGGACGCCGTACGCGGCCTGATCGCCGCCGGACACCGCACCTTCATCGAGGTCGGACCGCACCCCGTGCTCGCCGTCGGACTGCGCGACACCCTCGACGCGGCCGGCGTGGACGGCGCCGTCCTCGGCTCCCTGCGCCGCGACCACGGCGACCTCAGGCAGTTCCTCGGCGCGCTCGCCGAGGCCCATGTGCACGGCGTCGACATCGACTTCGAGACCGTCTTCGCCGGCACCGGCGCCACCCGCACCGACCTGCCCACCTACCCGTTCGAGCACCAGCGCTACTGGCCGAGCATGCGCGAGGCGGCCGCCGCCGGCCTCGCCGCCGACGGCGGGCTCACGGCCGACTCCGTCGAGGCCCGCTTCTGGCAGACCGTCGAGCAGGAGGACCTGGAGAGCCTGACCGACGCCCTCGACCTGCCCGCCGACGCCCCGCTCAGCAGCGTGCTGCCCGCGCTGGCCGGCTGGCGCAACGCCCGCCGCGAGCAGGCCACCACCGACGCGTGGCGCTACGGCGTCGCCTTCACCCCGCTCAACCCCGGCCCGGCCACCCTCACCGGAACCTGGCTGCTGCTCGCCCCCGCCGACACGGCCGGCCACACCGCCGTCGCCGACGCGGTCGCCGACGCGCTCACCGCGGGCGGCGCCCGCACGGTCCGCCGGATCACCCTGCCCGACGACGACGACGCCGCCGCCGACCGCACGGCACTCGCCGGCCTCCTCACCGCCGACGAGGACACGGGACGCGTCGACGGCGTGCTCTCCCTGCTCGCCCTCGACACCCGCGACCACCCCGCCCACTCGGCCGTCCCGGTCGGACTCGCCGCGACCCTGGCCCTCGTACAGGCGCTCGGCGACCAGGGCATCGAGGCACCCCTGTGGTGCGCGACGCGCGGCGCCGTCGCCGTCGGCGGGGCCGACCCCGCGCCGGACGCCGCCCAGGCCCTCGTCTGGGGCCTCGGCCGGGTCGCCGCCATGGAGCACGCCGAGCGCTGGGGCGGCCTGATCGACCTGCCCGCCGACCTCGACGCCCGCTCCGCCACCCGCCTGGCCGCCGTCCTCGCCGACCCCGGCCAGGAGGACCAGATCGCGCTGCGCACCACGGGCGCCCACGGCCGCAGGCTGGTCCACGCCCCGGGCGCGGACACCCCAGCCGAGACCTGGCAGCCCCGCGGCACCGTCCTGGTCACCGGCGGCACGGGCGCCCTCGGCGGGCACGTCGCCCGCTGGCTCGCCGACCGCGGCGCCACCCGCCTGGTGCTGGCCGGCCGCCGCGGCGCCGACGCGCCCGGCGCCACCGACCTGCGGGACGAACTCACCGCCCGCGGAGTCGACGTCACGCTCGCCGCCTGCGACGTGTCCGACCGCTCCGCGCTCGCCACCCTGCTCGCCGGGATCCCCGCGGACCAGCCCCTGGACGCCGTGTTCCACGCGGCCGGCGCCCTCGACGACGGCGTGATCGACTCGCTCGACGCCGACCGCATGGACCCCGTCCTGCGCGGCAAGGCCACCGCCGCCCGGGCCCTGCACGACCTCACCCGCGACCTCGACCTGTCCGCCTTCGTCCTGTTCTCCTCCACCGCGGGCGTCCTCGGCGGCGCCGGACTCGGCAACTACGCCCCCGGCAACGCCTATCTCGACGCCCTCGCCGCCGAGCGGCGCGCCGCCGGGCTCCCCGCCACGGCGGTCTCCTGGGGCCTGTGGGCCGACGGCGGCATGGTGGGCGACGCGGCGGGCGACCGCATGCGCCGCTACGGCGTCCACCCCATGGACACCGCCGCCGCCTGCGCCGCCCTCGGCCGCGCCCTCGACCTCGGCGACACCCACGTCGTCGTCACCGATCTGCGCTGGGACACCTACGCGCTGTCCTTCACGGCCCCCCGGCCCAGCCACCTGCTGGACGAACTGCCCGCAGCCCGCCGCGCGTTGGACGCCGCCCGGCAGAACGCGACGACGGCGACCGCCGACACGTCCTCGCTCCACACCCACCTGGCCGCGCTGCCCGACTACGAACGGGCCGACGCCGTCCTGGAGATCGTGCGCGGACACGTCGCGAGCGTCCTCGGACACCCCTCGGGCGACGCCGTCGAACCGGAACGGCCCTTCACCGACCTGGGCATCGACTCGCTCAGCGCCGTCGAACTGCGCAACGGCATGAACCGCATCACCGGCCTGCGCCTGCCCAGCACCCTCGTCTTCGACCACCCCAACTGCCGGGCCCTCGCCGACTTCCTGCTCGCCCAGGTCGCCGACGACACGGAGTCCGCCGCGTCCGCCGCGCACGCCGCGCCGGGCGAGGCACCGCGCCGCGCCGCCGCCGACGACCCGATCGCCGTGGTCGCCATGGGCTGCCGGTTCCCCGGCGACATCAGCACTCCCGAACAGCTGTGGCAGATGCTCCTGGACGGCGAGGAGGGCCTCGTGTCCTTCCCCGAGGACCGCGGCTGGGACCTCGACGCCCTCCACCACGGCGAGCCCGGGAAGACCGGCACCGTCTCCACCCGGACCGGCGGATTCCTCAGCGACGCGGGCGGGTTCGACCCGGCGTTCTTCAACATCTCGCCCCGCGAAGCCGTCGCGATGGACCCGCAGCAGCGGCTGCTGCTGGAGATGGCCTGGGAGACGTTCGAGCGGGCGGGCATCGATCCGCGGTCGCTGCGCGGCAGCCGGACCGGTGTGTTCGCCGGCACCAACGGCCAGGACTACACCGGCATGCTCGCCGCCTCCGGCGAGGACTTCGAGGGCTACATGCTGACCGGCAATGCCGCCAGCGTCGTCTCCGGCCGCCTGTCCTACACCTTCGGCCTGGAAGGCCCGGCCGTCACCGTCGACACCGCCTGCTCCGCCTCCCTCGTCGCCCTCCACCTCGCCGTGCAGTCCCTGCGCAACGGCGAATGCGACCTCGCCCTCACCGGCGGCGTCACCGTGATGTCCACGCCCGGTCTGTTCGTGGATTTCAGTCGTCAGCAGGGGTTGGCGGCGGATGGTCGGTGCAAGGCGTTTGCGGATGGGGCGGATGGTACGGGGTTCTCGGAGGGTGGTGGTCTGCTGTTGGTGGAGCGGTTGTCGGATGCTCGGCGTCTGGGGCATCCGGTGTTGGCGGTGGTGGCGGGTTCGGCGGTGAATCAGGACGGTGCGTCGAACGGGTTGAGTGCGCCGAACGGTCCGTC
>NZ_JBHJYK010000038.1:0-55640 GCF_042269865.1 Streptomyces sp. NPDC055966
AGGTGATGCCGGTGACGGCGAGTGCCGCGGCGGCTCCGGCTGTGGCGGTCACCATGGTGGAACGAGCGAGCTTCATGTCGCTTCTCCTGTCTGTTCTCACGGAGATGTCGGCTCGTCAGCCGACTGCGACTAAACGTACTCATGGCTGTCATATCAGTCATATCGGGAGTGTGTGGCAGAGGGCCGATCGGGGTATCTGCAGCCCTGTCTGCCCCTCCGTCGGGATGTCAAGTGACCAGAGAAGGAAGGCAGATTGAATGACTATTAGTCCTTCCGGTTGATCTGCTGACGCTTGCTCACCCCAGGCCCCCCGCGTGTCGCTCTGAAATCCGTGCGTTGAACCGTGTTAATGGAACGGCTGGCCGAAGATGGCCCGGCAGGAGTCGCGCAGTGGCGACGAGTCAGCTGTCGCGCGACGCCGACCGCGAGCCCGCGCCCTGATGGAGTTCACCCGGCATCGAGGCGCTGCACTCCGGCCTGACCGGTCCCGGTGTGACGGAGCGGTGCAGTTGGCGAGTGAGCGGTGCGGTTGGCGGGTCCTAGAGGACCTCAGAGGCGGCGACTCGCGGCCGGCGAGATCGCAGCCAGATTCGCGATCAGCGCGCCATCTATGAGGGATCATGAGGCTGCCGCGGCTGTCCAGCGTCGTGGAACACCGGCTTCTGGTGAACTGTCGAGTCGCACCGGTTGCCGCGGCACGCTGCTTCCGGCGAGGTGTTGGCTCAACGCCTGAGCCGGAGGACGCCTCGTCCCCCGGCGTACACGGTCGCACGTCGCCCTGGCGGCAGAGGACGGCGGCACCCGAATGGATGTCACCGTCGAGCTGTCCGCACGACCTGCGAGGCAGCGAGCTCTTCGTCGATGGCGCCGAGGCTTCCCGTTTCTTCCGCAGCGGGGTGATGGGCTATTCGGCCACCAGCTCTGGCCGTCGCCTGGACGGCATGGAACGGCTGACCAACGCCACCTGGATCAGACGCTCCCTCAGGCCGTGCCGTAGGGGCATCCTGTCGGCACTCCTGTGGTCCGGTGTACGAAGGCCGGCCGCAGGTCGGGATCCTCGGGGTCGTAGTAGTGGTGGAACACCGCGGTCGCGCCTCCGGACAGGGGCGGGACGATCCAGCTCCAGTCGGTCGGTACCGGGCGCCCGTGCCGCCTCTCGCGGTCCACGTGGGCGAGGAACCGCCGCGACTCCGTGTGGTGGTCGGCCATGCTCACCCCCGCCTGCTCGTAGGAATGCAGGACGGCCAGGTTGAGCTCGACCAGGGCGCGGTCGCGCCACAGGGTGCGCTCGTTGCGGGTGTCGAGGCCGAACAGTTCGGCGACGGCGGGCAGCAGGTTGTATCGGTCGGTGTCGGCGAGGTTGCGCGAGCCGATCTCCGTGCCCATGTACCAGCCGTTGAAGGGCGCGGCCGGGTACGTGACCCCGCCGATCTCCAGCGACATGTCGCTGACGGCCGGTACCGAGTACCAGCGCAGACCGAGGTCGGCGAATCCGGGATGGTGCGGATGCGTCAACGGCACCTCCAGCACGGCGTCCTCGGGCACCTCGTAGAACTCCGGGGCCAGGCCGGAAGCGGGCTGGACCAGCAGCGGCAGCACCTCGAAGGGGGTCTCGCCGCCCTTCCAGCCCAAGTCCCTGGCCAGCGCCACCCGGTGGGCACTGCGCGGGTCGTCCGCGTAGCGCACCAACTGCTCACCCAGCAGCCTGGCGGCGGGACGGCCGGGGCGATCGGGGGCGAAGACGCTGATGACCGGCCGGATACGGCCTCCGTTGGTCGCGATCCGCAGATGCTCGAAGCACTCACTGGCGATGTCGTCGGGATGCGTGACGTGCCGCAGGTCCCGCACGATCAGGTTGTTCCAGTAGAGCCGGCCTATGCAGCGCGCCGCGTTGCGCCAGGCCACCCGCGCGCCGAACGCCACCTCCGCCGGAGTGTGTTCGTACGTGCCGAAGCGGTCCACCTGCGCGGTGACCTCCGCGAGCCGTCGGCGCGGATCGCCGTCGCCCGGGTTCTCGGCGGCGTACTGGCGGATGAACACCTCGGCGGCCGCCAGAACGGCCTCCTGCGCCGGTGGGCGGCGCCGAGCTGAATAGGGCGAAGGGGGGAGCTGCACTGGATTGTCTCCTGCTCGGGGTCTGGCACTCATACCGGTCCGGCGGGCGGGCGCGGCAAGCGGGTGGCAGCACGGCCGGGGCCGGGTCGGCCGGGTCGGGCCGGGCGCTCAGTCCTCGGGCGGTTCCCGCAACTGCCGGGGCAGCAACGAGGCCTCAAGCGCGGGCACGTCGAAGGGGTCGAAATGGATCCGCTCCGGCGGGATACCCTGCCGGGCCAGGGTGGCTCTGGCCTGCGTGACCATGTCCACCGGCCCGGAGAGGAACGCCTCGTGCCGGTACCACGGCCCGAACTCCTTCAGCACCCGAGGCAGGGTGCCCTCCAGCCCCGCAATACGCTCGTGCGACACCGCGGCCCGCACCGAGAGCCAGTGGTGCCGCTGGGACATCCTGAGCATGTCGTCCAGGCCGTAGAGCTCCTCAGCGGTCCGCGCGCCGACGAAGACGTCGACGTAGCGCTCTGTCCCGGTGCGGGCCGCGTCCTCGACCAGGGCCTTGATGGGGGCCATGCCCGTCCCGCCGGCCACGCACACCAGGTCCCGCTCGGTGCGCGGGTCGAGCGTCATGTCACCCTGAGTGGGTCCGAGCCGCACCACGTCACCGGGCTTGGCGCTGTAGACCAGGCCCTGACTGACCTGGCCCTGGGCGATCGCACGCACGTGGAAGGTCACGGTGTTGTCCGGTCGCGGTGCGTGCGCGGGCGAGTAGTAGCGCCACGCCTTGGGGTGCCAGGGCGTCTCCACGCTCGCGTACTGGCCTGCCGTGTACGGGTAGGGCGCGTCGGGCCGCACGGTGATCTCCGCGATGCCATGGCCGCGGTGCAGGTGGTGGATGATCTCCGCCTCCCACACCGCGGGCGCCGTGCGGGCGTCCTCCCTCGCGGCGTGCATCATCACCTGCGCGACGACGTCGTATCCGTGCGTCCATGCGGCGGCCAGCTCCGGGCTCCACGCCGGGCCGGCGTAGCGGGCCAGGGAGGTGAGCAGGCACTCGCCCACCGCGGGGTAGTGGCCGTCGAGCGCCCCGAACTTGCGGTGGTCGCGGCCCAGCCTGCCGCAGAACCGGATCAGGTTCTCCGGGTCGTCGACGAGGTCGACGATCTGCAGCAGGCCGCGCAGCAGCCGGTCGCGCTGGACGTCCAGATTGTCGGGGAAGAGCCCGCGCACCTCGGGGTGGCGTGCGAACAGAATGGCGTAGAAATACACCGTCATGTCCGCTGCGTACGGACCGACCACGGCCACGCTCGCGCGCATCAGGGCGATTTCCTCCGCGGTCAGCGGCACGAGGTCGGGCAGCGGACTCGGCGTCGGGGGTGAAGGAGTGGACGGAGGCTCTGCTGATTCCGGTGACTGCGCCGCGGCATCCGCTGCGTCACGGCGTTCTCGCGACGCACGGGAGAATATCACCGGGCGCCTCCCGCTTCATATTGAATCGTCATCACCATGAGGGAAATTCAGTTTCAGGGCAGTGGGGAGCGGGGACCGCCGCTACCAGCGCAATCGGTCGCGGCTGCCGGGGACAGGCCGATGGCCGGCACAGGGTTGCGCTGTGCCGGATGCCCACCCAGCACCCAGAAAGGGTCCGCCATTCGGCTGTGACGCCGTCACGATACGACGCCACGGATCAACTCGGCCGCGCGCGGGCGACTTGGGAACGGACGGGGCGGAACTCCCTGGGGCGTCCTGCCGTTCGGTGGTGATCGGCAGGAACGCATTCACCCTAATGCACAATCTTCACCCGTCAACCGGAGGATAGGCACGACCTCGCCGCCACTCGCGTGCCTTCGCCCCGCAAGCTTGCCTGTAACGCGCGCGTTCGGCGCCGAGCAGGGGGAATTGATGCGGAATCGACCGGAGGAAGCGTGTGGAACCGGCCGGAAACAGACCTCCGGCGCGGCGGACGGGCAACTCCCGGTAATCCTTTCCCATTTCTGCTGGTGAGGCGTCGAGCTCGCCCCGAATTGCCACGTGAAACCAGTCGGTTTCGGTAGCTGCTGCGGATTCACAAGGCATGGCTCATGACAGCGTAATACCAGGTGAATTCAACGAGCTGAACGTGATCTCTGTCGGTAAATCCGGATATCCGGGGCACTTCGTCGGGCTTCGCGAGGCTCGATCACGAGCTCGATCGCGAGCTCGACCGGGTGGTGCGGCGTCGGCTGGGGCAGGGCGCGGCGTGGGTGGGGAGCGCGCAGACGAGGGGCCGGAGCCGTTCGTAGACTGATCGTGGGGTCTCGCCGGTTGAGCTCTGCGGTGATGGGAATGCGGCGAGGTGAAACGGGCGCGGGGAACCACGCCTCCGCCCTGTGTACACGCACCCGCGCACCAAGCTGATCATCCACCTCCTTGAGCGCGAAGATAGGCCCATGGAATACATCGTCGCCGCGGGAGGGGTACTGGTCCTGGCGCTGGTCCTGACCAGCATCCTGCGCACGCTCGTGGTACCCCGAGGCCTCTACTCCGCGCTGGTGTTCCGCCTGTGGTGGACACTGCGCAGACTTCTGCGGCTCAAAGCCCTCCGCGGCGGCTACGACGCGATCGACCGCGCCCAGACCTGGCTCGCCCCGCTGATGCTCATCGGCATGCTCGCCAGCTGGCTCGCCGGTGCGCTCCTCGGCTTCGGCCTCCTGCTGTACTCGCTGTCCCCGCTGTCCTGGACCACCGCGTTCCGGGAGGCCGGGTCCAGCCTGTTCACGCTCGGTTTCGCCAGTGGAGCAAGGCTGAAACTGTCGGTGCTCGACTTCGTCGCCGCAGCCACCGGCCCCGTTCTGATCGCCCTGCAGATCGCCTACCTGCCCACCCTCTACGCCGCCTACAACCGTCGCGAATTGGAGGTCACCCTGCTCCAGGCACGGGCCGGCGAGCCCGCCTGGGGGCCGGAGATCCTCGCCCGGCAGTGGCTGGTCGACACCGAGACCGCCCTGCCGGCGCTGTACCGGGCCTGGGAGCGGCTCGCCGCGGACATGGGCGAGAGCCACTCCACGTACCCCATCTTGCTGACCTTCCGGTCGCCGCGTCCGCACCGCAGCTGGCTGGTCGGGCTTGTCGCGGTGATGGACGCGGCGGCGATGCAGCTGGCGCTGGACCCCCGGCTCGCCCCGCCGGAGGCCCGGCTGGTGCTGCGGGCCGGCTTCACCGCTCTGCGTGACATCGCCCGCGCGCTGCGCATCCCTTTCGACATCGACCCGTCGCCGGATGCGACGATCCGGCTCACCTTCGCCGAGTTCGACGCGGCCGTGGACATGCTGGAGTTGGCCGGCTTCCGGGCCGAACGCCCGCCGAAGGAGGCGTGGCCGCACTTTCAGGGCTGGCGGGTCAACTACGAGGCGATCGCCTATGAGCTGTGCCGCCGCTGCGACGCCGTACCCGCGTTGTGGACCGGCCCCCGCGACTTTCCCGGCGGCCCGATCCCGCCCGCGCGCCCGGCGGACCGACGGCCTCGCGGCCTGGCGTAGGACGGCCGGGACCGCCCCTCGCCACCGGCGGTCCCCGGCCTGTGGCGGGAGGTTCCCAATGGCGGACTGAAGCACCCACTGGCTTCCCCATGGAGAGGCCAGTCCGTGAGACATGGCTGCTAAACCCCTTTGGGAGGGTTCGTGATCTCTCCCAGGTTGGCCCGCGTGATGAGCGAGGTGCCCTACCAGTCACGTCCCGCAGGTTCTGGGTTCACGTGCCCGCCCAGTACGACCCCGCACAGCCGGCGTCGCTGATGGTGTTCCAGGACGGACGGTGGTACCTGGACCCCCAAGGAGAGGTCCGTGGCGCGATCGTCCTGGACAACCTCGTCCATCGCGGCGACATCCCGGTCACCATCGGGGTGTTCGTCGACCCCGGCGTCTTCCCCGACGCCGAGGACCCGAAGAATCGCAACACCGAGTACGACGCGTTCGACGACCGGTACGTCAGTTTCCTCCTGGACGAGATCATCCCCGAGGTCACGCGGCGGTACACGATCGCAGAGGACCCTGATCGGTGGGGCATCTGCGGTGGCAGCAGCGGCGGCAACTGCGCCTTTACGGCAGCGTGGCTGCGCCCGGACACGTTCCGCCGTGTCATCGGGTACCTGTCCAGCTTCACGCAGATGCCAGGTGGCAACCCGTACCCCGAACTGATCCCCGGCGTTCCCCGCAAGCCACTGCGCGTCTTCCTGCAGGCGGGCCATCGTGATCTGCGCTGGAACGAGCCCGAAGCGAACTGGCTCGCCGACAACTTGCGTGTCGCGGCCGCGCTCGCGGAAGCCGGTTACGACTTCCGCCTAGTCCTGGGCGACGGCGGCCACAGCCCCAACCACGGTGGGGTCCTGCTCCCTGATGCCTTGCGCTGGTTGTGGCGGTCGGGTGATCCCCCGGACTAGCCGGTCGGCTGGTTCGGGGCTGCGTCGTAGCGGTGCCGGTCTCGGATCTGGGCTCAAGGCCTCGATGACCCGGTCGATCCCGCGAGCTTGTCGTTCAGGATCCGGACCTCCTGGGCGAGTGTCCGAACGAGCCGGGCGATCACAGCCTCACCTGGGGCGGTTGGTGGACCGGGTGCGGTCACGGACGAGATCGTCGCGGCGGTTCGTCAGGAGCCGGAGCTCGATGACGGCCACGTCGCCGGGCGGCCATGTCCACGGCACCGGGGCTCAGCGGTACGAAGCCGCCCCAGTCGGGATCGATCTGCCAGACATCACCGGCGGGCCCTTCAGGATCAGCCGGATGAAGTTGCCGCAGCCCTGCTCGGCCGGCATGAGCGTGCCCCGGGTCATGGCCGGTACTCCGTCGGCAGATCGATGCCGGTCTCAGTGGCGGCTGTGATGCTGACGACGAAGACGTCGGGAGTGCCACGCCCTTTTACCGGAGTTGGCCTCGGAAGATGGCGATCTGCGTTTGCGGTAGGAAAATTGGAGTAGGAAAACAAGACATCGTGGTGGCGTGAAAGTAAACGGCGGTGGGCCGTTGGGGGATTCCGGGGGCGTGGGCATCCTTGCTGGACAGGGCAGTGGGCGGTGTTTCCCGGGCTTCGGCCCGTCGGTGCTCTCCCGGAGCTTGTCGAGGGTGTTCCCGTTCCGGGACCGGTCGGTGAAATGGATCACAGACGTGCGGCGGCGGCGCTCACTAAGATCACGATTGTCGAACGTTCGGCTCCGGTTCCCTGGCCTCTTCGGTCCCCATGAGACGCCACGCAACTTGAGCCATGTGTTCAAGCGTCGACATCCCTGCACTGCCTGAACGTAAGGAAAAGTGTGTCCGGTATTGCCGGTTGGCTCGATCGACGCCGGGATTTAAGGTCTTTCGGCTTGACGGTCGAGCAGATGGCTTCCGATCTCGTCGTCCGTGGCCGCGCAGGCGGCACAGTATGGCAGGAACGACAAGTCGCCCTGATCCAGAGGGACTCGGCGCAGGCCCCGCAGCCACCGCGGTCCCCGCAGTCCTGGCGGGCCGCGGTCGTCACCGATGACCTCGGTGACACCCTCGCCGTCGCGGTGTGCGACGGACATGTGCTGCCCCCCAGCGACCTCGATTTCCCGACGACCGGTTCGGACATGCCGGTCACCGGTGGCAGCACAGCGGCGCGCGCCGTGCTCAAGGCCTACCTGCGGTGGGGCCGTTCCGCCCCGGCTCATCTGGACGGGACGTTCGCCTTCGCCGTCTGGGACGTCCGCACCGGAGAACTGCTCCTCGGCCGCGACCGGTTGGGTGTGAAGCCCCTGAGCTACGCGCTCACCCCCGAAGGGGTCGTGTTCGCCTCCGACGTGGCCACCGTCGTGCGCCATCCGATGGTGCGGGCCGAGCTCGACGGGGCTGGACTGGGTGCCGTCCTCACGCAGTTGCGCAGCCCCGGTCAGGGCGTACTGCGCAGTGTGCGCGAGGTGCGGGCCGGTCATACCCTCTGCATCGCGGCGGAGGGCCGTACCGAGGAGCCGTACTGGCGCCTGGAGGCCCGCCCCCACGAACTCGACCTCGACAGCACCGTGAAGCACCTCAGGGATCTGCTGGAGGACGCGGTGGCCAGGGTCGAGCCCGGCGAGAGAGCAGCCGTGCTGCTGTCGGGCGGGCTCGACTCCAGCGTGCTGACGGGTCTTGTCGCCTCCGGCGGCCGCAGCGCGCCGCAGACCTTCACCGTCCTGTTCGGCGACACGTCCGCGCCCGTCCCGGACCGGCCGTACGCCGAGGAGGTGGTCCGGCTGTGGGGATGCGACCACCGGGAAGTCGCGGTCCGGCCCGATGAGTTGCTGGACCCGGTGACCCTGGCGGAGGTGCTCGCCGCGAAGGATCAGCCGACACCGTTCGGCGACAAGAACATCACCCCCTATCTCTTCAGCGGGCACGTGGCGCGGCATGCGCGGGTCGTGCTCAGCGGGGAGGGCGCGGACGCGCTGTTCGGGGGCCTGGGCGGTGCCATCGACGAGGGCCGGGTCCTCACCTCCTTCCCGTGGATCGAGCGGTCGCGGCGGTTCGGGATGCCGTACGGCATCGGCACCGGGCTCTTCGACCGAGCGCTCCTGGACGACGTCGACGTCGACGGTCATGTCGACCGCATGTTCCGTGAAGCACTCGACGAGGTTCCCCATCTGCCGGGCGCGGCTCCGGTCGACCGGCTCGCGCGTCAGGTGGACTACCTCACCGTCACCCGGCTGCTGGAGCAGACGGTGCTCCACTCCGAGCGGCTGAGTACCGCGGCCGGCCTGGAGGTGCGGTTCCCCTTCACCGACCACCGCCTGCTCTCCGTACTGTTCAACGTGCCGGCGGCGATGAAGTCCTTCGACGGCAGGGAGAAGAGCCTGCTGCGCACGCTGGGACGGGACGTGGTCCCGCCGTCGGTGCTCACCCGGGCCAAGGTCCCCTACCCGATCACCTACGACCCCCACTACAAGGCCGGACTGGTCGGCAGGCTGCGGGATCTCCTCGACGACACCACCGCGCCCGCACGTCCGCTCGTCGACCTGCCGGCGATCCGTCGTACGACCGAGGACCCGGCACTGCTCGACCGCGGAGGCTGGCTGGGCCGCGCCGATGCCGAGATGGTGCTCCAACTCGACGACTGGATGCGGCGCTTGAACGTACGGGCGCGGGTGTAGCCGGCCGTAGAGGACAGTCGGCGGGCGTCCTGAGCGCCCACGCCCGGCCCCCTTCCTGCCGGAAGTCCCTCCTGCCCGAACCTCTCTTCCCCGAACCCTTCATTCTTCTCCACCTCCCACCGCCACGCTCGCCCACCCCTGCTCACACACAGGGTGACTTGGCATGCCCCAATCACGGGCACCGACCTCGATGTGAGGACCTCCTTTGGCAAGTTCACCGTCAAGGACTACACGGAACGCGACCAGCGACCCGGACCGTGTCAGCTTCCTGGAGGAGCTGTACCAGGGACGATTCCGCTGGGACCTCATCCGGGACTTCCCGGTGCAGGACCCGGCCGACGCGCGGACCGGCGACCGGATGACCGAGGAACTGGACGCCCTGCTGCGCGAGCGCGTCGACGCCGACGACGTGGACGCGCTCGCCGCTCTGCCCGAGGGCCTGCTCGACGAACTGGGCGCTCGCGGCTACTTCGCCCTCCAGGCGGACACGTCCCTGGGCGGACATGCACTCTCGCACTACAACACCTTCCGCATGGTGTCGGCGGCCGCGGCGCACTGCACCCCGGTGGCGCTCTCCCTCGCCATCGAGAACGCGCTCGGCGCCGGGGCCTTCCTGTCCGTCGTCCCGGACGGGCCGCTGCGCGAGCTGCTCGGCGACGTGGTGTGCCGCGGCGCCCGGTCCGCCAGTGCCGACAGCGAGCCCCAGGGCGCGGCGAACCAGCGCCGCTTCACCACCGCGACCCGCATCGACGGCACCGACGACTACCTCCTCAACGGGCGCAAGGTCTTCGTCGGACACGCACCCGTCGCCGAGCTGGTCAGCGTCTCGGCCACCGTCCACGAGGACGGGGCCGACCGGGTGCGGATGTTCTTCGTCCGCACCGACAGCCCCGGCGTGACCAGCGGAGACTGGCACACCTACATGGGCATCAAGGGATTTCCCAACGGCTGGCTGGAGTTCCGGGACGTACGGGTCACCGGCGGGCACATGCTGGTCGAGCGTGACGCCGGGCATGTCGTGCGGACGACGCCCGCGACCGCACGCCTGGTCGGCCGGGGCCGGATGCACCTGATCGCGGCGCCCGCGCTGGCCGTCGCCCGGCTGTCCGTGGGGTGGATGCGGGACTTCGCGTCCCGCCGTGTCATCGACGGGCGGTCGCTGTCGGAGTACGACGAGGTGCGGCGCCGGCTGGCCGACAGCCTGGCCGAGACGTTCACGATCGAGACCATGGCCCAGTGGTGCCTGCTCCCGGACGACCAGGACAGAAACCTCAACCTGCGGTTCGAGCAGAACGCCGTCAAGAACGCGGCCTCACTGCTGGCCTGGGACATCGCCGAGCGCGCCATGTCCCTGCTGGCGGCCGAGGGCTACGAGACGGCGGCGAGCAAGCGACTGCGTGGCGCTCCGCCCGTGCCCGTCGAGCGGTACCTGCGCGATCTGCGCAATCTCCGGATCTCGGGCGGTGTCGACTTCCAGATCGACAACTGGATCGGACGGCTGTCGATCCTGTCGTACTACTACCCGGAACCGGAACACGCCGAGGAACTCCTACGGGACGGCGCGGTGCCCCTCGACACCACGGGCACGGTCCTCACGCCCCGCAATCTGGACCACCTGCACTGGGCGGCCGACCGGACCCGGGACTTCGGGCGCACCTGCCTCGAACTCGCCCGGCGCCACCCCGACCGGGAGGAACTCGCCGCCCAGGAAAGGACGTTGATCCTCCTGGCCGGCACCGCCAGGGAACTGCTCGGCATGTCACTGACCCTGGCCCGCGCCTCCACCCTGTCGGCGTCCGGGGACGACGGCGCCCAGCCGCTGGCCGACATCTTCTGCACCGCGGCCAGGCAGCGGATCGACGATCTGCACCGCCGGCTCCAGTGCCCGCCCGCCCCCGACGTCACCGCGGTCACCACCGCCTGGATGTCCGGAGCCGGATTCGGCTTCCTCACCCCCGACGGCACACCCCGCCCGTCGCACGCTGACCGCACCGAAGAGAGCGCCATATGAACACCCCCGCGCAGTGCGTCCCGCTGTCCGTCGGCCAGGAGGCGATGTGGGTCGCCTGGAAGCTGGACCCCGGGCAGTGGAGCCACATCATCCCCACCCCCTTCCGGGTGCGCGGCACCCTGGACCTCGAACGGCTGCGCCTGGCGGTCGCCGAGGTCGGCGAGGCCTTCCCGCAGCTGCGGGCCCGGGTGCGCACCGGACAGGAGGGATCCGTCCTCGACTGGTCGGACGCACCCGAGATCCCCGTCCGCCGCAGCCGCACCGAACTCGGCCAGGACGCCGCGATCCGCCAGGCCTGGCAGACCCCGTTCGACCTGCGCACCGGACCGCTCGCGCGCGTCGACCTCATCGACGGCCCGGACTACACGGTCCTGCTGATCGCCGTGCACCACCTGGTGTACGACGGCGCCTCCATCCTGCTGCTCCTGGACGCCCTGCGCACCGCCTACCAGGGCGACCCGCTGCCCCGCGAGGACCACGCCCCGGCGCTCGCCGCGTTCGCCGCGCACTCGCGCGAACTGGCCGACGGCCCGTCCGGCGAGGCCCACCGCCTCCACTGGAAGGCGGAACTGGGCGACTTCGGCGGCGATTTCGCGCTGCCGGCCGGCTCGGAGGAGCCGCGGTACACCGTCATCAGCGAGAAGCTGCCGGCCGACCTGGCCGCCGCCCTGCGCACCCGCGCCACCGAGGAAGGCATGTCCTTCGCCACCGTGCTCATGGGCGCCTACTTCGCGCTGCTGAGGCGGCACAGCGGCGCGTCGGACGTGCTGTCGTTCCTGCCGTACCACGGCCGCTGCCTGCCCGAACTGACCGGGCGGGTGGGCTACTTCGTCAACGCGCTGCCCGTGCGGGTACCGGTGCGCGACGACGACACCTACACCGACCTGCTCGGCCGTGTCCGCGCGCGGGTCAAGGAGAGCCTGGCGCACGGCGATCTGCCGCTGCCCGCCATCATGCGGTCCGCGGGACTCACCGGCCCCGACGCCCAACGGCGCACCCATCAGACGGTGTTCCAGTACTGGCACGCCGGACTGCGCGACGGCGTCGACGTCCACGACGTGCGGCTGCGTCACGACGGCGCAGAGGCACGGCTGAGCCTGCTGGACATGGAGAGCACCGCCGGCTTCCGCCTCGCGCTCATGGTCCGCGAGGACAGCTGTGGCACGCACCTGCTGTGGAAGGACCCGGCGGGCTCGCTGGGCGCCTCGGTGGTGCGCGCCATGGCCGACGACTATCTGGCCGTGCTGCGCGCGATGGCGGACAACCCGCGGGCCGGGATCGGCGGCGTGGCGGCAGCGGTGGCCGCCGACGCGGGAGGCACCGCACACGACGGAACCGCACACGACGGAACCGCACACGACGGCGGCGACAGCGACCACTCGCCGGCCGCCACCGGCGTCGAGGACGACGCCCGTCTGACGGTGATGGCCGAGGTCTGGCAGTCCGTGCTCGGCACCGGGGCCGTCGCGCCCGGTGACTCGTTCTTCGAGCTGGGCGGCCACTCCCTGCTCGCCGAGATGCTCGTCGGCGCGGTGCGCGAACGGTTCCCGGCCGCCACCGCGACCATCCGGCTGCTCTTCGACCACCCGCGGCTGGCGGAGTTCACCGCCCACGCGCTGCCCTCACCGGCTCCCGCCGACACCCGCCGTTCGGCCGAGGACCCGTCCGACCAGCCCACTGCGGCCGTCACGGCCACGCCCGCCGCCGGGGAAGCCACCGCCGGCCCGGAGACCTCCGCCGCCGGGGACCCGGTCCAAGGCGTCGGAGACGTCTTCCCGGCCTCCAGCTTCCAGCGCCGTATCTGGCTGGCCCAGCGCGTGGGCGGTGACCAGGCCGCCTACAACGTGCCGCTCGCCTGGCGTGTGGAACACCCGCTGGACGCCGTCGGCGTCGGCCGGGCCCTGGCCGCGACGATCGAGCGCCACGAGATCCTGCGCACCGCGTTCCACGAGGTCGACGGCGATCTCATGCAGACCGTGCGCGCTCCGTGGGCTCCCCGAGTCGAGCGGGTCGACCTCGGTGACCGGCCGGACCCCGAGGCCGCGCTGCAGGACTGGATCCGCACCGCGGCCCACGAGCC
Organism: Streptomyces sp. NPDC055966; assembly: GCF_042269865.1. Taxonomy (NCBI): domain Bacteria; kingdom Bacillati; phylum Actinomycetota; class Actinomycetes; order Kitasatosporales; family Streptomycetaceae; genus Streptomyces; species Streptomyces sp. NPDC055966. Next base: position 13,261 of record NZ_JBHJYK010000038.1, read on the forward strand.
CTTCGACCTGGCCTCGGGACGGCTGCTGACCGCCGCGCTGATCGAACTCGGGCCGGCCGGCCAAGTGCTCTTCGTGTGCCTGCACCACCTGCTGTGGGACGGCGAGTGCGAGGACATCCTGCTCAGGGAGCTGGACACCCACTACATCGAGGCGAGCGACCCCGAGGCATCCCGCACCGACGGGGACACCCCGGTCGCGGCCGCAGGGGACGTACACCCGACCTCCGCGCACCAGGAACGCATGTGGTTCGTGGACCGCTTCGAGAACGGCCATCTCTACCCGGGCGCGCCCACCTATCACAACCTCCCGCTCTTCCTGCGCCTGGAGAAGCTGCCGGACCGCGCCGAACTGGCGGACCGGGTCGCGGCCGTCGTACGCGCCCATGAGGCACTGCGTACGGAACTGGTCGAGCTGGACGGCCGGGTCGTGCAGCGGGTGCGGCCCGACGCCACCGTCGTGCCCGAGTGGCTGCGGGCCGCGCCCGGTGACGGGGCCGGGGCCGGGGTCGGCGTCGACGTCCCGGACGTCCTGACGGAATGGGCACGCACGCCGTTCGACCTGTCCGCGGGTCCGCTCCTGCGGATCGCGGTCCGGCCCGACGAGGGTTCCTCCGGGGGCTGGATCGCCCTGTGCGGGCACCAGGCCGTGATCGACCGGGTGTCCCTGGAGACGGTGGCCGGGCAGATCCTGGCCGGGCCGGACGCGCGGGCCCCGCGGCCGACCGGCTACCAGGCGTGGCGCGACGCCGACGACGAGGACACCCGCCGGGCACATCTCGCCGCCCGCGCCGCCGTACTACAGCCGCCCGCCGACCCGCTGCGCCTGCCGGAGCGCCGTACCCGTGACGCCGTCCACGTCTACGAGGAGCGGTCGGTGGCGTTCACCGTGCCCGCCGACGTCGCGCTGGGCCGGGTCGCCGAGCGGCTCGGGGCGCAGGTGGCGGACGTCGCCCTCGCCGCCTTCGCTGCCGTGCTCCAGTGGTACTCCGGCCAGGAGGACATGGTGCTCGGACTGTCCCACGCCGGGCGGCGGGAGCAGGACCGGCATGTCGTCGGACCGCTGAGCAACCTCCTGCCGGTGCGCCTGCGCCCGCAGGCGGACCTCTCGTTCGCCGGACTCGTCGAACGCACCGCGGCCGAGACGGCCCACGCCCGTGCCCATGACCGGGCTCCGTTCGACGAGCTGGTCCGCCTGGTCGACCCGTCGAAGGACATGAGCCGTACGGCACTCTTCGACGTCCTGTACAGCTACCTCCCCGCCGCGGCGGCGCTGCCCGCCCCGGAGGGCACCACGGCACGCCTGGTGGACGCCGCCGGGGGACGCGGCAAGTACGACCTGCACCTGTGCCTGCGGCCGGACGGCGACCACGGCCACCGCGCCCATCTCGTGTACAACGGCCGCTACTTCGACCACGACCAGATCACCGCGATGGCCGCCCACTACGTCACGGCACTGCGCGTGCTGAGCGAGCGGCCCGACTCCGGCGTGGCCGACATCGACCTCCTGTCCGAGGCGGAGCGCCACACCCAACTGCGGGTGTGGAACGCCACCGAGGCCCACTACGACGAGACCCCCGCCCACGACCTCATCCGGCGCCGCGCCGAGGCCAGGCCCGCGGACGTGGCACTGACCGACGGCGCGCACTCGGTCGCCTACGGCGCCCTGCTCACCGACGCACAGGCGGTCGCCCGCGGCCTGCTCGCCGCAGGCGTACGACAGGGAGAACTGGTCGCCCTGCTGTTCCCGAGGGGCGCCGACCAGGTGCGTGCGGTCCTGGGCACCCTGCTGGCCGGAGCCGCCTACCTGCCCATCGACCCCGCCATCCCGGACGAGCGCCGGGAGTTCATCCTCTCGGACTCGGGCGTGCGGCTCGCGCTCGCCCCGTCGCACGCGGCGGACGGACACGGCTTCGACGGGCAGGTGCTCGCCCTGGACGAACTGCTCGATCCGGCGCACCGGGACGACGACGGGACACCGCTGCCGTCGGTCCCCCTCGACTCGCCCGCCTACTGCATCTACACCTCGGGCACCACCGGCCGGCCCAAGGGGGTCGTCCTCACCCACCGCAACCTGGTGCGCCTGCTCGTCAACGACCGGCTTCCGTTCAGCTTCGGACCGCAGGACGTGTGGACGATGTTCCACTCCTACGCCTTCGACTTCTCGGTGTGGGAGCTGTTCGGCGGCCTGGTGCACGGCGGCCGGGTCGTGCTCGTCTCCGAGGACGAGACCCGGGACCCCGGGCTCTTCTTCGACCTGCTCCAGCGCGAACGCGTCACCGTGCTCAACCAGACGCCGAGCGCCTTCCGCAGGCTGCTCGGCCTGCGGCCCTCGGCACCGGGCGGACTCGCCGCGCTGCGCTATGTGATCTTCGGCGGTGAGGCGCTGCGACCGGCGATGCTGACCGAGTGGTCCGAGCGGTTCCCGCACGTGCGGCTGGTCAACATGTACGGCATCACGGAGACCACCGTGCACGCGAGCGTGCGTACCGTCTCCCGTGGCGACATGGAGACGGACACGAGCGTCGTGGGCACGCCGATACCGACCACGCGGCTGTATCTCCTGGACCGGCACACCGGCCGCCGGCTGCTGCCCGTCGGCACGGTCGGTGAGATCTACGTCGGCGGCGACGGTGTCGCGGGCGGCTATCTGGGCCGGCCGGAACTGACCGCCGAGCGCTTCGTGCCCTCGCCGTTCGATGACGGCACCCTGTTCCGCAGCGGCGACCTCGCCGCCCAACTGCCCGACGGCAGCCTGCGGTTCATCGGACGCGCCGACTCCCAGGTCCAGCTGCGGGGTTACCGCATCGAGCCGGGCGAGGTGCAGACATGCCTGTGCGAGCACCCGGACGTCTCCGACGCCGTCGTGTTCGCGGAGGACGACCGGCTGATCGCCGTGGTGCAGAGCGAACAGGGGCTGGGCGCGGGGGAGTTGCGCGGCCATCTGGCACGCCGACTGCCCTCGTACATGCTGCCCTCGCTGTTCCACGTGGTGGCGAGCATCCCGCTCACCGTCAACGGCAAGGTCGACGTGGTGTCGCTGCGGGCGCAGACCGCCGCCCTCGCCGCTCCCGCCCGGCGCGAGCCGCGTGCCGGTACCCAGGCCGTGCTGGCGGCCGTGTGGCGCGAGCTGCTCGAAGTGCCGACGGTGAGCGAGGACGACTCGTTCTTCGGGCTGGGCGGGCACTCCATGCTCGCGGTGCGTCTCATCGGCGAGATCGCCGAGCGGTTCGGCGCGGACCTGCCGATCAAGACGCTGTTCGAGACGCCGCGCCTGGGAGACCTGGCGGACCTGATCGACCGGGCCTCGGGCCGGTCGTCCGCCGACGCCGCCCCGCCCACGCCCGGTGCCACGCCCACTGTGGCACCGGAGGCGACGGCCTCGGCGACTGCCGGTCCCGGAGACCGCTCGGCGGCACCCGGCACGGAGCCCGCATCGCCCGCGAGCGCCTTCCAGCGGCGCATGTGGCTGGCGGAACAGACCGGCCAGGGCTCGCCCGCCAACGTCTTCCTCGGCTGGACCGTCGAAGGCCGGCTGGACCCGGCGGTCCTGGAGGACGCGCTCGCCCGCCTCGTCGCCGGGCACGAGATCCTCCGGACCGCGTTCCGCGCACAGGGTGGCACCGTGCGCCAGGTGGTCCAGGCGCCCTGGCGGCCCAGGATCGAGATGTGCGAGCCCACCGGTGCGGAGGGCCCCGAGGAGACGGCCACGCGCTGGCTCGACGGCGCCGCCGGCCGCCAATTCGACCCGGCTTCGGGCCGGTTGCTGCGAGCGGCCGTCGCCGACTGCGGGCCGTGTGGCCAGGCGTTCATGCTCTGCCTGCACCACCTCGTCGTGGACGGCGAGTCCGTGCCCGTCCTGCTGCGCGAGCTCGAACGCTGCTACCGCGACAGCCTCGCCGGGCTGCCGTCGGAGCCGCCCGCACTCCAGTACCGGGAGCACACCGCCGCCGCCGAGCGCTCCGGAGACCCGCACCGCGCCGCCGACCTGGACTTCTGGGCGGACCGGCTGGCCGGCTGGCCGGCCCGGCTGGACCTGCCCGCGCCGGTGCGGACAGAGGCCGACGGAGCAGTCCGCCTCGCACTCCCCGAAGGGCTGCTGGGCCGACTGCGACCGGTGATGGACGAGCACGGAGCGACCTGGTTCATGCTCATGGCGGCGGCGCTCGCCACCGGCCTGCACCGATGGAGCGGCCTGCCGAGGGTGACCTTCGGCGTTCCCGCGAGCACCCGTGACCGCGGCTCCGCCGACCTGCTCGGCCCCTGCCTCAACCACGTCGTCCTGCGCTCCTCGACAGCGGGCGACGCCCCCGCTCGCGAGACGCTGCGCGCGATGCGCACAGAAGTGCTGGACGCCTTCGAGCACGCCCGCACGCCCTTCGACGACGTACTGGCCCGCCTGCGCCCCGAACCGGCAGCGGACCGGCCGCCGTACGGCGACGTCGTGCTCAACATGAACCTGCGCGGCGACCGGCGCGCCGTGCTGGGCGGCGCTGTACTGCGCCCGGTGTTCGCCGAGTCGCTGTGGTCCCACGAGGCCAAGTTCGGCATCACACTGACCGTGGCCGAACAGGACGGCGAACTGGACGCCGTGCTCTCCCACCGGGGCGACCGCGTGTCCGCCGCCGACGCGGCCCGCCTCGCGGACTCCGTCGCCGCGTTCCTCGTGGAACTCGCCGACGGCCGACGGCCCGCCCGGTACCGGGACTTCGTCCACGCCCAGGAGACGGCCCGCGCCGGCGCCCGGCACGAGACGGATCTCGCGTACTGGAGCGAACACCTCGACGGGGCACCCGCGTACGTGGAACTGCCCGCGCCCGAGGAACCCGCACCGCACGGGGTGGTGGACATACCGATGCCCGCGGGTGTGGGCGAGCGGCTGCGCGCCCTCCACGAGCGGCACGGCATCTCCCCGTTCATGGCGGCGGCGACGGCACTGGGCATCCTGCTGCGCCACCGCACCGGTACGGACGACGTGGTGATCAGCAGCCCGATGACCAACCGCGGTTCGGGCGGCCTCGCAGACGTCTTCGGGCCGTGCCTGAACACCGTGGCGCTGCGCTCCCGGCTGCGGCAGGACGCGACCGTGCGCGAGGCGCTGGAAGCGATGCGGGACACGACGCTGGACGCCTTCGCGCACCGCGAGGTGGCCTTCGAGGACGTCGTCGACCGGATCAACCCGCCCCGCAGGCCGGGCCGTACCCCCTACTGCGACGTCTCGCTGGCGTTCAGCACGGCCGCGGTGCGCCCGCCGACGCTCGGCGGACGCGCCCTGCGCGCGGTCGAACTCGACGGCGGCGACGCGGCGTACACCGGAAAGCTCGGGCTGACCGTCGCGCTCGTCCTCGACGGCGGCGAACTGCGCGGCCGCATGGCCTACCACGGCGGCCTCGTCCGGCGCGACGACGTGGCACAGATGGCCGACACCCTGGCCACGCTGCTGGCCCAACTGCCCGAGAACCTGGACGCCCCGGTCACCGGGCTGGAGCTGATCCCGCACGAGCAGCTCGACCGGATACGCACATGGGAGCAGGGCCCGCTGCCGGGTCCCGCGACCACCGTCCCCGAACTGGTGCTGGAGCAGGCGCGCGTGCGGCCCGACGCGACGGCGATCGACAGCAGCCGGGGGGCGCTCCGCTACGCCGGGCTGGTGGCCCGCGCCCGCTCGCTGGCCGGGACACTGCGCCCGCACCTCCCGGCCGACGAGCCCACGGTCGGGCTGCTCCTGGAGCGCGGCGAGGACTTCGTCGTCGGCATGCTCGCCACCTGGTTCGCCGGGGCCGCGTTCTGCCCGCTCGACCCGTCCTGGCCGGCCGCCCGGCAGGAGTTCGTCCTCGACGACGTCCGGGCCGACGTGCTGCTGACCCGAGCTGGGATCACGCTGCCGTCGACCGGCCGGGCCACGGTCGTCGACGTCACGGACGTGACACCGGCCGAGGCGGCCGAGAACGGTGCCGAGGCTCTTCCCGCATGGTCTCCGCAGGCCACGGCCTACGTCATCTACACCTCCGGCACCACCGGAACCCCCAAGGGCGTCGTCGTCCGCCACGGCGGCCTCGCCAACCTCGTACGGTCGGTGGGCAGCACGCAGGACATCGGCCCCGGGGACCGCTGCACCCACCTGCTGAGCGTCAGCTTCGACTCCTCGCAGATGGAGGTGTGGCAGGCCCTCGCCCATGGCGCCTGCCTGGTCCCGCACGAGGAACCCGTCGCCGCGTCCACGCTCGGTGAGTGGCTGGACCGCAAGGGCGCGACCGTGGCGTTCAGCGCCACCGCGCTGGCCGAGGCCATGTGGAGCACCGGCACCGCCCTTCCGCGCGGGCTGCGCTGGCTGGGCATCGGCGGCGCGGCGCTCTCCCAGCGTCCGCCGGCCGGGCTGCCCTACCGGCTGCTCAACTCCTACGGCCCCACCGAGAACACCGTCGCCGCCTCGGAGCACATCGTCGACGGCTCCGGCACCGCGCCGCTGAACTGCATCGGGCGGCCCATCGCCGGCGTGCGGATGCTCGTCCTCGACGCGGCCGGTCGACGCTGCCCGCTCGGCACCACCGGCGAGATCCACCTGGCCGGTCACAGCCTCGCCGTCGGGTACCTGCGGCGTCCGGAACTGACGGCGGACCGCTTCCGCACGATCGAACTGGACGGCGCGCGGCTGCGGGCCTACCGCACCGGCGACCTCGGCCGCCGCCTGAGCGACGGCACCGTGGAGTATCTGGGCCGGGCGGACCGGCAGCTCAAGCTCCGTGGTTACCGCATCGAGCCGGGCGAGATCGAGCACTTCCTGCTGCGCCGGCCCGAAGTGGCCCAGGCCGCCGTGACCGGCGACCCGCAGCGCACCCCGGCCCTCGTCGCCTATGTGACCCCGCAGGGTGCGCACCGCCCCGACAGCGCCGAACTCCTGCGCCGCGCACGGGCGGAGCTGCCCGCCTTCATGGTGCCGGAGGCCGTCGTCGTACTGCCTGCCCTGCCACTGACCACCAGCGGCAAGGTCGACCACGCCGCGCTGCCCAGGCCCGAGCGCACCGACCTGGTCGGGGCGGCCGGTCACGTCGCACCGGGCAACGACACCGAACGGCGTGTGGCCGCCCTCTGGTCGGAGGTCCTGGGGCTCGCCGCGGTCTCGGTCCACGACAACTTCTTCGACCTCGGCGGCAACTCCCTGGCCCTGGCCAAGCTGCACAGCAGGGTCGTCGCCGCCTTCGCCCGGGAGCTGCCCATCACCGCCCTGTTCGAGCACCCGACCGTCGCCGCGCTGGCGAAGGCACTCGACTCGGCGCGTCGGTCCGGCGAGTCCACCGACGGCATCGCCGAGCCCAGGCGTCCGCAGCGCTCCGGCAGGCAGAACCGGCGCGGCCGGCGCCGTCCCGGTACGAAGGAAGGTGCGTGATCATGACGAACGGGACCACACCGGCCTCCCCGGTCACACCCGCGCCCGGCATCCGGCAGCACCGGACCCTGCGCGTGCTCCTCGTCGCCGAGACCATCTCGATGCTCGGCACCCAGCTCAGCGCGGTCGCCATGCCGTGGCTCGTGCTGCAACTCACCGGATCCGCAGGTGACATGGGGCTGGTCATGGCGGCGCAGCTGGCCGCCATTGCGGTGTTCGGCTTCTTCGGAGCCTCCTGGACCGGACGGCTCGGGCCGCGCACCGTCATGCTCGTCGGGGACACCGTCCGCGGCCCGCTGGTGGCACTGCTGCCGGTGCTGTACTTCCTCGACTGCCTGAACACGGCCACGTTCGTGGTGGTGATGTTCGCGATCGGCGCGTTCTACGCCCCGTACGCCGCGAGCCAACAGGCCATCCTGCCGGGCGTCGTCGGTGAGGACGAGCAACTGCTCGGCCGGGCCAACGCCGCCCTGCAGAGCGCGACCCGGCTCAGCGTGCTGCTGGGCCCCGTGCTCGGCGGCGTCCTCATCTCCCTGCTCGGCGCGCCCACGGTGCTGATCGTGGACGCGGTGTCCTTCGCCTGCTCGGCCGTACTGCTGGGACTGTGCCTGCCGCAGACGCCCACGACCGGGAAGGGCACGGGGCGTCGTTCGCCCGCGGCCGGGTTCCGGCTGCTGATGCGGGACCGGCTGCTGGGCAACTGGTCGGTGGCGCTGGCACTCGGGGAGATGGCCTGGCAGGCGCTGTTCGCGCTGCTGCCGGTGATCGCCGTGACGCGGGAGCACGGCTCCTCCGTCGTGGCGGGCGCCCTGCTGACCGCCTTCGGCGGCGGCGCGCTCGCGGGCACCCTGCTGGCCGGACGGCTGCTGCGCCGGGTGCCCGCCAGGACCCTCGCACTGACCGGTCGCGTGGCGCTGGGCGCCGGCTTCCTCGCACTGCCGCTGCCGTTCGGTGTGCCGGGCCTGTTCTGCCTGCTGGTGTGCGTCGGCTTCCTCAACGGCGTGTCCTCCGCGCCGGTCGCCACCGTCCGGGTGCTGCGCATCCCGGAGGAGCACCGCCCCGAGGCACTCACGGTCGCCACCGCGCTGGCCCTGATCGGCGGCACTGCGGGCTGGGTGCTGTCCGGCACGCTCGCCCAGAAGGCCGGACTGACCCCCGCCTTCTGGGGGCTGGCCGCCCTGCAGCTCACGGCCGCCGCCCTGTTCGTCTTCGGCGCCCTGGGCACCGCGTCCCCGCCCACCGCGCCCTCGACCGATGACCCCGCCGAGGTCACCCGCACCGACCCCGCGAAGGACTCCCGATGACGTACGACCAGCAAGAAGACCAGGAAGACCAGGAAGGCCAGGAACACCTCGTCGCCGTGGTGGGCATGGCGGGCCGGTTCCCCGGCGCCCCGGACGTGGAGCGCTTCTGGGAGAACCTGTGCGCCGCCCGCGAGACGATCTCCGTCCTGCCCGACCGCGCCGACCCGGCACACCCCGACTACGTACCGGCCTACGGCGTGCTCGACGGGGTGGGCGAGTTCGACGCCGCCTACTTCGGGCTGTCGGCGCACGACGCGCTCATCACCGACCCGCAGCAGCGGCTGCTCCTGGAGTGCGCCCATGAAGCACTCGAACGGGCCGGGCACGGCGGCGAGGACCGACCCGTGACGGGCGTCTTCGTCGGAGCCGGGAACAACGGGTACGCGGAGGCGGTCCGCGCCCGCATCGACGAGTTGCCCTTCCTCGACGAATGGCGGCTGCGGCAGGCCACCGCGCCCGACTTCGTCAGCACCCGCATCGCCTACCACCTGGACCTGACCGGGCCGGCCCTGACCGTGCAGACGGCCTGCTCGACCTCCCTGGTGGCGGTGCACCTGGCGGTGCAGGCGCTGCTGAACGGCGAATGCGACCTCGCGCTCGCCGGCGGCGCGAGCGTCGTGCCGCACCTGCCCCGCATGCGCTACACCCCGGGCGGCATCGTCGCGGCCGGCGGCCACTGCCGCGCGTTCGACGCCGACAGCGACGGCACGGTCGGTGCCAGCGCGGTGGGCGTGGTCGTCCTGCGGCCGCTGTCGGACGCGCTGGCGGACGGCGACCACGTGCACGCGGTGATCCGGGGTTCCGCGGTGAACAACGACGGCCGGCACAAGGCGGGCTTCACCGCGCCGAGCGTGGTGGGCCAGGCCGAGGTGATCCGTCTCGCCCACGAGGCCGCCGGCGTCGATCCGGACGAGGTGGGCTATGTGGAGGCGCACGGCACGGGCACCGCGCTCGGCGACCCGATCGAAGTGGCCGCGCTCAGCCGGGCCTTCGGGCCCGGAACCGGCCGTGGTGGCGGCCCCTGCCTGCTCGGTTCGGTGAAGACGAACATCGGTCATGCCGACTCCGCGGCGGGCGTGGTGGGCTTCATCAAGACGGTCCTCAGCGTGGAGCACGGCGTCGTCCCGGCCACGCTGCACTACCGAAAGCCGAACCCGGCCATCGACTTCGCCTCGTCCGCCTTCGAGGTGAGCGGCAGCACGCGCGCGTGGCCGACGGACGGCCCGCGGATCGCCGGAGTCAACGCGCTCGGTGTCGGCGGCACCAACGCACACGTGGTGCTGGAACAGGCGCCACCGCCCGCGGCCTCCACACCCGTCCGCCGCAGGCAACTGCTGGTGGTCTCCGGCCGGACCCCGCAGGCCGCCGACACCGCGGCGAGCCGCCTGGCCGACCACCTGGAAGCGCACCCGACGACGCATCTGGCCGACGCGGCATGGACCCTGCAGTCCGGCCGCGCCCACCACGCCCACCGCAGGTTCGTGGTCGCGGGCGACACGCGGGAAGCGGTGAACGCCCTGCGCGGCCGGGCGGCGGCGACGGGCGTCGGCGCGCCGTCCGACGTCGAACAGGTCTTCCTGTTCCCCGGCCAGGGCGGTCAACACGTCGGCATGACCGCGGAGTTGTACGACGCCGAGCCCGAGTTCCGGCGGCACCTGGACGAGGTGGCCGAGGCGGTCACGGGTCCGCTCGGACTGGACCTGCGGGAGGTCCTCTATCCCGGCACGCAGGCGGAGCGGCCGGCCGCCGCCGAGCGGCTGGCGACCATCGGCGTCGGCCAGCCGGCGGTGTTCGCGGTGCAGTACGCCACCGCACGGCTGCTGATGTCGTGGGGTCTGCGACCGAGCGCCGTCACCGGGCACAGTCTCGGCGCGTACGCCGCGGCCTGCGTCGCCGGGGTGTTCTCACCGGTCGACGCGGCCCGGCTGGTGGCCGAGCGCGGCCGGCTCCTCGCCACCGTGCCCGCGGGCGCGATGGCGGCCGTACGCCTGCCCGAGGCCGAGGTCCAGCCGATGCTCCCGGCCGATGTCACGATCGGCGCGGTGAACGGCCCGGGCCAGTGCACCGTCACCGGACCGGCCGCGTCCATCGCCCGTTTCGCGGAGGAACTGACCGGCCGGGGGATCGAGGCGCGGGTCCTGCGGATCGCCACTGCGGGCCACTCGCCGCTCGTCGACCCGATCGCGCACCGCTTCGCCGAGGCGGTCGAGGCACTGCCCCGCGAGCGGCCGGCCCTGCCGGTGCTCTCGGACACCACCGGCTCCTGGGCGGATCCCGAGGAGATCCGCACCGCCGCCCACTGGGTACGGCACCTGCGCCGGCCCGTACGGTTCGGCGAGGTGCTGGACACCCTCTTCGGCACCCCGGACCGCGTCCTCGTCGACGTCGGCCCGGGCCGCACCCTGGCCACGCTTGCCCGCCAGCACGAGCGCTACGACAGCAAGCAGGCCGTCGTCCACGTCGCCCCGCACCCGGCGGAGGAGACGTCGGAGACGGCGACGCTCCTGTCCGGCGTGGGGGAGTTGTGGGTCCGCGGCGCCCGGCCGGACTTCCCGGCTCTGCACGGCGCCCAGCCACGCCGCCGGGTACCGCTGCCGACCTACCCGTTCGAGCGCCGGAACCACCTGGTGCCGGCACCGCCCGAGCCCGGTACGCCCGCGGTGCCGTCCGAACCCCACGGCCGTCCGGTGCCGCCGCCCGCACCCACCGCGCCGCAGGTGGCCGAGGCACCGCGGACGGAGACCGAGGCGGCGACAGCGGCCGGCCGGCCGTCGCAGCACCCGAGCGTGCTGGACGCCGTACTCGGCGCCTTCACACAGGCGCTCGGCCATCCCGACATCGACCCGCACGAGGGTCTCTTCGACCTCGGCGGTGACTCACTGACCGCGACGAAGCTCGCCGCCTGGGCCGCCGCCTCGTTCCACGTCACCCTCAACGCCGGGGACGTCCTTCGCTCCCAGACCCCGTCGGCGATCGCCGCGCTGCTCCAGGAGCGCGGTGCGGCATCCGATTCCGCCAAGGAGACTTCCGCCTCATGACCGCCACCCCGCCGCTGGGTACGGCCACCCGCCGCAGCCCCTGGCTGACCGGCCGCCCCCTGGCCCAGCCCCCCGAGCGCCACCTGTACTGCTTCCCCCACTCCGGCGGGTTCCCCGGCGAGTTCGTCCGCTGGGGCCAGCAGCTGCCCGGCACCCAGGTGTACGGAGTCTGCCTCCCGGGACGCGGCAGCCGCGCCGCCGAACCACCGCTGACCGACCTGGGCACGGTGGTACGCGAGCTGCTCGACGCCACGCAGTTCACACCGCCCTACGATCTCTTCGGGCACAGTCTCGGCGCGCTGGTCGCCTACGAAGTGACACGGGAACTGGTCGCCCGGGGCCGCCCGCTGCCCGAACGGCTCATCGTGTCGGCGTGCCCCGCACCACACCGACCGCGTCACGCGGCACGGGTGTCCGACAAGACGGACGCCGAGCTGGTCGCGGCCCTCGACGAACGCTACGGCGGCATCCCGCCGCAGATCGCCGCGGACGCCGACCTCATGGCCCTGCTCCTCCCGGTGTTCCGCGCGGACCTCACCCTGCTCGACAACTATCGTCACCAGGCGGGCGAGCCGCTCCCGGTGCCCCTCGACGTGCTCGGCGGGGACACGGACGTCGTCACCGGCGAAGCCCTCACGCAGTGGAAGGAGCACAGCACCGAGTCCGTGACGGTGCGCCGGTTCCCCGGCGGTCACTTCTACTTCCGCGACGATCCGGCACCGCTCCTGAGCGTGCTCGCCCGCCGGACCTGACCGCCGGCCGCTTTCGCTCAGGGACGCCACGGCGAGCGGTGGCCGAACGACCTTCGGTCCGGGTGCGGGGCCAGGGACAGCCGCATCAGATGGATCAGTCGTGCTCGATGTGCCGGCTCCGACACGGCCTCGTGCCCGCTGAAGCGCGGCTGTTCCCGCCCCGGCAGCGGACGGATGACGTCGTCCCGCGCGGACGGACCGGCGTCCCCGGGGACGCCAGCCACCGGGAGAAGCGGTGCCTCGAACCAGATGCCGTGGATTTCGCGATGCGGATGGTTCGAGTGGGCGAGAGCGAACTGCCTGAGCGGCCCGACCATCGGCTGCGTCACCGCGGTATGTCGGTTACGTTGATAAAGCACCTGGTCACAGGGGGACCACAAGATGTAACTCACCGGGGACGCTCCATGACCGGCCTGATCGTCGTCCTGCTGCTGGTGGTCCTGGCCACCGCCGTGGCGACAGGTGCCCGGCGCTGGAGCCTGCCCGCCCCCTCGCTCCTCGTGGTCGCGGGCCTGGTCGTGGGACTGATGCCCTGGGTTCCCGAGGTCCGCCTGCCGCCTCACGTGATCAACGTGCTGGTCCTGCCACCGCTGCTCTACGCCTCGGCCGGGGAGATCTCCGTCCGCGACCTGCGTACCGTGTGGCGGCCCGTGACCGGCCTGGTCTTCGGCCTGGTCCTCGTCTCGGCCGTCGCCGTCGGGTACGTGGCTCATGCGATCACCCCGCTCACCGCCGCGACCGCGTTCATCCTCGGCTCCGTCCTGGCCAGCACCGACCCCGTGGCCGTGACCGCGCTCGGCCGGCGTCTGTCTCTCCCACCGCGTGTGCAGGCCATGGTGCAGGCGGAAAGCCTGTTCAACGACGCCACCTCCCTGGTCCTGTACAAGGTCGCCGTGGCCACCGCGGTGTCCGGCAGCGCCATCAGCGTGCCCGGGACCGCCCTGCAGTTCCTCATCCTGGCAGGCGGAGGAGCCCTCATCGGGGCGGCGCTCGCCGCAGTTGTGACCCTGATCCGCAGACGGACCGACGACCCCATGCTGGAGACCGTCATCGCATTGGTCAGCCCTTACGCCTCCTACGTCATCGCGGAGCAGTCGCACACGTCCGGCGTGACCGCCGTCATCGTGTCGGGGGTCGTCCTCGGCAGCACGCGCCACAAGCTCGGCGACGCCTCCGTCCGCCTCCAGGTCCGCGCCGTCTACGACACCGTGACCTTCCTGCTGGAGAGCGTCGTCTTCGCCCTGATCGGCCTTGAGCTCCCCTCGGCCGTCCGTCATCTCGCGCGCGACGAGCACGGCTGGCCGCTGTGGGTGCCGGTGATCGCCTTCACCCTGCTGGCGATCCGCCTGCTGTGGATCTTCCCGCTGTCCGCCCTGATCCACCACCGGCACGGGCAGGGCGACAACCGCCTGTCGTGGCGGGTCCCGGCCGTCCTGTCCTGGGCGGGCACCCGAGGCGTCATGCCGCTGGCAGCCGCGCTGTCCATCCCGCTGGCCACGCACACGGGGGCGCCGCTGCCGCACCGGGCGCTCATCCTCACGCTCACCACGGGCACCGTCGCGGTCACTCTCGTCTTCCAGGGCTTCACCCTGGCCCCCGTCGTCCGCCGCTCCGGCATCGCACTGGAACCCGAGCACACCGCCCGCGAGGAGGCCCGGACCCGCCGGCACATCGCCCGCGCCGCTCTCGACGAGCTCAAACTGCTCGGCGATCCGGAACACCTCGCCGATCTGGGCACCGCCGCACAGGGCGCGCTCAAACAGGCCCGTCGTCATCTGGAAGCCCGCATCCACCAGGTCGAAGACGCCCACTACAGCGACCCGGACGCCCGCCCCGCCGACGCCTACCGCGAGATACGCCGCACACTCATCGCCATCGAGGCGGCCGAACTCCAGCGCCTCTACCAAGCGAACAAGATCAGCCACGACACCCGGCGCCGGATCCAGTACGAACTCGACCTCGAAGAAGCCAGCCTCCGCCCCCGCGACTGACTGCCGGCTTCAGCAGCCCCCCTCATACGTTGGTGCGGAACCGGACAAGACCTCGGCAGCGGCCACGGCGTCGTACAGCGCGCGGAACAGGATCTGATCACGGCCCCTGCGCATCACGCGCTAAAGATCCGCCGACGCGTTGGCGGAACCGACGCGGTCGGCCCTGGCGACGGCTGCTGCGGCGGCTCGCTCGATCTTCGCGCAGTGGGCTTCCCAGAAGGCCGGATCGTCCTGCGGGAGCGCGTATTCAGCTGTCGTCCCTGTCGAGTTGTCGAGCCGCTCGCGCAGGATGTCGGCGTGTCCGGCGTGCCGGCTGGTCTCGGTGAGCATGTGGACCAGGACGTTGAACAGCTTCACGTCGGGGCGTGGCCACCAGGGCACGTGGCCGGGGGAGTCGATGGCGAGGGCCGTGATCGTCGCGTCCGCGTGCTCCCATACACGACGGTAGCGATCGATGATCTCCTCACGCGTCTCGTGCTCGGTCGCCCACATGTCGGCGCCGCGTTCCCCGGCGTCGTCCCACCGGGGCAGCGGTTCGGCGAACGGCCGGTCGAAGGCTTCGCCGAAGTACCTGGACTCCCAGACCGACAGGTGCTTGACCAGGCCGAGAAGGTTGGTACCCGTGGAGGCCAGAGGGCGGCGGACGTCGTACTCGCCGAGCCCGTCGAGCTTCCAGAGCATCGCTTCGCGCAACACTCGGAGTTCGCCGTGGAGGTAGTCCTTCATCAATGCATCGATCACGGAGCACGAGCCTGCCATGCGGCCCCGACGGGCTCAAGGGCTCCGATCTTGTTCAGCGACCCGGCACGTATGCGGACACCGAAGGTCTTGCACCCTGATGGTCCGTGCCCTTGGGGACTCCGGCTCTGCGGCAGCGGTCCGGCTCGTCCGTCCACTCCCGGGGCAGATGCAACTGCCGGTCCGGCGGACACGATGCCGTGTCGGTGGCGGCATGGACACTGTCCGCGACCTGGCAGTTCGCCCGCTTCCCCACAGCCGCGCAGCCCCGCAGCACTGGGGGCCACCCCGGCATCGCCGCGGACAAGCTGCGATGCACGTTCGCCGCGGCCGGCCGGCAGGTCATCGTCCTCAAGAACGCCACCCGCCACAGGAGTTGTTCGCGCGACCGGACGGGGAGGCACTGCGTGCGAAGCCACGCCGACCTCGGTGTGAGCAGCCATGCCTCCGACGACACGCGCGACGCCTTGTTGTCCGGCACCGTCATGACCAGGTGCCGGTCGCGGTGACGCGCCGGCCGCCGGTTCCGAGCTTGCTGCCGGGGGAGACCGGAGGAGGCTTGCACAGCCGCGCTGGAGAGGATGCTTCCGTCGGCCCGTGGCCTCGGGCAAGTCGGGCGAGAGCCGTCGCGGGAGGGCCGCGCGTCGTGCCGCGCCCGCAGACGGCGGAAGTCCTCGTCCGCCTTCAGCTCGGCGACGAGCCGCGCGGTCCCGGTCTCACGCGGGTCGGCATCCTCGCGCAGGGCCGCGTCGCGGTCTGCGCGGCGATCTCCGGTCATTCCGCGAGCAGTTGACGGACCTCAGAGGAAAGGAACATGTCCCGGGCCAGGTTGTGCCCGGGTTCATACATCGGGGCAAGTGCGCGGGCCCGCTTGTTCACGGCCAGCATGTCGAACCGCCGGTTGCGCACGTACGCCGGGCCGTCCACCCACGTGTCGAGCAGTTGGTGCACGTCCGGGGCGACCTCGGTCTCCGAACGCCGTACGGGATCCAGGGCGGCGAGCGCGCTCATGCATGCCGAGGCGTCGGCGTCCAGCTCCAGCGATTGCCCGAGCGCGTCCCCGGTACCTGCGGTGAGGGATGCCGGTCGACGCCCTGTGCCAGCCGGGTCGTCCCGGCGCCGACCGGAGGCGGGCAGCTCCGCGGTCATCGACGAAGAAGTCACCCAGGAGATGGGTGACGCGGTGTTTCCGCACCGTGTGGATGATCCCCTCACACATCAGCGCCGGCCCTGTCTCGCAATGCCTTGCCCCTGGCCGGGTCTCTCGCATAGGCGATGTCACGCAGGCGCAGTCGCTGGGGCTCCTTGCCTTGGCTCTCGCTCGCGCCTTGTCGGTCGCGCGGAGGGCGGGGACGGTGCCCCGCCGGGGACCGGCGTGTGTGCCGTGCGGCGTCAGGCCGCGTCGTACTGCTGGGTGGGCGCGCTGGTGGTGTCAGTGAGGTGGGCGCGGGTGGCGCGGGTGCCCTTGGCGAGGAGGGCGGTGGTGCGGGCGACCAGCATGCCGATGGCCAGGAAGATCAGCGCGTCGGTGAGGGCGTCGCCGGTGATGCGGTGCGTGAGCATCCAGCGGCCGAGCTGGGCGGGGAAGATGTGCACGGAGGCGTACGCGAACAGCAGCCGGGCGCCGATGACGACGGTCCACAGCGCGGCGTAGGGGGCGCGGCCGGTGGAGAAGGGGGCCTTGTGGTCTTCGTCGTAGCGGACCTTGAGCAGTGCGGCGGCGAGCAGACCGAGCAGCAGGCCGGCGGCCAGGCCGATGATCTCCAGGGTGAGGCCGTTGCCGTGGGTGGCGATGTTCTTGGCGAAGATCGGCACGACCGCCGCGGCGAGCAGGATCGGGCGGGCGAGGCGGAGCCAGGCGATCTTCTTGTAGCCGAGGTCGGCGTGGAGCACGGTGGTCAGGACGGCGAGGTTGACGATCCAGACGCTGGCGTTCATGGCGGGTCCTTCGCGGTGTGGTGGTGCCGGGGACGGGCTGACGTCTTCGACGCTACGAGCGGGGGCGGGGTCGGTTCGTCGGTCTGTGGGTGGGTGCCGGGTGGAGTCCGGGTTGATGCCGCTGAGCTGCGTGAATGCCCTCTCGGTTGGGTGGTGGCGCATACGCGAGCGCCCCTGGGAGCGGATCCCGGGGGCGCTGGGTGTGGTGGTCCGAGGGCGGTCGCTCAACCACGGGAGGTGAGGCGCTTGACGAGACGGACGACGAGGCCGATCAGCATGGCGTTTCTCCCTTCACAGCATGGAAAGTCCGGGACGGGTACGGGCGGGGCGGAGCGGGGATCAGCCGCGGCGCTTGAGTGCCTTGACGAGACGGACGAGGAGACCGATCAGCATTGCTGAACTCGCTTTCGGTGGGCGTTGTTTGGGGTGCCTGACTGGTTTCCACGCTAGGTACGCGGCCGGGGCGGTCGCGTCAGCCTGGTGGTGGAGCGCGGGTGGAGACCGGGTTGACGCCGCCGGTGGTCGCCGGGTGCGTGGACGGCAGGCGCCACCGTCTTTTCCCCGTGCCGGGTGGTGCCCCTGCGGCCCGGCACCAGCACTGATGGCATTGATGCGGGGCGCGGTAGGGTCCGTTTATCGCGTCAGGCCCAACCCGAGCTGTCCGGCCCGGCCGGCGCTCGCCTGCCTGTTCCGGGAGTCCGCATGCCCGCCGCCGTCCCCGCGCTTCGCGACCGGCCTGCCTATCTGTGGGGCATCCGCGTCATGCGGCTCGCCGGTCTGGCGGCCCTGCTCGCCGCCACCGCGCACGCTCATCCACCCGCCGGCTGGCGCGGCCGGGGACTGGCGATCTCCTGCGCGCTGGGAGTGACGGCGGGCGGGTGGCTGCTGTGGATCGCCGCGGAGCACCGGCAGCGACTGCTGACCACGGCGCTCGCCGCGACGGCGCTGGGCGGGGGTGCCCTGGGCGGACTGTCCCCGCACTCGCCCGGCATCGCCGCGGCGCCCGTGGGGGCGATGGTCGCGGCGGCGGCCCTGGCCCCCGAGACATCCATCGCGATCGCCGTGGCCGCGTCACTCGCCCTCGCCGTGACCACCATCGTGGTCGGCGGGGGTACGGCGGTGATGCTCGGCTACCTGGTGCTCATCGGTGCCGGTCTGGGGACGGGCTTCATCCGTCTCGGCTACGTCGAGCGCGCCGACCAGGCCGAAGCCCTGCTGGAACAGACCCGCCGCGCCCAACAGGCCGAGGCCCAGGCCGCCGTCCTGCACGAGCGCACCCGGATCGCCCGCGAGATCCACGACATCCTCGCCCACTCCCTCGGTGCCCTGTCCATGCAACTCGAAGCCGCGCAGGCACTGCTGCAGAAAAGCCCGGCAACCAGCGAGGACCCCGCCCTGGGCAAGGCCCTCGGATGTGTCGGCCGGGCCGGCGACCTCGCCCGCGCGGGGCTGACCGAGACCCGCCGCGCCGTCCATGCCCTGCGCGAGGACAGCGCACTCCTGCCTGAGCTACTGGCCCGCCTGACCACCGGGCCCGAGCAGGACGGCACCGCCCCGGCCGTGCGCCTCCAGGTCCAGGGCACCGTCCGCCGACTGGAGCCGGACGCCACCCTCGCAGTGCTGCGCACCGCACAGGAGGCGGTCACCAACGCGGCCAAACACGCCCCCGGCCAGCCCGTCACGCTCACCCTCGTCTATGCCGAGGACCACACCACGCTCACCGCCGCCAACCCACTGCCCGACGCCGCCGCTCCCCGGCCCCTCGGCGCCAGCGGAGCCGGCTACGGACTGACCGGGCTGCGCGAGCGCGCCCTGCTGGCAGGCGGCACCCTTCACACCGAAGTCATGGACAACACCTGGCGGGTGTGCGTCACAATTCCCAGGTGACCGGTACCACCTCGCCCATTCGAGTCCTCGTCGTCGACGACCAGGCCGCCGTCCGGGAAGGACTGGCGCTGCTGCTGGACACTCTCCCGGGTGTCGAGGTCGTCGGCCAGGCCGAGGACGGCAACGCCGCCGCCGCGCTCGCCCGCGACCTCCAGCCGGACGTGGTGCTCATGGACCTCAACATGCCGCACTGCGACGGCATCGAAGCCACCACCCGCATCCTCGCCGACCGTCCGGACATCCGCGTCGTGGTGCTGACCACCTACGAGGACGACACCTCCATCCTCGGCGCCCTCCAGGCCGGCGCCCTCGGCTACCTGACCAAGGCCGCCACCCGCGCCGACATCGAACGTGCCGTCAAGGCCGCCGCAGCGGGTCAGGCCGTCCTCGACCCCGCCGTACAGCGCACCCTGCTCGCCGCCGCCACCGGCACACCCGCCCCGGCCACACCCGCCGACTCCGCCCCGGACGATCTCACCGCCCGCGAGGCGGACGTACTGCGCCTGATCGCCGAAGGCCGCTCCAACCGGGAGATCGCCCGCCAACTCGTCGTCAGCGAAGCCACCGTCAAGACCCACATCAACCGCATCTTCACCAAGACCGGAAGCCGCGACCGCGCCCAGGCCATCCGCTACGCCTACACCCACGGCTACGCCGAGCCCGGAACGAGCACGTGACCACCCACCCGACGACACCACCGACGACACCCCCGACGCCGACCCGCTCCGGGCTCCCACGCTGGGTCGGACCGCTCTATCTGGCCCTGAGCGCGATCCTTCTGCCCTGGATCGTCTACCTCTCCCTCTCCCTGCCGGGACGCCAGCTCTCCGAGCACTACCGCATGGCCTGGGTCGGCTTCGACGTCTTCCTCCTCGGCCAGCTCGCCCGTACCGGTGCCTACGCCCTGCGTCCCCGCCGGCGCGACCGCGTCCCTCCGCACGCCGCTGCCAGCGCCGCCATGCTCTGCGTCGACGCATGGTTCGACGTCACCACCAGCACCTCGCACGACCTGCCGCTCTCCCTCCTCCTCGCCGCGGCCGTCGAACTCCCCCTCGCCGGCCTGTGCTGGTGGCTCGCCAGCCGCCCCCGCACCTGAGCACCCAGTCCAACGTCCTGCCTCTACGCGCATCGCCGCACAGTGCAGGCACAGCCGCCGATCACGCACTGCGATATTCGCGGCCAAGTGACTGCCCGTCAGCTGGTCGCGAGCGGCGAGCGTGAGGCGGCCGACGGCGCGAGGCCGCGGCGCTCGGGCGGAATCGCGGTCGCGGGCGAGGACAGTACCTGTCGCTGCCCGAGGAGTTCGTCCTGCTCTCGTACCGGAGTTCCGGCACGGTGCACGAGGTCCGGCGGACGGAGACGGGCTGTGCGGTGGCCGAGCTCGGTGAACTCGGCTCCCACACGGCCCCCCCACTGCACCGTGACGCTCTTGTCGAGCACGGTCTGCCGAGCCCCGGACACGACACGATTCTCAGGAGGCCGAGCCACCACCCGAACTCACGCGTCGGCGCTGCTCTGATGGGCCACCTGCGGGCCGTCTGCCACGGCGAGAGCCCGCCGGATGCGCACACGCTGTTGCTGCTCGACCTCGTGAAGGCGCCCAGTCGAGTGAACGGAACGATCCGCGGTTGACCGATCGGGAGTTCATCGGCCCGGCTTGCCGTGGGCTCCCGCCGGCCGGGAGGCGGGCGGCGGTGGCGTGAAGAGTGCCCGGACGGTTTCGGCGGCCAGGTCGCGCAGCCAGGTGTGGGCGCGGTCGTCGTCGTAGCGCTGGTGCCACAGCAGGTACAGCGGGACGTCGGGCAGTTGGAGCGGCAGCGGCAGGGTGATCAGGCCGAGCTGCTCCCGTGCCGTGCGGGTGACCGCCTCGGGAAGGGTGACCACCAGGTCTGTGTCGAGGGCGAGTTGCAGTGCGAGCGCGGCGGTGGGCCCGGCGGCGACGACGTGGCGTTCGTGGCCGAGCGTGGTCAGGGCGTCGTCGATCGGGTCGCGCAGGCGTCCACGGCGCGAGACGGTGAGGTGTTCGGCGGCCGCGTAGCGCTCGACGCTCAGCGGGCCTTCGGTGAGCGGATGTCCGGGACGGACGGCGACGACCAGGTGGTCCCGGCCGACGAGGCGGTGGCGGATGTCGGGGAGCGTCGGCCGGCTGGAGCTCGATTCGAGGTCGACCTCGCCCCGGCGCAGCTCGGGGGTGTCTGTGCCGGGCTCGGCGGGCAGGCGCAGCTGGACGCCGGGGGCCTGGTGGTGGACGGCGGTGATCAGGGCGCTTGCGCAGGCGGCGGTGAGGGCGTCGTGCCAGCGCACCGTGAACACCCGCTCCAGAGCCGACAGATCGAGTTCCGCTTGCTCGGCCAGAAGGTGGTGGGCTTGCTGGACGAGGGCGTGGACTTGGGCTCGCATGGCCAGTGCGCGGGTGGTGGGGACCATGCTGCGGCCGGTGCGGACCAGGATCTGGTCACCGGTGGCCTTGCGGATGCGGCCCAGGGAGCGGCTCATCGCCGGTGCGGTGACATGGAGGCGGGCCGCTGCCCCGGCGACACTGCCCTCCTCCAGCAGCGCGTCCAGGGCCGTGAGCAGGTTCAGATCCAGTTGCATGAGAGTAACTCTACGAGTGAAAAGCATGCACTTGTTGTTAATCATCGGGCCGCCTACCTTCGAAGTGCGGGCGCGGGCCAAGCCGCCCCGTTACCGACCGAACCCCAGGAGCCCGTCATGAGCACAGCCATGCCGTTCGACGCCGACGCGCCGCTCATGTCCGACGTGACCGCCGCGGTGAAGACCGCCGGCCGCACGCTGCGCGACCGTTACACCACGCACGCCCGAGGCGTGAGTCTGAACGAGGTCGTCGACGAGATCCACGCCAACGACGACGCGGTGCTCGACGTGCTGCGCGAACCGCTCCTGCGGGCCCGGCGAGGATCGCACTGGGCCGACGACGAACTGGCCGGAGGCGCGCTCCCGGCCGGGGAATGGTGGGTCGTCGACCCGGCCGAGGGCAACATCAACCACGTCCACGGCATGCCGGACTGGGCCGTCACGGCCACTCTGGTCCGCGACAACCAGCCGGTCCTCACCGTCGTCCACCTGCCGCTGACCGGCGACACCTACACCGCCGTCGCGGGCCACGGCGCCCAGCTCAACGACCGGCCCCTCAAGGTGTCCGCCAAGACCGAGTTGGCCGCCGCACTCGTGGGCACCGGCCAGGCCAAGCCCGGCGAGGACATGGACACCTTCCGCCGCATCGGCGAGTCGGTCACCGCCATGCTCGTCAACGGCCTTGTCGTACGGGTGTCCGTGCCCGCCACGATGCAGCTCATCCACGTCGCCGCCGGACGCATGGACGCCTTCTGGCAGTTCTCCGACGTCCGCTCCGGCCTGGTCGCCGGCGCCCTGCTGGTCCTGGAAGCCGGAGGCACCGTCACCGACCTGGCGGGCGAACCCTGGAGCACCGGCAGCCGCGACTTCCTGGCCGCCGCCCCCGGCATCCACACCCCCGCCCTCACGGTTCTCAAGCCGATCGCCTGACCGCGCAGCGGCCTGCATCCCTCCCTTCGTGCCACCCGACACCGCAAGGAGCATCGCCTCATGACCAGCATCGGCATCCTGGGCGCCGGCCGCGTCGGCGCCAACCTCGCCGGCAAACTCGCCGCGACCGGACACCACGTCGTGCTCGGCCGCCGGAGCCAGAAGGAGGAGACCGCACAGCCCGCCGAAGACGCGGGCCCCCGCGTCTCCTTCGCCGACCAGCGCACCGCTGTCCGCACCGCGGACGTCGTCATCAACGCGACACCCGGCGACAGCACTCTGGACCGTCTCACCGACCTGCGAGCCGAACTCGCCGGAAAGATCCTCGTCGACGTCTCCAACGCCACCCGCGACGCCGACGACGGCCTGCCCGGCGACCTCGTCTACCCCGGCAGCAGCCTCGCCGAGCAACTCCAGGCCGCCCTGCCCGACACCCGCGTGGTCAAGACCCTCAACACCATGCTGTTCATGGTCATGACCGCCCCCGAAACCCTGGCCACCCCGCCGACCGTCTACGTCTCGGGCGACGACGAGGACGCGAAGAAGACCGTCACCGGTCTGCTCGGCGACCTCGGCTGGCAGAGCACATGGATCGAGGACCTCGGCGGCATCACCACGGCCCGCGCCACCGAGGCCATGGTCCTGGTGGTGCCCCACGTCCTGCGCCGGCACGGCTTTGCGCCCTTCGCCGTCTCCCTCACCCGCTGACCTCACCGGGGCCAGGCGGGAAACCGTCCGCGACGTCGTTCGCGCCGCAGACCCAACTCGCCGTCCGTGCGGCAGCCCTGGGCCCCGCCGCCTGCACGCACATGTCGTACGACAACGGCGGTGTTCCGCGCGGGCGAGGTTTCAGCCGCTCCATCGGTCCGCTGGGCAGCTTCGCTGTGGCCGCGAACGTCCAGACCAGGAAGGTGGCGAGCACAGGCGCGGCCGCGGGGTGAACCGCGGCCGCGCCGAAGCCGGTTCGCGCGACTGAGGCAGGGGCGAGCAGGAACAGGAACACCGCCCACACGACTTCCGCCAGGAACGCGAGGGACAGCCAGGTACCCGCAGAGCCGCCCGGCCGGGAGGGGTAGGCCACGCTCCAGCAATCGAGCCAGTACGACGATGAGCAGCAACGTGCCGACGAACAAGCCGAGTTGGCGCAATGGAGCACGCACGGCGGCCCACATCGTGGGGTGGCGGCCGGGAGACGCACTCCAGACGAAGACCGTGAAGACGACCGGCGCGCTGACGATGAGCAGCCACGGTGTGGACTGGAGCGCGCCCCAGCGGTCCGTGATCGAGTCGCGTATGTCCTGCGCCGAGCCGAAGGCCACGACATCCGCGAGTGACACCGCGATCGCCGCGTAGGTTCGGAGCCTCTCGACGCGCGCCACGTCCGGATCGCGCACCGAGTCGGAGCCTGCGCCACGGAGGAACAGGCGCCAGGCGACGCGGCGGGCGCTGCGGGCGAGGCGGTACAGCCCCATCACGGGAGTCAGCAACAGCAGAACCGGTGACAGGAGAAGCAGTACGCCGCCGGGCAGACGGCCGAGGAGCCCGAGCAGCGCGGGCCAGTCCCGGAACTGTTCCGGGCCGCCGGGGCCGGGGGACGGAGGAACGGGCACCCCGTTCTGCGCCCGGGCCGGAAGTGGGCCACTTCCCGGTCGGATGGAGATCAAATTCTGCACACCTCGACCTCGGGCACCGCTATGCCTTCAACGCGTCACCGGCAAGACGCGCGTGCCCTGCGAAGCGGTTCCCGCATGATCGGCCACCCACCGCGTCCGGCGACCTGCGCTTGCGTTTGACGGCTCGGATGATCTGGCGGAGGTCGGCCGCTGTGAGGTTTCCCAGATGCCGCTTCACGAGCGACCGCGCCTGGTTGCGGGTTACAGGAGCTGGGCGCCGTCGCGGTGGTGCGGGCCGCGGGGCCCGTAGTCGACGTCGGCTCCGTGGTTGCTGCTGGCAGCGATCGGGGCGGGGATGTCGTGGGGGTCCATGACCGACTCGATGAAGATCATCTTGTCGTTGGGTGCGCTCATGGCTTTGCGCAGGTCGTCGGGGGTCTTCACGACGAAGGAGCGCGCCGTGGTGTCCGGGCACAGCACCTTGGGCAGTTCCGCGTACGCCCAGGCGGCGATGTCGTTGTAGCGCTCGTCCCGACCGAGGTAGCCGCGCTCGATGGTGTATCCGCCGTTGTTGATCAGCAGAACCACGGGCTTGTGGTCGTGTCGCATGATGGTCGACAGCTCCTGCGCGGCCTCCTGGAAGGAGCCGTCGCCCACGAACAGCAGGTGGCGGCGCTGCGGCGCAGCGGTCAGCGTGCCGAGCAGCGCCCCGACCGAGAAGCCGATGGAACCCCAGTTGACCGAGCCGACGAACGTGCAGCTCTCCGGCAGTTCGACGCCGAACAGCGCGTACGAGGTGCCGTTGTCGACCAGGAGTACGTCGCCGGGCTTGACGTACTCCTGCACCGCCTTCCAGTACGCCGTCTGGGTGAGCTTCGCGGAGCCGTCTGCCGCATGCGGCTTCGGCGCCGCGGGCTTGCGGATGGTGCGCTCGGCGACCGGCGAGACGGCGTCGATGACACCGCGCAGAACGTCCTTGAGGTTCACCGCCTGGAAGTTCGCGACGCCGACGTCGGCCGAGTGGCTGCGCAGGTGGATGGACTCGGCGGGCAGCTTGGCCGAGAAGTCGCCGGTGGTCACCTCGATCGGCCGATAGCCGATGGTCAGCAGGCGCTCGCTGCCCTCGACCGCCTCGATCGTCTCCGGCGCGCTCGCCCTGCCGTTGTAAATGCCCACGTAGTTGGGCAAGGTCTCGTTGATCACCGCCTTGGCAGTGCTGCACGCCGCGATCGGCAGCCTCAGCTTCTCGGCCAGCTCCGTCACCTCCGCCGCGACACCGAACCGGTCGACGTCCAGGTCCACGAGCATCGCCGCCGACTTCGCCCCGGACAGGAAGCTCGCGACCGTGGCGACACAGGAGCGCAGCCGCTCGGGATCGCTCGGCGGCTGCTCAAGTACCAGCGGTTCGGTCGGGACCTCGATCTCCAGGTAGGCGATGTCGGAGGGCACCTCCATGTAGACCGGGAGCTTCTCCCGCCACGCGGTCGAGATCAACCGGTCGATCTCCATCGCCGCATTGCGCGGCGTCAGCCTGACCTGGGCCGCCGTAACCTGCGAGAAGGCGCTGAGGAAACGGTCCCAGGTGCCGTCGGCCATCGTGTGGTGCATGCCCAGATTCCGCTCGATCGACCTGAGCGGGATCGATCCGCAGACGGCGACGACCGGGACGTGCTCGGCGTAGCATCCGGCGACCCCGTTGATCGCGCTCATCGCGCCCACGGCGTTGGTGACCAGGAACGCGCCCATGCCCTTGAGTCGCGCGTATCCGTCAGCCGCGTAGGACGCGTTGAGCTCGTTGCAGTTGCCGACCCACTCCATCGCGCCGCCATCGTGCATCTGCTGGAGCAGTTCGAGGTTGTAGTCACCCGGGACGCCGAACACGTGGCCGATCCCGGCCTCCGCCATGCGGCGGAGCAGGAAGTCGCCGATCGTCATCCGTTTGGTCTGGGACGAAGGCATCGCAGTGGTCTCCTGATCGAAAAGGTCATGATGGGGCTGGCCACGCCCCCCTGGCTCGGATCAGCGGGTACTACTCCGTGACATGTCCTTCAGACAGCCGGCCGATGGCTTTCCCATACTCCCCGCCGTGCCGGACCGACGCGCGCGGACCAATCCGGCCGAGTGAACCGGCTCGTGCGGTCGCACAACACCGTCCAGGCTCATCCGGCCATCTGGTCAGCTTTCGAGGGTGAGGCCGGTGCCGGCGAGGCGAACGTCGATCAGGTGCGGCCGCTGTGACCCGGATCCTGCTTCACGAGCGACCACACTCTGTCCTGCGGACTCAAGGCAGGTGCGTGGCTGGAGAGTTGGAGGACGGTGAGCCAGTCGACGTGCGTGCCGAAGAACGTGCACAGCGGATCAGCCGGGTGCAGGCGCAGGTTGTCCCAGACCAGCACGATCGAGCCACCCAGCTGGATGTGCTCCCGTACCAGCAGATCGCGCGGGTCCCGCCAGCCGATCCCTTTCGGCGGCTCTGACGCCTCCCGGTACTCGCGGACCGGACAGAACAACCGGGACCATTCCCTCGCTTTGGAGCACGTCGTCCGGCCATGGACACCCGACCTGGGCCCCGGCCGCGCCCCCGCACCACCGGCGTACAGCCTCCGCGACCCCAGCTCCTCGCACGCGGCGGGATCATCGACTGCCCGGCCTGATCCTCGAAGACCACCCGGGCGTCGCGCTCCGCCGCGATGATCTCACCCGCGGCCACACCTCCTGCTCCCACACCTCCACCCCTCCCTTGTCGCGCTCGATCGCCCGCCGGGCCGGCTGCTGCCACGACCAACCGCTGCTGCCGCAGCAGCCGCCGGGTGCCCTCCACCGTGTAAGAGACGTGCAACGACCGGCCGATCACCGTCTTGATCCGCGCGAGCGTCCACCACTGATCCGCCCACCCGTGTACCAGCGGCCAGCGCTTCAACTCCTGCTCGAACCGGGCCATCTGCGTCCCGCTCAGCCGCGGCCTACCCGAGTAGCCCTGCGCGGCGCCCCCGGCCGCGCCGCCCTGACGGCACGCACGAGGACTGAGTGTGACGACTATGCGATGCTCGGGCGCCAGGTGTCCGAGCTCAGCCATTCGGCGGAACCTGGGAGTGGCCAGACTGGTGCGCGGGAGCGCTCCAGCTGGCGAGGAGCCTCAGGCGGTCTGCGGAGGGGGAGCCCGGTTCGGCGGTGTAGATGCCGAGGGTCTGGTCGGGGTCGTCGGTGGCGGTGAAGGACTCGTAGCCCAGGACGAGGTCGCCGACGAGGGCGTGGTGGTAGTGCTTGGTGCCGTGAGTGCGCTGGAAGACGTCGTGATCGGCCCACCAGCGGCGGAAGTCGGGGTCGCGGAGGGAGAGTTCACCGACGAGGTCGGCCAGGGCGGGATCGTGAGGGTAGCGTCCGGCGTACAGGCGCAGGGACGCCACCGCTCCGCGGGCGCCGTCCTCCCAGTCGGCGTGGAGCGTGCGCACCTGCTCGTCGAGGAAGATGAGCCGGGCCATGTTGCGTCCGCGTGCGGGCAGTGTCTCGAAGTCGGTATAGAGGGCGCGGGCGAGGTGGTTGCTGGCCAGCACGTCCAGACGCCGCCCCAGGACCAGGACCGGGACGTCCGTGAGCGTGTCCACCAGCAGCCGCAGGCCGGGACGGACACGCTGCGGCGGCAGCGGGCGCGGACGGGAACGGGACGGGCGCGCGATCCGGAAGAGGTGCGCGCGCTCAAGATCGTTCAGTCGAAGGGCGCGCGCGATAGCGGCGAGGACCGCCTCCGAGACGCCGGCGTGGCGCCCGCGCTCAAGGCGGATGTAGTAGTCCACGCTTACGCCGGCGAGCTGGGCGACCTCCTCGCGCCGCAGTCCGGGCACCCGCCGGGTGCCGGGATGCGGCGGCAGGCCCGCCTCCTCGGGGGTGATCTTCGCACGGCGTGAGCGAAGGAATTCCCGTAGCTCCGCATTCAGCTCCTGACCCATGGCACCACGGTAGATCCGGCAGACCCCGGCGCGGAGCCGCGAGGGGGGCCCTGCTGGACCCCTGGTCGGATCAGGCTTCTCACCTCGGCCGACGGCCGTGTTTGGCTGGCAGCACAGCACCACAAATCCAGGAGGCGATCTGCGATGAAGCGCAGGATTCTCGGCGGCACCGGCATGTCGGTGAGTGAGTACGCACTCGGCGCGATGATGTTCGGCGCCATGGGCAACACCGACCACGACATGTGCATCGGCATGATCCACACCGCGCTCGACGCCGGCATCAACCTCATCGACACCGCGGATGTCTACTCCGGCGGGGAGTCGGAGGTGATCGTGGGCAAGGCGCTCAAGGGCCGCCGCGAAGAGGTCGTGCTGGCCACCAAGTTCGGGCTGCCCATGGGAGACGACGCCAACCGGCGCGGCGGCTCGGCCCGCTGGATCCGGCGCGCGGTCGAGGACAGCCTGCGCCGACTGGACACCGACCACATCGACCTCTACCAGATGCACCGCCCGGACCCCGACACCGACATCGACGAAACCCTCGCCACCCTGTCGGACCTGGTCCGTGCGGGGAAGGTCCGGGCCATCGGCGGCTCCTTCTTCGCGCCCGAGGAAACCGTGGAGGCCCAGTGGACGGCCCAGCGCCGCGGCCACCACCGCTTGCGCACCGAGCAGTCCCCGTACTCCATCCTCACCCGCGGCATCGAGAGCCGCGTGCTGCCCACCGCCCAGCGGCACGGCATGGGTGTGCTGACCTTCGGCCCGCTCAACTCCGGCTGGCTCTCCGGCCGCACCGACCCCACCACGGGGCACCGCAACGCAGGGCTCGGGGCGAAGATGTTCGACCTCTCCCAGCCCGGCGTGCAGGCCAAGGCAGACGCCGTCCAGAAGCTCACCGCACTGGCCGCCGAAGCCGGACTGCCGCTCGCCCACCTCGCCGTCGCCTTCGTCCGCTCCCACCCCGCGGTCACTTCCGTACTGATCGGCCCCCGCCGCCCCGAGCAACTCGCCGATCTCCTCACCGGCGCCGACGTGGAACTCGGCGACGACATCCTCGACCAGATCGACGACATCGTTCCGCCCGGCGTCGACGTGAACCCGGACGACTTCTACATCGACCCCACCCCGCCCATCACCGACAAGCGGCTGCGCCGCCGATGACGCAGGGCAGTGCGACTGCTGACGACATGCACCTCGTTGTACCACCGGCCCTGACCAGCAGACACGCCCTTTCCAGAGGAGCCCAGTCGCCTGATCGGTCCCGCCATGACGTCCTGTGCCGGGCAGTCCGCCTATGCAGCGCGCCCGCATGGCGCAGCCTGGCCCGGGCCTTGACCGGCTGCGGGACGTCAGCGCGCAGATCAGGAATGGTTGACCGTTTCAACTGCCCTTCCCGGTCGTCGAACCAGAGGTCGCTGTCCATGGCCAGCTCCCGGATCATCCGCTTGACCAGGGGCCGCGCCGCTCGCAGCCGCTTGTTGTAGCCCGACTGTTGAGGGAGGTAGGGGACCATGCCGGTCAGGTGCTTGCGGGCGAAGCGCAGTCAGCGCGCCTCGGAGCGGTGGCCGAGCAGGGCTTGCGCCACGGCAAGGCGGACGAGCCCGGAGTCGGTCAGCAGCGGCGGCCGTCCCGTCCACCGGGTCCCTCCGATCGCGTCGTCGAATTCCACCTCCAACGCGGTCAAGAGCCGCCTGCGATGCCAACGCCGCGAAAATGTTCGGCCGCTGCGAAGAACGCACTGGCATCACCCCGTTCACGAACCTGGTCACCCAGGTCATGAGCACCGAACCCGATGCCAGCGCCAAGCGCGTCTTCTGGATCGTCGACAACGGCTCCTCCCATTGAGGTAACACGGCTCCGACCGGCTGGCTGCAGCGTTCCCGAACACGGTCATGGACCACACCCCCGTGCACGCCCTGGCTGAACCAAATCGAGATCTACCGGGCTCGACAGCCACACCGTCGGTCACCACGAAGAATCCTCCGTCGCACTGGCAGCGTGATCAACCCCCGAAGGACTTCCAGAGCCGACCACTGTGAAGCAGTTCTGCCGGTCGGCCTCACCGGCGGTGGCGATCACCGGCCGGGAGGTGGCTTGGCCGTCTTCGTGCCCCGCCCGGTCCGGCGACTTCCCCCGGTACGGCGTCAGCCCAGCGGGTTGGTCGTGTCGCGGAGCATGGTGAGGACGGGGGCGTACATGCGCGTCTTGATGGTTCCGAGGCTGTCGCCGGCCTTGCTCGCGTGAGCCTCGGCGAGTTCGAGGGCGGCGGTGCGCAGGGCGTCCTCGTCCACGGCCTGATCGACGATTCCGGCGGCGGCTGCTTCCTGGGCGCCGAAACGACGGGCGGAGACCATGGCGTGCTGGGCCGTCTGCGGGGTCAGCCGGGACTGGATGAGGGCGGACATGCCCGGAGTGAAGGGGATGTTGATCTCTGCCTCGGGCAGGCACCAGAAGCCCCGGTCGGCGCGCATGAGACGGAAGTCGTGGGCCAGGGAGAGCATCGCTCCGGCGGCGAACGTGTGTCCCTGCAGTGCGGCAACGCTGATCAGCGGGAGGGACAGGAACCTCGCGAACAGACCGTGGACCGAATTGACGTAGTCCACGCGCTCGTCGCTGTGTGCGGCGAGCCACTCGAGATCCAGACCGTTGGAGTAGAACTTCCCGGTCGCAGCGGTCACCAGGGCGCGGGGACCTTCCGACTTCTCCACCTCGTCGAGAGCTGCGTCGACCGAGGCGATCCAGTCGGGGTGGAAGCGGTTCTCCCCGTCACCGAGGTCGAGAACGAAGACGGCGTCCTGGCGGTCGAGGGTTGGCATGAGGGCTCCTTGGGGACGTTTCGGTGGGGCAGGGCACATGGGTCGGGTGGAGTTGGGTTCTGCTGGGCCGCACGCCGGTGCCGCAGGCTGGCACCTGCCGGTGGACCGGGCCGGTGGGCGCTGGAGGAACGAGGCGATGCCTCCGGCATGCGTCTCTCCGCCGCCGGAGCGGAGGTCAGCTGAGAAGCGTTCGCCGGGCCCGGTGACGCAGGGTGGCTGCGGCCAGCAGGCCCAGCGCCGAGGTCGCACCGGTGAGGAGGATGGCGGTGAGGGCCGGCACTCCGGGGAGCGCGGACGCGTGGATCCAGCGGATGGTGAAGTTGGTGGATGCCGCCACCGGGAAGCTGAAGATCCACAGGCCCGGATGGAACGCGGGCTGGCGCAGCTCGGGCAGGAGGAAGACGACGAGGAGGACGGTGAAGAGCAGGGTTCCGGCGAAGCCGTAGCCGACGGTGTCGAAGACGCCCTTGTGAGCGGCGGTCCAGGCGATTCCGCCGGTCGCCGGTGGGATGGTCAGGACGGTGAGGGCCGGGCGGGCGGGCCCGGGCAGGGGGCCACCGGTGACGAGGCTGCCGAGGATGACGGTGCCGAAGGCGAGCCAGTACAGCAGCCCCACCGCGAAGGCGGCGTCGGCGACGCCGGGCAGCCTGAGCGTGGAGGCGACGGCACTCGCCACGAAGGGTGCGGAGGAGAGGGGCAGCAGATAGCCCGGGTGCAGGGCGGTGGTGCTCAGGGCACCTGTGAGCCAGTGGGCCAGAAGGCGTGCGGCGAGCAGGGCGGCCACGGTGAGGAACATCGCGTAGACCCAGCGTGCCCCCGTGAGCCCGAAACGGGAGAAGTGGCCCGCGATCAGCATGCCGATGAGGGGGACGTACGCGAGGGCGAAGCCGTCGCCGGGATGACGCATGTCGTGGCGCAGGTTGCGCCACCGGGTCCCGCCATGGCGCAGGTACTGGGCCAGCAGCACCAACCAGATGAGACCGCTGACGGTGAACAGCGCGTCGCTGACCTGCAGAGCGGACGGAAAAGTGGTTGCCGCAGCCTGCCAGGCCCCGCCGAGGCCGGCGGCGCCGAGGGAGACGGACAGCAGCCTGATCCGTGCGGCGCGGGTCGCTTGGGAACCGTAGGCGTCGGAGACGATGTCGGCGGCTGGACGCGCGGGCCCGCTGCCGCGCGGGGCCGTGCTGGTGTGCTCTGTCGTGTCGACCATGTCGGTCATGGGGGAACCTCAGGGGGATTGCCAGGGGCGCGGGCCCGGACTCGCCGGCCCGGCGGCGCAGGTCGTGGCGTGGTCAGGCGTCCATGTTCAGGACGACGCGGAAGCGTGCCTTGCCCGAGAGCATCCGTTCGTAGGCGTCCATGGCCCGGGTGAAGGGCATGGTCTCGGTGGCGGGGCGGATGCCGTGGGCGAGGCTGAAGGCGAGGTTGTCCTCGTTCTGGATCGACGATCCGGTCAGGCTGCCGACGATGCGGCGGGTGCCGAAGATCAGGTCGGCTGTGGCGACCGTCAGCGGGTCGGGGCCGGCGCCGACGACCACCAGCGTGCCGCCCGGGGCCAGCCCGCGGACCAGGGGGTTCATGGACGTACCGCTGGATGCCGTGGCGACGATGACCGAGGCGCCGCCCAGGTCGGCCAGTGCCGTGCCGGGGTCGGTGCCGGTGCTGTCGATGTACTCGTGGGCGCCCAGTTCCCTGGCGAGCTTTTCCTTCTCCTGACCGCGGGCGACGGCGGCCACACGGTGTCCGAGGCTGCGGGCGTACTGCAGGGCCAGGTGACCCAGTCCGCCGATCCCCTGCACGGCGACCAGGGCGCCCGCGGGGGTGGGGGTCTGCTGGAGCGCGGTGAGGGTGGTCAGTCCGGCGCACAGCAGCGGGGCCGCCTCGATGGCCGGCATGCCGTCGGGGACGCGGACCAGTCCGCTCGCGCGGGCGTACGTCACCTCCGCGTATCCGCCGTCGACGGTCGTGCCGGTCTGTTCCTGGTTGCGGCAGTTGACGAAGTCGCCGCGGCGGCACGGTTCGCACTCCCAGCAGTGCCCGTTGAGGAAGCCCACGCCGACGCGGTCGCCGGGCCGCCAGGCCGTGACGCCCGCGCCCACGGCATCGATCACGCCGACGATCTCGTGGCCGGGGACGACGGGGCGTGAGGGGTCGGGGCGCAGTCCTTCCACGGCCAGTACGTCGGAGTGGCAGACACCGCATGCCTCCACCCTGAGGCGGACGTGTCCGGGCTCCGGTTCGACCAGCTCGCGCTCGACGAGCCGGAGCTGGTGGACACCGGTCGCCTCGAATGCTCGGTAGGCGGACATGACGTTTCTCCTCGGTGCTGCCTCTGCCGACACAGGGAGGGCGGGGCTGGGGGCGGGAACCGGCATCCAATATGACCGGTCGCTTCAATATGACCGGTCGCTTTAAAATTAGTCAAGCAGGTCCGGGGACAGAGCCGGGCCACGATGCCGTCGTGGGCGGGAGTCACTCCCCGCGGCCTGGGTTTGACCTGCGGTAAGGCGACCGGACATATTGAACCCGAGGTGGTGGTGAGGATGGCACGCGCGTCCAAGCGCGAGGAGATCGCGCAGGCAGCCCTGGAGCAGTTCCGCACACGGGGCTTCAATGCCACCGGCATCAGCGACATCACGTCGGCTGCCGGGGCTCCCAAGGGCTCGTTCTACAACCACTTCGCCAGCAAGGAGGAGAGCGCTCTCGAAGCACTGAGCCGCTACGCCGCCGGGCTGCGGTTCGACCTGCTCGACACGCCTGGACGCCCCGCGCTGGAGCGGCTGCGGGCGCACTTCGAGTTCCTGGGCGCGGACACGGTCGCCAGCGGCTTCGCCCGCGGATGCCTGGTGGGCAACCTCGGCGCCGAGGTGGCGGACCACTCCGCGGAGATCCGCTCCGCCGTCCAGGGCGGCTTCCAGCGGTGGGCCGCGCACATCCGGCGGGTGCTCACCGAAGCCCACGAGGCAGGTGAGCTGGACGCCGCTCTCGACGTCGAGGAGGCCGCGCTGTTCATCCTCAGCGCCTGGGAGGGCACGCTGATCGCGGCGCGGGCCGACAAGTCCTCCGCTCCCTTCGACGCCTTCTTCCACATGGTCTTCGGCGTCCTCCTGCGGTGATCAGGACCGGCCGCTCCGTACACGATTCGTCGCCGCAGCGGCCTATAGGCGCTGTTGGGGGAGGCATTGCTCGGTCCAGACCGTCTTCGCGTCGTTGGTGTAGCGGATGCCCCAGTTGTGTGCGAGCTGGGCGCAGATGAACAGGCCGCGGCCGCCCTCGTCGACCGACCGTGCGTGGCGCAGCCGCGGGGCGGAGGTGCCGCGGTCCTGGACCTCACAGGTGAGGGCGCGGTCGTGGATGAGGCGCAGCAGTACGGGTGGGGCGCCGTACCGCAGGGCATTGGTGACCAGCTCGCTGACGATTTCCTGTGTGTCGTAGGCGGTGTCCTCGTCCAGGCCCCAGGCCGCGAGTTGGTGCCGGGCGTGCCGCCGTGCGAGGGCAGGGGCGGTGGGCTCCGCGTCCAGCGCCCAGGTGGCTACGCGGTCGGCGGGGAAGGGGCGGGTGCGGGCGAGGAGGAGGACGGCGTCGCCGGGCAGGGTGTCGGCGCGCAGCCGGTACAGGACGTCGTCGCACAGGTCCTGGAGGGGCCGATCGGTGTCGGCGAGCATGCGCCGGAGCGACTGCGGGTCGCTTGTGCCGTCCTCGCCCCGTACGGCGGACAGGAGCGAGGTCGTGTAGAGGGCGAGTACGTCTCCGTCGGCCAGGGCGACGGTGGTGGTGGCGTACGGGGGCCCTTCTCCGACGCCGAGGGCACCACCGGTGGCCGGCTCGACCACTTGGGTGCTGGGACCGGGGCCGACGATGACGGGCGGCGGGTGTCCGGCGGAGGTTATGGCGCACGTGTGAGTGAACGGATCGTAGAGCACACACAGGCAGGTCGCGCTGAGGGGCTGCGTGCGCAGGGGATCGCCCCGAGGCAGCGCCCTGCGCTCGCGCACGAGACGCGCCGTGGCGTCGTCGAGCCGGGCGAGGAGCTCGTCGGGTTCGAGGTCCAGTGCGGCGAGCGAGGCCATGGCGGTCCGCAGCTGCCCCATCGTGACGGCGGTGTGGATGCCGTGCCCTGCGACCTCCCCGACCACCAGGAGCGTTCGGGCGCCGGACAGGGCGCAGGCGTTCGACCAGCCGCCCGCACCCCGTTCGTCGGCCACATGCAGGTTGGCGGTCTCGATCGCGGTCTGCGACGGAGGTGCGGGAGGCAGCAGATGGCGCTGCAGTGCCGCCGCGATGGTGTGCTCGCGGGTGTAGCGGCGGGCGTTGTCGATGCCCAGGGCGGTGTGTGTGGCCAGTTCCAGTGTGAGGGCGAGTTCCTTCTCGTCGAAACCGTCGGATCGCTTGGTGCGATAGAGGCTCAGCAGCCCGAGCACCTTTCCACGCAGTGTCAGTGGTGCGACGAGCAGGGCGTGCGCGCCGGATGCGCGAATTGCCTCGGCCCGCGTCGGATCGGCCGCCAGCCAGGGCGTGTCGGGGCCCAGGGCAATCGTGCGGGGCCTGAGGTCGGCCAGGGCCTGCGCGTACGGGGTCGGGAACGGCAGTGCGCGGACGTCTCCCACCGGATGCGCCCGGGCCTGCCGGTCACCGCCGCTGTTCCCGAAGGCGGCCCGGCGTAGCGGCACATCCCGTCCCAGAGGACTCAGCGGTGGCTCCTCTCCCCGCACCACAGGCTCCACCACTTCCACCACGGCGACATCGGCGAACCCAGGAACCAGCGCGTCGACCAGCCCCTGGCAGGTGGCCACCACATCCAGGGTCTGTCCCACCCGCTCCCGGACGGCATACAGGGCCTGGACTCCGCGGTGTGCCTTCTCCTGACCGGTCACGTCGTGTGCCACGACCACCGCCCCCGGTGCATCGTGCAGGGGCAGCACCGAGACGGTGTGCGTGTGCTGGGGCACGCTCTTCGGTTCAGCCCGCATCACGTGGTCCGTCATCGACGTACCGTCCGTCATGGCCTGGCGCAGGATGTGCGCCAGTTCGCCGGGGGATGAAAGGGGCCACACATCGGGCAGGGGGCGTCCTTGGATCTGCCGTGCGCTCGCGCCGGACAGGGCCTGCGCGGGATCGTTCGCCGACACGACGTGCAGCTCTTCGTCCACCACGAACAGAGCCCCTGCCATGTGGGTGGACACCGCATCGAGCACCGCGCTCTCGATGCCGGGAGCCATCCCGTCCGCAGGTAGGAGGAAGATCCTCCACGTCACCGAACCGTCCTCGCTCAGCACCGGCTGCACGCGCAGGCCACCGTCGGCGACTCCCGCTGCGCCATCACGCAGGGCGTCGTGCCCGCCGCGCTCCGCGGCATCACCGCCCGGTGCGGCGACAGGGCTGACCAGGTCGGTCACCGGCCGCCCGATCACCTCGCCCGCCGGGTGCCCCAGCAACTCCTCCGCCTGGTGGCTCCACGGCACGACCACGCCTTTACCGTCCACGATCATCAGCGGCGTCTCACCGGCCACGGCAACCACCTCCGTCTTCCAGCTTGCCCGGTGGCCAAGGGCTGCGCCGCCGCAGATCGACTCCCAGCTGCGGCTCTGCACGAAGGGCGCTACGAGAGAACCGTTACGACCGCCACCGCCGGACCGCATCGAAGCGCGGGCGCCGACGACACGGGGCTGACCGGCGGATGCTTGCGGCCCACGCCGGTTCCGGCTTGGCTTACGGCGTCCCCAGGATCAGCGCCCGGGTGCGTGACGCCGATGAACCAGTGAACGATGAGAGAGCCGCTCGGCTGATGAGGTCACCGCGGATCGCCCGGCCGCGGCGGAGGCTGCGTCGCCGACGCCGGGCCGCCCCAGCATCGTCAGCCGTGGCGACATGGTCGTCATCAACGACATGAGGTCCGGTCTCATGGGCTGGGTGTCATGCGCAGTTCGACCCAGACGAGTTTGCCGGCGGGTGGCCGGTCCTGGCCATCGGCCTTGAACGCATCGGCGTCAAGATCGCACATACTCTGGGTGCCGACGTCACTGGTTTCAGCCACAGCGAGAACAAGCGGGAGGGCGCCGAGCGGCTCGGCGCGGACCACTTCCACTCCACCGACGACTTTGGTCGGCTCCATGATGGGCGGCAGCCGGGAGGCCCAGGAGATTCTCGACTTCTGCGCGGCCCACGCGCTCGACTCAGGCATCGAGTTGGTCAGTGCAGCGGAGATCAGCGAGGCCTTTAACAGGGGGGTGGAGAACGATGTCCGCTACCGCTCCGTGATCGACGCCTCGACCGTCTGAAGCGGCTTTAGGTTGTACGGCGTGGGGCGAGCGTGCCATCCGTAGGCCGCACCAGCTCGGCGTGCCGTGTCGGTGGGCAGCGGCGGGTCCTGTTCGGAGCCCGCCGCTGCGCCGTGCCCGGCGTGAGGGCCGCTCCCATCCACGCCCTGTCCTGTGACGCCGGTTCACGGCGTGGGCCGAGCTACGCCGTGGGTGTTGTGAGGGATTTGGGGGGACAGGTCGGGTGGAAGCAGGGGAGGTGTCGCGATCCGGCCGTGGTCCTGTTGACGGCCCGCCTGACAGCCCTTCACCGCGCCGTCGGTCAGCCCATGCTCTTGGCGCCGTCCAGGGACTCGCGGATGATGTCGGCGTGGCCGGCGTGCTGAGCGGTCTCGGCGATGATGTGCATCAGCACCCGGCGGGCCGACCACTGCGCGCCGGGCTCGAACCACGGGGCTTTCGGCAACGGCTGCGCGGTCTCCAGGTCGGGCAGAGTGGCGACCAGGTCGTCTGTCCGGCGGGCCACCTCGGCGTAGTCGGCCAGCACACCAGCCAGCGTCTCACCGGGCAGCAGCCGGAACTCGTCGGCCCGCCGGGCCCAGTCGGCCTCGGTCATGGCCGTGAAGTCTCCCAAAGCCGACGGGCCGTTGAGGATGAACTCTCCCCAGTTCCGCTCGACCGCGGCGACGTGCTTGATCAAGCCGCCCAGGCAGAGCTCGCTGGCGGTGGTCCGCAGCCCCGCCTGCTCATCGGTGAGGTCACGGGTGGTGAAGCGCAGGTAGTGCCGGTGCTTGGCCAGCATCTCCAGCAATTCGGCGCGCTCACCGGTGACGGCCGGCTCCCCAGCCAGGTCGCGGGTGGTCAGCTCGTTGGAGGTCATGGTCTCCGCCTTCCGGTGTTCCTGTTCCGTCGGTCAAGGCCCACACTAGGAGCCATTGCGGTCAGATGCTGTCCTAAATTGCCAGTTGCCAAGGACAAAGGACGGACCGCAGTGACGACCAACTCTCGGCACTCGTACTGCCGCAGGCTGCCGCCCGGGCCGAGAAGACAGCTCATCTGGTTGGTCGGCGGCAGGGAACGAGCATCGAGCGATGCCGGGCGACGGACTGTACCGGCCTATCGGCGCCGCATTCTGCATGTCGAAACACGGCCCGCCGCCATCACGCTCTGGTGGGACTGGTGTGATCAATGTCGATGAGAAGCGATGTCACTGCATCGCGAACTCGTCGGCCGGCCGACGTGGCTTTGTAGGGCCCGGCCCCGTTGGCGGAGGTGGGGCTCGGGTCGGTGGGGTGATCGGTCCGCGAGTCTTGATCGCCGCAGGGCGCCGGGAGTGAGGTCGAGACGCGAGTTGCGCAGGGAACGTCCGGCAGCGCAGCTCACTCACCGGTCAGGCCCGCTGCTGCCTGAGTGCACCGACCGCCGAGCCATCACGCACGAACGGCATCTGTGCGTCGCCTTGGACACCTGCACGGACCACGACCGTCGGCTCCGCCCCGCCCCACCCATCCCCGCACCAGCGGCCTCCTCACTCCGTGGCGGCAGGAAAGACAGCCCGGGAGACCCCGCTGCCCGGGATGTCACTCTGTCGCGACCCGGGCGACTTACGTGTGCTGGGCGGTGTCAGTGCCGTAGTTCCCCGGTGTCCGCATGGTGCGGCTCTGCTGTCCGCTCTTCCCACTGCGCAGTGGTGCGCGGTTCATTCGGCCGCAGGCCCGCTGCGGCGATCTCCGCGCGCGCCCGCGCCGCGAGGCCTTCTGCGCCGCACCGATCCGCCACATCAGCACCCTCGAAGAGGAGTTCCGCCGCTCGCTCGGCACGGCCGCAGCGTCTGAGGGCGATGGCGAAGTCAACCAGTGCCTCGGCGTACAGGTACTGGTTCGGGGACTTGCTGAGCGTCTCCACCGCGCGCGCCAGCAGCACGAGGGCGTCCCCGTCCTCGGACACCGCCGCGCTGAAGCGCAACGCCTCACCTTTGGCGGTGGGCGTGCCGTAACGCTCCGCTCGGCGCAGTGACTGCGCTGCGAGAGCGCGGGCGCTCGTGGGCTCGTCCGGGGCGAGGGCGAGGGCGAGGTGTCCCGCCCAGGGACACCAGGTCGGGTTGAGTATGCCCTTGGCCTCCAGTCGTTCCCCAGCGGCGGTGAGTTGGGCGATGGCTTCCTCACGACGGCCACGGGCGAGCAGCAGGCGCCCGTACAGCGCCTGGGGGTCCGGGAAGACCACCGCGTTGGGGTAAGGGGGCGCGAAGTCGTGCATCTCGGCGACGCTCAGCGCTTCCTCGCTGTGGCCGCGGGCCAGCAGGACGTCGAGCAGCAGACCGACCGCGTACCACTTGGCGGGCAACCTGGGGCCGACGCGGTCGGCCAGCCGGACCGCCTCACGCGCGCAGCGCTCGGCCTCGGCGAGCATTCCGCGCCGGAAGTGGACCAGGCCGAGGAGGTTGAAGCCGAAAGAGAGGTGAGCTCCGCTCCAACCGACCTGCTGGCATTCGGCGATGGCGGAGCTGAACAGTTCCTCCGCACGGTCGCACTGGTCGGCGTACATGTATCCGAGCGCGGTGATGCTGGGCAGTTCGAAGCCCCAGTCGGGGTCGGTGTAGCTGAGCCCCACGGCGCGTGTGGCGACGGCCAGCGCGCGTTCGGCCGGCTCACCGCGCAGCGTGGCGTCCCAGGTACGCAGGCACAACAAGGCCTTCTCTCCGACGTTCTGCCCGGACAGATGCTCGGCGAGCCGCGCGAGTCGACGGGAACGTACAGGCGCCTGTACCTCCTGCGCGTCGAAGACCCGCCACAGGTGGTGCGCGGCCTGCAGGCGCAGCCGCGCCCCGTACGACCGTGTGTGGGCGGCCTCGGCCCCCACCACAGCGGCTGCCTCGCCGAGCTGGTCGTTGTGGGCGAGGGCCTGGGCCAATCGGAAAGTGGCGTCCTCTCTGAGCGCGGGGTCGAGGTCGGGAAGCTCCAAGGCCGCAGAGAGGTGGTTGACCGTGGTGGCCGGGGAGGTGAGCAGAGCAGAGCAGCCGAGCTCGTAGAGCACCGCCGCGCGCTCCTCGGCCGGGGGCGGTTCGCGCAGCGCACGCTCCAGGCAGCGATGAGCGGCGTCCGGGGCGCCTTGGCGAAGGTTCTCCCGCGCGGCCGCGCGCAGTTGCTCGACGGTCTGTGGGTCGTTGCCCGGATGGGTCTCCAGCAGGTGCCGGGCGGCGACAGTGATGTTCAGGCCCGCGTCGATCACCGCACAGGCGGCCTGCCCGTGAATGGCGGTGCGCATCGCCGAAGGAATGGCCCGGTACACGGCAGTGGCGATGAGGGGGTGGACGAACTCAAGCGTCCTGGTGCCGGTCAGGATACGAGCGACGCGCAGTGTGTCCGTGGCGTCCTGAGCCTCGGCCGGTGGCAGCCCGGCCACCGAAGCCACCAGTTCGGGGGAGATCTCGGTACCGAGTACCGCTGCCGCCCAGGCAAGCCGCACGGCCCGGTTGCCGAGCTTCTCCAGTCGCTTGACCAGTCCGGTGCCGCGGGAGGACGCACCAAGGACTCGCAGCAGATGGGCCGACTCCTCGGAGGGGGTGAGACCTCGGTCCTGGACCTTGGCGACGAGTTCGACGGTCTCGTAGGGGTTACCGCCGGTGACGGCCCAGCACTCGCGGCAGAACGGATCGTCCGCCTCCGGCCCGAGTGCGCCGCGCACCAGCTTTGCGACCGACTCCGGGCTGAGAGCGCGCACGGTGATCGGATGCGAGCCGCGGCCGCCGACCAGTTCACGGAACGCCTCGGCCTCGGCGGGCAGTTCGTCCGGGCGGTACCCCAGGACGATCAGGACGGGAAGTTCCTGCACTCGCACGGCGAACGTGGCCAGCCAGGTGAGGGACTCCGCATCACCCCAGTGAGCATCGTCGACGACCATGACGATCGGCGCCCTGCGCACGGCGAGTTGGGTGAGCACCCAGTCCAGCCCGTCCCGGACGCCCTGTGGATCCGGCACGGCGCTACCGGCCTGCTGCGCGAAGAGGCCGACGGCCGGCCCCGCGATCTCGTACCAGCCCCCGAAGATCTCGCGACGCTCGGCCTCGGCGCAGGACGCCAGGACAGGCTGCAACAACTGCCGGACGACGTGGAAGGGAACCGTAAGCTCCTGCTCGCTGCCGCGCGCGGACAGGACCGTGCACCCGTGGGCGGCGGCCATGCCTCGGATCTCCGCCAGCAAAGTCGTCTTGCCCAGCCCCGCGGCGCCGCTCAAGAACAGCAGCCCGCCACCTGAACCACCGCCGTCCGCCGAGCGGTTGCACAGCGCCTCAACTGCCGCCCGCGCGGCGGCAACTTCAACGTCACGCTCGTACAGGGGCGTTCCGGCCCGGCTGGGGCCTGCCGAACCAACTCGCCTCTCGCTGCGCTCCTGCTCCGGCACCCTATTCCCCTCGCTCCCCAGCCTGTTGGCCAGCCTAGCGAAGTGGGGCGCTCCGTGGCCGAAATGTGCAGGAATCGTGTCGATGGCCTTCCCGGCGGGGAGGAGAAGTGGTATGCCGTGTGTGCCGCCGCAGGGGGTACCGGTCGAGTCGCAATCCCGACGCGCCGCCTGCTCGGTGACCACACAAGTCCGCGGCAGGACGGGGCGGTTCGGGTCTTCAACCGCGCGGACAAGCTGCCGATGCGACGTGCTCGGGCCAGTGCTCGTAGCGGCGATGGCGACGCCGGCGTTCGATGAGCCGTGCGATGGCGCGTTCGACGATCCGGCGATGAAGGTCCCGGCGCGTCTGACGGGAACTTTCACCGCCTCTCCTCCGTTCGCCCGCGACTCCCCAGGCATAGTGGGGTGTCGCACGTGAGAGGCCTCCAAAAACATGAGTCCTTCCTCTTGTGCGCGCAGCGCGTGACCGCGCTCAGTATCGGCCTGCGTGGACACGGCCGAGCAAGTACACGTTCCAACGGGGGATATCGCACCATGCGTTCCATATCTGTGCCCTTCGCACGTCGACGCGGACGGCAGCGCACCGTTCTCGCCACCACCGGGCTCGCCGCGGCCCTCGCACTCACCGCGACCGCCTGCGGCGGCTCCGGTTCGCACACGGCGAACGCCGCCGCAGGTGCCACCGCTTCCCAGCCGGCCGACGGCGCCGACGGCAAGGTCCAGGTTCCGGCCGGCCTCGCGAACAAGCTGAAGGAGCACGGGATCGACGTCTCCCAGTGGGAGAACGGC
>NZ_JBHJYK010000039.1:0-51649 GCF_042269865.1 Streptomyces sp. NPDC055966
CCGGATGACCGGGAAACCGTCATGTCCGGTTCGGCGGGAGGCCGCGCGGAACAGGACCTGCCCCGGCGGGCACCTCACCGCGCGGCCGACCCAACTGCGTGGATGATGCACGCGCGCCGGCAGGCCCGGGAATACGAACGGCTCGTCCAACACTCCGAGACGCTGATCACCTGGGCCGCCATCACCCTCATGACCAGGCGTCTGGCCCGGAAAGGTGCCGCCCCAGCTGGCCGAGGAATCCGGCGTCGGCCGATTCGGCCGGTAGCCGGGTCAGTCGTCGATTGCCTGGTAGAGGGTGGTCCAGAAGTCCTGCATGGCCCGTGCCGAGTCCGGGGTGGACATCCCGGTCTGGGTGAGCAGGATGCCGACGAGCTGGTGGTGCGGGTCGGCGTAGGTGGTGGTGCCGGCTCCGCCGTCCCAGCCGAACTGGCCGACGGGCGCGTAATCGCCCCGGTAGGTGCGCACCGTCATGCCGAAGCCCCAGCCGCCGGTCTGGCCCTGGCCGTGTGACAGGTGGACGACGCTGCGGGCCCAGGACTGCAGGGCGGATGTCTGCTCGGGTGTGAGGCGGTTGGTGGTCATCAGCTCGACGGCGGGCCGGGACAGGATCCGTTGGGTGCCGTGCATTCCGTGGTTGAGGAGCATCCGGAAGTAGGCGTGGTAGTCGTCGGCGGTGGAGTCCAGTCCGCCGCCGCCGGACTGGAACGCCGGAGGCTTGCTGTGGTGTCCCCCCTCGGCCTGGTCCTCCACGGTGAACTCTCCGGTCTGCGGGTCGGGGGCGTACAGGGGCGGCAGCCGGTCGATCTTGTCGGCGGGCACGTGGAAGCCGGTGTCCTTCATCCCCAGCGGATCGAAGATGCGCTCGCGCAGGAACGCCTCGAACGACTGGCCGGTGACCCTGGCCACCAGCACGCCGAGCACGTCGTCGCTGACGTTGTACAGCCACCGCTCTCCGGGCTGGTACATCAGCGGGAGCGTGCCCAGGCGGCGCATCCACTCATCCGGCTCCACCGCCGACAGCATCCATCCGTTCTCGCCGTAGACCCTCTGCTCGAAGTACGCGCTCATCATCGGGGAGCCCATCGCCGTCGTGTCCAGCCCGAGCCCGCAGGTGGAGGTGAGCAGGTCCCGCACGGTGATCGGACGCCGCGCCGGCACGGTGTCGTCCAGCGGGCCGTCGGGCCGCTTGAGCACCCGCCGGTCGGCCAGTTCCGGCAGCCACCGGTCTACCGGGTCGTCAAGTCGCAGCCGGCACTCGTCCAGCAGCACCATCGTCGCGGCGACCGCGACCGGCTTGGTCGTCGAGGCCATCCGGAAGATGGTGTCCCGGCGCATCGGCGCGCCGCCGTCATGGCGCATCGTCCCGATCGCCTCGACATGGGTCTGACCGCCCCGGCCGACCAGGGCGACGAGCCCGGGGATCTTCTTGGACTCGACATGCGCTTGCAGTACCTCGCGCAGCCGTCGCAGCCCTGCTTCGGACAAGCCGCTGTCGGCGTTTCCCATCATGGATCTCCTTGCACGCAGTGGTCGGTCCCGACGGCGCCGCGGGCATGCGGCGCGAGGCGGCCGGCCGGGCATGACCCCGCGGCCGCGTGGTGCACAAAGGCGATGAAAGTGGTGCTCGGCCCCTGGGGGGCGATGTGCTGAGGCGCGATCAGACCGTCTTGTCTTCTGTTCCGGTCTCGTTGCCGGCGGCGCGCTCGGCGCGCTCGATGTCGTCGGTCAGCTGTTTCCGCGCGCGGGCGGGGACATAGCCGCCCTCCGAGTAGTTCTCGGCGAACGCGTTGACGAACTCCACCGGGTCCTCCCCGACGATCTCGCGGATCGGCGTTCCGTCCGCCGCGGCCTGCTCGAACAGGTCGGCGAGGTCTTCGAACATCGACGCGTTGCTGTCTTCGTCGGTCGGCACGAAGTGCATCAGGTACCGCTCGATCGCCTCGACCGCCGTGCGGTGGTTCTCGGGAAGCTCCTTGACGCGCGCCTTGTACGCCCGCCAGCGCTTCTTGGGCCCGATCACCTTCGAGAGGAAACCGCTCTTTTCGACATCGGACATGGTCACCTGCCCCCTTCGCGGAGCTGTTCCAGTCGTTCCGTGAGGAAGCTCCACGTCCTCCAGAACTCTTCGAGGTACTCCCGCCCCTCTTCGTTGAGGGAGTGCACCTTGCGAGGCGGCCCCTTCTCGGAGGGCACCTTCTGCACGTCGACGAGGCCGCGCTTCTCCATCCTGAGGAG
Source organism: Streptomyces sp. NPDC055966 (assembly GCF_042269865.1). Lineage (NCBI taxonomy): Bacteria > Bacillati > Actinomycetota > Actinomycetes > Kitasatosporales > Streptomycetaceae > Streptomyces > Streptomyces sp. NPDC055966. The sequence continues at coordinate 2,236 of NZ_JBHJYK010000039.1, forward strand.
CAGCGCGTAGACGGTCCCTTCGGCGATGTCGGAGAAACCCTGCTCCCGCAGCCGTACCGTGATCTCGTAGCCGTAGGCGGGCCGGCCGGCCAGGGACGCGAGGATGATGCCCTCCAGCGTGCCCTTGAGCATCTCCGTCTCCAGCTTGGTCACGGAACACCTCCCCCTTGCGCTAGTCAGCGCTGTTGAGTACCGGTACACAGTAACGCTGACTACCGGTACTTAGCAAGACCGAATAGCGGAGGTGCAGGCCGGCACCACACGTGCCCAGTCCAGCAGCATCACCGACGAGACCCCGAGCCGGCCGCGCTGCCCGCGCAGGCCGACACACACCCGCACGAGCGGCATGCGCGGCGGCAGTCGGACGCGGACACCGACCAGCTCCTGGGGCATGTGGATCTGCGTGGCCTGCCGGAGGTCGTGGCCGCGCGGCGGCGGTGGGTACGGGTGTCGCGGCGTGCGGGACGGGCTGGTGCGGAGGCGGAGCGGGTGGTCGGCCCGGCGTATGCGGTGATGCGCCGTGATGGGACCAGGGACCGCATACAGCCGCTTTAGGGGGATGGTTCCCAGCCTGTCTGCCGAACGGGCGCCAGCCTCGCGTGTGCGGCGCGAGGCGTTGTGGACGTGCCGGCAGACGAGGAGCCGGGGCAGCGATGGAGGTAGCGCGGCCGAGCTACTTCGGGTCGTACTCGAAGATGACGCGCCGAACGCCGTGGATGTAGACGTGCTCAACGGTCCGGCGGTAGCGGCCGGACTCACCAGAGACCGTGTTCTCCAGCCACACATACTTCACGTCATCCTCGCACGGTTCCGCGGGAGTCCACCCGTCAGCGGGGCCGCCCCGGAAATGGACTCCTCTCGGGCCGCCGTGCGGGCGACTACTGCTGACGGTGTGAGGGGGGGTGGTTCAGGCGGTGCTGTCCGGCAGGGCGATACGGGCGAGTGAGCCGATCTCCAGTGCGGTCCACAGAGCGCCGTCGGGGCCGACGGTGATGCCGTGCGGTTCGGAGTCGGGGGTGGGCAGGTCGTGGACGGTGACGGAGCCGTCGGGGGTGATCGTTCCGACGCGGTTGCCTCCCCATTCGGTGAACCACGCTTTGCCCTGTCCGCCGACGGTGACGGCGTGTGGTCGGGCGGCGCGGTTGGGCAACGGGAACTCGGTGATGTGCCCGTCGGGAGTGATCCGGCCGATCTGACCGGCGGCGATCTCGACGAACCAGAGTGCTCCGTCGTGGCCTGCGGCGATCCCGACGGGCGCCGCCGCCTCGGTCGGCAGGGGGTGGAGGGAGACCGCACCGTCCATGCCGATCCGCCCGATGGCGTTGGCCTGGTTGAGGGTGAACCACATGCTTCCGTCGCCGCCGGCGGTGATCGCCGAGGGGAACGCGCCGGTGACGGGCAGCGGAAACTGGGTGAGGTGGCCTTCGACGGTGATGCGGCCGATGCGGTCGGCGGCGGTCTCAGTGAACCACAGCGCGCCGTCGGGTCCCGCCGCGATGCCGAACGGCCCGCAGCCGGAGCCGGGCACGTCGAACTCGTCGATCACGCCGTCGGTGGTGATCCGCCCGATCCGGTCCGCCCGGTATTCGGTGAACCACAGCGCGCCGTCGGGGCCAGGTGTGATGACGGTCGGTCCGCTGTCGGGGTCGAGTCGGTGGCTGGTGGGCTCCTCGCCGGGGACGAGGCGGCCGATCCGGCCGCTGTGGACGAGGGTGAACCACAGGGCACCGTCCGGTCCCGTGGTGAGGGCGTAGGGTCCGGCCGCGTCGTCGGCCACTGTGTGCTCTTCGATGGACATCTGGGGTACGTGGTTCAAAGGGGCTTCCCCAAACCGTGCTCGGCGGCGATGCGTTCGATGTCGGCCGGGGTTCCGGCCATGATGGTGCGGGCGTGTTCGGTGACCAGGTCGGCGGGCCAGTCCCACCACGCTGCGCGCTGCAGCCGCTCGGTGTCGGCGTCGGTGAAGCGTTGCCGGATCGGTTTGGCTGGGTTGCCGCCGACGATCGTGTAGGGCGGGACGTCGGCGGTGACCACGGCGCCGGCCGCGATGATGGCGCCGTCGCCGATCCGTACGCCGGGCATGACGGTCGCCCGGTACCCGAACCAGACGTCGTTGCCGACGGCCGTGTCGCCGCGGCTGGGCATGGCGGTGACGATGTCCAGCGTCTGCTCGGCCCACCGGCCGCCGAACATGGTGAACGGGTACGTCGAGACGCCCATCGTCGGGTGCTCGGCACCGGCCATCAGGAAGGTGGTTCCCGAGGCGATCGCGCAGTACTTGCCGATGGTGAGGCGCTCAGGCCCGTAGGCGTAGAGGACGTTACGGTGCTCGAAGTCCGTGGGCCCATCCGGGTCGTCGTAGTAGGTGTACTCGCCCACGGTGATGTTCGGTGAGGTGACCAGGGGTTTGAGGAACACCACGCGGTCGTGGGCGGGCAGCGGGTGCACGGTGGTCGGGTCAGGGGACAAGGTCGGGGTCCTTTACGTGGTTACGGGATGCCGCACGGCCCTGGTGGAGGCGTCGCCGGGCCGGGGCCGCAACATGGCTCGGTGGGGTTTGAGGTGTTCTCGGGGCTGGGCGGGGTGACCCACTCGATGGACTGGACGATCACGCCGCTGGGGTCGGTGACCTGGAAACAGCGTTCGTTCAGGGGTGCTCGGCAGCGGCATGGTGATGTGGACGCCCTCGGCGTGCAGCCGCTTCTCCCGGCCATGGCCGTTGTTGTTGTCAATGGCTGTTCACGGATGCTTCGTTCGAGGTGGTGACAGCATCTGGATCGGTGGAGTGTTGCGTCACCACAGCGCCTTTCGCGGGCTTGGACCTCGCCAGCCACAGGCCGGTGAACACGGCGGTGGCCAGGGTGACGGCGCCGGCCGCGAGGAAGGCGCTGTTGAGACCGGCCTCGAAGGAGGCGCCGCCCGACTGTTGGGTGCGGACGATCGCTCCCAGCAGCGCCACTCCGAGTACCGCGCCGATCTGCCGGGTGGTGCTGCTGATACCTGAGGCCAGGCCGCCCTCCTGCGGGCTGACCGCCTGGATGGCGGCCCCGGTCAGGGGGGACATGGTCAGGGCGAAGCCGGTGCCGACGAGCGCCATTCGCCACCACACGTTCCCGTAGCCGGTCTCGGCGTGCACTGTGCCGAGCGCCAGCAGTCCCAGGCCGGCCAGGGCCAGGCCGGTGGTGGCCACGATGCGGAAGCCGTACCGGGCGGCGAGCCGGCCCGCGTACGGGCTGACGACCACCATGGCGAGGGACAGCGGCAGGGTCTGCAGGCCGGCCCGCAGAATCGAGCTGCCCTGGACGCGCACGAAGAACTGGGAGAAGAAGAACGACGAGCCCATGAGCGCGAACCCCACCACGACCATGGCAGTGTTGGACACGGTGAACAGGCGCTGACGGAACAGCCGCAGCGGCAGCATCGGTTCGGAACGACGGGCTTCGACGGTGACGAAGGCGGCGAGGAGGATCACAGCGGCGGTGAAGCTGCCCAGGATCACCGGTGAGGTCCAGCCGCGGACGCTACCCTCGATCAGCCCGTAGGTCAGCATCCCCACTGCCAGAATGGACAGCACCGTGCCCGGGATGTCGATCGCGGCGGCGCTTGGGTTGCGGGACTCGTCGAGGTGGCGCAGGCCGACCAGCAGGAGGACGACGCCGATGGGCAGATTGACCAGGAAGATGGCGGGCCAGCCGAAGGCTTCTGTGAGCACGCCGCCGGCCACGGGACCTGCGGCCAGGCCGATTCCGCTGAGTCCGGCCCACATCCCGATCGCCTTGATGCGTTCTTGCGGCACGGGGTAGGCGGCGGCCAGCAGGGCGAGCGAGGCGGGGCTCAGTGCCGCGGCCCCGATGCCCTGGAGGACCCGGCCGACGATCAGCCAGCCGAGCGAGGGCGCGAGCGCGCATACCAGGGACGCGGCCGTGAACACCGCCACGCCGGTCAGGTACACCCGCTTGCGGCCGAACCGGTCGGCGAAGATGCCGCCGGACATCAGCAGCATGGCGACCAGCAGTACGTACGCGTCCACGATCCATTGCAGACCGGTCAGTTGAGTGTGCAGGCGGTGCTGCATATCGGGCAGCGCCGCTCCGACGATCGTGTTGTCGAGCAGGACCATGAACTGGCCCAGGCAAGTCACCGTGAGCAGCACGGCCCGGTTTGATCGACTGCCTACGGTCGCATGTGATGCAGCCACGGGGTCCCCCTCAATCGATAGTTGCGCCCGGCCGCGGTCATCGCGGGTGGCGATACAGCCGAATGCTCTAAAGCAGCCATTGGCTGCGTTAGGTGACTATAGAGAGGGTCGCCCTTAAACGCAAGCAGTGACTGCGTTAAAGTGGGGCGTATGAACGAGCGACAGCGAACCCGGCGGCCCGGCGGGCGCAGCGCCCGCGTCGGCGCGCAGGTGCACCAGGCCGTCACCGACCTGATCAGCGAGCGCGGCTACGGCAACTTCACCGTCGGCGAGGTCGCAGCCCGCGCCGGCGTGGCCGACAGCAGCATCTACCGCCGGTGGGGCAGCCTGGAAACCCTGCTCACCGACGTGGCGCTCACCCGCCTCAACGCGCAGTCGCCGATGCCCGACACCGGGAGCCTCGACGGCGACCTGCGTACCTACGCGGCCCAAGTGGCCCGCGAGATCACCGGACCCGACGGCCTGCTGTTGGTGCGCCTGGCCGTCGCCCTGTCGACCATCGGTCAGCAGGGCCTCCAGGCTCGTGACGACCTGCGCGACGAACGCACCCGGCAACTGCAGTCCATGCTCGACCGTTCCCGCGAACGCGGCGAGCACGCACCCGACGCGTTCGACGTCCTGGACCACATCCTGGCCCCGATGTACATCCGCGTCCTGTTCGGCATGGTCCCGCTCACCCCCGACTACATCGACGGGCTGGTCGACCGATTGCTGTGACCTCAACCCGGTTCCCGCGATCAGCCCTCGCATGCCGTGCCAGAGCTCCGCGAGGTGCCCGCCGACACGCGCCGGGCCAGCTCAGGCATCCGGCCCTGGGTCGCTCACGCGGCCTCGCTGAATCCGTCTCGGCGGCCCGTCGCCGCGGATCAGAGTGAAGTCGACGTCCAAGTGTGGCGCGCAGGCGTCGGGTTCGTCGGCGGCCATCCGAACTCCGAGATCATCCCATGCGGATTTCTGGCGTACCTGGGCTGTTCCCCGGGTAGCGGCGCGGGACGGCTCAACTCTCGTAGTGCCGGACCGTGCTCCACCGCGCGGGGTGCCAGCAGCTCAGTGGCCCCGGTCCGGGTGCGGCTGGGTCGGCAGGGCCCGGACCGGAGGATTGGGCTGGGACAGCACGTGGAGGAGCTGTCGGTTGTACGTGGTCAGTTGGTTGACGACGCGGACGAGATGCTCGACGGCCGTCCGCAGCTGGGCGAGTTCAGTAGCGTCCTTGGCGCGGAGCTCCTTCAGTCTGCCGATCTGCTGACGCAGGCGGATCTCAGAGTCCGGCGTCTGTCCGCTCGCCCTCACTTGTGCGTAGAAGTAGTTCTTGAGGTCCAGGTGGCGCTGGGTGAGCGCGTTGCGCGGTACGCCGGCTTCCTGGGCCAGGGCGACGATCGTCAGCGCGCCGTTGGAGTGCTGCGCGGTTCCCTGCAGGATGCGGTCCATGGCCGCGCGGATATGGTCGCGTTCGTCGCGTGCGGGGCTCATGCGGTGCCGTCCTGGAGGGTGGTGCGGGTGCGGTGGTGGGCGTTGGCGAGGTCGCGCAGCCGGGTGGCGTTGTCGCGCAGTCGCTCGCCCGGCGGGCCGGGGACGTGACCAGCCTGCTGGTCAAGCGCGGTGGCGCGGCGACGGAGGCCGGCGGCGTGCTGATCGGTGCGGGCGATGTTCGCGCAGGCGGGGACGCACTGGTTGAGGCTGAGGGTGCCCTTGAGGCCGCGGTGACACAGGGCCTTGTCGCGCTTGTAGACGCACATCAGCAGCGTGTGGGGATTGTCGTAGACGGCCAGGCGGGGGGGTTGGCGAGGATCTGACGGCTCTGCCGGGAGGCGATGACGGTGCCGGTGCACTGGGGTGCGGTGGTGGCGGCCCGATCTCCACGCCCCATGGACATGCCGACGACTCGAACCCTAGGCAGTCACATGATCCGCCGGACAGGACCTAACCATCCCTCTCCCCCTCCCTGCACAACCCGATGGTCAAGGACTCTTGACGGATGGTCAAGAGTCCTTGACCATAGATCTCGTGACCACTTCTGATGACCCTGGACATGCGGCCGACCGCGTCCACATCGAGAGCGATGAGCAACTCCGTGCCATCGCCAGCCATATGCGGCACCGCATCCTGCGCGTCCTGCGGGACGCCCCGGCGACCATCACCCAGGTCGCCGAACGGCTCGGGATCGCCAAGGGCAGCTCGAACCACCACATCAAGGTGCTGGCGAAGGCCGGTCTGGTGCACGTCGTCGAGACTCGGAAGATCGGCGGGGTCACCGAGCAGTACTACGCGATGACCGGCAAGACCATCGAGTTGCCGGAGACCGGGGCCGGGCAGCACGAGGTGCTGATGCGGCACGCGTTGACGGACATCGAGTCGGCGCCGCCAAGTGACCAGAAGAGCGTGTTCCTGAAGCACGCACGGCTCAGCCCGCAGGCATGGGACCAGTTCAACGAACGGCTCACGGCGTTGCTGACCGAGCTGAACGAGCTCTCCGATCCGACCCAACCCGCCGCCGACCTGTTCGTGGCGTTTTACCGACCGAAGGACGTGTGATCAGCTTGGCGAGCCGCATGCCTCAGCGCTTCTATCGAATATGGACTGCTTCGGCGGTGTCCGCTCTCGGTGACGGGATCTACTTCGCAGCCTTGCCGTTGTTGGCACTGACCCTTACTCACAATCCGATCCTGCTGGGCACGATGGAGGCCTGCGCTCTGCTGCCCTGGCTCTGCTTCGGCATGGTCGGCGGCGCGCTGGTCGACCGCTGGGACCGCCGGCGGACGATGGTCGTCGCCGATCTGTTCCGGTTCTCGCTGCTGGTGCTGGTGACCGTGCTGGTGACATCCGGCACGGCGGACATCTATCTGCTTTTCGCGGCAGCCTTCCTCCTGGGCACCGGACAGGTCTTCTTCGACACGGCGTCCACCGCCTTCATGCCGGAGGTGTTGCAGGACCGGGATCTGGCCACGTTGCAACGGGCCAACTCCCGGCTCCTGGGTGCGCAGCAGACGTTCGAGGGGTTCGTCGGGCCGCCGGCCGGATCGCTGCTGTTCGGGCTGGGGCGGGCGGTGCCGGTACTGGCCGAAGCCATGTCGTTCCTCGTCAGTTCCCTGATGATCTGGTCACTACCCAAGGCGCCGGCGAAACCGGCCAAGCCGCGCGGGTCGTTGCTGCGCGAGGCGCGCGAAGGCGCGGCGTATCTGTTCGGCAACCGGTTGCTGGTGGGGCTGGCGCTGCGCCCGGCGGTGGGGAACTTCGCCTTCCTCGGGGCCAGCGCGGTACTGGTGCTGTTCCTCAAGGACACCCTGCACCTGGGGACCACCGCCTACGGCGTCTACCTGACCGCCAACGCGATCGGCGCGCTGATCGGCACATCGATCGGGACGCGGCTGGCCGCGCGGCTCGGCACCGGCACCGCGCTGACGATCACCGCGGGAGTGGAGGCGGCGGCGCTGCTAGGGATCGGCCTCGCGCCGAACGCCTGGGTGGCCGGGGCGGCCGAGCTGACGCTGGGCATGGCCATGGGCGTCACGATGAGCCTGGCCCCGGCCGTCCGGCAGGCGATCGTGCCGGACGAGCTGATGGGCCGGGTCGGCGCCACCGCCCGACTGATCGCGTTGTGCGCCGGACCGCTCGGCGCGTTGTTCGGCGGCTGGCTCGCGCACGTCGCGGGGCTGCGCGCACCGTTCATCATGGGAGCCGGGATCCTGGCGTCGATGACGATCGTCGCGGCCCGGATGACCAACAACACGCAGATCGAGGTGGGCCTGGCGGAGGCCAAGGCACGGAGGGAGCGGGAAGAACGGGCTCAAGAGCAAGCTGCGAAAGCAGCAGCCTCGGAACCCAGCCTCGCACCGGCCTGACAAGCAACCCGAGCGGCGGCGGCTCAGCCGTCGTACAGCGGCCACCTGCCACGCGAACGCGACGCACGCGGCGTGCCAGCAGTATCTCGAACAGCACCGCCAGAAACAGCGCCACCGTGAAGTCACCGCCCCTGGCCAGCATCCGCTCCGACCAGACCCGGCACCACCACGAAATCGAGGTGACAACCGTATGCGCTACGAAACTCGGGACAGCTCACTTGAGGTCGGACCCAGGGCTTTGCCACCGAGGGCCCAAGCTGTCCTGGGTTCAGCTGTCCTGGGTTCAGCTGTTCTGGTCTTCTTTCATCGGCAGCCCGGCGATGATCCCGTTTGGCGCGTCCGGCAGGGACTGGGCGGCACAGGTCGCTATCTGCCGGTGGCAAGTCGGCTTGCGAAGCCGTCGAGGATGGCTCGCAGGCCGAATTCGAAGCTGCTGTCGGGTGCGGCGGCGTAGTCGGTGGTGCCGACCCGCTCGCGCAGGCGGGGGAACTCCATGGCGATCTCGGTGCTCCGGGCGATGGTGTCGGCAAGCTGCTGCTCGGGGTTCTCGCCGCTGCGGCTCAGCCGCCGGGTGAGCGAGACCTGTGCGGCGGGCCCGAGGGCACTGCCGAGCACGAAGACGAACACGGTGGCGGCGGCCCGGTCCGCCTCGGCGCCGGCGAATCCGGCCTGCTCGTAGACGGCGAGGCTGTAGTCGTCCAGGCGGGCCTTGCCGCGGCCGTACAGCAGGTGGCTGCCGAAGGCCTGGCCGAGCCATGGGTGCCGGGTGAGCATCGCGTGCATGCCGGTGGCCATGGCGGTGGCGGCCTCCCGCCACCCGGTGGTGCCGGGTTCGGGCACCTCGACCTCCGCCCAGACCGCGTCTGCGGCCAGGCGGACCAGCTCGTCCTTGGTCTTGATGTGCCAGTAGATGGCCGTGGCGGCCGAGCCGAGCCGTGTCCCCAGGCTGCGCATGTTGAGGCCGTCGAGGCCCTCCTCGTCCAGCAGCTCGATCGCGGCGCGGACGATCTGGTCGGCGGTCATGGTCTGTCGTGGCATGGCGCCAGCTTAGTTGAACTTAGTGCAGGAAGCCCTCTTGTGTTCAGTTCACCCGGTCGCATACGGTCTTCCTGTACTTAGTTCAAGTGCCTGCAGGGGGAATCAACCATGCCGCAGAAGCAGCTGTCCGGGTTCGTCACGGCGACGGCCGAGAAGCTCGGCATCCCGGGTGTCGCCGTCGGAGTGCTGGTGGACGGTCAGGAGATCTTCGCGTCCCACGGCGTGACCAGCATCGACCACCCGCTGCCGGTGGACGAGCGCACGCTGTTCCACCTCGGCTCGGTCACCAAGACCTTCACGGCGACCGCGCTGATGCGCCTGGCCGCACAGGGCAGGGTCGACCTCGACGCGCCGGTGCGCCGGTACGTGCCCGAGCTCAGGCTCGTCGACGAGCGGGCGGCCGAGCGGATCACCGTGCTGAACCTGCTCAACCACACCGCCGGACTGGACTGGAACCTGATCGACCCCGGCGACGAGGACGGCACACTGGCCGGCTTCGTCGCAAAGCTCGCCGAGCTCCCGCTCATCGCCCCGCCCGGAGCCCGGGCCTCGTACAGCCAGGCCGGCTACAACCTGGTCGGGCGGATCATCGAGAACGTCACCGGCCAGAGCTACGAACAGGCTGTCGCCTCGATGCTGCTGGAGCCGATCGGGCTGTCGAACACCTTCTTCGACCTGGACGAGGTGATGGTCCGCAAGTTCGCCGTGGGCTACAACCGCGACGAGGACGGGACCCTGCGGGCCGCCCGGCCGTGGAAGTCGTACCGGGCCGGTGCGCGCGGCAACAACCCCGGCGGCGGCATCGTCTCCTCAGTGAGCGACCTGCTGGCCTGGGCCCGCTTCCAGCTCGGCAGCGGGGCCGGTGTGCTGCCCGCCGGGACGCTGCACGGGATGCGGGAGCGGACGGTCGAGCTGCGCGGCAGCTCGCTCGGCGATGGCTTCGGCATCGGCTGGTTCCTGCGCGAGGTGGACGGCGTCCGCACGATCGGCCACGGCGGCTCGGGCAACGGCCAGTTCGCCGACCTGGTCATCGTGCCCGAGCGGAACTTCGCCGTGGTCGCCCTTGCCGCAGGCCCGGACGGCTACGTCCTGACGCAGGCCGTCGCCCGCTGGGCCCTCGAACACTGCCTGGGGCTCGTCGAGCGCGACCCGGAGCCGATCGCCCACGACGAGCAGCGGGCACGGGAGGTGGCCGGCCGCTACGAAAGCGACGTCATGAACCTCGACATCCTTAACGACGGCACCCGACTCACCCTGGCCGTCGGGATCAAGCCGGAGATCCGCGCCGCCTCGGACATCGACATGCCGGCCGACTACCCCGCCGCGACCATGGGTTTCCTCCCGGGTGACGGCGACGAGTACCTCATCACAGAGGGCGGGCTGAAGGGCCAGCGTGGCTTCTTTACCCGCGACTCCGCCGGCACCGTACTCGGCGTCGACCTCGGCGGCCGCCTCTTCGGCCGAGCCGTGGATGCCTCCTGAGCACACGGAGAAGCCCCGCAGCGCTCTCGCGGCGACCTCCAGATCGATCGCCGTCGGCTGCCCGCCGGTAGCCGTGTCGGCGAGTCTTCGTGCGTACCGGCCATGTACCCGCCCCGAGGAAGTACCGCAGTCGGGGCACTTGGCCGTCGGTGTCGTGCACCTGGCGCTGATGCGTACTGCGCTGCCGACCCGGACCAACTGATCGATGACCACGGCGGACAGGGACGGGAACAGGACTTTCAGCAGGCCAGAAGCATGATCCCCCACCGGGGAGGGCTACCCCAAGATCAACGGCTTCACGGAAAGTGCCGAAGAGCCTTGCAATTCCCCGCTGGCGGCCACTTGCTGGGAGTCAACTGGCCGCCATCGGTGACGCTGCGTTAATGTTCCGGGACGCCTGCTCGACGGTCGCCTCGGGCAGCCGCGGCTAGGGCCGGAGCACGATCTTGCCGTGCGTGTGCTGCTGTTCCAGCTCGCGGAAGGCGTCTCGCACCTGTTCCAGCGGGTAGGTGCGGGCGATCAGCACCTCCAGCTGTCCGCGCGCGGCAAGCCGGGCCAGCTCGCCGAGCACGACCGCACACGCCGCCGCACCTTCTCCGTAGGTCCGCGCGCCGATCGTGGCCGCGGCCTGCCAGTCGCGGATCGTGTTGATTCGCTCCGGCCGCACGCCCAGCTCCACTGCCAGTGCCACGTAGCCGTCGCCGAAGGTGTCGATGAACGCGTCGACCCTGCCGCCGGACGCCTGACGGATCCGCTCGGCCACACCCGGCCCGTACTCGACCGGGAGAACACCGCGATCCTTCAACCAGGCGTGGTTCCGCTCGCTCGCCAGCCCGATCACCGTGGCACCGCGCCGCCGCGCGAGCTGCACGGCAAGCGACCCGACACCGCCCGCCGCACCGGAGACGACGACCGTGTCGTCCGGGCCGGGGTCCACCGCGAACACGGTGGCATAGGCGGTCGTGCCGGCCACGTACAGCGCCCCGGCCACCTCCCACGCCAACCCCGCCGGACGGGAGACCAGATTCACGTCGTCGACCACGACGAACTGCGCATGGCTGGCCCGCCTGTGGGTGAAGCCCAATACCTCATCGCCCACCGCGAAGCCCCGGACGTGCGGGCCGGCCTCCACCACGACGCCGGCCAGATCGCTACCCTGCCCGGAGGGAAACGCCGCCGGCCAGCGTTCGTGCAGCGCGCCCGTGCGGATGTGCGCCTCGCCGGGCTGGATCCCGGTCGCACGGACCTCAACCAGCACCTGCCCAGGACCGGGCACCGGCCGCTCCACCTCCTCCACCCGCAGAACATCGATCCCGCCGTACTCATGAAACCGCACCGCCCGCATCGCGTGATCACCGCACTTCCTCGTCCGGACAAGGCTTGGCCAGCCGCGCGCCAGAGGGCCGACGCCGACCCGTGTCACCGCATTCAAAGATCAAGCACGGATCCGTATTCCCAAGAGCACTACCGACGGCGATGCCGTCCGCGCCCAGGACCCCCTGTGGCCTGATTCGCCCTGTGCAACTCGGGCCCCAGGACATCGACGGAGAGTGACAGCGGAGGTGGCCGTACGTGGGGAATTCTCACTGGCCGCCCGCACTCGGGCCCGCAGGTCCGGTCCTTCAGCCTGCTCGGCCCGGGTCACCCGCGCCTTGCGGGGCCGGTCGTCGTCCACCTGCTGCCCCACAAGGTGTGGCATCCCGCCCGGGCAGCCGGACCACAGCTCCCGGGCGTCCGGCCTGCCCCAGACACCCCAGACTGCCCCGGCCCTGTCCGGCCAGTGCCTTCGCCGGGCCGACGGCATCACGAGCATCATCAAGGGATTCCCGAATCCTGATTCCGCAGCTCGGAAACCTGGAATGAGCCGGGCCGAGCCAGTATGAACCGCCTTGCGCGGCCAGGGCTTCGGCGTAGTCGGCTGGCGTCCGGTTCCTGATGGTCTGTCGAGCAGTGATGGCGGTAGAGGTTTTCCCCGCGAGGGTGCTGGGTGATGCCCCAGAGAGACTGGGGATACCCCAGTCGATTGATGATCAGCCAGGGGGCTGAGGGCGGGGCCGATGCGCTGCCCCAGACCCTACGAGCAGACATCGAGCCCATTGGTCGGACGCCTGACTCGGACGACGCCATCACAGCGCGCGCAGCAACCAGGTCAGTCCGAGTTCGCGGGCAGTAAGTCCGGCCGCCTCGCGGAGTTGGTCGGCTTCGGTTCCTGGTGGCAGTTCGCCGGCGAGGGTGATGGCCGCCGCAGCCGTCTGAGGACGGGCTCCCAGGGATGCGCGCAGGTGGTAGGACCTGCGCAGGTGGTCGACGCCCTGTTCATGGTCCTGTTCCAGGAGGTGGCCGCCGATGTGGCGTTCGGCGTAGGACTCCAGCAAGGCGTCCCCTTGCTCCCGGGCGTGTTCCAGACCGTCCCGGTAGGCCAGGCCGGCCGCGTGCGGGTCGTCGTCGATGTTGTCGGCGAGCACGCCGAGCCAGAAGGTGGCCCAACCCGCCAGTCGGCGCTCGGATCTGGCCTGGGTGAAACCCTCCCGGGCGCGGTGGAGGTCGTCGTCGAGCGGGCTGAGGCCGAACAGCAGCCGGGTGTACCGGATCTGGGCGCCGAGGTACCCGGCGAGCACCGGCTGGGCGAGGGCGAGTGCGTCGACGGCCTCCTCGGCTGCGTCGGCGCCGCTCAGGCGCCACCAGAAGCTGTCCACCAGGATCTCGGCACGCTCGGCCCCGGCGTGCGACGGCAAGACGGCGAGTGCCAGGTCCCAGTGGCCCACGCGGTGCAGCATTCGCGCGGTGGCGGCCGGACCGTCCATCATGTAGGTGGCATCAGTAATCATGATGCCTACTCTTCAGCTCCGAGAGGTAGGTGGTCAAGTGCGTTACGTCGACTACATCGGGAACCTGACCCGCATCGCGGTCGAGATCGTCAACGGTGATGACCCAAGCGAGCTGCGACGGGAGATGTTCCGACAGCACCGGATCGCCGAGCCCGACACCACACATCTCGCCCAGTTGCTCCCGGCGCTGCGCGCCGCCGTGGAGGCCGCCTCCCAGGCTGGGCCGATCGGCCCCGTCAACGCCCTGCTCGAACAGCACCCGCCCCTGATCCGCGTCGACGACCACGACGGCGAAGGATCACCACACCTGCACTTCGCCCCCAACGCCGCAGACGCCGTCAGCTGGCTCGGCCGCAGCTGCGCCGCAGCCCTCGCCCACGTCGTATGCGGCGACCCGGCCGTGACCATCGGCCGCTGCCACGCCACCGGCTGCACACGTTTCTACGTCGACGACTCCCGCAACCGCACCCGGCGGTTCTGCTCCAACGCCTGCGCCAGCCGGACCACCGTCGCGGCCTACCGCGCCCGCCACAGGGCAACAAGTTGACTCCCCTGAGCGGAAGTCCGACGGATCAGCAGCAGGTGGCCCCCGAAGCCTGAACGGACACGGCTTCCAAGATCATGGAGTTCCTACGCCCCCGTGACCTGTCTGGAAGACCGTGCCCGCCGCCGCATCATCGCCGACCCTGTCCGCTCTTGACCAACTGTGCGAGCAGTTCGAAGCCGAACCCGGGAAGGTCCCGGAGTTACTGGCAACGACTCGCGGAAGTGCCGGACCCGCATGATCCGCGCGGCGTGCGGCACGCCTTGGCGGCCGTGCTCGCGCTGACCGCGTGCGCGGTCCTGGCCGGAGCGACCTCATTGCTGGCAGTGAGCGAGTGGATCGCCGACGCCCCTGCCCACGTGCTCGAACAGCTCGGCCTGCTACCGGATCCGCTGTCGCCGCGCCCTCTGGTGCCCTCCGAGTCAGCGGTACGCCGACTTCTGGCCCGGCTCGACGGCGACGCGTTGGACCAGGCCGTTGGCCGCTGGCTCGCCGACCGCCGCCTGGAGCCGGCGCACGATTCTGACCTGCGCGGGCTCTCGGTGGACGGCAAAGCCGTGCGGGGCGCGACCAGGACCAGGGGCCGAAAGATCCATCTTCTCGCCGCAGTGGAGCACACCAGCGGCCTGGTCCTGGCTCAGCTGGACGTCGGTGAGAAGACGAACGAGATCACATGCTTCCAGCCGCTACTCGACACGGTCGCCGACCTCCCTGGAACCGTGGTCACCAGCGACGCGCTGCATACCCAGCACGAGCACTCCGCATACCTTGTGGATCACCACGCCCACTACATCGCGATCGTCAAGGGCAACCAGAAGAAGTTGCGCAAGCAGCTCACGTCCCTCCCCTGGAAGGAGATCCCCCTCCAGGCGCACCCGCGACCAGGGCCAGGGCCGCTCCGAGATCCGCCGGATCAAGGTCGCCACGGTGAACAACCTGCTCTTCCCCGACGCCCGGCAGGCCATGCAGATCAAGCGCCGCCGCAGGCCTCGCCGAGGCCGCCCTCTTCCTGGCTTCGGACGCCTCATCGTTCGTCACCGGCGCCGAACTCTTCGCCGACGGCGGCTACACCCGGGCCTGAACGACGGCCGGTGGTGCGCATCCGGTTCCCTCGAAGCGATGGGTGCACTCCCGGCCGCGTGTGTGCGTCGTACGAGGCCCAGCGCACCCATAAGCAATCTCGTTGAGGAGAGTGGACGGCACGCGGACATCGTGAGGGAACTGCTCGACGGGGCGAAAGGGTACTACTGGCTAGGTCTCTCCGGCGAGTTGCGACCGGAGCCAAAGTCGGATCGAGGCAACAGTGACGGTGCCGTAGAAGACGTAGGCGCGTCTGTCGAACCTCGTCGCCACAGCCCGGAAGCTGTTGAGGGCATTGATCGTCCGCTCCACCTCGCTCCTGCGTTTGTAGATCGTCCTGTCGAAGCCGGCAGGCCGACCGCCCCTGCTGCCTTTGTGCTGTCGCTTGGCCCGCTGGTTCTTCGGTTCGGGGATCGTCTGCTTGATCTGGCGTCGCCGCAGGTAGCGGCGGTTGCGACGGGATGAGTAAGCCTAATAGGCACTGTGGATTGGCAGTTGTCAGTCCTGGCAGGGGCCGGGCGAGACGTCTGGACGGTATGCAGCGCCTGGGAGTGCTTCGCCAAGAGGGACGCATGCACGGCCAGCCCCAGATGGATGGACCAAGACGTTCACAGATCCCCGGCTCTGCACCGCCATCGTCGACCGGCTCACCTTCAACGGCACGATCATCGGAACCGGCACCGACTCCTACCGCCTCGCACAGACCCGGGCCAAGGTCGCGCAATCTGCCACCAGCTGAAGGAGGTCAGGAATTCACACTCGGCCGGCCTTGCGAAGGACGGTCGTCAGACGGGCCAGTCCCTCTGGCCCGTAGCCGTCCGCGACGGCCTGGTCGATGATGCTTTTCGCCGCTGTAAGCATCCCCACATCGATTCCGTGGCTGGTGGCGGTGCTGATGATGTGGGCAATCCCGGACGCTGCGGAAGCGATCGTGGACCGGTCTCCCGGATAGTGGCCAGTCTGGATCTGCTGGGCGAAACGCGTGATCATCTCCGGGAGGAGTCCACCGATACCGGCGGCGAAGGCGGCAAACCGTTCTGGCTCGATTCCCTCGGCGGACGCGAGAGCGAAGGCGTGCACGATGCCGTTGACCGAGGTGGCAAAGATGTCCAGGAGCGCAACCTCGTAGGCGGATGCCTGGCCGGGATCGTCGCCGAGATGCATCGTCGTGCCGCCCACGGCGGCCATCGTCTCCTGAACGGCCTCGTAGACGTCGCGGGAGCCGCTGAGGAGGACGGCGGCGGCTGGAGTGCCTATCGTCGGGGTCGGCGTCAGGATGGCGCCGTCGAGGTAGTCGATCCCGCGTGAAGAGGCCCACCGTGACATCTGGCGAGCCTGTGCCGGTTCTCCGCTGGTGAGGTTGATCAGCCGTCGGTTTTCCCAGTCCGCCGGCGAGTGTTCGAGCGTGGCCCGCACCGCGGCGTAGTCGATGAGACAGACAATGATCACTTGTCCGGCCTGCACCGCGTCCTGGACCGAGCCGGCGACTACGGCACCCCGGTCGGGGAGGTCTCCGGCCTTTCCCGGCGTGCGGTTCCACACCGTTACCGGGTGGCGGGCATTGAGGAAAGCCGAGGCCAGGGCGCGGCCCATCGGGCCAAGACCGAGGACGGTCACGGATGTCAGTCGAGAGTTGTCATCAGAGGTTGCGATCATGCACAGAACGCTAAACCTTCACATTGACGTCAAGGTCAAGCACTGCTGGACTCTCCCTCATGAGGATCGGTGAACTCTCACGACGCACCAGCGTGAGCCAGCGCTCACTGCGCTACTACGAAGAGCAAGGACTACTCACCCCGACGCGCCTGCCGAACGGATACCGCGACTACGACGAACGCACCGTCACCACCGTGCGGCGTATCCAGATCCTGCTCTCCGCAGGTCTCGGCACATCCGCCGTCGCAGAGATCCTTCCCTGCGCCGTCGATGACACCGTCGTCCTGGCCGGGAAATGCCCAGAACTCATCGACGGCCTGGCGAAAGAGCGTCGCCGGATCAACACAGCGATCGACGACCTGATCGCCGCTCGCGACATCCTCGACTCTCTCATCGGACGCCCGCTTCGCCCCCAGGCCGCCCCATCGCGCTGAAGACGATGATCGGGACCGGGACACAGCGTTGCTGAAACTCGCCGACATTTCTGCGGCCGAGCACCCTCAACCGTTCCCGGAACTCACCAGCACGCGTTGCCGCTTGTCGTCGACACAATCAACGAACACCCCGCCAGCACAAGGCAGGACAGCACCACCAGCGGGACAGCGCGACGACCCAACGAACTCATGACGGCCCCTCACAGACGAACAGCAGCTGAGCGAATGCTCCCCCACCCGTGCACCCGACTACTCCCCGGGGGCCGGGCGCGCAGGCGCGCGGGCCTTCATGCGGTCGAGCTCCCAGGGCCACAGTGCCGCGACGCGCTGTCGCCTGCTCCGGGATGCATGCCAGTCCTGTCCGCCACCAACTGCCGCCCCATGGCTTCCGGTTGGATCCGGTTGGCGGAACCGTTTCGTCCGCCCCACCCATTGCGCACACTGGAGCCCTCGCCACCACAGAACGGGATAATCATGAAGCGTTCGACGCTGTTCCGGCGCATGGTCGCCGCAGTCGCGCTGGCCGGGTTCGCGGTCGCCGGGCTCGCGTTCACGCACGTCCACGGACCGGGCGACATGACCGGCGGCCTGGCCCAGCCTGCCGCAGCGCAGCACGTCCACGGACCGGGCGACTTCACCGGCGGCTGACCGCTGCAACGCACAAGGCCCCGCCGCCCGACCCGGGCAGCCGGGCTCGCGACGCGGAGGAACCGGCGAAGCCGCACCGCTGCCATCCGGCAGACGATCAAGACTGCCAACTCCCGCCCACGACCAGCGCGAGCACCCCGACCGCACGTCACACCATCCCCTCTGACCAGCACGTTCGAAGATGGCGAAGGCTCAGTGGTGCGCATCGAGTGGCTTCAACGCGGTGGAACGGCCCGGTTGAGGGCAGCGTGCGCTTCTCCTTGACACGGGTCGTGGACTCTGTTGGCCAATTGGGGGCCTACGGGGCTGCCCATACTTCGCCGCCGGTGAGGGCGGCGAAGTCGGCGTGGGCCTGTCCGGCGGCTTCCGGGTACATCTCGCGCTAGGTGTGCTCGGCGGGCTCTGGCAAGTGCCGGTCTCCGGAAGACGCCGGTCTTTTTGTTGGCGGGTCAGCTGGCCCCGGGCCGCGTTTCCGTGCGGGTGCCGTGGTTCTGGTGGCGGGGTTCGGGCTGGTTGGTCAGCGTTCGAGGAGGGCGATGCGGATGGCTCGTTCGACGTGGGCGGCGGTGTTGGCGTGTCCTGCGGCGTTGGGGTGGACCAGGGTGGCGCGCTTGCCGACGAGAGTGCAGTTCAGCAGCGTGCCGGGGACCTTGGCGGGCCAATAGTCCGCGGCGTTGCCGCAGATTCCCTCGACCCACTTGGTGTCAGCGGGCTGGCAGGCGTCGTGGCCCACGCTGGAGGAGTAGACGTCGACGTAGCGGTCGCCGAAGAACGACGTGACCCGCTGGATCGTGTTGTTCAGCGGCTTGAGGACGTCGTCACGGAGCCAGTCGATGTCGGCGTGGGTGATCGAGCCGAGCTCGGTGAGGGACGCGCGGTTGCAGTCACTGCCCTTGTCCGGCAGGACGGCCGGGTATCCGACCGTGATCACCTTGGCGTTGGGCGCGGCCTGGTGCACCTGGGCCAGCATCTCGATGTACTCGTCCTGGACCCGGGCGAGCTTGTCCTGGATGCTCTCCTCCCCCTCGGGGGGATTGGTGTAGTAGTCGCGGCAGGACTTGCCGCTCGTGCCCTGTTCGAGGCACTTGAGGAGCATGCCGCCGAAAGGCAGGCTGTTGCCGCCGACGCCGATGGTGACGACGTCGGTCTGGTCGTTGAGGCCGGCCCGCTTGATCTGCGGGTCCACTGCGGGCCAGCCGGCGGCGGGGGGCTGGACCGGGCTGATCGGCGTCTGCTTGTCCTTGGCGATGTTGGCGATCGTGGCGTTGCCGCAGCTGACGTTGGTCAGGTGGACGGGCTTGCCCGGCGGGAACTCGTCGAGCTCCCGCTCGACATCGCCGGGGTAGGCGTCGGTGGTGCGGTCGCAGCCGTCCCGCGATGTATCACCCAGTGCGGGTTGCGGGTCCCCGACGAAGACGCCGGCGGTGTACGAGTCGCCCAGCGCGGCCCACTCGTACCGATCAGCCGCACCAGCGGAGCCCGAGGGCACAAGCGCGGACGCCGCCAGCGCGAGCCCCACGGCCAGTGCTCGCGCGCGCAGGCGGGAGACGGGGTGTCGCATGGATCTTCCAGGACGTGCCAGCAAGGCTGTCGAGGCGAGGGCTGCCAGTCGGCCCATAGACATCGGACGCATCCACAGTCTCCGTTCACTCGTAGTAGCCAAGTGGCTACGCGTTGAAGGTAGTTGGGGGCATGCGACCGACCGGCGAGCGCGCCGGGTAAACCACCCAGGCGTATTGCGCTGAGGTTCTGGCCACGGCGAATGCGCCGGTGGCCAACCCATGACACCGAAGAGAGGTGCCACAGACAGCTGATGGCATCGGACCGCGCCAGGGGGGCCTGGGGGTGCCGACGGACAGCCTGACCTTGTTCCGCATGCGGAGCCACTCAGTGGCCCGTCTCCCGGCCGCGGTACGGTCCGGGCTCCTGCGGACGGTGTGCCTGCTGGTCGTCCTGGCGCCCCGGGTGCGCTCCATCGGCATCGTCCTGTTCGGCGTAGCGGGCCATGGTGGCGCGGACCCGGTCGGCCGCCGCGGTGAAAGCGTCCCTGAGGTGGCGGAGCCGCTTGGCCGTGAGATCGAGGGCTTCCACGTCGGTACGGGACTCCCGCAGAGCCCGCAGCGCCGTCTCGACCGCCTCCTGCCGGCCGGCCTCCGGCTCCTGGTCGCCGCGCCCGGGGGCGGCGGCCGGGGGCGCGAGCAGCTGCTCGGGCATCGCCGCCTGCTGGTGCGCGACGACGTCGTACCTCCGGCCCCGCACGCCAGCGATGGTGGTGCGCAGCTGCTCCCGCACCACCGCGCCGGCGAGAACAGCCCGGTCGTAGCTCAGCGGGAGGCGGGGGATCTCCCACTCCCCCGCCGTCTGGTCCGGGGTCCGGGGCGCAGCCGGCGCGCTGGGATCGGCCGGGGGCTGCCGGTCCGGGTCGTGCGCGGGGGTCGGTGGGCGGCGCCGGGCAGGAAGGTCGGACAACGCCCACCGTGCGGTGTAGAGGCGGTAGCCGGACTCCAGGCCACGCACGGTCTTCGGCTCGCTGACATCCAGGCAGTGGGTGAAGAGAGCGGCGGCCACGATCTGGACGTCCAGGCCGGGGTCGCGGCGTCGGCCGCGCAGAACACCCAGTGGTGCAGCGGTCAGGACGCTTCATGCCGTCCGGCTCTTGCCGCTGGGGCGGGGCCGTCACGCGTAGTTGCGCAGTTCGGGCCACATCTTGCCCCAGGGGCGGCGGGGGCCTGTGCAGACGTAGACGTGGCCGCCCCATTCGACGTTGTGCACGCCGTAGGGGTTGGAGAGGGTGGCGGTCACGCGGACGTGCCGGAAGTACTGGCGCAGATGGGCGGCGTACTCGGGGGCGTGGTCGGGGCCGGGTGCGACGGCCACCACGGTCGTGGCGTCAGGGTTGCCGGGACCCCACCACCAGTCGGTGTTGTGGGCGCTCACTGCGGTGGGCAACCCGGTACCGCGGCCGAGTTCGTTGATGGCGCCGGCCTCGCCGTAGTCGGCCGTGAAGATCACCGCGTTCGCGCGCTGCTCGGGCGGGAGACCGGTCCATACCTGCCGCAGGGTGCCCACCAGTTGGGGCCAGCCCAGGGATTCCCCCGAATTCGAGTTGATGCCGTACGTCCAGGCCACGTCGGAGGGCGGCAGTACCGGCAGCACGATCACGGCGAGCAGCGCAGTCGAGACGGCGGTTGCGACCATCAAGCCGCGCAGCCGGCCCGGTCGGGAGTGCAGCCACCCGTCGAGTCCCACGGCCCCGGCCGCCAGCAGGCACACATACAGGCCGCCCAGGTAGTACACCTGCGCTCCGGTCGTCACGGCGAACAGCACGTACAGCACGGCGTACGCGGTCACCAGGCACCGCCACAGCGGCCGGCCGGACCGCCACAGGAACCGCAGGCCCACTACCCACAGCACCGTCATCGCCAGACAGGCCATGCCGAACTGCCCCACGATCCAGGTGAGGATGTTCCCCGGGCCCCCGTTCTTCCCGTTCAGCGCCCGCGTCATCTCGAACATCGCCCAGCCGTGCCGCGCCTGCCACCACAGGTCCGGCAGCACGAGCAGCACGGCTATCGCGGCGCCCGCGAGGAGTCGGCGGTCAACCGCGGTCCGGCGGGCCGGCCCCAGCAGCACGGCGGCCAGCAGCACGACCCCGAAAATAGCCGCGAGGTGGTTGAATTCCGCGCCAATGCCGACCAGCGCTCCCGCAGCGAGCCACCACCGCGTGTCGCCGGTACGGCCGATCCGTACGACCACGAGCGCGATCGCCGCCCACGCCAGCACTTCGTACGACGTGGTGTTGGCAACGTGCGCGCCGCCCAGCAGCACAGGCATGGTGGCGGTCGCGACCGCCGCGAGCAACTGGGCCCGCCGCGCGCCGCCGAACTCACGCGCGGTCATCCCGCCCACGACCACCGTGCCCGCGGCGGCCAGCGCGGGCCACAGCCGCAGGCCCGCCTCCGAGACCCCGAACAGCGACAGCGAGACCCGGGCCAGCAGAGGCGCCAGCGCCGGCTGGTCCACATAGCTCGCCTGGAGGTGCCGAGCGCAGTCCAGGAAGTACAGCTCGTCGATATGGAAGCCGTAGCGCGGCGACAGCGCCATCAGCACGGCTAAGACCACCCCCGCGACGGCGAACACCCGCCGGTCCAGCGGTGCGATCCCCCCGCCGGCCTCCCCGTCCGCACGCCGCCCCACATCCGTCGCGTCCGTCATCCCCGCTACCCCCCCCGTCCTCGGCCCCTCGGTCGCATCGCCCGTCCGGGGGCGACCCGGCGCGCGCTCCCGGGCCGCTCGTACCCTACGCACCCAGTCCACGCGAGGTGAAGCACCCCCGACCAGCGCTTCCGGGCGGCCCCTCGGGTCAACTCGTGAAGGCCTGAGCGGCCCTGCCGGGTGGTGCCGGTGCCCAGTGACGGCCGGTCACGTCGCCTCCCACGATCCGCGCCTGGCCACCTGCTCGACCGCCGCCCACACTGTGGGCCACGGCTCGCCTGCGCCGTACCGGGGCCGAAGGAACGGCAGACCGCCCTGCACATCCGTCAGAACTCCGCCCGGCCACGCGCCGTGGCCCGGACCAGGTCCCCGACCCCGGCCGGACGTGTCACCGCTGTACCGGTCACCGCGCACCGACCTGCGATGTCTCGGCCCGCTTCCGGCGGCGCTGCACTGGGTCGATCGCCCGCGCGCTGCCCTCACCGTCCGCGACCCGGGCCCGGTAGTCCGCCTAGTCACGCGATGTCCAGGAGTCCATCCCGGCCGGGAAGTCCTCGCCGGCACCCACGCGTCCGCCTCGGCCGCCGGGACTCCGCACATGCCGACGCAGGGCTCGCACGCGTGCAGGTCCGCGCTGACCGTGTCTGCCGGTCGGCCCAGCCGCACGGGGAACCGCGGGTCGGGGGTGCCGCTGCACCAGCATCACGAGCGGCCCGTGCGCTGCTGGTCGCTCAACTGGTCCAGGTGCAGCGCGGGAGCGTCCACCAGGGCGCCCGGGCCGGAAGATGTGCCGCGCGTCGTCATCGTCAGGCCTCGTTCGTCGTCCGCGGTGCCCGCCGGTCCCCCTAGGGGGTGAAAGGGACCGGCAGGCCGTCAACTGGCCGATCGGGAACGATCACCGGACGGCCGGTAATCACTCAACTCCGCTGCGCTCTACCGGGCAAGGGCGCAGAGTAAGAAGTGAGTTGCACCGGTTGCACACACGCTCGGGGGTCTCGATGGGACGTGAACCGCTCACGCAGTCAAGCCCATCGAACGCACGCTGTCGTGGCTGGGTGGCTGCCGCCGCCTGCACCGCCCCTACGAGCGCAAGGCCGAGCGCTTCCTCCGCCTTCGTCGGCCTCGCCAGCGCTCTGATCTGTTACCGGCGACTGCTGTGATCAACGATTCTGAGCAGCAACGCCGGCAAACAGAACAGCCGCCGCACCGAGAACGAGCAGGTGAACGGACCCAGCGATCCACAACCGCAGGCCCATCAACCCACCTCCCGCCACGACCGCTGCGCAACCACAGATCCACGCTCCGCGCTGCCCGGCTTGGGCAGTGCGAATGCCGGGGGATCCGAAGTCATCACCCGAGAACATCACATGCATCCCGAGCCAGACAATAAGCATGACCGACACCGGTAGAAGCGCGATCGTGAGCCCAAGATCCAACCACACCGAAGGACGCTGCATGTCCGCCAGCGTGCCGCCCCATCCGCAGATACACCTGAGTATGGGTACTCATCCTGCACACCAACTGAGCGATCAGGTTGCGTCCAAGGAAGTAAGGAAGTGGTGTACGGGTTCGACCTGATACGGGGGTTTGCTCCGGCGTCGGGGTGAGGGCCGCATAGTTGAACGGCCACCGGCTGATCTTCGAGGTGTCGAAGCTCGAAGGAGATCAGCACGATGACCGCACCCGACAGTCTGCCCCTGCACGCCCTCGCCGAGGACAACCTCGCAGCGGCGAGTCCCGATCTGCTGCGCGCGATCGTCAAGACGTTCGCCGACGCGCTCATGTCCGCGGAGGCCGATGCCCTCTGCAACGTCGAAGCCCCACTTGACGATCTTTGGGGTGTCGCCGGGATAAGCGCCAAACCCGCCAGTAGTCTCGGCAGTCATCCGGGCGGGTTGCGACGGGTGCGCAGCGCCAGTACCAGGCAGGCCTTAGTCGCGGCGATGGCGAGTGAAGCGGGCAGCCGTGCCCATGAGGTGCCCTCGACCGGCGCTTGGGCGGCGAGCAGTACCGCTGCGGTCGCGGCGGCGATGTCGGTGCGGGTGTCGCCTGCGGGTGGCCGGGCGGGGCGCTGACACCGACTGTCCAGGCGTCGGTGACGAGCAGGTAGGCGAGTAGCAGGGCGGCGGTGCAGACAACCAGCCAGACCGGGGGGCCGGTGGCCGTGGCGACCACGATCGCCGCGGCCGGCAGCACGGTTGGCTAGGGCGGCGCTATTTGGCTCCACTCAGGGCGACTCCAACGGGCCCCCCTTTGGGGAGGATGCGCGAAGATCAGGCGTCGGCAAGTGGCCCCGGAAGGCGGCTTGCTCTGGGCCCGGGGGCTTCGTGGCTGGACGCCGGTAAACGTGTCGCGTGGTGCTGAGGGTGTCGGGATACTGCCTCGGTGATCCTTACTGCGCTGCCTGAACTGCTTCGTCCTCGTGCGCTGAGGCCCGGAGATCTCGTCGTTGTCGCATCGCTGTCCGGGCCGCTCCATGCCGTTTACGAGCCCGACCTTGAGCAGGCGGTGGTCGTGCTGGAACGGATGGGGTTCCGCGTGCGTCGGGCGCCGCTCCTCGAAGCGGGACGGCACCGTTGGTGGAGTGCGGCTCGGCCGACGGAGATCGCCGAAGAGCTCAATGCTCTTCTGCGGGATCCCGAAGTGCGCGCGATCATCGCGCATGACGGCGGCCAGACGGTGCTCGGTTACCTCGACCTGATCGATGTCGAGGCGATCGTGGCCGACCCCAAGCCGATCCTCGGCTACAGCGACATCTCGCTGCTGCATCTGGTGCTCTACGCGCGCACGGGTCTGGTCGGCTTCCATACCGACGTGGCCACCCCTGGAATCGGCGGGCGTTGGCAGCGCGCGAGCGCAGCACGCAGGGCGGAACTCGAAAAGCTCTACTCGACGCTGCTGACAGGTACGGAGCCGATCGGTGCGCTGCCGTCCACTCCATCGTGGGAGTGCTGGCGTGCTGGTCGCACCGAGGGCCGCCTGATCGGAGGGGTGATCAACCGCATCGTGCTGGCGCAGGCGACGCCCTACGCGCTGCCGCCCGAGTGGTTCGACGGCGCGGTGCTGTTCTGGGAGGAGAGCGGCGGCCAGGCAGCGTATATGTGGAGCTATCTGCAGGTACTGCGGCACGCGGGCATCCTCGATCGGATCTCCGGCATGGTCGTGGGCATCCCGGAGGCGATCGACGGACTCGACTCGCCCGACGGGGCCCCGACCCTGCGCGAGATCGTCCTCGACGTCCTCGGCGACCGTGACATCCCGGTCCTGGGTAACGTCGAGTTCGGACATGCCGGACCGAATCTGCCGATGCCGGTCGGCATCCGCGTCGCCCTCGACGCGCAGCAGCGAACGTTGTCGCTGCTCGAACCGGCGGTACGCCCGGTCACGGTGACCGAACCGGGCGGATGAGCAACGTAGGCCAGCGGGCCGACAGCCTCGGCAACACGCGCCGCAATGCGAGTACGGCGACAGTATTGGGGAACGGCTCAGGGCTATTTCAGCCCGTTGGTCATGTTCGCCTTGGTGCGGGCCAGTCGATAGGACTCCGTTCCGGTCTCGATCAAAGTGGCGTTGAAGGTCAGCCGGTCCACGATGGCCGCGCATAGCCGCGGGTCGGTGAACGTCTTTGACCAGCCGGTGAACGCCTCGTTGGAGGCGATCGCGATGCTGTTCTTCTCCTCGCGCTTGGTGAGAACCTGGAAGAGCATCTCCGCGCCGCGGCGGTCGAGTTCGAGATAGCCGAGCTCGTCGATTTCGAGCAGGTCGACACGTCCGTAGCGGGCGATGGTCTTGCCGAGCTGCTTGTCGTCGGCGGCTTCGACGAGCTCGTTCACCAGGGAAGCCGCAGTGGTGTAGCGGACGCGGAAGTCGGCCATGGCAGCCGCGGTGCCCAAGCCGATCAGCAGGTGGGACTTGCCGGTGCCAGAGTCCCCGATCAGGCACGGCGGGTAGCCCTTGGCGATCCAGTCGCAGGTGGCGAGGTTGTAGATGACAGCCGGATCGACATTGGGGTTGGCGGTGTAGTCGAACTCGCGCAGCGACTTCTCGCGCGGGAAGTGCGCAGCCGGGATGCGGCGTTCGGCCCTGCGGCGGCTGCGGTCGTCGCACTCGGCGAGCAGGAGCTCGGCGAGGAATCCGGCGTAGGAGAGCCCTTCGCGTTCGGCGCGGGCGATGGTGTCGGCGGCCTGCGCCCGCATGGTGGGCAGCCGCAGCATCCGTCAGGCGGTGTCGATCGCGGCGTCGGACGCCTGGGCGGTGAGCGCGTGATGGGCGGCAGTCATGACGAATCCTTCCGGCGCAGGTTCAGCAGTTCGTCCCACTGCTCCAGGCGGGACAGCGGGCGGGCATCCTCAGGCAGGGGCCGGGCCAGACGGCGTGGGGTGAAATGGTTGACCTGCGACAACTGGGGATCTGACAGTTCCGTCGGGTCCGCCGATGCCGGTGTGGCGGTGACGGTGGGCGCCCGGCCGGCTGCCTGGGCGGCCTTGCGGGCTTCCAGGGCGACCACGTCGTCGCTGCAGGTGCCCAGGTCGACGGCGGCCCTCAGGCCCGCCAGCACGTCCGCGTGCTGCTGATGGCGGTGCAGAAGCAGAGCTCTGACCAGGGCCTTCGTTCCATCGATCTCGCGGAGCTGCCGCTGGGCCATGGCCCTGAACGCCTCGTGCTCGGCGGTGAACGTGCCCTCCGCGCGGGCCTGGTGGAGTGCCTCGGAGCGATCCAGGGCGCCGGGCTTGCGCAGCAGCACCTCCAGATAGTGGTCCAGGACCAGGTGCTCCAGACCGCGGCCGGCGAGCCGGGCATGGCGGGCGATCTCGCGGCGGCCCGCGAAGACGACCAGCATGTCGCCGGTCAGGTGGACGGTGACCTTGTGGTCGATGAATCGGACCGGGACGGAGTAGGAGCACATCTTCACCGTGATCCGGCTGTAGCGGTCGACCCGCGGCTGAAAGGTCATCGCCGTCTCGAACGCATCCATCGGCAGCGGCAGCAGGCGCGGCGCCTCCCGCACGAAGTCCTGGCCGATGGTGCGGATCCGTGAGCCGATCCGCCGCTGAAGCTCCCGCTCCTCGAACGCCGTGATCTGCCCGTTGAGGTTCTCCAGCGTCTCCACTCGCGGGACGGGGGTGAGGTAATTGCGCCGGAAGCAGCCGATCTGGCCCTCCACTCCGCCCTTCTCATGGGCGCCGCGCAGTCCGGGCTCGCAGTAGAAGGGGTGAAGCCGAACCTCCGCGAGTTCGCGAATTCTGAGAGGTCCTCGTGGCGAACCCACGGGTCCAGGCTGGCAGGCGGCCTGTATGGGCACTCCGGTTCAGCTTGTGTCGAGATATTTGTTCGCCCTGGCTGGGACCACTGGCTAACGTCTCGACCGTGGACATCACAGATCCCAAGGACCTGGTCCGACGTGGGTACGACGCCGTCTCCTTGCGTTACGACGAGGCATACGGCGCCGAGACGAAGTACCAGTCACTGCTCGGTGACCTCTGCCAGCGGATCCCGGCCGGTGGGACGGTGCTGGACCTGGGCTGCGGCAGCGGGGTGCCGGTCGCACGCACTCTGGCCGCCGCCGGCTACCGGGTCACCGGCATAGACATCAGCGAGGTGCAGATCCGCCGGGCCCGCGAGCGGGTACCTGAGGCAGAGTTCATCCACTCTGATGCCACGGCTGTCTCCTTCGGCGCCGCGTCCTTCGACGCCATCGTCTCCTTCTTCGCCCTGATCCATATTCCACTGGCCGAGCAGCCGCCCCTGCTGCGGAAGATTGCTGGGTGGCTCCGCCCGGGAGGCTGTTTCGTGGCCACCACGGGACACGGCGAGTGGACCGGAATCGAGGAGAACTGGCTCGGGGGCGGCGCCCCGATGTGGTGGAGCCATGCGGATGCTGCCACCAACCGTGAGTGGATCGAACAGGCCGGCTTGACGGTCGAGCGGGAGGAGTTCGTCCCTGAGGGCGACGGCGGACATGCCCTGTTCTGGGCACGCCGCCCATAAAGTTCCAGCTCAGCAGGTACGCGACTCGTGTTCGGCAGCTGAGACGGCGACCGCGGTCGTATAGCGGAGGCTGGTCTTGGCGCCGACGGAGAAGACATGTGCGAGGTGGAGGTGATCCGCGCCCGGCGTTGTCGCCTGCGACCGCCAGGGTGGTCTTCTCGGAGACGCTGGAGGAGGAGCGGCCGCCGGCCCGTTCGATGAGTTCGTTCATCTGGTTGCGGCTGAGCTGTTCCAGCGACCCGGTCAACGCGCCGGTGACCACGACGGTCATCCCGGTGAGCGGGCCGGCGGCCGCAGTGGAGGCCGCGGTCGCGCCCTCGGTGCCGGTGTCTGCGGCGGTCGGAGCGAACGTGGCGCCGGGCTCCGTCATGTTCACTCCGGCTGCGGCGAGTTTGTCGATGAGCGGGGCGAGTTCGGCCAGTTCGGCGACGATGGAGGGTGCCTTCTCGGCGCCGATGCCCTCGACCTCTTGCAGGGCGTCGGCGTCGGCGGCACGGATGTTGTCCATGGTCGCGAAGTGCCGGGCGATCCGCCGGGACATGGAGCGGCCCGTCCCGCGGACGCCGAGTGCGCACAGCACCCGCAACAGCGGCTGAGTCTTGGCCTGGGTCAGGGCGGCCAGCAGGTTGTCGCTGCTCGTTTCAGCCATCCGCTGCAGTGAGAGCAGTTGGTCGCGGGTGAGGGCGAACAGGTCGGCGAGATCGGTGACCAGGCCGGCTTCCACGAGTTGCACGACACGGGTGGTGCCGAGGCCGTCGATGTCGAGCTGGTCACGGCCGGCGGCGTAGGTGAGGGAGGCGACCAGGTGGCAGTTGCGGCCCTGCTCGCAGCGCCAGCGTTCCTCGGTGGTGTCGATGCCGGACCCGCATCGCGGGGGCACACCTACGGGAACACGATGGGCTGCTCGGCGCCGGTGCGCGGGTGGGCGACGGGGGCCTCGATGCGTGGGATGACGTCGCCGGCGCGGTGGACCATGACGTGGTCGCCCAGACGCAGATCGCGGCGGGTGATGTCGGCCGGGTCGTGCAGCGTGGCGTAGGTGAGGGTGGAGCCGTCGATCTCGACCGGTTCCAGGACGCCGCGCGGGGCGATGATTCCGGTGCGGCCCACGTTCCACTCCACTTCGAGCAGCCGGGTGATCTTCTCGGCGGCGGGCAGCTTGTAGGCGATCGCCCAGCACGGGGTCCGCGATCCCGATCCGGCGGCCTGCTGGTCGGCGTCTCGCCATAAGGCGGCCGCGGGGGCTCACCGCGTCAGAGTCGCTCAGGCGGCTTGGATGTGCTCATCGGTCGCCCGTGTGCGGGTGGAGGGGGCGTGGCAGTGGCTGACGCCAGTCGCCCAGCGTCGTGAGGAGAAACTGGCGGGCGAGAGGACGTATTGCGTCCCACACCGGATCTGTGACCAGGGCGTTGGCCCAGAGGGGGACGCGGCATACGGCCTCGGCCTCGGCGAGGCAACGGCCGATGGCCTGAAGATCCCGCAGATTCTCGGGTTCAACGGCTCCGCGCTCCGCGAGTCCCTCGGAGATGCGGCAGAGGAGTTCCACCTCTTCAACGACAGACTCTGTCTCCAGCTCCCGTTCACCCAGCCAGGCAAGCTGAGCCTGAGGGTCGGCTGCGAGGAGAGCCACAAAACGCAGCGTCCAAGTACGCAGGTGCGCGTCGCCGAGAAGATTCATGCGTGCAGGATCGCACCTAGCTCCCGCCAGACGTGATCGATGACCCGGAGGGGCGGCAATGGCAGGCGCGGCGCCCGCGGATGTTGAACCCCGAGTGCCGCTGCCTCAATCGGACAGCGCCGGACAGCGGTCCTCCCGAAGTGGCGCCCATCTGCTGTTCGTTCTCATGAACATAACCAAGGCGTTCACGAAGCGGGCGGGGCACGCGCGGGTGCCGTACGGGCACGGGGAGGGCGCACCCGCTCGGCCAGTGGTTCGCCGAACAGCGGCGCGCCTACTCAGCTGGGCAGATGACGGGCAAACGGGCCGGGCGGCTGGAGCAGCTCGGCATGGTCTGGTCGGTCGCCGACGAGCGGTTCGAGGAGAACCTGGAGGCCGCCCGCGCGTATTACGAGGTCCACTGGACCCTGCGCGCACCCAGGACGGCAACCGCCCTGGACCGACCGGTGGGACAGCGACTGTCCAACCTGCGCCGGCCCGGGGCCCTCAACGGCCACTCGACGTGGAAGGCCGCGCTGGAAGCGGTCGATGAGCACTGGAACCCGGACTGGACTCCGGACTGGCAGCGGCACTATGCCGCGCTGTGCGAGCTGGTCGGCGAGGAAGAGGGCCAAGCGGACGTCCTGCCCGGCGTCACGGTCCACCGCATGGACATCGGGAAGCGGCTCGCCAGGCAACGCCGGCACAACACGTGGCAGGGCCTGATGGCCAAGTAGCGCGAGCTGCCGGAGACAGTCGGCGTCGTGCCACACCCGCCGGAGCAGGAAGCACCCGCCGAAGTCCGAAAGGCGGGCTCTGGGGCCTTCGAGCGGGGTGTCGCGGCCCCCTGGACGCAGCACAATGCCCGCACGGGCCCTGTACGGCCCATCAGTCAATCCCCTCTCCCCCACTCTTTGGAGTGACCTGGACGTGAGTGAGCCGCGGCAGGTGGCACCAGGGCTCACTAGGGTTGCCTTGGTGCCGCCTCTTCGAGGGGGATCCGGTCGCCGCGGGATTCGCGTGCCGTGTCAGCCAGAACGTCGGCGTTCCGTGCCCGTTCCTTGTCGCGTGTTCACCGGATCCGTTCGACCTGCTTGTTCGATGTCCCGGTCGTACACTTGGAGTCGCTCCACCGACAACGTTGTCAGTGTTCCACTCGGCCCCGTCCGCCTGTTCGGCTGGCGGCCGGCGCACGGCGGCAAGAACGGAGGCGTTGAGCGAGTCCCGGCGAAGGTTTCCGGGGCGAGGATGCTTTTGTCACGGCGGTCGGCCTTTCACGCTGTCAGGGAGTATCGCGTTGCGCTGGTCCCGCGCAGGTTGCGAGGCATGGTGCTCCCGATCCTGACTGCAGCTATTGCCGAAGACCTCCCGCGCACGTCTTGCTGCCGGGCCGTACTGGCTCGGGAGATCTGCAGAAGTCTCCCGCCCGGTGCCCGCCGTCGCCACCCATCGAGCACACCTACGTGGGGACGATGCCATGAGGACTGTGAGCGCACTGATATCCGGCACCTCTCTCACGGGCCTGTGTCTGCCCGATCTGCTGGCCCGGCAGGCCGCTTTGCGTCCAGAGGCCACGGCGGTCACCTTCCGCGACGAACGGCTCAGCTACCGTGAACTCGACCGGCAGAGCCGCGACTTGGGTGACCGTCTTGCCCGGCTCGGCGTCGGCCCCGAGACATGTGTCGGTCTGTTCACCGAGCCGTCCCTGGAATTGATGATCGGGGTGTGGGGCATTCTGGGCGCGGGGGCCGCCTATCTGCCGCTGTCCCTGGACTACCCCGAGGACCGGCTGCGCTACATGATCGAGGATTCCGGGGCGCCCGTCATTGTGACGCAAGAACACCTGCGCGAGCGTCTGGCGGCCATGGCCCCCCGGGACGTCCTGGTGCTCACGTCGGACGAGGTGACGCCGGGCCTGGGTGAGCGCGCCTCCGCACTGGAGGGGCAGCCGGGCCATCTCGCGTATGTCATCTACACCTCGGGCAGCACGGGCCGGCCGAAGGGGGTGGGGATCGAGAACCGGGCCGTCGAGAGCCAGCTTCGCTGGCTCGCCTCCCGCGGCTATCTCGGACCGCAGGTCACCATCCTGCAGAAGACGCCCATGAGTTTCGACGCCGCCCAGTGGGAGATCCTCGCCCCGGCCGCCGGTGCCCATGTCGTCATGGGCACCCCGGGCATCCACCGGGACCCGCAGGCCATCGCCGAGGCCGTGCGCGCCCACGGTGTCACCCACCTGCAGTGCGTGCCGACGCTGCTCCAGGCCCTCCTGGACACCGAGGAGTTCGCCTCCTGCACCTCGCTGCGGCGCGTCTTCTCCGGCGGCGAGGCGCTCACCCACAAACTGGCCCGCGACTTCTTCCACGGGCTGCCGGGCGCGTGTCTGGTCAACCTCTACGGGCCGACCGAGACCACCATCAACGCCACCTTCCACGAGGTGGACCCCGCGGCCATCGACGGCGGCACGTCCTGCACGGTGCCCATCGGCGTACCGGTGACCGGCGTTACGGCGTATGTCCTGGACGAGAACCTGGCACCGGTCGACATCGCTGTGGCCGGCGAGCTGTATCTGGGCGGCGCGCAGCTGGCCCGTGGCTATCTGGGCCGCCCCGGGCAGACGCTGGAGCGCTTCGTCGCCTCGCCGTTCGAGCCGGGCGAGCGCCTGTACCGCACGGGGGATGTGTGCCTGTGGAACCCGGACGGCACCCTGCAGTTCGCGGGCCGCGCCGACAACCAGGTCAAGCTGCGCGGCTATCGCGTGGAGCTGGAGGAGGTGGCCTCGCGCATCGAGGAGCACACCTGGGTGCGCCGCGCCGCCGCGATCGTCACCGACGAGGTGCGCACCGGCCATCCGGCGCTGGTCGCGTGCGTCGAGCTGAACCCCCGTACGGCAGCCGTCATGGACCAGGGCTCGCACGGCGCCCACCACCAGTCCAAGGCGTCGAAACTCCAGGTCAAGGCACAGCTGTCCAACCCGGGCCTGCGCGAGCCGGCCCAACTGGCGGGCCGCCCGGCCATCGCTCTGCCCGGCCGTGCGGAGACCGCCGTGCAGCGCCGGGAGACCTTCGCCCGCAAGACGTACCGCTTCTACGACGGCGGCCCGGTCACCCGTGAGGACCTCCTCGCCGTGCTCGCACCGCGCCCGGTCCCGGAGTCCTCCCGGCCGCTGAGCGAGCTGAGCCCGGCCGAACTGGGCCGGATCCTGCGCTGGTTCGGCCAGTTCCACAGCGAGGAACGGCTGCTGCCGAAGTACTCCTACGCCTCACCGGGCGCCCTGTACGCCACCCAGCTGTACGTCGAGTCCGGTGGCGTCGCGGGTCTCGCGCCCGGCGTGTACTACTACCATCCGGTCGACCACAGCCTGGTCCGCGTCGGTGGCGGCACCGGCCGCTGCCCGGACGGCGGGCTGCTGGTGCACTTCCTCGGCAAGCGGCGGGCGATCGAACCCGTCTACCGGACCAACATCCAGGAAGTGCTGGAATTCGAGACCGGCCATATGCTCGGCGTGTTCGAACGGGTGCTGCCCGCCCACGGTCTGACCATCGCCCCGCTCGGCCACTTCCCGCCGGTCAAGGACGTCCTGGACGTCGCCGAGGAGGACCACTACCTCGGCACCTTCGAGATCACCGCGAACGACGGCCGGCCCCGCCAGGACCCCACCGAGCTGTATGTCCAGGCCCACCCGGGCCGCATCCAGGGCCTGCCCGGCGGTCAGTACCGCTACCGCGACGGGGCGCTGGAGCGCATCGGCGACGAGCTGATCGAGGCCCGGCACGTCATCGCCATCAACCAGGGCGTGTACGCCCGCGCGAGCTTCGCCATCAGCGCGGTCAGCCGGGCCGCCGAACCCTGGCTGGAGTACATCGCCCTCGGCACCCGACTGCACCACTTCCAGCGCACGCCGGGCTTCGGCTTCATGTCCTCGGGCTACTCCTCCAAGTCCGGGCACCCGCTGCCCGCCGCCCGCCGCCTCGACGACATCCTCGGCTCGGCCGGCATCCCCGCCGGCCCGTCGTACTTCTTCCTCGGCGGCCGCGTCAGCGACGAGCAGGTGGCCGGCGAGGACATGTACGAGGACGCGGTCCACACCCAGGGGCCCGCGGAGATGATCCGCGACGAACTGGCCCGCTCCCTGCCCGACTTCATGCTCCCGAACCGGGTCCTCGTCCTCGACGCACTGCCGCTGACGGCCAACGGCAAGGTCGACACCAAGGCCCTGGCCGCCTCCCCCGAGGTGGCCACCGCCCGGCAGCCCGGCGTGTGCGTGGCACCGGCCACACCGACCGAGCAATGGCTGGCCGAGGTCTGGGGCACGGCGCTGAAGTACGAGGACGTCTCCAGCGAGGACGAGTTCTTCGCCTGCGGCGGCAACTCACTGATCGCCGTGGCCCTCGTCAACCGCATCAACAAGCACTTCGGCACCCGCCTCCCGCTCCAGGTCCTCTTCGAGACACCGAAGCTGCGCGACCTGGCCGCCCGCGTCGACAACGACGTGGCGGCCCCGGCCTCCCGCCTGATCCCGCTCGCCCGGGACGGCGGCTTCGCCCCGGTCTTCTGCTGGCCCGGCCTCGGCGGTTACCCGATGAACCTGCGCCTGCTGGGCCAGCAGGCCAACCTGGACCGCCCCTTCTACGGCATCCAGGCGCACGGCATCAACGCGGGCGAGCTCCCGTACGACACCATCCGCGAGACGGCCGCCTCCGATCTTGCGGAGATCCGCCGCATCCAGCCCAGCGGCCCCTACACCCTGTGGGGCTACTCCTTCGGTGCCCGCATCGCCTTCGAGACGGCCTGGCAGCTGGAACAGGCCGGGGAGAAGGTCGAGCGCCTGTTCCTGATCTGCCCCGGCAACCCCAAGGTCCGCCAGGAGAACGGCAACACCCACGGCCGGGAGGCGTCCTACGACAACCCGGCGTACGTCACGATCCTCTTCTCCGTCTTCACCGGCACGATCCACGGCCCCGCCCTGGACGCCTGCCTGGAACGGACCCACGACGAGGACAGCTTCGTCTCCTGCATCCACGATCAGCTGCCGTCCCTGGACGAGGACACGATCCGCCGCATCACCCGCATCGTCACCATCACCTACGAGTTCGACTACACCTTCCGCGAACTGACCGAACGCACGGTGCAGGCACCCATCACCCTCTTCAAGGCCCAGGGAGACGACTACTCCTTCATCGAGTCCCACACCGCGTACTCGACCACGCCGCCCGTCGTCGTCCCACTGCAGGGCGACCACTACAGCATCCTGAAACCCCACGGCCTGCCGGAACTGCTCACCGCGACCCGCACCGCGATGGGCCACTGAACGGCGTTGTCAGGTTGTCCGTGTGCTGGATGCTGAGGGGTGTGCCCGGGCGTGGTGAGGCCGGTGACGGTGGTGTGTTCCGGCCGTGGTCGGCACGCAGGTGACTGGTTCCAGATGGCGAACCGGCCGGCACGTCCGACGAGCCGTGCCGCCGGCACCGGCCCGACGCCGGGCGTGTTCATCAGCGTGCTGCCTGCGGAATCGACCAGTTCCTCCATGCGTACGGCATTCTCCGCCAGCCGTTTGTCCAGCTCCCGGATCTCCGTGACCAGGCCGCAGCCAGGTGCTTGCTGACCATTTCGACGTCGCCGACGGGGCGGGCCGTACCAAGCAGCACAGCGGCCTGGTGCGCCGACGGCTGCGGCGGGGCACCGCCGGGCAGCAGATCACGCAACACCGCGTCCAACTGGTTGACGGTACGAACTCGAGCCTGCGCGAGGTTGACGCGTCGTTCGTCGAGCAGGGCCAGAGCCGTGGTGTGATCGTCCGTGTTCACCTCACGCCTGTCTCCGTCGATGTGGGCCGTGGCAGCCGCGGCGGCATCGATCCGGTCGTTCTTGCGGCCGCCACCACGGGTGAGTTGACGGACGCGGCTGGTCGCCGAGGCAGGTACATCCACGACGGTCTCGCCGCGGGCGACGAGCCACTGGGCCAGGTGCCGGCCGAGCCCATTGGCGTTCTCCACCACCCACTTGTGCTGCGGCCAGCGGCGACCCCAGGTCGGGAGACGCCGGTAATCCGCGAGGTCTGCTTCGATCCTCAGCGAACCGGCCTGCTGATTCGAGGCAGGGTCGACGGCGGTAGCGGTGCGAGCGGACTTGTGCGGGTCAACGCCGAGCGATATCACGAGTTCGCTCCTCACTGCCGGACGACGGGACGTCCACTGCCGACACGTCGACTTCGGGAACACCGCCGCCCGGACACGCCTCTGTCGAGACACCCGCGAAGCCACGACGGACCTCCGCCGCCCCTGGGAGAAACCGGCCAAGCCCGCACGGCTCACCCCGGCCCGCGTTCGCCGGGAGTTTCGGAACCTCCGCCCGCACCTGCACTGTCCGGCCCGTGCACCAAAACCCTCAACACCTGGAGCTCTCGGGGCGCCTGGCCCGGCAAGGTGCCACGCTGTCCGTCCGTGCGTCGGTCACTTGACGTTCTCAACGATCTCCAGCGGCACGCGCTCGAAGAAGGTGACCGATTCCTCACGCCACCGTGGCCGTCAGCCGACGGCCACCATGGAGGCCTGCTCCGCGTAGTGCAGCACGTCTGATTTCATCCTGACTGGCACACCGCAGCGTTCACCGATTTCCCGGATGGCGCTGATGGTTTCCGGCGTACAGGACGGGTCGCCGAGCGCGGCCTCGACCACGGCAAGGTCCGTGCCATCGGCGGCTCTGTCCCGTGATCGTGTCGACGCCCGGCCGGGTCTGCGCCTCGACCATGCAGTTGCGCCTCCCGTGGCGGATGTCGAGGCCAGTCGGCTTGCCCGTGGCGGCTGTCAACCGTTCCCGCCTTACATCGACGAAGGCACATGCAAGCGGCGTCAGTATGAGAACTGCCAGAAGGTGCTCGCGCTCGCTGACGAACTGGCGACGGGCACCATCGACACGGGGATGGCCGCTCCGGACGCGGCGCTCGGCCTGGCGGCGCTGCTCGGGCAGCGGCCAAGAAGGACCCGCGCTTCAAGGCCCGCCAGGGCTGAAGCGCGAAACACATGGGCGGCCCGGCACCGGCTACACGGTGCCAGGCCGCTCCGCGTCCGGTGGGCGCGACATCGGTCGGGCCGGTCCCGCCGGTCGGCGCCCGGCGGCAGTGGCTCCCCCGCGCCGCGTCGGCGGACGGACTGACCTCCGGTCCGGGGGCCGATCGGGCGGGCAGGTGTTCCGGCCGTGGGGAGCCGCCTGGGCCCCCGACATCCATACGCCCGGCCGGCGGACGGTGTCGTCAGACGATCGGCGGCGGCGTGCACGGGGCAGCGCAGGGGCGGCGCTGTCGTAAGAGACGAGGCGGTCCAGGGCGGGCAGGGTGAGCCACCGGTTGGCGGGCCGGGTGGGCGCACTGGCGGGTGGGGTTCGGCGGCTGTGGTGCCGTAGCAGTGGCGGCGGGCGGCCTGGAAGTCGGTGGTGACGCGGAGGTCGGCAGCCCAGCTGGGTAGTGGCTCGCTCGTCGGCCGCGTGCCCCGCCCTCCGCGCGCGGCGCGCCACGTCGATCGCATCCGCGCTCTCGTGCCTAGGGTGAGGGGTCGGGAGGTGGACAATGCGGGTAGGGCTGCACGCGCTCGGTATCGGCGACGGTGCCCGTCCAGAGGTGATCCGGGCCGTGGCGACGGCTGCGGAGACGCACCGCTTCGCGAGGCTGTGGTGTGGTGAGCACGTGGTGCTCGTGGACGCGCCCGCCTCCCGTTATCCCTACTCCGCAGACGGCCGGATCGCCGTACCCCCGGACGCAGACTGGCTGGACCCCCTGCTCACCCTGAGCTTCGCGGCGGCGGTCACCAGCCGGATCGAGCTCGCCACCGGCGTACTCCTGCTGCCCGAGCACAACCCGGTCGTGGTCGCCAAACAGGCCGCCACACTCGACGTACTCTCCGCCGGGCGGTTCAGCCTCGGTGTCGGGGCCGGCTGGTCGGCCGAGGAGTTCACCGCCCTCGGCATCCCCTTCGCCGGACGCGGGCGGCGCACCGACGAGTACCTCGCCGCGATGCGTACTCTCTGGGCCGAGGACCCGGCCTCCTTCGCCGGAGAGTTCACCCGATTCGACGCGATCCGGGTCAACCCCAAGCCGCTGCGCGGCGGCCGGCTCCCGGTGGTGATCGGCGGCAACAGCGATAGTGCACTGCGCCGCGCGGTCACGCTCGCCGACGGCTGGTACGGCTTCAACCTTCCAATGGCCGACATCCCGGCACGCATCGCCGTGCTCGCCGACGAGTGCGCCCTCC
The DNA here is from genome assembly GCF_042269865.1 of Streptomyces sp. NPDC055966. Classification (NCBI taxonomy): domain Bacteria; kingdom Bacillati; phylum Actinomycetota; class Actinomycetes; order Kitasatosporales; family Streptomycetaceae; genus Streptomyces; species Streptomyces sp. NPDC055966. The sequence continues at coordinate 40,086 of NZ_JBHJYK010000039.1, forward strand.
ACGGTCGCACTCTTGACGAGCTCACGGTCGCCGTCGCACCGAGCGACAGCACCCCGGAGCATCTCCCGGAGCTCGCCGCGGCAGGCGTCACCGAACTCGTCGTCGTCGGCGCACCCCCGCCAACTCCCGACGAGGCGGCCACTTGGGTCACGGAACTCGCTCGGACGTGGATCCGCCCGGGCGAGTGACACAGGCCTGCCGGGCACCAGCCGCACCCCCAGTCCCTGCGGACCCTATGAACAGCGACCGACAGCCCCAGCACGGACTGCAGCACGCAAACGGTGGCCAGCTGGGCGGGCGACAAACCCGGACGGCCGTCGCGCGGGTACCAGCCGGCGAAGTCCTCGTCGTCCCACAGCCCGTCCAGCCGGTCCCGACCCACATCGCCGTCGTACCGTCCGGGTTGCTCGCCCGCGCGATCTACGCGGGCAGAGACGGGACTTGCTCACCGGAACGGGAACGGAGGGACAACGCACACCCCAACAGCTACATCGGCCTGCGGAACAGCCTTGATCACGCCCGTCGGTCATGTCGCTGCACCGGGAAACTCCAGGATCCCCGACAGAGTCAAGCTCAGTTCGGGAGGCGGTTGGCCGCCGCGGCCTGGTCCGAATGTTCACGAGTTTCCGACAGCACCGGGCTGGCTGGGGGCGTTCCCCCTAATCCAAGGACTCAGCGACGGTAAGAGCCCGCAGCCAGGCAGGGGCGCGTCGTGCTGGACTACGTGTGGGCCTGCCACCACCGGTCTGCCTCAGCACGTGCCACTTCGGCGTCGTACTGGCCGGCGTCAAAGTGAAACTCCGGCAGCGGCGAGGCGGGGGCGTGCGGAACCTCCCAGTCCGACCACTGCACGATGTCCCCGAACCGTTGCACGACGACGGACAGGAAACCGCAGCAACCGCCGGTGCACTCCGGTTCCCCCAGCTCCAGACGGCGTGCCTCGCTGGTCGCCCGCAGGAGGCTGGGCCGGCCAGCAGGCAGCACGTCAGCCGCGAACGGCCCACGGCCGCCCGCGTGGACCGCCCCTTCGATCACGTCCTCGCCGTTGACCCAGAACCGCAACTGGGCAGCGAACCGGGGTCTCGGCGGCAACACCCGGATCTCCAAACGATCGAACATGAGATCACCCTATGGGGCGCGGTGAAGTCAGCGCGTGGCCCGGCCGACACCTACCTCTACCCGGCCGAGGAAGCGACGACGAGGTGCCTCCCGTTCTCGGGTTCTGCGCAAGTTGTGAAGTGGACCAGAGTCAGGTGTCACCTGCAAAGCCAGTGCGCAGCGCTTCCCTCCTCGCTCGCCGCGTACGAGCACATCGACCGCGCCACCCTCCAGCGGCGCCTGCTGCTGGCCCTGTTCGCGCTGGGCACCGACATGGGCATCCGTGCCATCGTGGCGACCGGTGAGCACGGCGGGACCGAGGCTGCCTCCGGCATGTGTGCCGGCACTTCATCACCGTCGACAACCGCCGCGCGGCCGTCACCCGTTCCCTCGCCGGTCGGCGGGCACGGGGGCGGGCCGCCAGGACGTCGACGTCGCCCGCCGCGAGCCGGGGGCCTCGTATCCGCCGAGGATCTTCTGAGGTTCTGTCGACCGGGAAGCAGTCCTATGGGCTGTGGCGCCGGTCCGAGCCAGCGGTGTGGCGCTGCCCGCGCAGCGTCTCCAGGAGGCGGAGCCAGATCTCACTCGCGGTGGGGTAGCTCGGCACGACGTGCCAGAGGGTGGGCACGGGGATGCGCCCCACGATGGCTGTGGTCGCCGAATGCACGAGCTCGGCGATGCCCGCGCCGACGAACGTGGCCCCCACCACCACGTCGTCACCGCGGTCGACTACGAGCTTGGCCCGTCCGCGGTAGTCCGAGCGCATGACGTACGTGCCGGCCAGCGCGGCGAGGTCGTACTCCACGGTCTCCACGTCCAGGCCCGCCTCGCGCGCCTGCTGCTCGGTGGCACCGGCGCTGCCGACCTCCGGCGTGGTGAAGACGACCTGCGGTGCCCCGACGTGTCCGGCCGCGGCGGACGGCAGGTCGGCGCGGCCGGCGGCGCGGGCCGCGATGGCGTCCCCGGCGATCCGCGCCTGGTACTTGCCCATGTGTGTGAGGAGCACGCGACCGCACACATCCCCGATGGCATAGAGCCAGCTGCCGTCCGCCGCCCGTACGCACTGCTGGTCGTCGACGTCGAGGAAGCCGCCCGGAGGCAGCCCGACGGTTTCCAGGCCGATGTCGTCGGTGTTCGGGGTGCGCCCGGCGGCGACGACGACCTCGTCCGCCACGATGACCGTCCCGTCGTCCAGCGCCACGCTCAGCTCACCGCCGTGCACCCGCCCCTCGCCCGTGTCACGGGTGTCCGACCGCTTCACCTGGGACAGGCTCTGCCCGGGGCACAGACGGACCCCCGAGCCCCGCAGTTCCTCGGCCACGAGCGCCCCGGCGAACGGCTCGTTGCGGGCCAGCAGCCGCTCGCCGCGATGGACGACCGTGACCTCGGCCCCCAGGCCGTGCAGCCAAGTGGCCGCCTCGCAGGCCACCACACCACCACCGAGTATGACCACCCGGCGCGGCACCTCACTCATCGTGGTCACATCGCGAGAGGTCCACGGAAGCGCGGCGCGCAGGCCCGGCACATCCGGGACGGCCGGGCAGGAACCGGTGTCGAGGACCACAGCGTGCCGGGCGGTCAGCGTCCTGGTCGAACCGTCGGGCCGGCTCACCACGACCACGCGCTCACCGGCCAGTCGTCCATAGCCGCGCACCACGTCGATCCCGGTGTCCAGAGCCCATGTCACCTGGGAGGTGTCGTCCAGTCCGTTGATCACGCGGTCTCGTCGGGCGAACACCCCGGCCGGATCCAGCCGTGCGGAGACGCCGGGCAGATGGGCAGCGGCGTCGACCACCTCGACCGGCCGGAGCAGGGCCTTGCTGGGCATGCACGCCCAGTACGAGCACTCGCCGCCGACCAGGCGGTCCTCCACGAGCACCGAGGACAGGCCGGAGAACTGGCTCGCGTACTGTGCGGCGTTCTCGCCCGCCGCGGCACCGCCGAGGACGATCACGTCCCACTCCGACCGATCCGGATCCACCGCTGCTGTCCTGGGAACCATCCGTTCGTCCTTCCGCCGAGAAGGCCCGCCCGCCGGGCGGGCAGGTGTCAGAGATCCAGGACGACGTCCTGCGCGGGTCTGCTGCAGCAGATGAGGATGTTGCCCTCGCCCGGCGGCTCGACCGGGTCCGGGAAGTAGTCCACGGACCCGGACATCATGGCGAGCTCACAGGTGTGGCAGACGCCCGTGCGGCACGACCACTGGACCGGGACGTCGCATGCTTCCGCGAGTTCCAGCAGGGAGTTCTGGTCGTCGTTCCACGGGACGGTCAGTCCGCTGCGGGCGAAGGAGACGGAGGGACCGGTGCCCGGGGCGCCTTCGGGCCGGTGCGGCGCCCTCGCCGCGGACGTGCCCTTGATCCCCGGAGTGAGGGAGGGGCCGCCGCTGAAGTTCTCGGTGTGCACGCGGGACGGCCGCAAGCCGGCCTTGACCAGCGCGTCGGTCATGCCGTCCATGAAGGCCGCCGGCCCGCAGATGTAGGCGTCGGCATCGGTGGGCAGTCCCAGACCGAGGATCCGCTCGCCGGAGATGTGGCCTGCTTCCGAGTAGTCCTTGCCGCGCTCGTCGGCGGGGTCGGGCCTGCTGTAGTAGACGACGGACCGTGCGTCGGCCAGGAGTCCCACCAGGTCACGCACCTCCTGGGCGAAGGAATGCTCACGGCCGTTGCGGGCGGCATGCAGCCACCACACCTGTCTGCGGGAGGAGGTGTCCGCCAGTGAGTGCAGCATGGCCAGCACGGGAGTCGCCCCGATGCCGGCAGACACCAGCACGACCGGCGTGTCACCACTGGGCAGGCAGAAGGTGCCGCGCGGTGCGGCGAACTCCAGGCTGTCGCCGGCCCGGACGTGCGTACGCACATAGGTGCTCGCCAGGCCGTGTGGTTCCACCTTCACACTGATCCGGTACGTACCCGTGCCGGGTCTGCCCGACAGCGAGTAGCTGCGGATCAGGGAAGTCCCGTCTTCGGCCGTGCGCATCTTCACGGTCAGGAACTGTCCCGGCAGCGCTGCGGGCAGGGCGGAGCCATCAGCCGCGGCCAGACTCAGGGAGATCACGTTGTCACTCTCGGGGTGGACGTCCGTGACCGTCAGAGGACGGAAGCCGCGCCACGCCGGGGGCGGGACGCCGGCCGCGGCGGTGAGGCCGGCGCTGCCGGACGACGTTGTCGCGCCCTTGTCGACCTGTTCGAGCAGGTCGCGCATCGAGCCCTGCCAGCCCGGACTGAGAGCCGGTATGCGCAGGGCACGGCGCACCTGGTCGGGGGTGTGCCCGGAGAGGTAGAGGACGGAGTCGATCTCTTCGACGGTCATGGCTTCCGGGCCGGTGGAGACCTTGACGATCTGCTGCCCGGCCTCTACCTCGCCCTCTTCGATGACACGCAGGTAGAAGCCGGGCCGATGGTGGGCCACCAGCAGCGCCGCCATGCGCGGTTCCTTCAGGCGCATGCCGACCCGGTAGCAGGTCACCCGCGGTTGCGAGACCTCCAGAAGGGCTTGGCCGACCCGGTACCGGTCGCCGATGCACACCTCGTCGTCGGGGAGCCCGTCGACCGTGAAGTTCTCCCCGAAGATGCCCGGCGTCAGGTCGTCCCGGCCCAGTTCCTGGGACCAGTAGCGGTACGAGTCGAGTTGGTAGACCAGCACGGCTCGCATTTCCCCGCCGTGTCCGCCGAGGTCACCCTGACCGTCACCGTCGATGTTCAGCCGCCGCACCATCCGCGGCCCGGACACGGGCTGCTTGTGCACCCCGGTGTACACGGTCCTGCCGTGCCAGGAGACGTCCTTCGGCATCCCCACGTTGACTGAGATCAAGGTGGCCACCGCTCGCCCTCCTCGTCGACCCTCAGCCGGTCACACGGCCGAGGAATCCGTGGATGTAACCGCTTATGGCGTCCAGGTGCGTTTCCAGGGCGAAATGACCGGCTGGGAGCAGATGGACTTCGGCATCGGGCAGATCGCGCGAGAAGGCGTGAGCACCGTCCGGCCCGAAGATCTCGTCGCGCTCACCCCAGACGGCCGGCAGTGGCACCTGGCTGGCGCGGAAGTACTCGTGGAGCTGCGATTCACCCTCGATGTTCGTCGGGTAGTCCCAGAAGAGCGCCAGCTGCACCTGGTCGTTGCCCGGCCTGTCCAGCAGGTCTGGTCGTGCAGCCAGTTGTCCGGGCTGACCGGGCTCGGGGCCTCGGCCCCGTTCTCGTACTGCCAGCGCGTGGTCTCGGCGCTGAACTTCGCCCGCGCGCCGGGTTCGGTGTCGGGACCGGGACCGGGTGATGTCGCGTACGAGAACAGATCGTCCCAGAAGCGTTTGGCGAAGCTCTCCATGTAGGCGTTGCCGCTCTGGGAGATGATGGCGGTCACCTCGAACGCGGGATTCAGGGCAAGGCACCAGCCGATGGGCGCGCCGTAGTCATGTACATAGACCGAGAAACGGCTGATCCCCAGTTTCTCCGACAATCCCGCAGTGATGGCGGCCAGATGAACAAATGTGTAGGTGGACTCACCGGCCTGGGGCATGGACGACGGCCCGTATCCGACATGATCGGTGGCGATCACGTGACAGCGGTCGGCGAGGCCGGGAATGAGGTGTTGAAACATGTGTGTCCTGCTGGGGAATCCATGCAGAAGCAGAACTGTCGGGGCTTCCTCGGTGCCCGCCTCACGATAGAACACCTGCTGTGCGTCGACGGTCGCGGTCCGGTGATGCGTAGGGAGCACGATGGCCTCCGGTGGTCACCCTGAGCGACGATGTACTACTTGTTGGTACATCTGGATGCAACGCCGGGGAGAAATGCTGAATCCTGAATTCAACTTCTCTGTCCCGTCGGCCGAATTGTTAAATTTCACACTAGACCTGGCCGCCGACGGGAGCCACCTCCGCGCTGGCGGTCTTCCTGGACGGGGCGCAGCCTGGAATGCGTGGGACGCATGGCCGCCGATGTCGGTATTCGCGGCCCATTGTGATCCGCACGGAGGAAGTGATCGACATGAGCGCTCCTGTCCTGGAGCCGGCCGCTCAAGCGGTGGCGGACGCATCGTCGCAGCCGCCGTTCCTCTATCAACTGGGCCCGGAAGGTGCCCGCAAAGTACTGGACGACATCCAGGCAGCACCCGTCGAATTGCTGGACATCGAGGAAAAGTGGATCACTGTTCCGGCGGAGGTGGGTGACGTCGGGGTCCGTGTCGTGAAACCCCGGAACGCGGCGGCTCCACTGCCTGTCACCCTCTATGTACACGGCGGAGGGTGGATTCTGGGCAACGCGGGAACCCACGACAGGCTGGTGCGGGAACTGGCCGTAGGCGCGCGGACGGCGGTTGCCTTCGTCGAGTACGACCGCTCTCCCGAGGCCCACTACCCGGTGGCGATCGAGCAGGCCTATGCGACCGCGCGGTGGCTGACCACGAACGGCGCGGCCGAGGGCCTGGACGTGTCCCGTCTGGCGGTCGCCGGGGATTCCGTCGGGGGCAACATGGCCGCCGCGTTGGCGATCCTGGCCAAGCGGCGTGGTGATGTGCGTTTCGTGCACCAGTCGCTGTACTACCCGGTCACGGACGCAGCTCAGGACACCGCGAGCTACCGGGAGTTCGCCGACGGTCCGTTCCTGACCGCCAAGGCCATGGCCTGGTTCTGGGACGCCTACACGACCGCCCCGGGGCAGCGTGCCGAAACGACCGCGTCCCCCCTGCGGGCCGCCGAGGAGGAGTTGTCCGGACTGCCGCCGGCTCTGGTCATCGTGGACGAGAACGACGTCCTGCGTGACGAGGGCGAAGCCTATGCGCGTCGCCTGAGCCAGGCCGGTGTGCCCACGACGAGCGTCCGCTACAACGGCATCATCCACGATTTCATGATGCTCAATCCCGTCCGGCCCACGCAGGCTTCGACGGCAGCGATCGAGCAGGCCGTCCACACCCTCCGCACGGCGCTCGGCACCAATTGAGCTGCCGCCCTGGGAAGTTCGACGCACCTCGCTCACGGAAGGTTCTCGATCATGACAACACGCGAGGTGGTGGAGCGGTTCTTCGGGCTGCTGGGCGCCGGGGACCCGGACGCCGTGGTACCGGTCTTCGCGGACGACATCGACTGGTACGTCCCCGGTTCGCCGTCCCTGCCCTGCACCGGGCATCGTTCCAAGGGTGCGGAGGTGGCCGATTACCTCAGGACCCTCGGCAACAACATCATCCCGGAGAGGAACGTGGACCAGGTGGACGCGCTGCTGATCGACGGCGAACACGCGGTCATGCTGCGGCGGTTCACGCGCGTGGCCAAGAGCGCCGGCCGGACCTATGACATGCCAGTCGCCATGCACTTCCGCGTCGAGAGCGACCGGATTGTCCAGCTCCATCTCTATGAGGACACGCTCAAGGTGTTCCAGGCATACACCGACTGACGTTCTTCGGCCGTAGCGGCGGGCCCGGCCCCGCTCCCTCACCAGAGCCGGGCACCCACCATTCGACCGGCACGGCCGGGACAGCCCTCGCCGCCTTCATCAACCTCCGCGTCCTCAACCCCGAAAAGGAGCACTGGCGGCGCGGCGTGGAAGCCGCCGTCTTCTACACCCGCGAGCACGGCGACCTGAAGGTCCCGTTCACGTTCCGCGTCCCCAATGAGCAGGAGTGGGAAGCCAAGAGCGAGGGCGAGGAGCTACAGGAGGTGTGACCGGCCTCGCTCGTCGGCTTCCCACTCGGGCAGTGGATCGCCGACGCTCGCCGGCTCCACGCCCGCGACCGCCTTGAGGCTGGGCGCATCGAGCAGCTGGAGAAGCCGCAGCTCAGCGCTGCTCACGGACTGGATCCGGCGGCATCAACGGTTTGGTCGCGGTCTCCGGGTGTGAGTGGTTGAGGTACTGGAAAGCCAGATCCGCCATGCGTACCGCGAGGGCCGGGAAGACCAGCTCGCCAGTCTGGGTCTTGTCCTCAACGCCGTAGTGGGTCAGTGGCAGTTGGAGCCGGGCGTGCAGGGCCGCACTTGGCGTAGTCGGCCTCCCACAGCTTGAAGTCCACCTCGAACCCGTTGTCGGCGATGATGTGCGCGGTCCGCTCGACGGAGCCGTCGAACGAGACGTGGGCCGCGGACGAGTCGGGGCCTTCGGAGCGGACCTTGGACACACCGGCTGCTGCGGCCCGGGATCTGGGCATCGAGGTCAGCCGCTCCCAGGTGCGCCGGATCCTGCTGGCCGAGGGCGTGCGCTGGCGACGCACGCTCGTGGACGCGCTCGAGAGATATGGACTTCGAGGGAAAAGGACGCGGATCGCCGAGCTCTACACCAGCCCGCCCGACGGCGCGACGGTCGTGTGCGCCGACGAGCTCGGCCCGGTGATCCCCCGCACCTTCCCGCCGGCACCGGGCTGGTCACCGGACGGACACCGCATCAAGAACGAGATCGACTACTCCCGCGGACCGGAGAAAACCTGGGTCTACGGCGCCTTACGCATCCGCGACGGCCAGGAACTCACGATGACCGCCACCTCCCGCAACAGCGTGTTGTACCAGCAGTTCCTTCAGCTGGTAGAAGACGCCAACCCCGCCGGGGACATCTATGTGATCACCGACAATCTGTCCTCGCACAACAGCGTGTCCACCCGGACCTGGCTCGACGAGGACCATCCCCGCATCAGGCACGTGTTCATCCCGGTCGGTGCCTGCTGGCTCAACCTCCAAGAGGGCTGGTGGCGCACCTTCCGCAAGACCGCCCTGGCCGGCCGCTCCTTCGGCGACCGCGACCACATCACCCACGCCACCGAAGTGGCCACAGCCCAGCTCAACGCCCGTGCCCGAACCTGGATCTGGGGCAGACCTGCACCACCCACCAGGCGCTTGCGCCGCCGCTATCTGTACACCCTTCGAGGAACGCAGCACTAGTCACCGCCAGACCGTTGACCAGGATAAATACCGAGGTTCGGCTGGAGTACTAACCTTGAAGAAGAGAGCCTCCGCGTTCGCTGACGGAAGTGATGATCATGGACATCAACGGTTCGGTAGCCCTTGTCACCGGAGCCAACCGTGGCATCGGAATGGCATTCACGGAGGCTCTCCTCGCGCACGGCGCAGCAAAGGTCTACGCCGGCGTCCGGGACCCGAACGCAGCCCTGGCCTCCGGCCTCACGCCGCTGCGACTGGACGTTACCGACGAGGAGCAGGTCGCCGCAGCCGCACGTGCCGCCGATGATGTCAGCATTGTCATCAACAACGCCGGGGTCACCGGTGGCCCGTCGCTCCTGGAGGGCTCATTGGACGGTGCCAGGCGCGAGATGGAGGTCAACTACTTCGGCACCTGGGCTGTCTCGCGTGCGTTCGCGCCCGTGCTGGCCGCCAATGGCGGGGGAGCACTGGTGAACATGCTCTCCGTGGCGTCGTGGGTGGCCAATCGGCAGTTTCCGAGCTACGCGGCCTCCAAGTCCGCTCAATGGTCACTGACGAACGCCTTCCGGTTGGCGCTGCGGGAGCAGGGCACGCTCGTGGTCGGCGTGTATGCCGGCTATGTCGACACCGACTTGGCCGCGGACGTCGACTCCCCGAAAATCCTCGCGGACGACGTGGCCGAGGCCACCATGACGGGGCTGCTCAGTGATGAACCCGAAGTGCTGGTTGACGAGGTCACCCGCCGGGTACGCGCCGCGCTCTCGGGGGGACTTGACGAGCTGTACGCCAATCGGTAAGTGCCCGGGCCACTGTGGTCTCGGCCGTCGCGCGAGCCAGGGGGTGCGTTCAACCATAGATACAGCTTGGTAGAGCTCGCGGTCGGCATGGCATGGCCACGGGCCCTCCATCCATCGGCCGCACCGGGTTCGCGCTGGGCCCGCAAAGGTGGAGCCCCGTTCTTCATCGCACAGCCATTGCCTGAAACCGGCAGCGGGCATGGGTGAGCCGCCTGGCCGCCAAACAGAAGGCCGTGCCAAGGCCGAGCAGGTCGTCGGCAAGGCCGTCCAGGCCGCCGGGCGGGCCACTGCCAGACACTGATCGCCCAGAGCCACACAGTGGAAGCCCCGGACGACGCCTGCGCAGCCAACGAGCCGGTTGGCCCTGAGCGGCACTGAGGAAGTGTGTGGGGGCGGACCCTGGCATCGGGAACGCCCCCATGGCTGTGCCTCTACTGGCTCGCGGGCGCGAGACAGGGCACCGGCAGAGATCGGCCGCACGGCCCAGCCTCTGGGCAGCCCACAGGGGCGGGCGTCTGGGCCCTTCCCGCGCTACTCGCGGACGGCTGCCCGGTCACGGCGGGGCGCGCCGGAGCGCCCGTAGGACGCGAGTATGACCGAGCCCGCCTCGCTCACCGGCCGACCGGCTCATGACCGTTCTCCGGCGCCATAACTGGCGGCCGTGCCGGTCAGTCGAAGGCGCGTTCGCTGTCCAGGAACCGGGACACGTGGTTCACGAACAGCTCGGGGTACTGGAACAGCGCGCCGTGCCCGGAGTCGGGGTAGATGATCAGCTGCGCGTTCGGAATGTGCTGCTGCAGGATGTAGGAGTTGATCGTCGGCACCATGATGTCGTGGCTGCCGTTGACGACCAGGGTGGGCTGCTGGATGGTCTTCAGCTCGCTCCACCGCTCACCAACCTGCTCGCGCCACTTGGCCATGGCCCCGACCTGGGCTTTGGCAACCTGCATCGAGCTCCGCGGGACGACGTCGACGGTGCGCTGGTGGCGCCGCGCCAAGAAGTCCCTGCCGGCCTGCTGGCTGGTCTCAGACGGCTCGAAGAACAGGAACAGGAAACCATCGTCGGTGATCTCCGGATCGTGCCCGCCCACCTCATAGATCTTTGGGTCCTGGCCCTCGAATTCACCTGCCCGCGGTCCCGTGCCGACCAGCACGAGCCGGCGCACGAGCTGGGGGTGGCGCAGCGTCAGGGTCTGGGCGATGTAGCCGCCGATGGAGAAACCGAGAACGTCGGCCCGCGAAATGCCCAGCGCCCGGATGACTGCCGCACTGTCATCACCGAAAGCCTCGAACGTCTCCGGCACCTCGCCACTGGACCCGGCTACTCCCGCGTAGTCGAACAGGATCACTTCGCGGTTCGCGGCCAGCCCGTCGGTGACGGCCGGATCCCAGTGGTCCATCCCGCCCCGGAAGTGCACCATTGATATCTATTCCGATTACAGGGCCTGTTTCCTTGTCTGGTTATGATGCGAAATCAAGATTTCCCTGGCCTCACACCGACCACGGCCGTAAACCGATCGGTTTTCATTCAATACCAAAGGAAATCCGATCGATTTCACATGGGCGCGAGAGGTGAATCACAGTGACGTGGCTCGCGACAGCGCGAAGCGCGCAGCCTTTCGGTGGTGAGCCCGGCCTGTTCAACGATGACCGCCTCGCCTGGGCGCTGGATTGCGATCGCCTCGCACGAGCGGGGATGGAAGGGCACCGCCGCTTCCCTCTCTGTCAGCCTTGGGTGAGACGTCCCGCTTCGTCGGGTTAGCCTGAGAGGGCACGACAGGAGAACCACCCCCTCATGACCAGAACCACCC
>NZ_JBHJYK010000040.1:0-46165 GCF_042269865.1 Streptomyces sp. NPDC055966
TGCGGATCGGCCCAAAGGGGGTGGGGGACCTTCATGTTGCAGCCAGGGGCGAGGACGATGCGGCCGGCCGCAGTCTCGTACAGGGCCGCTTCGGCGAGTTCGTCCCAGTAGGTGGTGGAGCCGCACAGGACGACAACCGCGGGCCGCTCGGGGGCGTGGGGCTGTTGCACAGGATTCCTTCCAGGTGAGACGCCGGGGCGGCCGGACTCAAGGTCGACGGCCGCCCCGCGCGCTGCGGGGGTGGGCGAGGGTCAGGCGGGGGCGGTGGGGGCCTTCTTGTGTTCGTCGCGGTGCGCGTTCTGGGCGAGCTCGGCAAGGACGCGCAGGCCGTGGGGCTCGCCGACGTCGCCAACTGGTGGAGAGGCAGTATTCGCGACGTGCGCTATTCCCCGCGTGAGTACGTCAGCGGAGAAAGTCCCCATCTCTTGCTCGGGGATTCCCAGAGATGCTCGCGTTCGCTCGCCACCCTTCCGGGTGGGGTCGTGGCTGAGCGTGTCAACGAGTCGGCAGCCCTTTCTCTGGCTCACAGTGCGTTGCGGGCATGGGTGTCGGCCGGTTCCCCCAGAGCCTTGAACGAGGCCAGGCCGGCCTCGATGAGCTTGGCTGCACGGCGGACGTCGGCGGTCACCGCCTTGTGAACCTGCTCAGGTGTGCGAACGCTCTTCAGGTGCTTTCCCAGGCTCCGGAACTGGATGGGCCACAGACCGATCAGAGCCGTTGCCGCGATCTGCGGCTCGGGATCATCCGGGCTCATCCCGGTGCGCTGGGCCAGCGCCTGGGCTGCGACTTTGATGAGCCGGTCAGTCATGTCGCGGTGATAGGCCCGCAGTGAGGGCGTGGACCGGATCAGCTCGCCAAAGCGCCTGATCATGGCGGCGGCCTGACCCGAGTCGTCCTGTGCGGCGATCCAGGACGTCATGCCGAGCAACTCGTCGGACAGGACCCGAAGCACCGCGTCGACAGGGCAGCGGTCAGGGACGGCCAGGCCGGTGCGCAGGGCGGTCATCGTCGTCTCATCGAGGTCCAGGATGAGCGATTCCTTGGTGGGGAAGTAGTTGAAAACCGTCTTCTGCGAGACTCCGCACGCCTGGGCGATCTCCGCTACGCGAACGCTGTCGAAGCCGTGCTCCAGGAACATCTCGGTCGCGGTGTCCGACAGGCGTTGCCGCATCAGACGCTTCTTCCGCTCCCGCAATCCCTCGGCCGCGGGCTCCCCGACCTGTCTGCGCCATCCCGTCCAGTCCACCGTGTTCACGCGGGACAGCGTAGTCCGGCGACCAGATTATTACTTCTACTGTATATTTTCAGTTGCTGTAACTTTCTTCTCCGGCGGGACGTCCACACTGCCTTGGGAGCCCCCATGAGCGCCATCCACATCGTCCGCGACTACCCGCACTCCTCCACGAAGGTCTGGCGCGCCGTCACCGATCCGGCGCTCATCCCCTTGTGGACGGCGACCGGCGCCGGGGCGCGACCGAAAGGATTTGCCACCACCGTCGGCACCGAGTTCCAGTTCATCGCGAAGCCGAAGCCGGGCTGGAGCGGGATCGTCGACTGCGTCGTGCTGGAGGTGGACGAGCCGCGACTGCTGCGCTACTCGTGGACCGACCACGACGGCGGCGAAACCACCGAGGTCACCTACCGGATCGAGCCTCAGGCCGCAGGAACGCGCTTCACCTACGACCACACGGGCTTCGCAGGAACCAGCGGGTTCTTCATGGCCCAGATCCTGGGCCACGTCCGGCGCAAGATGCTGCGCGTCGGCCTGCCCGCGGTACTCAACGACCTCGATGAGGCGGGCAGGCTCCGCCCCGGCAGCAGCCCCAAGCGCAAGATCTGACGACTGCCGACCACAGAGCACACAACAGACGGGGTACCTCCCCTCCGATGTGCCAATGCCCTACGAGGACTGACCGCCCCCTGTCGGCCGCCCAAATCGACTCATTCGTTGAGCGTGTGACCAAGTGGGGACGAAGAGCAGGGCGGGGATTCAAGAAGTCCCAACAGTGCTGGGTGCAACCACGATGCGATGAGCCGTCTCGTGCGGCGAGAAACCACGACAGCATGGTGGGAGGTCTTCGCAGAGAGGCGGATCGACCAACGCCTCTAGGTTCTGGCAGCGTTCCGCTGCCACCATGAGGCGTCCCTCTCAAGACCTTCCAAGGCTTGAGACCTCTGCTCGATGTGGTTGAGGAACTCGGCTGGCAGCCTGACGCCGTGATCGAGGACGTAGTGGGCGAGTCCTTCCGGCCAGAGGTAGTAGCCGTCGGTGAGATCGCGGGAACCGTTGGCGCGTGAACACAGCCTGCACCTCGATGCGCCCATCCAGGACCCGGCGATCTGCCCGTGCTCCAGGTAGTCCGCGACCCACTGCCGTTCCGCCTCGCCCCAGCCGGGATCAACGAGATCAGCGGGGTTCGGCAGCGTCTGGTTCTCGGGCGTCCCCCAGAAACCGAGCAACCTGACCGGACGGTCGGCAGGTTCCCGCAGCTCAGACATGCCCGAAGGCTTTCACGGCCAGGGCTGCTGCGTCACCCCGGCATCAAGCGTCGTCACAACCAACCGGGGTCAATTTTCCGAGACACCCAAGGGGTGAATTTTCGCGAAGCGTTGACACTTGAATCTTGCCCTGGTCCATGGCTGTGTCTCCTTGGTTTGATGGGGGGGCTGAGCCCCGGTCCGATGCCGGGCTCGCTCCCAGCGAACGCGATACCGACCGCTGTGCATCGAACGAGTGACGACGGCCGCCAGCCCGCGCCCGCCGAGAGGCGTTCAGCGCTCCCATACCTCCGGGCCGCCGCCATGCCACTCGATCAGCGGCGAATTCACCAGGTCCACCACGTCCAGCCCCTCCAGGCCGGCACGCTCCAGGAGCACGCTCAGGTCGTGCAGGCTGTATGCGGTGCCCAGCGTCTCGCTGTCGACCTGGACATGCCGGCCACCACCCTCACGGGGCGGATCCGCGATCACGCGACGCTCAGCCATAGCCTCAGCCTCACCCAGCGGCAAGGGAGGCGCACTCGGGAGACGGCTGTCAATGGCGCCCGGTCGATCCACGGAGGCGCGTTGCTGTCGTGGGTCTTTGTGGCCGGGCTCCACCAGCCGGAGTAGCGTCGTGGTCAGCAGTCGTGGTTCCGAAGTCCCGTTCGCCCGTGATCGCAGTCACGGGCGTTTTTGCTGTTCAACGCCTCTCCGGACCAGGGCGATCACCTCCGGGTCCCGCACGGTGCGGGGCCCGATACGAGTCCCCTCGAAGGAGACAGGCACATGGCTACCGGCACGGTGAAGTGGTTCAACGCGGAAAAGGGCTTCGGCTTCATCGCCCAGGACGGCGGCGGTCCCGACGTCTTCGTCCACTACTCCGCCATCAACACCGGCGGTTTCCGGTCCCTAGAAGAGAACCAGCTGGTGAACTTCGACGTGACCCAGGGCCCGAAGGGCCCGCAGGCGGAGAACGTCACCCCCGCCTGACGACGCACGAAGAAGCCCCGGCCAGTGCATCCACCGGCCGGGGCTGTACGGACCGAGCGGCGGGGCGTCGTGCTGTGCGCGGCTGGATACCTTGGTGACGTCCCGCCGATGAGGGTCTTCGGGACTCGCCGGGGCCTCCGACAGGCCCCGGCATCCCCTGGTGCGGCTTGGCGGTCAGCGCACCCTGACGGTCCGGGTCGGCGTGACCAGTTGCAGGTGGAGCTTGTTCGAGCCCCAGTCCGTCTCGTAGAGCGCGCCGCGGAACTGCAGCGTGCCACGGTGCGGCGCCTTCACCCACGTGTCGACCGAGCCGCCGTCGAAGACCGCTCCGTGAGCGCACTTCACCGTGCGCCAGGTTGCTTTGCCCTGCCGCTCCTGCACGCAGAATTTCTGAAAGAGGTCGTCGTCCTTCGCGGCGTATCCCTTCACGTGGACACGGCCGCCGGCCTTCACGGTGTGCGGGCTTGCCTCGAAGCCGTAATCGACCTTTGCAGAAGCCGTCACCGCACTCAGCCCGAGTGCCGCTGTAC
The DNA here is from genome assembly GCF_042269865.1 of Streptomyces sp. NPDC055966. Taxonomy (NCBI): domain Bacteria; kingdom Bacillati; phylum Actinomycetota; class Actinomycetes; order Kitasatosporales; family Streptomycetaceae; genus Streptomyces; species Streptomyces sp. NPDC055966. The sequence goes on from NZ_JBHJYK010000040.1 coordinate 4,002, forward strand.
CGGCTGCCGTGACGACGGCCGCACGCGCAGCACGCCGGTTGAGAACGTTCATCGTCTGTCTCCCCGTTCGGATGGTCTCCTGCTCGGCAACAGTGAAAAGACGGCGGACGCGGTGCTGCTCCTCGGCCCGCAGCCGCCGTTTCAGCTTGTCGATGACAACCTGTCAGAGGGGGAGCGAGGGAACACGGTTGCCCGGCAATCCACCAGTTTCCGGTGCTCTCGGCGGGGCCCGCAAACGACAGAGGGTCTAGCGGGACCCCTGCGGGCCCGAGTCGGCGTAGCAGTGCGTGCACCTTTCCTTGCAGAAGCCCGTGACCTCCAGCCACGCGAACTTCAGCAGGTTTTGGGCAGCACTCATCCCCACACTTCCTTCCTGTCGGCGGTGTGCTGGGTGGTTGTGTTGCGGCACGGTGCGGCCCGCCCGCCCCATTGGGCCCGGGGTGCTGAGGACGGGCGGCGATTGGGCGGCCGCTCCGACGGGGTTACGAGGCGGCCGCGTCTCCAGCGCTCGACCCTGGTGATTCGCCGTCAGCGGGTCCGCTGGAGTCCGATCCGTTCCCGGCGTGGAAACGCGAAACTTCCCAGCTCAGCCCCGATATCAGGGGCGAAACCGGTTTCGGGGCCGGGTGAAACCTCTACCTCTCGCCGAGACCGGCTCGACAGGGTCTACTCGTCGTCCTCGACGGCGGGCAGATCGGCGTTCCGCAACCCCTTGGCGCCCCCGCAGCACTCCCGGATGGTGAGCTGCCGGGTCGACACCTTGAAGGGCTTCAGGGCCGCGCTGCGCGCCGTCGACGCCGCGGCTGCGTCCATCTCCGTCCACGGCTTGTACAGATCAGCCCGGTAAGCGGCGAGGGCCTCGACGAGCCGATACGAATGCACGGCCTCGATGCCGTCGGGCCAGATCGCACGGACGTGGTCCACGACCGTCTCGACGTCCAGCTCCTCGACCAGCGCGCCAACGGACTGACCAGACAGGGTGCCGGCCGCCGTGCGCACGCGAGGGCCCGCTTGGCGATGTCCCCGGCCTCCGTCTGCTTGATGAACGCCGCTCGCACAGTGATGCCTTCACGGCCGCGGGCAACGATGCCGGTGCCCTGCTCGGCGATGCTGATGTCCGTGGCCCGCAGGCCGCGTTCATGGGCAGAGGTGCCCAACACCTTGTTATTCGCTCGCCAGTCCATCACCGCGAGGCACAGGCGCGTGCCGACCGACGAGGAGACGGACGTGGGCAGCGAAGGGGCGTCGGGGTTCCAGGGTCTGTTGCGAAAGTGGATCAAGGTTGTAGATGATCACCGTCTGTGAGGCGTGGTGATCTGACGAACGGCCAGTGGGCTCGGCTTGAGTCGCTCCTACCCTCGGGCAAGAAGCTGGGCCGTCCGCGGACCTGGTCAGACCGGAAGCTGATCGACGGCATACGGTGGCGGACCCGAACCGGTGCGCCGTGGCGTGATCTCCCGGAGTGCTACGGGCCGTGGGACCGAGCCCACGACCTGTTCCGGCGGTGGCAGCGCGACGGCACCTGGAAGCGGATCCTGGAGCAACTGCAAGTCGACGCCGACGCGAAGGGCCTGATCACGTGGGACGTGAGCGTGGACTCCACCATCGCCCGCGCCCACCAGCACGCCGCCGGGGCGCATAAAAGGGGGATCTGCAGAAGGAGCCACCCGCGGGATCGACACCGAGCCCGACGACCACGGCCTCGGACGCTCGCGGGGCGGGCTGACCACCAAGCTGCACCTGGCGGTCGAGCAGGAACAGAAACCACTGTCCCTGCTCGTAACCGCCGGCCAGCGGCACGACAGCCCCAGATCCAGGCGGTCTTGAACGGTATCCGGGTGCCCCGAATCGGCCCGGGCCGACCGCGTACCCGTCCGGACAAGGTCCGCGCCGACCGGGCCTACGGCTCACGCGCGAACCGCGCCTACCTGCGCAGACGCGGTGTGCGGTGCACCATTCCGGAGAAGGCCGACCAGGTCCGCAACCGCCAAAAGCTCGGCTCTCGTGGCGGCCGCCCGCCCAGGTCGCGGCCATCAACGAGTGGCTCTGACCGCCACCGTCAAAATCGGTGGTTGACGGATACCGAGTGCGCCAGAGTAACTGGGTGACGACATCCGATGCAGATTTTCTCTCCGGGCTCGCGCTGTCGCGCATTCTTTACGAGGAGGCGGTGCAGCCGATCCTGGCGGAGACGTATCCGGGGTTGCCGCATGCTGCCGCGCTGGTGGGTGCGGGCTCGGAGGTCCTGGGGTTCGACACTCCCCGGTCGACCGACCACGACTGGGGTCCGCGGCTGCTGCTCTTCCTCACCCCGCAGGACGCGACTGCGCACGGCACCCGCATCCACCGCGTGCTGGCCGAGCAGCTGCCCAAGCAGATACGCGGGCGCCCCACGCACTTCCGGCAGATCAACGACAGAGTCGGCCACATGCAGCCCACGGACGGCCCGGTGAACCACCGCGTGCTTACGCTGGACGCCGGCTCGTGGCTGACCGGGCACCTTGGCGTCGATCCCACATCGGCCGAGCCCACAGTCCGCGACTGGCTGGCCATACCGCAGCAGCACCTCGCCGAAGTCACCGGCGGAGAAGTGTTCCACGACGGCCTCGGCACGCTCACGACGGTCCGAGAACGACTGTCCTGGTATCCGGACCAGGTGTGGCGATATCTGCTGGCCTGTCAGTGGCAGCGGATCTCCCAGGAAGAGGCGTTCGTGGGACGCTGCGCGGACGTCGGGGACGCCCTGGGGTCAGCGGTCGTTGCCGGACGCCTCGTCCGCGATCTCACGCGACTGTGCCTGCTCCTGGAACGCCGCTATGCGCCCTACAGCAAGTGGCTGGGGAGCACGTTCAGGCAACTGCCGGTGGCCGAGACGCTGACGCCGTTGCTCCAAGGAGCTCTGGCGGCGACGCAGTACCGCCAGCGAGCCAAGCTCCTGTGCGACGCCTACGAGGCCGTGGCCACACTGCATAACGAGACCGGCCTGACGGCACCGCTGGCCACGGCCTGCCGGTCGTACCACGGCCGCCCGTACCGGGTGCTGTTCGCCGAGCGGTTCGCGGCCGCGTCGGCCAAGACGGTCACCGATCCGCACCTGCGCAGCCTGCCGCGGATCGGGAGCGTCGACCAGTGGGCGGACAACACGGACTTCCTGGGCTCACAGGAGCTACGACGGGCTGTCGTCGAGGCAGTTCCCTGATACGTCCGTCGGCACTTTCCCAACAGACCTTAGTTGTCGTTCTTGTAGATGCCGATGTAGTACCAGTCACCCCGGTCCGGCGACTGCCACGCCGGAACCCACTCGTCCTGCGAGCCGAGCCAGCTACCGCCGCTCTTGCCGCAGGTCTTGTCGGTCCACTTGCTGAAGTGCATCGAGTCGCGCCACCACCAGCCGGGCATCCGGGTCTCGTAACCCGGCGTGGTCAGGCACGCCGTGGCGGGCGCGCCGTGCTGGTCGAGGCCCTGGATCTTGATCGACTCGACCCTGCGCGTCTGGTCGTCGATGACGATCTGCTGTCCGTCGGTCCCGGCGAACGCGGTCCCGCTCACGGCGGCGAGGCCGGTGAGGGTCAGCGCACCCGTCGCTGCGGCCATGACGAACTTCTTTCCCATACCCATGAGTTGTTCCCCCTGCATCGTAAATGATCACTTGCAGTGGGAGATGCTACGACAGATCCGAGCATGGCTTGTACATGCAGAAGATGCCGCATCCGTCGGATATGATCACCGCACCATCGGCGGTCGACGGGGGAAACCGACGCCGAGGTGATGCGGGGAAATCTGCCGGGGCGCCGCTCTGACCACCTGTCCGGGACGGACAGTTGAGCCGCGCCCGCAGTCGGCTTGTCTTCCGCCATCAGGATTCACGCACCCCCGAGTCCCGAGCCCCGCCCATCAGGAAGAGGAATATGGCGGACGACAGAGTCCTTGCTGCCCAGAAGTGGGTCAACGCCACGTACGCGGCGGTCCCCGGTTACGTCAGGTGCCCCGAGGACGGGCGCACCGGCTGGTCGACGATGTTCTCGCTGACCATGGCGCTTCAGGTCGAGCTGGGCATCACCCCGCTCGTGGCCAGCTTCGGCCCGGGCACGCTCGCCAAGCTGGCCGCGCGCGGCGACATCGGCGCCAACGAGCCGAACGCCAACATCAAGCGGATCGTCCAGCACGCCCTGTTCTGCAAGGGCTACTGGGGCGGCGACGGCAACGGCAACTACGACCTGGCCACAGCCAAGTCGGTCGGGAAGCTCAAGGTCGACGCGGGCATCGAGAACTCGGACCTGCTGGTCCAGCCCAAGATCTTCAAGGCGCTCCTGACCATGGACGCCTACGTCTCGGTCGAGGGCGGCACCGACAAGGTCCGCGAGGTCCAGCGCTGGCTCAACGGCCGCTACTTTGGCAAGTCGTCGTTCTTCATCGGGCCCGCCGACGGTGTGTATTCCCGCGATGTACAGAAGTCCCTGATGAAGGCGATCCAGTACGAGATCGGCATACCCGACGACCAGGCGACCGGATCGTTTGGCCCGGGCACCCAGGCGGGTCTGAAGCAGCACGTCATGCAGGAGGGCGACTCGGGCATCTTCGTCCAGCTCTTCTCCGCGGCCTGTGTCTTCAACTCCCCGATCGTCAAGGGCACCTCCAACGTCGCCACCACGTTCCGGAGCACCTTCGACTCCAAGCTCACGGAGTTCGTCAAGATCTTCCAGGAGTTCTCGGAGCTGGACAGCCGTGACGGCCGGGGCGACTACCCCACCTGGGCGCAGCTGCTGGTCTCCACCGGCGACCCGGAGCGCTCCACCGCGGCGTGCGACACCCGCTTCCGGATCACCCGCTCGCGCGGCGACGCGCTGTACAAGGCGGGCTACCGCTATGTCGGCCGCTACCTGTTCGACCCGCCGGGCAGCACGCTCGACAAGAACATCAAGGACGGCGAGCTCGACGACATCTTCGCCGCCGGTCTGCGCGTCTTCCCGATCTACCAGGACAACGCCCGGCGCCTGGTCGACTTCACGTACGAGCAGGGGTTCAGCCACGCGCTCAACGCCCATGAGCATGCGGAGGGTTACGGCTTCAACCGGGGCACGACCATCTACTTCGCCGTCGACTACGACGCGACCACGGAGGAGATCGCCTCCAACATCGTCCCCTACTTCCAGGGGATCAAGGCGGGCCTCGCCAACAAGGGCGCGTGGTACAACCACGGCGTGTACGGCTCGCGCAACGTCTGCACGCAGGTCAGCAAGCACGCGGACGCCAGTTACTCCTTCGTCTCCGGCATGTCCTGGGGCTTCTCCGGGAACCTCGGCTTCCCTCTGCCGCCGAACTGGGCGTTCAATCAGATCAAGGAGTTCAAGTTCAGCTCCAGCGGTGACTCGTTCGACCTCGACAACGACGCGCACCGCAAGGGCAGCGACGAGGGGCAGGACTCGGTCCGCAAGACCGTGTACCCGGCGGACGACCTCATCAGGAACCTGGAGGTCGTCTTCCCGCTGGCGATGCAGTACACGAACACCGGGACCGGTGACCCGAACCGGCTCACCATGGAGTACGCCCGGCACATCGGGTACAACGGTGCCCAGTGGGCGTCGCTGATCGGCTCGCCCGACGCGGATTTCATCAAGTTCGCCGACAGCCACGGCGCCAAGGTCCTCGACGTGTTCAAGGACCCGGTCACGGGGGTCACGCTGGGCGCCGAGCACCTGCTGGCCACGGCCAACGGCCACTACGTCAAGCCGCAGACCAGCAACATCCGCACGGTCGGCGCGGGTGACGTCGCGGGCTGGGGCGGCGACCTGATGACGCTCTACGGCGAGTGGCAGCGCGACATCAAGAGCTACCCGTCCGGAGGCGCCTACGTACACGCGAAGTTCGCGAAGGTCGGCGTGCAGTCCACGTTCCCGCTGGACGACCTCATCGAGGACGCGGACGGCTATCTCATCGCCCGGCGGGTGGAGCAGGGCGGGCAGTTCCTCGACGTGGTGCGCGAGCACTACGGCAAGGGCGAGCGCGACATGGGCGCCCTGACCCGCTTCCGGGACTTCTTCGAGATGCGGTTCGGCGGCAGCGTGGACAATGTCGCGGCCATGGCCAAGGGCATGCTCACGACCGTCATCGACCCGGTGATCACGGGCGGTCGCTGGTACCTCATCACGCAGACGGCACCCAACGCCACGATGCCCGGCGATCTGCCGGAGGCGCAGCTGATGGAGTTCTGCCAGGCGTTCGCCGACGAGTTCCACGACCGGGTCATGCAGGAAGCGAACGCGAAGGGCGCGTAGTGCTCCGCGGGGTGCGGTTGTTTTGCTGCGGGCCGGTGGGGGCTGGTCGCGCCCACGCGGCGGAGCCTCAAATGCCACGCCCCCGCGCCCCCGTAAGGCGCCCCGGAACGCACCTGCCTCCATCAGCCTTGAAAGGAACCCCTTATTCATGCGTGATGTCATGACCCCGGCCATGCGGCTCGACCGGCGGCGCTTTCTGCTTGCCGGGCTCGGTGTTGCCGGTGGGGCCGTGCTCGCCTCCGGCGGCCTGCCCACAACTGCCGCCGCCGCTGCGCCTGTTACGGCCGCCACCACCCAGTGGCGCAAGAAAACCAGCGCCAACGGCTGGCCGGTGCTCGACTCCGCCCCGGCGCACCGCGTCGAGGGCACGGGCGGCGTCCACTTCGGCGCGGCCGACGGCGACGTGGCGACCGTGCTGACGCACATCGTGCGCCGTTTCCACTACGAGATCGACACGCTCGGCGCGGGCGAGGTCACCGGGCACACCACCTCGCGCACGGTGGCGGCCGCGTACGAGAGCAACTACCTCTCGGGCACGGCGATCGCGATCCGTCCGCTGTTCTACCCCGCCCGGGCGCAGGGCGGCTTCTTCCCGCACGAGCTCGTCGTGGTCCGCGACATCCTCGCCGACCTGGAGGGTGTCGTGAAGTGGGGCGGCGACCTGAAGCCTGCCAAGGAGTCACACTTCCAGATCGATGTGAAGCCGGGTGACGCGGCGCTGCGCCGGGTCGCGGCGAAGCTGCGGGGCTGGGAACTCAAGCCGGGCGAGGGCGCGGGCACCATCGAGGCCACCGCCCCAGCCCGGATGAAGGCGGCCAACGCCTTGGCGGCCCGCCAGCGCTGACGCCGGCGAGGCGATGGCCGGGCCCCGGAGCCTCGGCGGAGGGGCGGGGCACCGGCCGGGCCGGCAGGTGCCGGGACCGGCCCCGTCGCTCGGTTCCAGCACTGATGCGCGACGTCCGCGTCCGGCCTTCGGGTCAGTAGTCCGGTCGCCTGACGGCGACACGGGGTGCTTCCGGTACCCCTGCGGGCTACTGCCCACCCGAATCGACGATGACCGACCCCGGCCTCGTCCGGCGGCTCGCCGCCCACGTTCAAGTCGTCCTCGGCAGTGGCCCCTTCCCCTCTGCCGGCGGCTGGACTCACATGGGGGCGCATCGCCTCCGAGGACCTTGCCGTTGCGATGCGCATCAAGGTGCGATCTTGCGTTGCGTGATCAGGGACTGCCTCCGGGCCGTACGTGGTCACGCGGGATCCCGTGCGTTGAACCGCTGTCGGTCTTCAGGAGCGTTGCAGGGACGACAGACCCCACAGTTCTGCGATGCGCCCGTCGCGCACCCGGAAGATCTCCAGCATGGTCGGTGGCTGCTGTCCGGGCACGCCGTGCACGCTGGCGCGAACATCATTCTCACCCCTGACTCATCGGACACGCCATCGAGCCCCTCATGACCACCAACTCCCGCAGCTGACGGCCTGGAATATAGGGTGCGGCCGACCGAACTGGGGTGATAGGCAAGCGATGTGACAGAGAACCTTGAGTTTTCCGCCCTGCTGCAACTGATCGACGAGCGGTCGGCCGCGTTCCGGAGTGCGGTTGCCGCCGCGCCCAGCCTTGACGCGCCGGTGCCCTCCTGCCCCGAGTGGACGTTGTTCGATCTGGTGCAGCACCTGGGTACGGGCCAGCGCTGGTGGGCCGCGATCGTCGCCGCGGGCCCGGCCGAGGCTCCGCCGGCCAAGGATGCCGCGGAGGTGCCGCGCGAGTTCGAGGCGCTGCTGGCCTGGTACGCCGAGTCGAACGAGCTGCTGCTGAGTGCGCTGCGCGAGGCTGGCCCGGAGCGCGAGTGCTGGGCGTGGTGGGGCGCCGGCGTGTCGCCGGCGAATGCCTGGGGCGTTGCCCGGCGCCGGGTGCACGAGGTGCTGGTGCACACCTACGACGCCCAGCTTGCCGCAGGCGCCCTGCAGCCGATGCCCGCGGACGTCGCGATCGACGGCGTGGCCGAGTTTCTCGACACCTGCAACTCCACCCCGGCGGCCTGGCCGCACGAGGCCGCCACCATCCACTACCACGCCACCGAGGGCCGCTCCTGGCTCCTCGCGCTGGACGGCACCGGCGCCTGGCCCGCACCCGTCACGGACGACGCCGAGCCCCCCTCCGCTTCGGCCACGGGCACGGCCGAGCAGCTGCTCCTCTTCGTCTGGGGCCGCCTCACGCTGAGTGACCTGAAGATCGAGGGCGACCAGCAGGTGTTCGAGCAGCTGATCGCCTGGGAGCCCGAGGAGTAGCCAGTCAATGCCGCCAGTGGACGGCCTCGATGACGTCCGCGTCGGTGAACATCGCGAACGGCTCCGCCTCCGCGCGGTGGACGGCCAGTACGGCCTCGTACGGCTCGGGTCCGCCTGGGCCAGGTCGGTTGCGCCAGCCGCCCGGAGAGTCTGTCGTGCATGAAGTTGAAGCCGATCTTGCGGCGGCGGCAGCCCGGCGGCCATGGCGATCGGCTCTTGCAGGGAGCGGCCGTAGCGGTCTGCAGATCGGAAACAGGCGCGTGGCAGAGCCCGACCACACCGGCCGGCACAGCCGGGAGCTCAGCGCTCGCGGTGGCGCAGGTAGTGCCGTGCGGCGCGGGCGCGGTTGCCGCATCCGGCGGAGCACCATTCGCGGCGCGGATGGTCCTTGAGGAAGAACATCATGCAGCCCGGTGCGTGACAGGCCCGCAGGTCGTGGCGCTCCGGGCCGGCCAGCAAGGCGGCGGCGCTGCCGGCCAGTGCCGCGAGCGCAGCTGGGACGGGCGGGCGGTCCGTCGCAACGTTGGTCGTGAAGCCGTCCTTTCCGAACCTTAGCCGCACCCAGTGGGGCGCCGCGGCCGCGCAGGCGTTCAGATGGGCGAGGTCTTCCTCGCGCGCCTGGTCGTTCTCTGTCGCCGCCCTGATCAGACTGCGGATGGCGTCACGTAGTGCCAAGAAGTCGGCGGTCTGGGTATCCGTCAGTTCGACGTCGGCCAGCGGTCCGCCGTTGGCGAGGCCGAGCGCCGTTGCGTGGCCTTGCAGCCATGCGGCCAGCTGATCCGTCGCGGCGATGTCGTCCCGCAGTCGGCCGCGCGAGCGGAAGAGGGTGTTCGCGAACTCCACGGCCAGCGGCTCGCCCGGTTCGGCACCCGCAGCCGACGCCGGATGTCCTGTAGTCGTCATTGGCTAATGGTAGCTCGCACTTGCATCCATTAGATCCCACTGTCATGATCGGAACAGCTCCTAACGGAAGCAGTGCGCATTAGCCATTAGAATCTTCGGGGGACCCGCATGTCAGACACACACCTCGCACCCCACCGGAGTGCGGACGCGACGACCACAGCCCCGCGAACGCTCTGGCGCAACGCGGACTTCTTGAAGTTCTGGACGGGGGAGACCCTCTCGCTGTTCGGGAGCCAGGTGACCAACCTGGCCCTGCCGCTCACCGCGGTGCTGGTCTTCCATGCCACCTCCACCGAGGTCGGTCTGCTGCGCTTCCTGCAGTTGGTGCCCTACCTCGGGCTCGCCATGGTCTTCGGCGTCTGGGTCGACCGGGCCCGCCGCAAGCGGGTGATGCTCCTGGCCAACGGCGCGCGAATGGTGCTGATCGGGCTGATCCCGCTGCTGTCCACCGCGCACCTCCTGACCCTCCCGGCCCTGCTCGCGCTGGCCTGCGCGATCGGCGTCTTCTCGGTGCTCTTCGACGTGAGCTGGATGTCCTTCGTGCCCACACTGGTCCGCCATCGCGACCGCTACCTGGAGGCGAACCAAAAGCTGGGCACGACCTCCTCGGCCGCCGAGGTCGCCGGTCCCGGACTCGCCGGCGCACTGGTCGGTGCCCTGACCGCGCCGATCGCCCTGATCGCGGACGCCGCCTCGTACCTGGTGTCCCTGGCCACCCTGCTGTGGATCCGCACGCCCGAGCCGCGGCCCGAGCGTCCCGATCCGACCCGGGCGCAGGGCAGGCGGCACCTCGGCAGGGAGATGCGCGAGGGACTGCGCTGGGTCTTCGGCGACAAGGTGCTGCGGCCCCTTGCGTTCATCGCACCGTTCTGCAACTTCTCGATGGTCACCATCTGGACCATGTTCCTGCTCTATGCAGTACGGGTGCAGGGGCTGACGGCCACCCAGGTCGGCGTGGTCTTCTCCGCCTCCAGCCTGGGAGGGCTGCTCGGGGCGGCACTGTCCCGTTGGCTGATCGACCGCTTCCGCCTCGGGATCCTCTACGCCGTCGCCATGTCGGCGATCTTCACCGGCCCGCTGCTGATCCCGCTGGCCACGGGGTCCAAGGCCACGGTGATCGGGTTCTTCGTCCTGTCGTTCTTCATCAGCTACGTGGGCCTCGGGGTGGCCAATGTGGTCATGGTGAGCCTGCGACAGGCGCTGACCCCGACCGCTCTCATGGGCCGGATGAACGCCGCCTTCCGGACCGTACTGTTCGGCGGCGGCTCCCTGGGCGGCCTCGGCGGCGGGCTCATCGCCGGCGCACTGGGCCTGCGCACCGGCATCACCGTGCTGGCCGTTGCCTCGGCGGCGATGGTGGTCCCGGTCCTGCTCTCCCCGGTCAGCAGGCTGCGGAAGCTGCCGCAGCGGACCACCGACGAAAGCTGACCCCGCCTCCGCAAACACGTCCCACCGCGCACCCAGGCACAGACCCGGTCGGGCCGTCGAGCACCTGCTACCCGCTGAACCGGCACACGATCCCCCGCCGCGCATTCCCGCTCGGCGGCCGGGAGTTGAAAGAGGAGAACAGCCTTGAAGAGGGCTCGCACAGCCCGACTCGTCGGCATCGCCGCCGCCATCCCCATGCTCATGCTGGCCACCACCGGCAACGCCTGCGCCGACGGCAACAACGTGACCTGGCAGGACGACGCGACCAGCCAGTGCCTTTACTGGAGCAACACCGACGGTTGGAGTGTCTACGCCGATAACTGCGCCACCTCGGCCGGGGGTTCAGCCGACACTGAGCACCTGACCTGGGTGGACAACAACAGCACATCGAGCCTGGCCGACAACTCGAACGGCCAGTACTACAAGGAGATCCCGTGGGCTGATGGCCCCGACGAGTGCCTCACCTCCTACTGGCAGGGGTCCAACGCCACGGCGCCGGTCTACCTTGAACCCTGCTCCAGCCCTGCGAACCACTACGAGCAGTGGAACGAAGTCAAGGTCAACGGCGGCTGGAACATCGTCAACCGCGAGACGGGCTACTGCCTGGACAGCAGCAGTGGAAGCGTCTACGCGCTGCCGTGCAACGGCGGCAAATACCAGCTCTGGCACTGAGCCCACCGGCTGACGTGCCGACGATCCCTGGCCCCGCTGGCGCTGTCCAGCGGGGCCACCCTACTTCTTGATGGCCGTCGCCCCTCCCGATCAAGCGCGGCTGCGGCCCGGTTCGGTCCGTCACGGCCCCGCCTCGGCTGCTGGTTGGTCGGGGAGCTGTTCGGCGGCGAGCTGGGCGCGAGGCGCAGGAGGCTCGCGCGAGAGGCCGCGTGCGGGAGCGGTACGTCCACGAGTCGGCCGTGTGCGACAGGGTGGGACCATCCCCGCTCGCCTCTTGGAGCGGCCTACCGCGAACCAGGTTGTTCAGCTCGGTGATCGCGGTCCCTGCGTGTGGTGCTCACGCTTTCCCGTCGTCGCTTCCCCGGTCGCCGTCGGCGAGGTGCTCGCTCTGGCGAACGGGCGCGTGGGCTCCGCAGGGTCGGAAGCGGGCGAGGTATGCCGGGCTTGGGCCGCGGCGCTCGGTCAGGTGGAGGCCGGCGGCGTCGGCGAGCCGGTGCAGCCGGCCGAAGGGGATCCAGTGCCGGTCGAAGAACTCACCGATCACCAGTCGCCCGCCTGGTGCCAGCACCCGTGCCGCCTCGCGCAGTACCCGATCCGGCTCGGGGATCTCGCCGAGCGCGGTCACGGCGTATACGGCGTCGAATGTCCCGTCGGCGTAGGGCAGTTCACGTGCGTCCGAGCGGGTGGGCGTGATCGTCGCCAGGCCGTCGCGCTCGGCGCGGCACATCACGTGGTCGAGCATCTCCTGCTGGATGTCGAGCACATCGAGCCGTCCCTCCGGCCCGAGCTGCGGGGCGACGTGCAGCGACTGCAGGCCCGTCCCCGGGCCGATCTCCAGGATCCGCTCCCCCGGCCGCGGTTGCAGTACGGCGTCCATCCGGTCGGCTGTCAGGAACGGCAACGGCACGTCGAGGAGGCCGCGTTGGGCGTACGGATAGGGCGCCGTGTCGCCCAGCCACCAGGCGGCGGCCAACGCGGCGCCGACGCCGGCGGCGACCGCCCAGCGGGTCCGGGCCGGGACCGGGGCGACGGGGGCGGTGGTGATGCGGTGCATGGTGTTCTCCGGTGGATTGATTTGGTCCGTGGCATGTGGCTGGGCGGTCGGCGTCACGCGTGCCGGCCCAGCGCCCGCAGCGCCAGCCGGCCGCACAGCGCGGCGAGCGGCAGCTCGGCGCCGAGCGCCATGGCGACCGCGGTGGCGAAGTCGCCGCCCGGGGCCGCCGCGGTCGTGGTGTCGAACCAGGCGTCCACCACAAGCAACGTCGCGGACGCGGCGGCTGCGAGGGCGTGCCGCCGGTCGCCGCGGGCGGCGAGGAGGCCGGTGGCGATCAGGCCGAGCGCCTCCAGCGCGTCGAGCCCGACCCAGGCGACGGGCCAGTGCGCCGCGGTCGCGGTGGCCGGCAGGCCGGTGGCCAGCACGTACAGCCACGGCAGCAGGGCGAGCCCGCAGGCGACCAGCAGCCATCCGGCCCGCCGCATGCCCCGCGCCGGGCGCGGTTCCTCCGCCTCTTCGTGGAGCGGGATGACCTCGGCGCGGTCGAAGCCCTCGGCACCGGCCAATTCGTCATTGCACAAGGCCAGTTGACGCATCGTCTTCCCCCGCTCCCCGCTGGCTCTCCCCTTCACGTGCTCCACCCTCCGCCGCACACCAGGGCGCCGTCAGTCACGCAGGGTTCCGACCCGGGGTGGAGAGAAGTGCAGCCCCGAACCGGGCGGGAGCGTCATGGCACGGGGATGGCCTGCGGCTTTACCGTTTGACGCATGCAACTCACGACGTGGCTGCAGCTGGTGCTGGGCCGGCCGTTCCGCAGGGCGGGACACCGGACCGCGCTCGTCGCCGCCGGCCTGCCGCTCCACCTCGCCGTGGTGCCGCTGTGGCTCTGGCTGCTCGGCACGATGGCGGCGTTGGTGCCGGCCGTGACTCCGCTGCCCGTGCTGCTCACGCTCGTGGTGACACCCCTGCTGACCGTCGGGCAGCGGCGGCGCTACCGGGCGCTCGTCGGCAAGGAGCTCCCGCGCCCCGCCGTCCCCGGGCCGGGACGCAACTGGAAGTCGGCGGTGCGCCGGCTGACCACGCGGGCCTTGTGGCGGCAGGTCTGCTACCACGCCGTGGCGGGTCCGCTGTTCGCCGTCCTGGACCTCGCCGTCCTCGCCGTCTGGGCCGCCGCTCTCGTGGCCGCCTCCATCTACGTGTGGATCTGGGCGCTGCCCCCGCAGTGGCGGGTCACCGACCTCGGGCACACCACGCAGGCCGCGTACATCACCGCCGGCGGTCTCGCCCTGCTGTTCCTCGGGCCCCGGCTGACCGGCGCTCTGGTGCGGCTGGAGACCCGGGCGGCCGAGGTCCTGCTCGGCCCCAGCCGCACGGAGAAGCTGGCCCGCCGGGTCGCCGACCTCGCCGAGAGCCGGGCCGGTGTGCTCGACGCCGCCGACGCCGAGCGGCGGCGGATCGAGCGCGACCTGCACGACGGCGCACAGCAGCGCCTCGTCTCACTCGCCGTCAACCTGGGCCTGGCCAGGTCCACCCTCGGCGACCTGCCGGAGGACGCCCGCAAGGTGATCGAGGAGGCGCACCGCGAGGCGAAGGAGGCGATCGCCGAGCTGAACAACCTGGTGCGCGGCCTGCACCCGGCCGTCCTTGAGGACCGCGGACTCGACGCCGCGCTGTCCGGGGTCGCCGCCCGCCTCCCGATCCCGGTGCGCGTGGCGGTGGACCTGCCGCAGCGCCCCTCACCCACGGTCGAGGCCGTCGCGTACTTCGTGGTCTCCGAAGCCCTGACGAACGTGGTCAAACACGCCCAGGCGACCCGGGCGGACGTGACCGTGGAGCGGATCGGGGAGACACTGCTGGTGGTCGTCGCGGACGACGGCGCGGGCGGCGCGGATCTCGCGGCGGCCGGCGGTGGCACCGGGCTCGCCGGGCTCGCCAAGCGCGTCGCGTCCGTCGACGGCACGTTCTCCTGCCGCAGCCCCGCCGGGGGCCCGACCGTCATCACCGTGGAGCTGCCGTGCGCGCCGTGATCGCCGAGGATTCCCTCTTGCTGCGCATCGGTGTGGTCAAGGTGCTGGAGGCGGCCGGCTTCGAGATGTGCGCGCAAGTCGCCGACGCAGAAGGGCTGCTGGCGGCCGTCGAGGAGCACCGGCCCGACATCGCCGTGGTCGACGTGCGCATGCCGCCCGGCTTCACCGACGAGGGAGTGCGTGCCGCGCTGGTGATCCGCCGCCAGTACCCGCGTACCGCCGTGCTCCTGCTGTCGCAGTACGTGGAGGAGCGGTACGCCGCCGATCTGCTCGCCGCCAACACCTCGGGCGTCGGCTATCTGCTCAAGCAACGGGTCGCCGACGTCGAGGAGTTCGCCGAGGCGGTACGCCGGGTGGCGGATGGCGGCACCGCGCTCGACCCGCAGGTCGTCGCGCAGCTGCTGGTGCGCCGGCACAGCGATCCGCTCGACCGGCTGACACCGCGCGAGCGGGAGGTGCTGGAGCTGATGGCGGGCGGCCGGTCCAACTCCGGCATCGCCGCCGAGCTGGTCGTGAGCGAGAGCGCGGTCGCCAAGCACATCAACAGCATCTTCACCAAGCTCGACCTGCCCAAGGCCGACGCCGACCACCGCCGCGTCCTGGCGGTGCTGCGCTTCCTGGGCGTTGCGACCGCATAGTGCGCGATCACGCCCGCATGCCCAGTCGGCAACGGTGCTGAGCAGCACTTAAGAAGCTGTTGTCGTTGAGATCTTGAGGAGTGCGCGTCGATCGGGAGTCCCGATCGGGTGGTGACGGGGCGCTGGACGCATACGAACAGGGCCTCCTGAACAGCTCGTTGGTGTCGAATCATCGAGACACGATCGGACTGGGGCCGGCAGGCGTCACATGACTGGACCGCCTTCGACAGTGCCGTATCCAGGGTGACTCGTTGACCTACGCCGTGGAGAGGTCGCTCTTCTTGAACACCACTGTTTGAATGCCTGCCCCAACACCCCGCCGAACATCACCCGTCGAAGTTGGACCAGAAGATCCCGATGCCCGTACCACTCTCGTCCCGACCGACCAGGATGCTGTTCGACGTGAAGTCGCAGGTGGGGAAGACCAGGGCATTCGCGCCGCTCGCCGGGTCGACAACGACATCGAGCACCGGGGTCCGGGAGCCGGCGTCCTGCTGCGCCTCGAACTCGGCCACGGCCTGGGCCACGGGGTCCTCGCCCCCGGCAAACCCGGCGGTCCGGTGAAGAGCCCCGCCGATGACCAGGTTGTCCGGGGTGCTGGAGTAGATCGCGGACGCATCCTCACTCAGCTGGTTGACGTCGTCCGACACCTCCTCCCAGCTCGCACCTGTCAACGCCTCCGGGGTGGCACCGCCGGCGACCAGGGCGACCGCGGAGACGGCCGCGCCTCGCTCGTCGTCCCAGTCGAACGCCAGATACACCTCGTGCAGCCCGTCGGCGACGTCGTCGAACGTAAAGAAGTCCCCGCCGTCGAGCCCGCACACCGCAATCTCCCCGCGGCTCAACAGCCGTCCGGCCAGCGTGAACTCGCCCAGGTACCCGGGCTCCCCCTCCGGATCGTTCGCCTTCAAAACCTCTTCGATCGCTTCAATCATCTTCATGCCGGTGAGTGTGCCATCCCCCACCGACAGGCCCGGACCAAGCGGACAGGGTCCGACATGGACCGGGCCCAGCCTGGGCACGAGGGCGTCCTTCCGCGGGCTGAGCGAGCGGCGACGGAAGGACAATGATCCGGAGGATCTCCGGTTTCGCCAACCGGGGATCCGGTGCTGAAGGTGGCAATGCGTGCGCAGGAACGGCCCAGCAGCAATGCGCTCCGGCTACCCGGCCATTCCTGCCGAACTCCCTTATTTCGTCGCAGAGGTAAGCGTGACGAGGGAGATCGCCCTCATGCCCTGCGCTGGAGTTCTCCACGCGCTCGATCTACGCCTTTCACGTCGTCGCGCCCTCCCTGCCCGGGTACGCCTTCTCCGGCCCGACTCGCGAGCGCGGCTGGGGCGTCAGGCGCACCGCCCGCGCCTGGGCTGGGAGTACGAGCACCTGCGCATCGTCGACGTCATCCTGTTCTGGTTCTGCTCGGGCGCCGTCCAGCCCATCGCCCTGTACGAGCTGGGAGCCCATGCCGCCCGTGGCACCCGCCTCGCGGTCGGCGTACACCCCCAATACCCGCGCCGCCTGGACGTGGTGGAACAACTGCGGCACGTGCGCCCGGACGTGACGGTCCATGAATCTCTTCAGGCAACCCTCCGCGCGGCTGTGGCCCTTCTGCCAGCTGCACCCCCGCGGCCCTGAGAACCTGTCTCTGAGCCTTCGCCATCCTCGAACGTGCCGGTCAGAGGGCTGGTGTGACGCGCGGTCGGGGTGCTCGCGCCGGTCGTGGGCGGGAGGCCGCAGTCTCTGACGGATGGCCGCGGTGCGGCTTCGCCGGATCCTCTGCGTCGCGAGCTCGGCTGCCCAGCTCGGGCGGCGGGGCCTTCTGCGTTGCAGCGGTCAGCCGCCGCTGAAGTCGCCCGGTCCGTGCACTGCGGCAGGCTGGGCCGGGCCGCCGGTCATGTCGCCCGGTCCGTGCACTGCGGCAGGCTGGGCCAGGCCGCCGGTGACGTCGCCCGGTCCGTGGTCGTGCGTGAACCCGAGCCCGGCGACCGCGAACCCGGCCAGCGCGACTGCGGCGACCATGCTTCGGAGGAGCGTTGATTGCTTCATGATTATCCCGTTCTGTGGTGGCGCGGGCTCCAGTGTGCGCAATGGCTGGGGCGGACGAAACGGCTCCGCCGACCGGATCCAACCGGAAGCCTTGGGGCGGCAGTTGGTGGCCGGCAGGACTGGCATGTCCGCACATGCCGCCACCACAGGCGCTCTCACCCTGAGTGGCAGTTAGGTCGACCAAGTGTCACCTGACTCGAAAAGTCGCAGGGGGCGGCCCGGTGGTGAAGTCGCCCCGGGGTCATCGGGAGGCGCAAAGCCAGGTGCAGCGCCGCACTGCCCGCACGTGACCCTCGGCGGGAGTGGTGGCCTGTTTAAGACGATATAGCCCCGCTTTTCGGACGCCTGGGGTGAAGTCGCTAAATTCCCTCCGGTGCTCAGACCACGCTGGGAGAGCAATGAGTATGTGAGCCCAGGAGAAAGGACCGCACGTGAAAGCACGCACGCTGCTTGCTTTCGGGGCCGCCGCGGCTGGCCTCGCCACCAGCCTCTTCGTTGCCGCGCCTTCCGCGCCTGCCGCACCCATCTCCGGAACCGGAACCGCTGTTGTCGCTGTGACCCCCACGGTGGCCGCCGCCAATTGCAGCACATGGTTCGACAACGCTGGACCCGGCGGCGCTGGCCGAGCCCACGCGAAGTGCCCCGGCGTCTACGTGCAAATCACGATCACCTGCGTAGACGGACAGCGGAACACCAGTGCCTGGCGCTATGGCTATGCCAAGGCCGAGTGCTCGTACGGCGTCGACTGGGAGAGCGCCGTCTACCGCACCAAGTGATCCTGAGCCGCTCGGCATAGAAGCCAATGCGGGCGGTGTTGGACAGCTGGTTGCTGTCTCTCGCAGGCAGCAACCACGCCGCAGGGGCTGCAATTGCCGAGGAGGAGGGCGGCAGCCCGCCGTCGTCGGCGTGCGCCGGCGCAGGCGGCCTGCCGCGTCGCGGTAGTAGTTCTGCGCGACGATCTGCCGCAGGGCCTCGGCCTGCGGGCCGGGCCGGTAGCCGCTTCCGTGCTGGTGGAGACGTTCCAGCAGTCGGCAGGCGTCGTCGCTGGCGGCAAGGATCCTGGTCTTGGGCCGGGTGGGGTTCTTGCCCAGACGGACCGGACGGCCGTGACGGCGCCCCCAGTCCTCGTCGACCGGGCCGACCAGCGGGTGCCCGGCCGTGCGGGCGGCTTCTTCCAGCGCGGCACGAACCGCCTCGGTGACCGGTTCCAGCCGGGTCAGGTCGCGTACCGCGGCCAGGACGTGGGTGGAGTCGGTGCGCTGCGTGGTGCGCTCGCGTACGAGTCCGGCCTCCTTCCGGCGGGCGAGCACCAGATCGAGAAGACGGTCGGCGCGGCCGTCCCGAGTGAGGCGCTCACGGAAGTCGGCGAGCACACTGTGGTGGAAACCGGGATCGTCCAGCGCCATGGCCAGGGCGTACTTGAAATCGTTGCGGCAGCGGACCGCTTCCGCCGCCTGGCGGTGCGACAGCCCCAGCACGAACTGCAGCACGCAGACGGTGGCCAGCTGGGCGGGCGACAGACCCGGACGGCCGTCGCGCGGGTACCAGCCGGCGAAGTCCTCGTCGTCCCACAGCCCGTCCAGCCGGTCCCGCACCCACATCGCCGTCGTACCGTCCGGGTTGCTCGCCCGCGCGATCTGCGCGGTCAGAGACGGGACTTGCTCACCGGAACGGGAACGGAGGGACAGCGCACACCCCAACAGCTAGATCGGCCTGCGGAACAGCCTTGATCACGCCCGTCGGTCATGTCGCTGCACCGGGAAACTCCAAGATCCCCGTCAGAGTCACGCCAGCCCTTCCCAATCGCCGAGGCCGGGGCGTACAGACGGGCGAGTGCGCGCAGGTTCAGGGCCTGGAGGGTGCCGGGTAGAACTGGCGGGCCCAGTGGCGGAACAGGCCGATGGCTTCGTCGCTCGCCGCGAGGCGGGGCTGCGGCTCGTAGCGTTTGGTGTTCCAGATCCTCAGGTCCTGATGGACCTTGCCGACCGCGGTGCGCAGCATCGCACGGGCGAAGGCCCGGTGCAGGCCACGCCGTGGGAGCGACGCTTCAGCGGCGTCCTGCTTGTGGATGTCCGCACAGGCCGCCGCGACCAGCATGCGGGTACGCCGGGGGCCGGTCGGTGTGTGCATGGCCCACAGGTAGCTGACGAGGCCGAGCGAGGGCAGCGGGAGTTCGACCCGGAGATATCCCAGCCCCGCCATGAGGAACGTATGGTCGGCCTGGATCTTCTGTTTGAGGGCGGGAGGCCGGTCCGGCCCGAGACGCAGACGCATGCGCAGGAGCGGGCCTTGGGTCGCCGGCGGTTCGAGTTCCTGCACGGCCACGTGGTGCAGGACGGGCAGATGCCGGTAGTCGAGGGTGTTCTCGATGATCTCCTGGGCGTAGGTGTGCACTTCCGTGCTCCAGGCTGCCGTCGGAACGACCCCGGCCCGGGCGGTGCCGGGGACTTCCCAGCCGGGCGGAGCGCCGTCCGGTTCGTACCAGGCGAAGAGGAAGCCGTTGCGCTCGCCGAGGAGGTGGTGCTCCAGGCGGGCGCGCGGTGGTGGGCCGTCGGGCGTGCCGACGCAGGTGCCGTCGGGGGCGAAGGCGAAGCGGTGGAAGGGGCACACCAGGTTCTGACCCCGCACGGTGCCGCCCGCCCCGAGATGAGCACCCAGGTGTGGGCAGTAGGGATGCACTGCGCGGGGCCGGCCGTCGCGGGTGCGGTAAAGAACGACGTCCTCGTCCATGAAGCGGCGGGTCAGGACACTGCCGGGGGCCAGTTCTCGTGACCGCGCCAGGCAGAACCAGCCACTGGGGTAGGGCAGATGCCGTCCCGGCTCGTCAACGGCGGCGTGTCGACCACGAGACGTGGGCAGTTCGTCCCTCATCGTCATGGCCGGCAGCCAAACACAGGCAATCGCACCGAATTCAGCCCACCCGGCAAGATCACTCATATGAGGTATCCAGCGGTCGTATCACCATGAACGATCACGGATAACACTACGATCGGTCGCTCTGGGTAAACAGTTGGAGCGGTTCGGCATCAGCGCCGGGACGCTCACGAGCCAGACGGGGGACCGATGGCCGACGCCAGTATGGACAACCATCGCCATGAAGCGGAAGTCGTCGTCATCGGGGCCGGCCTCTCCGGCGTGGCCGCCGTGATCGCGCTGCGCCGGGCCGGCTTCGACAACGTCGTTGTGCTGGAGAAGTCGGGTCGCCTCGGCGGGACTTGGCGCGACAACACCTATCCCGGATGCGGCTGCGACGTACCGTCGGTCCTCTACGAATACTCCTTCGCACCTCACTCGTGGAGCCGGGGCTTCGCCGACCGGTCCGAGATCCTCGACTACCTCGACACCACCGCGGCAACGCACGGCGTGGACAAGTCGATCCGCTACGACACCGAGGTGCTGAGCATCCGCTGGCAGCCGGGAGCGCACCGCTGGAACCTGCAGACCACAACGGGCACATACACCGCCCGCGCCGTGATCGTCGCCACCGGCCCCTGGCATCGCCCCCGCCATCCCGACATCCCCGGCCTCAGCACCTTCCCCGGCACCGCCTTCCACTCCGCCCGGTGGAACCACGAAGTCGACCTGACCGGACGGCGCGTCGCAGTGGTGGGCACCGGAGCGTCCACCGTCCAGTTCCTGCCCGAGATCCAGCCGAAGGCGGCTCATGTCGACGTCTTCCAGAGCACACCACAGTGGGTACTCCCGAAACCCGACTACCTTCTCCCTCCGGGTCTCCACCGCTTCTTCGAACACCACCCGGCAGCACGCCGTGCACTACGCGGACTGCACCACTGGACCCAGGAAGCCATCGGCGTACCCCTGCGTCACCCCCACCTGCTGCGGCCCTTGGAATCCCTGGCCCGCCTCCACCTGCGTACGTCGGTACGGGATCGAGCCCTGCGCCGGGCCCTTACTCCTGACTACCGCCTCGGCGGCCGCCGTCTGATCACCTCGGCCGCCTACTACCCCGCCCTCACCCGGCCCAACGTGCGGCTGCATCCCACCCGCGTGACCGCCGTGGAGGGCTCCGACGTCATCGGCGCCGACGGCACCCGCACCCACGCCGACATCATCGTCCTCGCGACCGGATACCACATCGGCGACATCCCCCTGGCCCCCCATCTGCACGGCACCGACGGCTCATTGGCCCAGGCCTGGGCCGACAACCGCCGTGCCTACCTCGGCACCAGCGTCAGCGGATACCCCAACCTCTTCCTGCTCATCGGCCCGAATCTCCTCACCGGCACCACCGCCGTCCCCACCGTCCTCGAAGCCCAACTCCGCTACATCACCACCGCCCTCAACCACCTGCGCACCAGCGGAGCGACCGCACTGGATGTCAAGCCCGAGGCGGAAGCAGCCCACCAGCAGGCCCTGCACAAGGCACTGCGCAACACCGTCTACAACGCTGCCGGCGGCACCGGCTACTACTTCGGCCTCCCGGGCATCAACACCTTCTGCTGGCCCTGGTCGACGGGCAGGCTCGTCAAGCACCTGCACGCCTTCGACCCAGAGCTCTACACCTGGGCGCTGCCGCTGCCGGCCCAGACCCGTGCCAAGCGCGATCGAATGCCGGCGAGCCCGTCGAGCCGACTCCAATAGGTCCCGGTCACACCCCCGTCGACGGCGCGGTAACGAGGTAGAACTGGCGAATTCCGGCGGCGCCAGGCGCTAAAAGGCCCGGCGTCCGTGGCCAGGCTGCGCCGTTCCGATGCCACACGGTGTCGCAGAACCCTGAGCGACACTCCTCCCGGGAGACCCGCAGAGATCAGCCGTCGAGGACGACGGGTTTGCCGGTGAGTGTGACGCCGGCCTGGCGTAGCTCCTCGATGGCGTGGTCCGTGGTGTCGGTGGCGACACCAGCGGTGTAGTTGAGCAGAACCCGTACGGCGAAGCCGGCTTTCGCACCGTCCAACGCGGTGGCCTTCACGCAGTGGTCGGTGGCGATGCCGACGACGTCGACGGCGCCGACGCTGCGCGCGCGAAGCCATGCGGCCAGGGACGTGCCGTCATCGGCCGAGCCCTCGAAGCCGCTCTTCGAAGCGGAGTGCGCACCCTTGTAGAAGACCTCGTCGACGGCACCGGAGGCGGCGGTCTGCGCGAAGTGCGGGTGGAAGGTGCTGCCCTCGCTCCCGGCCACGCAGTGCACGGGGAAGGAGTTCCGGTAGTCCGGGTGGTCGGAGAAGTGGGCGCCCGGATCGATGTGGTGGTCGCGGGTGGCGACGATGTGCGCGTACTTGCTGCCGGCGGAGCGTTGGACCATCTCGGCGATGGCGCGGGCCCGGTCGGCGCCGCCCTTCACCGGGACGCTGCCGCCCTCGCAGAAGTCCTTCTGCACATCGACGACGATCAGAGCACGACGCACAGCGCAATCCCTTCCTCGCGGGAACCCGTGCTCGTATGCCTGCCCGACTGCTGCGAACGGACGCATGGCGGGCCCGTGATTCACCCGACCGGCCCAGTCGGCGCACGTGCTCGGCCCTCGTGTCACGCGCGTTCGGTCGGCTCGTCGCTCTCCGGAAGGCGACCGGCCGGCTCTTGTCCGTCCCCTCTGTGTGTGGAGGGTTTCGTTAAGCAGCTTGAGTCTGCTGTTCTCTGATGTGGTGTCGGTTCTCGTAGTCGATGGGTGACAGCCGGTCGCAAGCCGAGTGCCTGCGGCGCGGGTTGGGCCAGCCGCTCGCCTTCGCCCTGGCCGCGGCCGGGTACGACGTGCGTGAGGTGCAGCCGAACCGCACCGCCGAACGTCGCAGGCGGCGACGCCGCGCCAAAACCGACATCGAAGACGCGGAGGCGATCGCCCGCGAGACACTGGCCGACCCCCACCTGCCGCCAGCCGGCAAGCGCTGCGCACCGGACGCTGTCTGGGACGAACTCACCGCCATCCATGACCTGGCGGTCCTCCCTCGTCCTGCAGCGGACACGCCAGCTGGCAGAGGCCGAGGCCGTCCTGGTCGCGCTGCCCGTGGACATCCGGGCCGAGCTTCCGACGACCCCGCGTGCTGCCACAGTTGGAGGCGTTGGAGACCATTGCCCGGCAGCAGCCCGAGGTGGCTTCCGCGACCTTGACACACATCGACCGGCTGGTCGCCGCCCTCAACGACATCCGTCAGCTGACCCAGCGGATCAAAGACCTCGACAAGAAGGTCCCCACACTGCTGGCCACGTTGGGCTCCACGCTGACCGAGATCTGCGGCATCGGCTCAGTCACCGCCATGGAGCTGTTGGTCGAGGTCGGAGACCCGTGCCGGTTCCGAACCGAGGCCCAGTTCGCCCGTTGGCGCGGTGCCGCTCCGCTGGCCGTCTCCTCCGGCGGGGGCACGGTCGGGCACGTCGCCACCGGTTCGACGTCGGCGGCAACCGCAAGGTCAACTCGGTGCTGCACATCGTGCACGTCACGCAAGTCCGCTGTTACGAGCCCGCTCGCTCCTTCATGGCCAGAAAGATCAGTGAGAACGTGCCCAAACGGTCCGCGCACCGAGTGCACAAGCGCCAACTCGCCAACGTGATCATCCGCCATATGTGGAAAGACGCGGAAGAGCGCCCAACCGACCGCCCGCACCGCAGCTTGACAAGAGAGCTTCGAGTCCACCTTCTCCACCGTCCGCCTGCGGACCAAGGTCACCCGCGGGGTCGGCTCCCGCATCGCCGCCCTGGCGATGGTCTTCAAGCTGGTGGAGTCTGCCCAGCAGCGGTGGCGGGCCGTGAACGCGCCTCACCTGGATGCTCTTGTCCGGGCAGGTGCCCGCTTCGAGCGCGGCCAGCTCGTCGAGCGTCCCACCGCCATGGCAGCATGACCGGTTTCAACCAAGCCCCCAGGGCACACTGGCCGGGGTCCGGCCCCGCCGTTCTATCTCCAACCTGTGTTGTTCCTAGAATGGCCGGGTGGAGGACATTGACGCGATCGCGGCGTTGCAGGATCCGGTGCGGCGTCGCCTGTACGAGTACGTGGCGGCGCAGGGCCGCGAGGTCGGGCGCAACGAGGCCGCCGAGGCGGCCGGGGTTGCGCGCACGCTCGCTGCGCACCATCTGGAAAGGCTGGCCGAGGTCGGGCTGCTGGAGAGCGGCAGCCGCCGTCTGTCGGGCCGCTCGGGGCCGGGGGCGGGCCGTCCCGCCAAGGTGTACACGCGGGCGCAGGCGGAACTGTCGGTGTCGCTGCCCGCCCGCGACTACCGCACTGCCGCCGAGCTGCTCGCCGAGGCGGCCGAGCAGGCCGGGCTGGATGCCGGGCTGTGTGCGGCGGCGCGCCGCCGGGGTGAGGTTCTGCGTGGCTCGGCGGCGCCCTGCGGCGGTCTTGAAGAGGCCCTGGAGATGCTGGCCGCCCGCGGCTACGAACCGCACCTGGAAGGCGCCGAAGACGCCAAAGGGGTGTCGGGGGCGGCCGCGAGTGTCGTGCGTATGCGCAACTGCCCCTTCCATGCCGTCGCCGAACGCTTCCCGCCACTGGTCTGCGGCATGAATCTCGCGCTGCTGGAGGGGCTGTTCGGCACGGACGGTCCCGTCCGTGCCCGCATGGACCCCCGGCCGGGGGAGTGCTGTGTGGTGGTCGAGAGTTCTAAAAACAACATTGATTGACATAGAAATGGGGGCCATGCTGGGATGAGGTCATGACCGCATCCGTGCATGCCGCCCACCTCGCCCACCTCAACGTCGCCACGCTCCGACACCCCCTTGACGACCCGCGCACGGCGCCGTTCGTCGAGATGCTCGACCCGGTCAACGCCTCCGCCGACGCCGCGCCCGGCTTCGTGTGGCGGCTCGTGGAGGAGGGGGCGGCCGACGCCACCGGCCTGCGCCCGGCGGGCGACGACGTCATCGTCACCCTGTCGGTGTGGGAGACCCAGGAAGCCCTGTGGGACTTCACCTACCGCAGCGGGCACCTGGAGGCCATGCAGCGGCGCCGCGAATGGTTTGAACGGCACGTCGAGGCGCACCTGGTGCTCTGGTGGGTCCCCGCCGGCCACCTCCCGACCGTTGACGAGGCCCTGGAGCGGCTGGCGGACCTGCGGGCGCACGGGCCGTCCCCCCGCGCGTTCACCTTCGCCTCCCCCTACACCGCAGCCGAGGCCGTCCAGCACCTTCAGGCCGCGCCGCCAACGCAAGCTGAAGCAATTAACTGATCCACAGGTCTTGACGATTACTCCCACGCGCCGCGCGCCTGCTGCGTCAGCTGCAGCCATCATCGTGGCTGGCGTTCAGTGATGGAGGCCGAACGAGCAAGATCGATAGTGGCCACAGAGCCGGTACTCGTCGGGTACGGGACTCACAGCGGACTTCAGCTTGCAAGTTATGCCGATCAGGCGCGCGCGTATGCGCGCGTACGCAGTTCTGTAGTACTACCCGCGGCCCGCGCCCGTCGCCCAGCCTCCACGGCCAACGATCATGGCGGGCCGCCGCCGCACCCGGCAGGATGGGGCCCGTGCCGAAGAACCCCCCGGAATCGATGCAGCACCACCTGCGCCGGCGTCTGAACCGCCACGCCCGCGCATGCTGGCCCCACGTGGACGCCATCACGGTCCGCTTCCGCACAGGATTCGCCTACGTGGCAGCCGAGTTGCCTGGCGAAAAGAGCCTGCCGCTGTGCCGCCTGCGCTTCACCGGCGTGCTGCACACCTGGGGCTTCGCCCTCTATCTGGCCAGCAACGACAGCTACCGGGACAACATCCTGCCCAGCGGACTGCCAGCCGGCTCCCCGGAGGAAGCCCTCGACTGCGCAGGCAACCTCTACCTCAGCACTCTCGCGCCGACCATCCGGGTGGCGGCAGGACTCGTTGTCCTCGTCGGTCCACCAGCCTCGGGCAAGACCAGCTTCGTTCGGGCACTGATCGCGCGCCGGCAGATCGACGCGGAAGCCGTGGTGTCCAGCGACGAGATCCGCGCGGAGCTTTTCGGCACCTCACCCACGGAAGCGGAATCCGACGCGGCGGACGCACGGATCTTCGAGGAACGTGACCGCAGGATCGCCGCCAGGCTCGCCACCGGACACAGCGCCGTCGCCGAGTCAACGAACGTCACGCCGCAGGCACGCGCACGACTCATCGCCATCGCCAGGCGCTTCAACGCTCCGGTAACCATGCTGCGATTCACCCCGGACGTCACCGGCCTCCTCCAGCAGCACACCGAGCGAGGCCGCACGGACCTCACCGCCGCGGACGTCCGCGCCTACGCCGCCATCATGACCCGCAACGCCGGTGCCGACCAGCTCCGCTCCGAAGGCGCAACCACCGTCCACGATGTACCTGGACGCCGCCAAGCGACCACGCCCGCCGAAGCCGCCGCGCACTTCTCCTTCGCCTGACACATCCGACGTGCCCAGACCCGCCTTCGACACCCCTCCACGAACTTCCGCGGAGCAGCACTAGCTCTTCGACCTCGGCGACGGTGGTCCGCCCGGCCATCGCGGCGAGGGGGTTGAAGTTGGCGGCAGCGCGGCGGAAGGCCAGGTTGCCGTGGGGGCCGCCGCGCCAGGCCCGTACGAGGGCGAAGTCGGTGGTGATGCCGTGCTCCAGGACGTGCGGGCGGCCGTGGAAGTCGCGGGTCTCCTTGGGAGGCGAGGCGACGGCGACCGAGCCGTCGGAGGCGTACCGCCAGGGCAGTCGGCCCCACGCCACCTGCGTTCCCACGCCCGCCGGGGTGTAGAAGGCGGGGATGCCCGCGCCGCCCGCGCGCAGCCGTTCGGCGAGGGTGCCCTGCGGCACCAGTTCCACCTCCAGCTCACCGGACAGGTACTGGCGGGCGAACTCCTTGTTCTTACCGACGTAGGACCCGGTCACCCGGGCGATGCGTCCAGCGGCCGGCAGCACGCCCAGCCCGCGCCCGTCGACGCCGCAGTTGTTCGACACGACTTCGAGGCCGGTCGCGCCCTGCTCGTGCAGGGCCCGGATCGCGGCCTGGGGTACACCGCTGAGTCCGAAGCCGCCGACGGCCAGTGACGCACCGTCGGGGATGTCGGCGGCCGCCTCGGCCGCGCTCGCGCGGACCTTGTCCATGGGTGGGAAGGCCTTTCTGCTGCTACTGGTGAAGGGCGTCGGAGATCGACTTGACGCCGCCGTGCGCCGTGAGGCCGCCGTCGACCGGGATCTCGGCGCCGGTGATGAAGGACGACTCGTCGGACAGGAGGAAGACCACGAGCGGGGCGACCTCCTCGGCCGTGCCGGTGCGGCCGAGTGGCGTCTCCCGGATGTTCGCCTCGCGGAACGCGGGCGCTGCGGAGGCGGTCATGTCCGTCTCGATGAAGCCGGGATGGATCGTGTTCAGGCGGATGCCGCGGAGTCCCAGCTCCATGGCGGCGGTCTTCGACAGACCGCGCAGCGCCCACTTGCTGGCCGTGTAGGCGACCGGGTAGTGGCCGGTGAGCGCGGCGGACGAGCCGACGTTCACGATCGAGGAGCCGGGTGGCATCAGCGGGGCCAGGTGCTGGATGCCCAGCAGCGGGCCGGTGACGTTGACCGCGTGGACCCGGGCCATGTCCTCGGGGCGTACGTCGTCGATCCGGGCCCGCCAGGTGACGCCCGCGTTGTTGACCAGGCCGTGCACCTGCCCGTGCGCCTCACGCAGGTCGGCGGCGAGTTCCGCCCAGTCCTTCTCGCTCGTGACGTCGAGCCGGCGGCAGCCGGGTGCCTGCGTGACGTCGGTGGCGATCACCCGGGCGCCCTCGCGGGTCAGCGCCTCGGCCTCCGCGGCGCCCTGGCCACCTGCCGCGCCCGTGACCACGACGACCCTGCCGAGGAGCCTCCCCCAGCCTTCGGCCGGGAGGTGCCCCCAGGGATGGAGATCGGTCACGGCCGCTCCCTCGTGCGGCGTCGGGCGACGGGAACGGTCATGGGGTCCGGGCCGGCCACCACGGTGTTGGTGACGGAGCCGATGCCCTCGACGGTGAGGGTGACCGTGTCGCCGGGCTTCAGGGGAGGCGGGGACTGCTCACCCCGTACGCCCCACAGCTCGGCCAGGCAGCCGCCGTTACCGCAGGTACCGGAGCCGAGCACGTCGCCGGGACGGACGTATGTGCCGCGCGAGGCGTAGGCGACCATCTCCTCGAAGGTCCAGCTCATGTTGGACAGCAGGTCCTCGCCGACCACCTCGCCGTTCACCGAGGCGGTCAGCGCCAGCCGCAGGAAACCGTCGGTGTCCCGGTACGGCTCCAGCTCGTCGGCGGTGACCAGGTACGGGCCGAGGGTGGTGGCGGTGTCCTTGCCCTTGCAGGGGCCGAGCCCCACCTTCATCTCGGCGGATTGCAGGTCGCGGGCGGACCAGTCGTTGAAGATCGTGTAGCCGATGATGTGGTCGCGGGCCTGCTCGGGCGTCAGGTCGCGGCCCTCGCGGCCGATGACAGCGGCGACTTCGAGTTCGAAGTCCAGGACCGAGGAGCCGGGCGGCACGGGCACGTCGTCGTGCGCGCCGATGACGGCGTACGGATTGGTGAAGTAGAAGGTCGGCGCGTCGTACCAGGCGTCGGGGACCCCGGCCGCTTTGTCGATGCTGCGCCGCATGCCCTCGACGTGTTCCTCGAAGGTGACGAAGTCCCGTACCGACGGCGGCTGGAGAGGCGGCAGCAGTCGCACCTGCGAGACATGCGGGCCGTCCGGCACGTCCAGTGTGGCCTTGCCCGCCTCGCGCAGGGCCGCCGGGCCCGCCCGGAGCAGGTCGAGCAGCGGGGCGCTGCCGGGGACGGGGTGGAGGGCGCCGTCGTCGTCGACGGTGGCGACGCTGCGGCGGCCGTGGTGTTCG
Source organism: Streptomyces sp. NPDC055966 (assembly GCF_042269865.1). Taxonomy (NCBI): domain Bacteria; kingdom Bacillati; phylum Actinomycetota; class Actinomycetes; order Kitasatosporales; family Streptomycetaceae; genus Streptomyces; species Streptomyces sp. NPDC055966. The sequence goes on from NZ_JBHJYK010000040.1 coordinate 32,989, forward strand.
TACGTGGCGAAGCGCATGGCGATCCTGGGGTGCGGCGTAGGAGTGGGCCGGCGGCGCGGGGGAGTCGGGCATGGACTGTTCCGCGCCCTCGGAGGCGAGGGGGATCAGACCGGCGGGGCGACGAAGACGCCGCGGTCGACGTCGTTGAAGGACTCCTTGACGATCAGCTCGTTCATCGGGTTCGCCGTGCCCCACTGGTCGGTGACCTCGGGCTGGGAGAAGTCGTAGACGTGCGGATGCCAGGTGTCCTCGTCGAGCTCCTCCAACTCCGTCGTGTACTCGACGGTGTTGCCGTGCGGGTCGAGGAAGTACGTGAAGGTGTTGTCGCCGGCCAGGTGGCGACCCGGGCCCCAGAGCTTGCGGGCGCCGGAGCGCATCACGCGCCCCGAGCCGCGCATGTACTCGTCCAGGCCGCGCATCTCGAACGAGACGTGGTGCAGCGAGGTGTGCGGGCCCTTGGCGATGGCCATCGAGTGGTGCTGGTTGCTGATCCGCATGAAGTGCATGACGTCGCCCATGTGCGGGGTGCCGAGCGTGTCGGAGAGCCGGAAGCCGAGGTGGCGCTCGTACCAGGCGCGGGTGGCGTCCAGGTCGGGGGAGTTGAGGACGACGTGCGATAGGCGGACCGGGATGGCCTCCTTCTCCTCGATACGCCGGTGCTGCCGGGCCTCGACCTCCGCCGAGACCTCGATGGTGCGGCCGTCGCCGTCGAAGAAGCGGAAGCCGTAGCCGCCGCCGGGGGTGTCGACCTTGCTCGGCTGCGAGATCAACCGCACGCCGTCCGCGAGGAGTTGCTCGGCGAGCGTGTCCACGTCAGCGGCCGACGCGGCGCCGTAGGACACGAGGTCGAGCCGCTTCTCGTCCGCCTCGCGGAGCCGTACGACGTAACTCTCGGGGCTGCCCTCGGCGGCCAGGAAGGAGACGCCCTCGTCCTCGGCGACCTTGGTCAGGCCCCAGACTCCGGCGTAGAAGTCGAGCTGCTTGTCGTGGTCGGGCACGGCGAGGTCGACGTGCCGCAGATGGGTGAGCAGGCGGTTGGGCAGGTCGTTGGTCATGTCGGGGCTCCTCAGGAGAGGCGCAGCAGCGCTGCCGCGTTGCCGCCGCGTACGGCGTGGAAGTGGGGGTCGGGCAGGTCCGTGGCGGCGCGCAGCGCGCCGACCGGGTCCTCGGTGCCCATGTCGAAGGGGAAGTCCGAGCCGAGCAGGACTCTGTCGGGGCCGGCCACCCGGATCAGTTCGCGCAGGACGTGCGGGTCGTGGACGAGCGAGTCGAAGTACAGCCGCTTGAGGTAGCTGCTCGGCTCGGACGCGCATCCCCGCGTGTCCGGTCTGGCCCGCCAGGCGTGGTCGGAGCGGCCGATGTGCGTGGGCAGGTAGCCGCCGCCGTGCGCGGCGATCACCTTCAGGCCGGGGTGGCGGTCCAGCACGCCGGAGAAGACGAGGTGGGAGAGCGCGACCGCGTTCTCGGTGGGCTGGCCGACCGTGTTGGACAGGTACCAGCGGTTCAGGCGCTCGTCGAGCGTGCAGCCGAATGGGTGCAGGAAGAGCACTGCCCCGGTTGTCTCGGCCAGCGCCCAGAACGGGGCGTACGCCGGGTCCGAAAGCTCGCGTCCGGGTGCGTGGCTGGAGATCTCCACTCCGCGAAGGCCCAGGCCGAGGGCGTGGTCGAGGGCCTTGACGGCGAGGTCCGGGTGCTGGAGCGGGACGAGGCCCAGTCCGTGCAGCCGGTCGGGGGCCTGGGTGACATGTGCGGCGGTGCCGGTGTTGGCCAGCTCCCACACCGTGCGGGCGAGGTCCTCGTCGGCCCAGTAGTGGTAGTGCGACGGGGACGGCGAGACCAGCTGGATGTCGACGCCGGAGGCGTCCATCGCGGCGAGCCGGGCCTTGGCGTCGGTCAGCCGGGGGATGCGGTCGCGGACCATCGGGCCGCTGACGGCGAGCGCCTCGGGGCCGTTGCGGCGGGCGTCGAGCCCGCGGGCGGCGTCCAGTCCGGGGTGTCCGGCGACGGCCTCCTCGACCTGCGGAAGCAGGACGTGCGCGTGGACGTCGATGGTGGGGATGGCCGAGGTGGCCAGGGCGTCCGAGGTGTCCGGGGTCGTCACGGGGTCTCCTTCAGGACGGACATCGTGCGGCCGATCAGGCCGGGCACGTCGGCGTCACGGACGCCGTCCAACTGCCACTGGCCGAGCTGCATCGAGGCGTCGACGACCATGCGGACCCGGTCGATGCGGCGCTGGTGGTAGCGGGTCAGAACGTCGTCGAGGGACGCGGGGGAATCCCATGACTCCTCAGCGCTCAGCAGCTCGGCCAGCACGGAGGCGTCCTCCAGCGACATGGCCGCGCCCTGCGCGAGGGTGGGCGGGCAGGCGTGGGCGGCGTCGCCGATCAGCACGACCCGGCCGCGGTGCCAGGAACCCTCGACGAGCAGCCGGTCGAACCAGGTGTAGTTGACCTCGGCCGGGTCGGTGATGCGCGCGGCGATCTCGGGCCAGGCGCCGCCGTACGGGGCTGCCAGGCGCCGCATCTCGTCCGCGTACGAGGCCGGGTCGATGGAGGCGCGGTCGCGGTTGGCCTCGACGAGATAGGCGTAGATGGTGTTCTCACTGGTCGGGCAGTAGCCGGCGATGTAACAGGGCCCGCCGTAGGCCAGGTCCGTGCGCTCCACGCCCGCCGGGCGGGGTGCGGCGACGCGCCAGATGGCCATGCCGGTCGGCTCGGGCTTCTCACTGATGCCGATCATCGCGCGGGTCCGGGAGTTGAGACCGTCTGCCGCGATGACGAGGTCGTAGCAACCCTCGGTGCCGTCGCTGAAGCGGGCGGTGACGCCCGTGTCGTCCTGGACCAGCCCGTCGGCGGTGGTGCCGAGGCGGACCGTCGCGCCACTGGCCCGGACCGCCTCGCACAGGATCTCCTGGAGCCGGGGGCGCTGCATGCCGATGGTCGAGGGCAGGTTCTCGCCGCCGGTACGGATGTCCTGCTGGACGTGAAACACATGGCCGTCGGGCGTGGCCAGACCGACTGAGTCGAAGGCGTAGCCGCTCTCCCGGACCTTGTCCCACACGCCCAGTTCGCGCAGGACCCGCAGGGCGTTGCCCTGGAGGGTGATGCCGGAGCCGGTGGTGGCGTTCCAGTCCGGCTTGGCCTCGATCAGGTCGACGGCGATGCCGGCGCGGCGCAGCAGGATGGTGACGGCGTTGCCTGAGGCGCCCCCGCCGATGACCAGGACGGTGGGTGTGCCCCCGGCTGGAGGTCGGGGGAGAGTGCGGCTGTCAGCCATGTCGGGGATTCCTCCCGGGGTTGGGCCGCGCGACTTCGGGCGGCGGGGGCTGCGGCTCGCCCGCTGGGAGTGCGGGCCGGGGGGACGGGGGTGCGGGCCGGATGCGCCGCTGCTGTCCGGGGAACGGCGCATCCGGCAGTTGTGCGGGTTACTTGACGGCGATCGGGTTGACCGGGGATCCGACGGCCCCGGTGATGGGGAGGGGAGCGGCGGTGAGCCAGAACTCGTACACGTCGTCGTCGGCGCAGTCGGCGGCGAGTGCGTCGAGGTCCCACATCTCGCCGAGCAGCAGGCCCATGTTGGGGATGACGACCTGGTGCAGCGGCTGGAAGGAGTTGTCGAACTCGTTGGGGCGGACCTCGAAACCCCAGGTGTCGGTGGCGATGGCGGCGATCTCGGTGCCGTGCAGCCAGCCGGCGGTGGTGAACGACAGGCCGGGCGCGGGGCCGCCCGCGTAGTCGCCCCAGCCGGCCCGCCGGGCGCGGGCGAGATGTCCGGTGCGGACGAGGACGATGTCGCCGCGGCCGACGGTCACCCCGTGCGCCTCGGCGGTCTGCCTGAGGTGCTCCTCGGTGACGGCGAACCCGTCGGGCAGCTCTCCGTCCGTGCCGACGACCAGGCCCAAGTCGAGCAGCACGCCGCGGCCGGCGACGTACGGTGCCATGTGCTCGATGCCGGTGACAAGGTCTCCGTCGGAGGTGACCACCTTCTCGGCGGCCCGTCCGTTCCACGCCTTGCCGTGGTCGAAGATGTGCCCGAGGCCGTCCCACTGGGTGGAGCACTGCAGCGGCATCGCGATCACGTCGTCGGCGCCGCCGATGCCGTGCGGGAAACCCTGGTTGCCCAGCGCCGCGTCGGTGCCCGTGTCGAGCATGGTGTGCACCGGGTTGGTCCGTCGGCGCCAGCCCTTCTGCGGGCCGTGCATGTCGAACCGCTGCGACAGCGAGAAGCTGACGCCGCGGCGCACGAGCGCCGCGCCCTCGCGCCGCTTGGCCTCGTCGAGGAAGTTCAGAGTGCCGAGCACGTCGTCCTCACCCCAACGCCCCCAGTTGGAGTACGCCTTGGCGGCCTCGGCGATCGCGCCCTCCGGGTCGCGGCGGTCCAGGCTCATGCCGTTCCCTCCGCGACACAGCGGGTGCGCTGCACGCCCAGACCGGTGATGGAACCCTCCATGACGTCGCCGTCGCGCAGCAGGCGTCCCCAGTGGATGCCGTTGCCGGCCGGGCTGCCCGTCAACACCAGGTCACCGGACAGGAGTTGAGCCGTCTGCGAGGCGTACGACACCAACCGGGCGACTCCGAAGAGCATGTCCTCAGTGGACTCGTCCTGCATGGTCTCGCCGTTCAGCTTGAGCGTGACCCGCAGGTCACCGGTGTCCGCGATCGACTCGGCGGGTACGAGCCACGGGCCGAGCGGCGTGAAACCGGGAGCGTTCTTGCTGCGCAGCCAGTCGGTGCCGATGGCCTTCATGTCCCGGCGGAACACGGTGGCGCGGTCGGTGAGGTCGTTGGCGATGGTGTACCCGGCGACGTACTCCAGGGCCTCCTCGACCGTCACCTGGTAGGCGGGCCTTGCGATGACGGCCGCCAACTCCAGCTCCCAGTCCGGCTTTTCGGCCCAGGCGGGCAGGAGCACGTCGTCGTACGGGCCGGTGATCGCGCTCGGCAGACCGATGAACACGTACGGCAGGTCCTCGGCGGCCCGGCGGTCCATGACCGCGGCGATCTCCTTGCGTGCCTCCTCGACCGTGCGCGGGTCGTCCGGGGAGCGGTGGGCGACTTCCAGGTCGATCACGTGCTGCCGGTAGTTGGCGCCGGACTGGAAGATCTGCCGCGGCTCGATGGGGGCGTGCACCCGCAGGCCCTCCAGTGGCCGCCAGCCGAGGGCGTCGTCGTCTGCCAGGGCGTGCAGGAGGGGGAGTGTCTCCTCCCACCGCTGCACCACGGCGCGCAGATCCGATGGCGCCCAGTCCAGGGCGCTGCGCAGATCGAGTACCCGGTCTTCGACCAAGAGGCCGGGAAACGGCTCCCCGTCCGGAGCGGAGAACGTGCCGAGCGCGAACGGGCCGGCTGATTGCGCGCGCATTGCCATCAGATTTCCTCCTGCGGGGTTGGGGTCTACTCTGACCCCGATCGTCCAATCACGGAAATCAATCCTGTGGATGCATCGAATCCATGCCATGGATGACTCTCGTTGCTAGGTGGTTGCCCGGTGAACCTGTCCCGACTCGACCTCAATCTGGTCCTCGCCCTTCGCGCGCTGCTGGAGGAGCGCAATGTCACCCGGGCCGGCGAGCGCATCGGCCTCAGCCAGCCAGCCATGAGCGCTGCGCTGTCCCGGCTGCGCCGCCATTTCGACGACGAATTGCTCGCCCGGACCGGCAACGCCTACGAGCTGACACCACTCGGCGCCGCCCTGCGCGACCGCAGCGCCACCGCGTGCGACCTGCTGGAGCGGGTCTTCGCCAGCCAGGCCGACTTCGACCCGGCGGCGGAGTCACGTGAGTTCACCCTGCTCGCCTCCGACTACGGGGCGGCCGTGTTCGGTGCCGCACTCGCCCGCACCCTGCACGAGGAGGCGCCCGGCATCCGGCTCACCTTCCAGCACCCGGCACCGTCCGTCGTGGAGAACGCCGCCGCGGTGCTGAGCACCGTCGACGGACTGCTGATGCCGCACGGCGTCATCGACGGCTTCCCCGCCGTCGACCTCCACCAGGACCGCTGGCTGTGCCTGGTCGCCGATGATCACCCTGAGATCGGTGACGAACTCACCCTGGACCAGCTGGGGCGTCTGCCCTGGGCCGTCTACCAGCGTCCCTACGACGCCCCCGCGGCCCGCCAGCTCAGCATGATAGGGATCAGTCCCCAGGTGGAGGTGTCCGTGCAGACCTTCCAGCTGCTGCCGCCCATGGTCGAAGGCACCCGTCGGGTCGCGATGATCCAGGAGCGCCTGGCGCGGAAGGCGGTCCGATCCGCGGCGGTGCGCGTCCTGCCCTGCCCGTTCGAGGCGGTACCGGTGCGGGAGGCGATGTGGTGGCACCCGGTGCACGCGCAGGACGCGGGCCACATCTGGCTGCGACAGAAGGCCGCGGAGGTGGGCGCGACGCTGGCGGGCAACGGCTACAGCAATGGCAAGGGCCCAGGAAAGGCTGTGCCCGTCGACCAGAGCGCGGGGCTGCTGCCGCCGGGACGGCTCTGACCGGGCCCGGCGGCAGCCCGTGATCGACGCGCTCTCGGCGGTCGTCCTGCGCACCATCAGGCCAACTGCTCTGGCAACGGCCGGGGATCGACGGCGCCCACCCGGCGGCGGGCCGCCCACAGCCCCGCCGCGACGAGCGCGGCGGCCAGCCCCAGCACGCCCACCGCACCGGCGAGACTGCCGACGGCAGACTCCCCGGCGAGCAGCACCAGCGGGCAGACGAACTCACCGCCGAAGAAGCCCGCCATCCACAGCCCCGTGCCGCGGCCGCGGTCCTCGAACGCCAGGCGGGACATGGCACTGGTGAGAAGGGCGGGCAGCAGCATGCCGGTTCCCACACAGTTGACGACCGCCCCGATGACCAGCAGCGGGGCGTTGCCCGCGAGGAAGATCACCCCGAAGCCGACCGCGCAGACCGCGAGAACGACGGGCAGCATCGGGTCGGGAGAACGCTTGAGCCGGGCGAAGGTGACCGCTCCGCCCACGGTGGCGGCACTGGCGATCGCGGTGGCCAGTCCGATCACGCCGGGGTTCTCCACCCCGAGGTCGTCAAGCAGGTACGACATCTCCACCGGAACGGTGTAGAAGACCATCGCCCCGAAGAAGGTGAGGGCGCAGATGCCCGCCAGCTGCCGCCAGGGGAACGAGCGCAGGGCCTCCGTCTCGGCCGGAGCCTCGTCGCCGTCCGCACGGACCGCCGGGTTGGGCAGGGCGGTTGCCATCAGCGGGGCGAGCACCAGGCTCACGGCGTAGGCCCAGAAGGGCACGCGCCAGCCCGCCGACCCGGCGGCGCCGCCGAGCACGAAGAAGACGGTGGCCGACGCGGAGGCGCACATGGTCTGCAGGGCGAGGTACTTCACCCGCCGGTGACCGCTGTAGTAGTCGCCGATCAGGGTCGTGCAGCAGGTCATGATCGCGGACTCGGCGACTCCGACCAGGGCGCGGCTGGCGATGATGCCGCCCAGCGAGTCCAGCCAGAGCGGAGCCGTGCCGAGCACGGCATACAGGAGAGTCGCCACGATCAGCAGGCGCTTGCGGCCCACCCGGTCCACGATCACACCGGCGAACGGGGCCAGCAGCGCCAGCGCCAGCGCCGGGACGGTCAACGCGAGGGGCACCAGCGCCTTGGCCCCCGGGACCGACGCGAAGTGGTCCTGCATCTTCGGCAGCACGGGGGCGATCAGCACCGCCCCCAGGATCGGCAGACAGCTGCCCGCCATCAGAAGGGTCACCCGCAGCAGATGGGCCGGGCCCGACACGGCGGCGGATGACGGAGCGGTGGCATCGATCGCGCCGGGAGGCGGCGGGGGCACGGAACCGGGCATGTCGACTCCAGGGGACGGCGTAAGGAAGCGGGCATGCCTCACGGGCACCGACAACGCACGGCATGCCGGGGGAACGCGCATGCCGGCAGCATCCGGACAGCGGCGTGCGGTAGCGACGACTATGGGGGCGCCAAAGCGCCGGTGCCATCCCCAGCGCAATCCGAATCCCGTATCCGGGTTATCCACACGGTGGATGGGATGGGCAACCGTCACGCAGACGGAAGACGTCTGTGGGCCGTCCTCCAGCTGGGTCAGCGCGCCGGTCTCAGGGTGATCCTGGCTGTCACACTCGCCGCGTCCCCGTCCCGCTGGAGCGTGTTCTCGCCGCCGTCCGCCACCACATGGCGGAGGCGACAGCCATCCTGCCCGCGGCGGATCCGCCTGCCACCACACCATCGGCACCCGCCCTCAGGCGGCCGCTGGCCAACCGATGGCTCAACCTCCCCGCGCCGACCACGCTCTCCGCCTTCGATTCCGCCGCCCGCCCCTGCCGGTGCACTGGGCCTGGATCCACATCGACACCGGCAGCCATCGGCACCTGCTCATCCGACGCAACGGGTCCACCGGCGAACGTCGAGGAGTGCTTCCAGGCCGCCAAGAGCCAGGTCGGACTCGACCACTATCAGGTCCGCAACTGGACCTCATGGCACCGGCACATCACGCTTGCCATGCTCGCCCTGGCCTTCCTGACCGCCCTCGTCTCCGACGCGACCCGCGAACCGCCCGCAGATACGCACCACTTCGCCCGCAGCTGCGATCCGATCACGCTGACCGTCCCGGAAATCCGCCACCTGCTCGCCGCCGTCTTCAACCCACCAGCCGTGACAGCGACCAAACTGCTGCACTGGTCCAACTGGCGCCGACGCCACCAAGCAACAGCCCGACGCAGCCACTACCGTCGCCGAATCGCCGGCGAGCCCGCTGGACAGATCACGAAACGCACTGGAGTACCGGGTGGGTCCGGGTCGCCGGGCGGGCGCGTGCGACCCGAGGCGGACGGACAGCTCCTGCTGGGGCATGATCCATTTGCGACCGGAGGCCGACGCGGCGAGGTCGGCACTGCGGCCAGGATCGTCGCCATGCCAATATTCTCCGCCCTGCAGACCCTGCCCGATGTCCCGCGCTGGGCGCGCAACGCAGCGCGCCTGGCGGTCCTGACGCCGCTGCCGTCCAGCCTATGGCGGCTCCCGATGGCCTGGGGCTGGATGATGGGCTTCGGGCCGGAGGCCAAAAGGACGCTCCACGTGCCCGGCTGGGGGTCGCTCTACATCGTGGGCCTGACGGTGTTCTCGGAGGTCTTCGCCTTCCTGACGCTCGGCCTGGTGCAGTCCTGGGGCGAGGTCTGGCCGCGCTGGGTGCCGGGCCTGCGCGGCCGCTCAGTGCCGGTCCCGGCCGCAGTGATCCCCGCCCTGGTCGGAGCTGGCCTGGTCATGCTGTACTCCGCGGGCCTGATCCACAACATGTTCGTCAATCCGGACCCCGACGCTCCCCACGGCATCTCCGTCGTGGTCCTGAACCTCTGCTACGCGCCCATCATCCTCTGGGGGCCGCTGCTACTGGCAGTCACCGTTCATTACTGGCGCCGCCGACGCCGGACGTGACCCCCGGTCGCGGCCCGCACTCAGGCACGGTCGAAGCACACAGATCACAAACTCGCACTGGAGTATTAGCCCTTGATCGTGGACACCCTGATCATTGGATCGTGAGGATCCGAAGGGCAGGAGTTCCCGTCGGGGGTGTCGAAGTACTCGCCTGAGTTCCGGTCTGATGCCGTCGCGCTGTAATTCTCGGAAGCCTGTGGCGTTCGTGGACCTGCAGTTTCTGCCGTGGCGAGAATGGCGACGCGTATGAGATCTGTGCCGGCTGCGGCCACCGCCACAAGTAGTCAGTCACACGTCCCCGCAAGGGGGCTCCGGCCGAGGGGGAGTGCGTCCTGGGATCTACTCACCGCACTGCGCACGTCGGCCCACTCCTGTACGGATTCCAGGCTTTTCGCGGGACTTTCTGTCTCCGGCCTGAGTGCATCGGGGCATCTGCCGTGTCTCGGCGTCAAGCCGCTTCGGACATCACCGCCGCCTCGCCGCGGGTCGTCGGCATGACGGGATGGGAGACCGGCCGACTCATGGGCTGGCCGCAGAGGTTTGCCCCGTCGGCCGTGGAGGGCGGCGGCAGCTCTCCACTCCTGCTTGGCCTGGTTCCGTGCAACCTGCCTCCTGAACGCAGATACCGAAACAGTTCCCACCGCGATGGTTGCGAGAGGCAACTGGACAGCCGTAAAGACAAGTTGAACAGCGGATTGACGCATATCCAGATGCTAGTAGCCCTCTGAGAAGTCCTCAAATCACAACTATTTGTAGTATTTCCCTAGGGTGGGAATAGTCGCTACCTGAAAGTTTATTCCGCACCCGTTCGTGATCAAGCTTGGGCGCTGGTGAAGAGCCCCTCGGAGTCGGTCTGCAGCTTTCATCGGCCGAGGCCGGACGGCACACGAGCTTGACGCGGTCGGTCGCGGACAGCAGGCGACGCCTCCTGGCAGGGCAAGGTCGGCGGGCCCGGGTGAGGGGGCGTCAGGCTGCCTCGTGCCCGCCGAGTCGGCCAGGCCGGCTTCGGAGAGCGCCCGCAGCTGCAGTCGGTGCTCGATCCCCTCTGCCCATGCCGCACGCGCGGCCTCCCTGACCGCTACTCGCGCGCACAGTTCGCCGACGGCCTCATCGAACGCCGCGGCGAGGACATCGACGCCGGCCTGCAACGCCTCACCGACGCGCTCGCCTGCCATGCCCGCCACATCCCGAGCGCCTCGCCGATGCCCTGCTCGCGTACCTCGGCGTCAGTAGCGGCGCCCGCGACGACATCGCGCTGATCGTCCTGCGCCTGTGAACCGCGCGCCGCCGCACCGCTACGTGGCGGAGCGGCGCGCGGGATCTGTTTGCTGTGGTTTCTCGCCGGCCCTCACTGCTTGGTGGTGTCGGCCTCTTGCATGCGAATGCACCACGGGCAGGTGTCTTCTGCGTCATTGCCAGGGATGCTCGGGACCGGCCACATCGGGGGTTCGGCCTGTCGACTGGCGGTTGGCTCGCAGCATCCCGGTGTCGGACGGCTGATGTTCTCGGCCCGGTGACCGTCGGCGTCGCGGTCGACGTCGAAGCACACCTGCTGGCCGGCGAGGAGTCCTCGGTTTGCACTGTCACGGACGGCCGGGCTTTGAGCGGTGATTTCACCGTCGCCGTTTCGGGTGATGACGCCGCGTCCCTGTTCGCGCTCGAACCACTTCACCACTCCGCTGGGCATAGGCAACCTCCACACCACGACGACTCCCAACCGTTGTTGAGGAAGTGGTTCAGCCTCCGCCCGTGTGCTGACGGCGGCAACCCGCGCGTACCCAGGCGCCCGAGGTGAATGGTCCGCGCACCGCCCGCGCCGAGCATCCGGCCGCGGTGCGGCGGCACGCGGCCGGCAGGGTGCTCGGGGCGGTGCAGTTACGGGATGAAACGCCCAACAGGTTGGCCACGTGCGTGGGAGGGTCGGCTAAGGGCTTGCGGAGAATCAAGGTGTTGCTTCGTGTGATGCGGCTCGTTGTTGTGATATGAGCGTCTCCGATGAGGTCCGTGGTCAACTCGCCGTGAAGTTCGGGGTGTTGTTCCCACACCTGGACGAGCGGCAGCGGCGTCTGCTGATGGGAGCCGAGGCCCGGATCCTGGGGCACGGCGGTATCCGGGCGGTCGCACGGGCGGCCCAGGTCAGCGAGACGACAGTCCGCAAGGGCGTGGACGAGCTGGAGGCCGGCGAGGAGCCTCTGGGCCGGGTGCGCAGGCCCGGTGGTGGCCGTAAGAAGGTCGCTGACCTTGATCCGGGACTGCGGCGCGCGCTGCTGGCACTGGTGGAACCTGACGAGCGCGGCGATCCCATGTCGCCACTGCGTTGGACGGTGAAATCGACCAGGACCCTAGCGGCCGAGCTCACCCGTCAGGGGCACAAGGTGAGCGCGGACACGGTCGGGGACTTGCTCCGTGAGGAGGGCTTCAGCCTGCAGGCCGGTGCCAAGACCATCGAGGGCAAGCAGCATCCGGACCGTGACGCCCAGTTCCGCTACATCAACGAGCGGGCCAGGCAGCATATGGACGCCGGCCAGCCGGTGATCAGCGTTGATGCGAAGAAGAAGGAACTCGTCGGCGACTACAAGAACGCGGGCCACCAGTGGCGGCCTGCCGGTGAGCCGGTACTGGTCAAGACGCACGATTTCCTGGACCGGCAGGGACCGGGCAAGGCGATCCCTTACGGGATCTACGACATCGCCGCGAACACCGGCTGGGTCAGCGTCGGCACCGATCACGACACCGCCGCGTTCGCTGTCGCCTCGATCCGCCGCTGGTGGCAGGCCCGGGGCCAGCACGACTATCCGGCCGCCACGCGTCTGCTGATCACTGCGGACGCGGGCGGGTCCAACGGCTACCGCACCCGCGCCTGGAAGACGGAACTCGCAGCCCTGGCCGCCGAAACGGGCTTGGACGTCACGGTCTGCCACATGCCGCCGGGCACATCGAAGTGGAACAAGATCGAGCACCGGCTGTTCTCCCACATCTCCATGAACTGGCGCGGCCGACCGCTCACCAGCCACGACGTCATCGTCAACAGCATCGCGGCGACCACCACCCGCACCGGGCTGAAAGTTCACGCCGAACTCGACCCGGGCACTTACGACACGGGCATCAAGGTCACCGACCGCGACATCGACGCCTTGCCCATGCACCGCCACCGCTTCCACGGCGACTGGAACTACACCCTCCACCCTCACCCCCGCGACACCACCGGCGCAGCCCAGAACCCACGGTCAGCCGGCGGCCCGTCCCCGCAGCCCTTCACAAGGAGTCTGCACGACCCGGAGCTGACCGGCATGCCCGAACCCGCGCTGGACGAACTCATCAGCCAACTGGCCGTGGATTTGGACGAGTTACGTGAGCAAGGACGGCTCCAGCAGCGAGGAGGCGAACGCATCCGTGCTCGCGGTGCAGGGGCCAAGGACAAGCTGACCACCGCCGACAGAGTCCTGGCCACCGTGCTCTACCTGCGCAAACTCGGCACCAGAGATCTGCTTGCCCAGCTCTTCGGAGTCACCGGAAGCACCCTCACCAGGGCCGTCCACCAAGTTCAGCCCCTCCTGGCCGAGCACGGCTACACGATCCCGCCCTCGACCGCCAGGTTCCGCACCCCCGCTGACGTCACGGCGTTCCTCGCGAACCGCAGCCCCACGGAGATCAAATCAGCATGTTGATTCTCTGCAAGCCCTAAGGGCCCGCAGAGAATCAACATGCGGGTTTGATCCGGGTCGGGAGGTGGGTTCCGTATTGGTCGAGGTGGGCTGCGACGTCCGTCGGTGTGCG